>JAFWWC010000007.1 GCA_017518105.1 Selenomonadaceae bacterium
GACCATGCATATACATGCGCTCGGCAATGCGGGCGTCAATCGCGTCGTCAACGCATACATAAACGGCGGCAAGCCCGACATGCGCAATACGGTTGTCCACTTGCGCAACGTCAATGAGCCTGATTATAAGCGCATGGCAGACAATAATATCTACGTCACCGCCGGAATGATTTGGCACCACGAATCCAATGAACACGTCGAGGAATTTAAAACCACGCTCCCTGGAAAATTTGCGTACCAAGGCTACCCGATGAAGTCGTTCTTCGATAATGGTATCACCGTATCTTTCCATACAGATTATCCTGCCTTGAGCAACAGCCCCGATGACCCGTTCGGAATTATGGAAATTGCCTTGACGGGCGTCTGTTACTTTGAAGGCGGCGACCCTTGGTGGACTGAAGAACTCGTCACCCGCGAACAGGCTCTCACTGCTCTGACAATCGGTTGCGCAAAGCAAATGTTCCTTGAGAACGAACGCGGCAGTATCAAACCCGGTAAATATGCCGACTTCCTCCTCGTTAATAAAGACGTGCTGACTTGCCCCGTAAAAGAAATCCACACTGCAAAACCAAAAGCGACCTACTTTGAAGGCAAGAAAGTTTTCTCCATGTAAAAGATAATAACCGCCTCGACTTATGTCGGGGAATTTTTTTGTTCGCTTGATACTGTCATAGCCATTTGTTACAATTTCTGCCTAATGAAAGGACGTGATTTTATGTCAAACTTAACGAGAAGAGACTTCATCAAAGTTGCCGCACTGGGCTTTTTGGCGGCTAATACGATTGGTTTTCTACCTGACAACAAAGCTTTTGCGGCAAGCGATTGCACTGCGAAGACCCGCTACGGAACCTTCAAAGGCTTTGTCGGTGAAAATGGCATAAAAACTTGGCTCGGTATTCCCTACGCTCAACCGCCCGTCGGAAAACTTCGTTGGCAAGCTCCCCAACCTCTGAAACCGTCCAATAAGACCTTCGACGCTAAAAAATTAAGTGATTCGCCAATGCAAGCTGATATGAAACTCGACAAGCCGCTTTTAGATGATGATGACGTTCGGCAAGGCGAAGATTGCTTGACGCTGAACATTTTCACACGCGGCGAAGGCAAAAATAAGCCCGTCATGGTCTGGATTTACGGCGGGGCATTCGTCGGCGGCTATTCGAGCGAAGGACTTTACAGCGGCTCCAATTTTGTGACGGCGCAAGATGTCGTTATCGTTTTTTTGAACTATAGACTGAACGTTTTCGGCTTTATGAACTTCGCAAGCATTGATTCTGCTTATGAAGACAGCGGATACCTCGGAACTAAAGACCAAGTGGCGGCTGTGAAGTGGATTAAGGAAAATATCGAGGCATTCGGCGGCGACCCGGATAATATTACGGTTTTTGGCGAAAGTGCCGGTTCAATTTCGACGATGTTGCTTACGGTTATCCCTGCCGCCAAAGGTTTGTTCCAAAAAGTAATTCCGCAGTCCGGCTGCCTCGATTTTTATAACGAGCCGGAAATTTCAGCCCAAACCGCAGAAAAATTTATGACATTCAGCGGCGCAAAGACTGTCGGCGACTTGATGAAGAAATCAGCCGTCGAACTCCAACAACTTTACGCAAAATATTTACTCACAAGCGACGGGCCCAATCTTGTGGAATTTGCGCCGACGTGCGACGGAAAATTTTTGCCTCGTGACCCGCTTAAGGCGTTAAGAGACGGCGCGGCAAGCGGAATTAAATTTTTAACCGGCACGACTGCAGATGAATGGCGAGCTTTCCTTTTGGGCGATGAGAATTTCTTTAAAATCTTCCGCAGTAATCCTGGAAAAATTTCTATCGCTCTCAGAAGATACCAAGCGCAAACTCCAGAAGAAGTTTATAAAAAATGGCTCAATGGGCGTCCCGATACAGAAGATAACTTCGCAGATTTCGTTACGCAGGTAGATTGGCGCGTCGGGCAGGAATTATCTTCTGAATATCAATCGAAATTCGCTGACGTGTATTTTTATCTGTTCAGTGAGTCTTCGCCGATTGAAATGCTCGGCTCGTGCCATGCTTTTGACCTTCCGTATACTTTCAACGTATCGTCCGAAGAGTTTACGCCGAATCAAAACCTCGTAAGGTCAATTCAGGCGTCATGGGCGGCATTTGCGGCTACTGGCAACCCTGACAACGAATTTATTCCGCACTGGGAAAAATATTCCGCCACCAATCGTCAAACAATGGAATTAAGCTCAAAAGGCTGTGTCTGCCATAAAGATTTGGACACTCAGAACTTAAACGCCCTGCGCTACGTCTACGAAAACTAAAAAACGGGACAATCTAGAACCTCCATTGACTTAAACGAGAAAACTTGATAAATTATGCGAAATCGTTATAAAAATGTTATTAGGAGGGAAAATCATGAGAAAACTTGTTGCCACGGTGTTAAGCCTGTTTGTCATGGCGTTCGCGACGGTGTGCTTTGCCGAGACTTACGAAATGGTTTACGAGGCACCGAACTTTACCGAACAGCTAAAAAATGACCAGGCTTTATCGGAAACTTTCACCACTCCTTACGGGATGCTCAAAATTCAGGCGCGAAAACTCTGGCAATCGAGTAGCGAAAACCGGCTGCACTTCATAGTTTGGCTTGACGACCAGAGAATTGACGACGCGCACTATCCGAAAGTGGATTACGGCTATACAGTCCGAGTATTCAAGAATAAGTCAAATTCCGAGCTGTTTTATTCGCTGGAGTCCATCGACCGGGCGTGTCTTTTCGGTTATTCGCCCATCAACAAGAAATTGGAAGTTTATATCGACAGTCTGCACTATGCCCACGAAAACGGAGCTTATCCTTACATCGTAGCGTTAAAGAACGGCGATTTGGTTTTGGCTTTTGAAAAGTCCGGTAAGAGCAAACGTTACAAGTTCAACTGGGACACCAAAGCGAATTGGTTCGGCTATTCCGACCTTGGAGCAGGTTGGCCTTCAATAAACAGAGACAGACAATAATTTTGGGTTAATATTGACGGAATGGGCTCGGCAAATATTGTTGAGTCCATTTTGTCTAAATTATGGAGGTATATCCTTATGAGGAAGAAGTTTATTCAACTGATTTTGTTCTTGCTGGTTTTAATGACGGCAAGCAGTGTATTTGCCGCCAAAAAGTCACCGGACGAACAACGCGCCGAGTTAAACGAGATGAGCAGGCAGGTTTTGTCGCGCATGTACCAAAAATATCCGTCAGCAGAGCGGGCAATGCAAAAAGTCTACGCGTACTGCACAATCAGTGCTTCCAGTGTCAAATGGGGCTTTTGGGGCGACGATCACGGGCGCGGAGTAGCCGTAAACAATGAAACTGGTCAAAGAATTTATGTGAAGATGAAAGAAGTTAGCCTCGGCGTAAATTTTGGCGCGAAGGAATACGATTTGCTGTTCGTTATCCTCAATAAAGAGGCTTGGGATAGATTTGTTTCTGGCAATATCAAATTTGGGACTGAGGTTTCAGCACAGGCAAGCGACGGCGTGACCGGCGACACTTTTGCAGACGCTACCATTGTTGCAAACGGCGTTTGGGTCTATCAGCTTGATAAAAAAGGATTAGCAGTCGAATTAACTTTCAAAGGCGCAAGAATTTCCCCATACAGGACACTGAATTGAAGTAAACTCGTTGAGATGTGAATTAAGAGGAGAGAATGCGGTACTCGCGATTATGATGAAAATACTTCCAGCTATAATTTTAGCGGCGGCGTTGCTCATGACGGGTTGCGGCGGCGAAGAAACCGAAGAGCAATCTTTAGAGGACTATCCGACCAAAGTAAAGGCGATAAAAGTTTTGACAACCGACGCGCCAATTACTTTTTCCTACAGCGGGCAAGTTATCGACCGCGACGAAATGAAAGTTCAATCCAAAGTCAATGGCTCCATTGTAGAAAAGTACGTTAGTGGTGGTCAGGATGTTGTTGCAGGACAAATTTTGTTTAAAATCGACGACAGGCAATACAAATCGGCAGTTCTGGAGGCTGAAGCCAAGCTCGCCAAATCAAAGACGGCTTTAGCTAAGGAACGAGTCGACCTTCAACGCGACGAGGAACTTTGGCAGTCAAATGCAATATCCGAACAGATGCTTACCAATCAACGTGCTACCGTCAAGTCACAGGAAGCAGAGGTTGAAGCCAACGAAGCTTTATTGCAAAAGGCGAAGGACGATTTAGCGGATACGATAATTTACGCGCCGATGAGCGGGCGTTTAGGCATTGATGATGTTCCCGTCGGCACTCTTGCAACTGCAGGTAGCACACCATTAGCGACGATTGGTCTTCTTGACCCCGTGTTTGTGCAGTTCGCCGTTTCCGAACAAGAATATTTGCGACTTTCGAGAAGAGATGGACGCGAGGCAGATGGCAAGCCTGACCCCAATTTTAAAATTGCTTTGACGTTGGCTGACGGTTCGCGCTATCCATATCAAGGCGAGTTTGCAGAATACGATAGGGCAATGGGAAATGCGACGGGCACTCTGACGATTCGTACGATTTTTAGGAATCCCGACCGCTTACTCGTCCCCGGCATGTATGCACGCGTCGAAATTAGCGGATTGGAAATTCCAAACGCAATGCTCGTTCCAGAACGCGCTCTTCAACAGCTTTTGGGCGAAACTTTGGTTATCGTCGCTCAATCCGATAATAAGTCTGCCGTCCGAAAAGTTGAGCTCGGTGAAAAAATCGGCTCGTATTATGTCATTAAAAGCGGTTTGAAGCCTGATGATTGGGTCGTCGTCGAGGGCTTGACGAATTTGCGCGACGGAATGCCTTTGGAAGTTACGCAAGTGACTGCAAAGGATATGGACTTCTCATTTTCGCCTAGTGCAGAAGTTTTTGACGTTGGAAGCGGCGCAAATAAGTGAGGTGGTCGAGATATGGCTAAGTTTTTTATTCATCGACCGGTTTTCGCAATCGTCATAGCGATTATCATCAGCCTTATCGGGATAATTGCGGGGCTTAATACGCCAATCGCTCAATATCCGAACATTTCGCCGCCCACAATCAATGTCGATGCTAGCTACCCCGGCGCAAATGCCACTGTCGTCAATCAAGCTGTCGCGCAGGTCATAGAAAATCGCGTGAACGGTACGCAAGGCATGGACTACATGAGCTCCAATTCAAACGATGACGGTAGCTATTCACTGAATGTCTATTTTGAGGTCGGCACGGATGGCGACATGGACTCCGTTAAGGTTCAAAATAACGTCGCCTCAGCCAATTCAAATTTGCCGGAAACAGTTATTTCCTCCGGCGTGACGACTTCCAAGTCTTCGCAGGATATGGCGATGATTTTTGCTTTCTACTGCGACAACGGGCTTTACGATACGGCATTCATAAAAAATTACGCCGACATTTATATTGCTGACGACTTGAAACGCGTTAAGGGCGTCGGCAAAGTTCAAATCATGAGTGCGGACTATGCTTTGCGCGTGTGGATTAATCCCGAAAAGCTCGCGAACTACGGATTGACGGTCGCTGACGTTCAAAGCGCGATTAAAACTCAAAATGCTCAAGCGGCGGCAGGTTCAATCGGCAAATTACCCGTCGCGCAAGGACAAGAGAAAGAGTACACCGGACAAATTCAAGGCAGATTGGAGACGCCAGAGCAATTCGAGAATATCATCTTGAAAACTGGGGACGCGGGCGCGTTTGTCTACTTAAAAGACGTGGCACGAGTTGAAATCGGGCAACAGTCAAATACTTATGTCGGCAAGTTCAACGGCTATACTTCGGTTCCGTTCATAATCAACTTGACGAGCGACGCCAATGCCCTTGAAACTATCGGCGAAGTCAAAAGAATCCTTAGCGAGGCAGAAAAACATTTGCCCGAAGGAATTAAATACGGTCAAGTGTTGGACAACACGGAATTTATCAAGGCGTCCATCAACGAAGTTGCGCATACCTTCTTTGAAGCGTTGGTTCTGGTCGTTTTGGTAATTTTTATTTTCCTGCAGAGTTTTCGGGCGACGATTATTCCGTTGCTGGCTGTTCCCGTCTCATTGCTCGGAACGTTCGCGGCATTTACGGTTCTCGACTTCACGATTAACACGCTAACGCTATTCGCGATGGTTTTAGCAATCGGTCTGGTCGTCGACGACGCAGTAGTTGTTATCGAAAACGTCGAACAGCACATGGAACGCGGCTTAAATCCCGTCGAGGCAACTGAAGTCGCTATGGCAGAAGTTCAAGGACCTGTCGTGGCGATAGCTTTTGTTTTGTCGGCAGTTTTTATCCCGATAGCGTTCCTCGGCGGCATGACGGGCATTTTGTATCGGCAATTCGCGCTGACAATCGCCGTATCGATGGGCTTATCCGCTTTTGTCGCGCTCACGTTGACGCCGGCACTTTGCGCAATAATCCTCAAGCCTCACGAGCACGGCAAGAAGAATTTCTTCAGCAAATTTTTCGACGCGTTCAATAACTGGTTCGAGCGCACGAAAAATTCTTACGTCGGAATTGTCGCCAAAGTTATTTCGGGTTCAAAGCTTGCTATCGTCTTTATGCTGATTGTCTGCGGCTTAACAGGGCTTTTGTTTAAAATCTTGCCGTCAACGTTCGTCCCCGACGAAGACCAAGGTTATTTCGTAGCGGCGGTCATGCTACCAGAAGGAACTTCACTAAATAGGACTTCACTGACAACGGACAAGGTAGCCGCGGCCATTCGTGAGCAAGTCCCCGGCATTAAGGACGTTATCACGATTGCAGGCTACAACATAGCTTCCGGCGGCACGAAATCTTCAGCGGCGACTTTATTTTTGAGTATGCATCCTTGGGCGGAGCGAACAGACTTTGAAAAGTCCGCAACAGCCGCAATTAACAATGTCTTCATGGTAGGCAATGGCATCGCGCCTGAAGCGTTTGTAATTGGTTTTAATCCGCCCTCGTTGCCGGGTTTAGGACAAGTTGGCGGTTTGACAATGCAACTTATCGACCAGGAAAGCCACTCTGACAATGAACTTTCCGATATCACTGATGAAATAGTCAAAGCGGCTAATTCGCGTCCTGAACTTCAAGGCGTAAGTACAACTTTCAGCGTGACTTCGCCTAGCTACAAATATGAACTCGACCAAAAGAAAATTGAAATGCTCGGCGTGAATCTTGGGGACGTTTACTCCGCTTTGCAAGTAAATTTCGGTGGCATGCAGGTTGATGACTACGACAGATTTGGCAGAACGTATAAAGTTGTCATGCAATCAGACGTTTACTTCCGCAGTGAAGTCGATATGTTAAAATTTATGTTCGTCAGAGGAGATATGGGGCAATTTGTGCCGCTCGACACGTTAATAAGTTACAAACTCAACACCGGCACGACGCAGGTCACTCGCTTTAATGGAAAACGTTCAGTGTTAATTCAAGCTCAGCCTGCCGAAGGTTATTCGTCTGGTCAAGCAATGGCAGCGTTGACAAGTGTTGTACATGAAGTTGCGCCGACAGGTTTTGGCGTAGAATGGTCTGGACAATCTCGCGAAGAGTACAAAGCATCTGGCTCGACGGGGCAAGTTATGGCATTGGCGTTGGTATTCGTATTCCTTTGCCTTGCCGCGCTGTATGAAAGTTGGTCGGTTCCATTTTCCGTCTTGATGACAGTTCCGACGGGTGTTTTCGGAGCTCTTCTCTCGGAATTCGTCCTGAATTATTACACGAATACTTACGGCGTAGGAAATCCGGGTTTTCAAAATAGCGTCTACATGCAAATCGGCGTAATAATGATTATGGGGCTTGCGGCGAAGAACGCGATACTGATTGTCGAATTTGCTAAAGTTCGCACGGATAAGGGCATGGAAGCGGTTAAAGCGTCTTTGGAGTCGGCGGGCTTGCGTTTGCGTCCGATACTGATGACTTCATTTGCTTTTATAATCGGTTGCGTTCCATTGGCGACGGCTGCGGGGGCAGGCTCGGCGGCTCGCAATTCTATGGGCGTGGCAGTCGTCGGCGGTATGACTATAGCGACGTTTCTTGGGATATTTTTAATTCCTGTCTTCTTCGTCATCGTTCAAAAGATTGTAGAAAAACTTTTTGCCAAAAATAAAGTCTCAGAAGAAACTTCCTCGTCAACGGATTGAATCAAATTCTAAAATTGAATGAGGCGGCTATTCATCAAAAAGCGACTTGTATCCCTTGCTTAGGATATAAGTCGCCGTTATTTTATGGCGCGATATTTTTTATAGGGAGTATCATGTAATGGTTTTATTGATGCTTGGATATTTCGTAATGGGGCTGATATTCCTCATCTTGCGTTTCTTTTACCACATCTTGCCTAAAAAAGGTTCGCGAAACAATCTCGTTCGTTCGGTTCGAGACGATTTTGTAATTCTTTATGCCTACGTCAAGCAAATAGTGGTATCGAATCCAAAAAAAATCGAATTTATCGTCATGATTATGGTTTGTCTTATAATTTTGCCACTGACACCGCTCCAGCTTGAAATTGAATTTGTAGCTGAAGATTTTTTAAGTTTGATAATGTTTTTTGTGTTGGTAGTAATATTTGCGCCGAAAGAAGACCCGACGGAGAAAGGCTTTCCCGTTGAAATATTTGGATTCATCTATTCAATCATCTTTATGTATTACAGCGCGGGAGTTTTGGTCTTCGACGTGTTTTACGCGATAGATTCCCTCAGAGAAGACAGGTGGATATACGGATACAGCATCACGGTTATTTCGTATGTCCTATGCATAGCGACTTTAAGCCGATTTATGGAAAGAGAACTATCGAAGCAAGAGATAATTTTATTGGGAATGATAATGCTGACGACGCTGGAATTTATAACGTATTACGGGATAGGCTTTTTTGGCGGAATGAAATGGTATGATTATGACCCTCTGGCATACGAGTTTAATATCTTGAATATTTTTGGGGACATCACGACTATCATAAATCAAGGAATATTTATAGCCTCGCAAAGTCAAATATTGGAAAGAACTCCTAGCGAAATATGGGGCTATATCATCTTAAATGGAACGGATGTGCTGACGATTACTGTTGTTTTAGGATATTTAGTTCAAAAATTTATGGAGATGTGAACAGAAAAAGTTAAAGCATGACCATCGTAGTTCATCTTCCTAAAACAGCCTTTTCAATTCAAGCAATGTTTGCTGTTTGGTCAGATAAATTACTTGCTATTGCAGAAAATAGCAGATAGATTAGCGGAAGAAGATGAGCGTCAAGGGATTATTACATTTACCACAGTTCCACCACCTTCGCGAGGTCGTATCGTCATTTTTCCGCCGCACATCATTTCCAGCCGGTGCTTTATATTCACCAATGCGATATGCGGCTCGTAATCGTCGTCGGCAGGTGCGAAGCCGGGACCGTTGTCCTCCACGATAATCACACTGCCGGAATCCGTCTTACAAGTTTGAATAGAAATGCAAAGCGGCGCGTACTCTGGATCCATTCCGTGTTTGACTGCATTTTCCACAATGGGTTGAAGTGTCAGCGGCGGCAAGCGGAATTCTTTATGCGGCGTGTCGTATTCTACACAAAGATTATCCTCGAACTGAACCTGTTCTACTGCAAGATAAGCGCGGGTGTGTTCCAACTCGTCGGAAAAAGGAACAGTATCTTCGCTGGCAATGGCGGTAAAGTTTTTGCGAAGATAGGTTGTAAAATCCATCGTGACTTGCTGAGCTTTTTTGGGATCCTTCGCGCAAAGGTAGTAGATACTCATCATGGCGTTGTAAATAAAGTGCGGTCTCATTTGCAAAACCATAATACTCGCTCTTTGATGGGCAATTTCCCGCTGTTGACCTACATACGACTCAATTTGGTCGTATAAAATGATTGCGAACATAGAAAGCGTGGATATAAACACACCTAAAACGACGATCACGAGAGTTTCGATACCCATAGCATTGATGAGCAGGGCGACCAGCAACGGTAGCAGATGAATCAGGAAAGCGACAAAATATTTTTGGGGCAACTTATCGCGCCTGTGAATTACGGCTGCCAGATTGAGAAACATCACCGCGAAAATAGGAGCCACCAGAAGCCAATGCCAAGAACTTCGAATATATCGATTATCTGGCGTGACGTAATATAGGAACGTCGTAAACTGAGCGATTGCCAATAAGAGGAAGAATATACCCCAAAGGACAATGACGGAGAGGAAAAGCGAACTCTTTCGCCAGTCTTCTCCACAAGTACGCAATAGGTAAGCCGTAAACATTGGCATTGGTATCGAAAGAAGCAGGTATTCAAAGTAGGCGGTAATTCTTTCCTCCAATGCCATGCTCGGATCAGTGTAAATCAAAAGGTCGACGAAAAAGGCGAGCATACACAGCACGAAAACTGCAAACAGGGTAACGAAGAAACGCTTGTTCCATTGATTCGGGCTGGGCATGATAACGGCAACCCACAATGTTAGCACCGTCAATATCATCACCGCGCCGCATACGAAAAAATAAATTTGTTCCAAACTCAATCCTGTGCACCTCCCATCGAAAACGGATAGCGGAGGTTTTTTAGTTGTGCTCGAACATTTTCTGCCGTTATCGGCTTGAGTGTAAAGCCGCTTGCGCCTGTGCTCCACGCGTCAAAAGAATATTCGATGTACGCGGTCAGATAAACCACATTTGTGCGGGGATTAATCATGAGCAACGTGCGGCAAAGATCAAAGCCGTTTGTTTTTCCCAATTCAATATCCAGAAATGCCAAAGCGATTCGATTTGCCTTCGCGTATTCGATTGCCTCCGACGGGCGCGTAAATCCTGTGATTATCGCGTTGGGTAGCACTTCTTCCAAAATTGGCAACGCTCCAGATAAAAATATCTTTCTGTCGTCTACCATGATAACGTTCGGGGCGTCTTCACTCTCTACCGCCGCCTCAATCAGTGTGTTTACGTCTGTGTCGAGACTTTTTGCCAGTCGCGTAATCATTAAAGCGTCTGGCAAGCGACTTCCGCTTTCCCAACGCGCAATCGTCGAACGGGTTACATATAATCGTTCTGCTAATTCCCTCTGCGAAAGATTTTTTTCCGTGCGAAGTTTTCTCAAGGTCTCTGCAAACTGTATGCGCATTTTTTATTCTATCCAATCCATTTCTATTTTTCTGTAGTTTAGCCATGCAAAGCGAGAAAAACAATAAATCTTTCGCAAGGCAGATGTGACATTCTGGAACCCCCCTTGCTTGAACAAATGAAAAATAAGAAATAAGATAATACATGAAATTAATCTGTGAAATGTTTTTGGAGGAATGCATATGAAAAATTTTGCAGATACTGTCATTCACGGCGACTTTTACACCGTTGACGAGAAAAATCCCAAGGCTCAAGCAGTTGCGATTGCTGACGGAAAATTTATTTACGTCGGCGACGCTTTAGGCGCAAAATCTTTCGTCGGCGAGGGCACTAAGGAAGAATTTTATGATAACGGTCTGATTCTGCCAGGATTTGTCGATGGGCACGCTCATGGCAATCTCGGCGGCTCCAAAATGTTGCTCATGTGCAAATTGAACGACTGCAAAACGCTCGACGCGATTCGCGCACGGCTCAAGGATTTCATCGCGAAAAATCCCGAAATGGATAAAATTCAAGGTATGGGCTGGGACGACGCAACTTTTGGAACAGATGATCCCACGGCGGCAATGATTGACGATTTAACCGATAAACCAGTTGCGATGATAGATTACGGGCACCATTCGTTTTGGTTGAACTCTGCCGCGATGAAAATCAAAAATATTACCAAAGATACGCCCGATATTGCCGACGGCGTTATTGTCCGTGATGCGGACGGCAACCCAACTGGCTGTTTTCGCGAAGGAACGAGCATTTATTTCAATGACTTACTTTACCATTTCACGGTTGAGGAGTACAAGAAGGCACTTTTGGCTTATCAAGACGTATTTCTTTCTATCGGAGTGACGATGACTTTCGACCCGATGGTAAATTACGATTACGGCTCTGAAAACGTGATGGAGGCTTATCATCAGCTGGACGTTGAAGGCAAATTGAAACTTCGCGTGCACGGCGGCTATCAAGTCTTCGTCGATAAAAATCCCGTCGCGGACGTGGAAAACGGCGTTAAGTGTCGGGAAAAATTTAAAGGCAACAGATTCGCTGTAGACAACATAAAAATTTTGCTCGACGGTGTTGTAGAAAGCGCGACGGCTTACCTTAACGAACCGTACAGCAACCGCAACGACGGCTATCGCGGTTTATTGCGCTTTGACCTGGACACCTTAGTCGCCACGGTGAAAAAAGCCCACGATATGAATATTACAGTGCACATTCACACAATCGGCGACGGTGCCATAGCTGAGGCGTTGAATGCTTTTGAAAAAGCTGGTACTTCCTCCGATAACCGCAGTGCTCTTACTCACCTGCAAATCGTGAATCCTGCTGATATTGACCGCATGGCGAAACTCGGCGTAATTGCGGTGGCTAATCCCTATTGGTTTGTCAAGGAACCAGATTATCATACAAAATTGTCGGTACCGTATCTCGGCAAGGAACGCGCAGAAAATCAGTACCCGCTGAAGTCGTTTTTCGATAAAGGCGTTGTTGTAACTCAAGCCACAGATTACCCTGTCACGGCAGACCTAAGACCGACAAACGGAATTCAAACTGCCGTAATCCGTCAAATTCCCGGCGAACCCGAAACTTTGATGAATCCTTCGGAGCGTGTAACGGTCGAACAGATGATTAAAGCAACGACTTTGAACGGCGCGTACCAGTTCAAATGCGAAGACACGCTCGGCAGTATCACAGTCGGCAAAAAAGCCGATATGGTTGTGCTTGATTCGGACATCACCGCTTGCGCCCCCGAACACATTAACGACGCAAAAGTTTTGCGCACGATGATTGGCGGCGAATGGGTTTACACTAGCGAAAAATAAAAATTTTAGGAGGACTTACCATGAAAAACAGCGTAGCGGATCTTGTCGTTTGCGGAAAAATTTTTACTTCCGAAGGCAATCAAATCGTCGAGGCGTTCGCCGTGAAGGACGGCAAGTTTATTTACGTCGGCGACAAGGCAGGGGTCGAAGCCTTTATCGAGGAAGGCAAGACGGAAGTTATCGACTACACGAGCAAAGGGCTTGTCATGCCCTCGTGCGGCAACGGTCACGCGCATTATTCGATAGGTCATGGCATTCCGAAAGTCGGAACGGCTATTGACAGAGAAATCACTCCGGAAAATTTTTTGGCAGAACTCGTTCCCGCCGCAGTCAAGAAGGCAAGAGAAACTGGAGCAAAGGCTATCTTCGGTTTCGGCTGGCAAATCCTGCTCTTTGAAAAAAATATGCCTACTCGTCAACAGCTGGATGAAATTTGCAGCGATATTCCCATGTACTTTGCCGACGAGGAAGGTCACAAAGCCCTCGTAAATACCCTTGCTCTCGTCAACGCCAGAATTATGACGCAAGACGGCACCGTACTCAAAAAAGAAGTCCGCGGCGGCGAAATCGTTTTTGGTGCTGACGGCACGCCGACCGGTTTTTTGAAGGAACAGGCAGGAACCTACACGCGCTCTTTCTTGGATAATGACAACCTCTTTTCCATCGACTTTGCGAAAACAATTCTGCTTGATATCGAGCAGCATTTGTTGTCGGAAGGCTACACGATGTATCTTGACGGCTGGGGCAATTATTTCTTCAATGAAAGCTACTTTAAAGCCGCGCAACAAAAAGATAAGGCGGGCGATATGCACTTTGTCTTGGGCTTGACCTATGAACTCGAAAGCTGGATGGATATTGATAAAAACTTGGAAAAAGCTCTCGACGTTCAAAAATACTCGTCCGAGCATGTGAAAACCAACTGGGTTAAACTTTTTATGGACGGCACGGTTGAGACGGGTACGGGATTTGTTGAGCCGCTGTATCCAGACGGAAAACAAGGTATCGCCAACTGGTCGGAAGAGGAAGTTACCTACATGACGCGCAAGTCTAACGCAAAAGGTTTGAGTATGCATATTCACACGATGGGCAATAAGGCGGTCAATCGCGCCGTCAACGCATACATAAACGGCGGCAAAGATGAACTTCGCAACACTCTTGTCCACGTGCACCAAGTCTTTCAGCCCGACTACAAGCGCATGGCAGACCACAATATTTACGTCACCGAAGGAATGCTTTGGCACCATTGCGCAGACGAGGATCGCGAGGCTCTGTTAAGCATGTGTCCCGAAGGCATGGGCGACAAGAGCTATCCCATGAAGTCTTTCTTCGACAACGGCGTCAACGTGACTTCGCATTCTGATTTCCCAGCGTTGAGCGGCAGCCCCGACGATCCGTTCGGCATTATCGAAATTGCGGTTACAGGGCAATGTTTCATGGAAGAAGGCAAAGCCTTGGTGGACTGAGGAGCTGATTACTCGCGAACAAGCTATCACAGCTCTTACAATCAACGTCGCAAAGCAAATGTTCCTTGAAAACGAACGCGGCAGTATAAGCCTCGGCAAATATGCAGACTTCCTCCTCGTCAACAAAGACGTGCTAACTTGCCCCGTGAAGGAAATTCACACTGCAAAAACTGCCGCGACTTACTTTGAAGGCAAGAAAGTTTTCTCCATGTGAATTGCTTGCAGTGTACAGAAAGGAAAATGAATCATGAAAGAAACGGTTATCCTCGGCAACATCATCACCGTTGACGACAAGCGTCCCTTTGCCAAGGCGGCTCTCGTCAAGGACGGCTTGTTTGCCTATATCGGCGACGCTCAAGAGGCTAAAAAGCTCGCCGGTGCAGACGCCACTTTTCTCGATTACGGCGACAACTTTATTTATCCCGGCTTCCTCGAATCCCATTGCCACGGATATTTCGCCGGTTATCGCGCCGTCGGACAGGCGAATCTCTCGCAATTTCTTTCGACCGACTACGACAAGTATCGCGAAGTCATCAAGCAATTCATCGCCGATAATCCCGACCGCAAAATTTATTTGGCGGCAGGTTGGACTGAAAACGACGAATACGTTACAAAGTCGTATCTGGACGAAATTTGCTCCGACAAGCCGTTGATTATGCAGACTGGCGGCGGGCATTCCATGCTGCTCAACACCAAGGCACTTCAGTGGGCTGGCATTGATGCGGCATACGCGAAGAGATACGGCTATGACATGGTGCACGTAGACAAGAATGGCGACCCCGACGGCTATATCTGTGAAAATCCCCTGCTGGATATCATCGCCATACTCCCCTCTTCAGTGGAGGATGCTAAGAACTACCTGCTTGCGTGGCAGGATTTCGCCCTCCAGAATGGCTATACAGCCGTGGCCGACGCAGGCGTTGAGCTTTTCACATGGGACGTTGTCAGGGCATACTATGAGCTGGAGCAGGAAGGCAAGCTCAAACTGCGCACTTATGCTTATCTGCTTGTTCCCGACAATCCCGCCGACCCGAAAGCAGAGGTAGCCCGTGTCGCCGAAGACCGTGTCAAGTACGGTGGCGAATACTTCCATATTGTCGGCATCAAGACATTTCTCGACGGTGTGACTGAGGCACATACGGGCTGGCAGAATCAGGACTATCTGGATCAGCCGGGGTATCACGGCGTAGAGCGTTTCAACGACCATGACAAGATGGTGGAACTGATTACCGAAGCAAACAAAGAAGGGCTTGCCGTGCACGCCCATTCCGAAGGCGGCGGCGCGACTCACTTCATGCTCGGTTGCATTGAGGACGCCGAAAAAATCACCGGCAACTTGGATCAGCGCAACGTTCTGGCGCATTTGCATTTCGTCACGGACGAGGACATTCGCCGCATGGGCGCAACAAATTCTGTCCCGGCAGTTGCACCGCTTTGGACGCCGAAGGACAATGACACTTATCCTCAAGAAGTCGTTTACGTCGGCAAGGAACTGGCTGACCAAGCTTATCCGATTAAATCTTTCTACGACGCGGGCGCGAACGTTGTCTTCCATTCGGATTATCCCGTCTCGCCGATAATGGACATCAAATACAGCATTTACACGGCAGAAAAGCGCACGTACCCGAAGGAAAGCGGCGGCATGGTAAACGAACCGCGCAACATGAAGGAAGCTGTCACCCGCGAACAATCCTTGCGCGCAATGACAATCAACGTCGCGCGGCAGTGGCACCAAGAACACCGCATGGGCTCAATTGAATTCGGCAAGCTCGCCAACATGACGGTCTTTGATTGCGACTTCCTTCATGACGACATCGAAAAGGTAGCGCAAGCAAAATTAATCGCCACAATCGTTGACGGCGAAGAGGTGTATAAAAATGATTGATGAAAAAGCATTATTGAGAGCGCAATACGGCGAAAACAAACGAATCACTGACGGCAATTATGACAAATCGTTGGCGGTCAAATGCGTCAACGGCACCTTCGTCGGCAAGAAGACGGAAAATATCATTTCGTACAGAGGCATTCCGTTTGTCGGCAAACAACCCGTCGGCGAATTGCGCTGGAAGGCTCCCGTGGACGTTGTTCCCGATGACGGCGTATACGAGGCTTATCACAACGCTAAAAGTGCCTATGGGAACGAAAACTTCGAGATCGGCTCCCTTTTTTATCTTAGCGAAGACTGCTTGTATTTGAATGTGTGGAAAGCTGATGAGGCGTCCGCTAATAAAAAACCCGTCATGGTGTGGATTCACGGCGGAGCTTTTGAAGCGGGCGGAACCGTCGACCCGATGTTTGACTGTCATAATTTCGTTAAAGAAAATCCTGAAGTTATCGTCGTGACAATCGCTTACAGACATCGCTTTTCTTATCGGTTGCAACAAAGACGAAATGAATTTCTTCGTTTCCAGTTTCGGGCTTGAAGGCTGGAACGCCTGGGCTGCCGACCGCAAAGCGAAGGGTTTTGTCAAATTCACCGACGCGGACAAAAAGCTTGCCGAAAGTTTTTGGAACGACATGCAGTGCGACAACTGGGAACGCGACAGCCGTCTTTTTAGTCAGATTTGGTTCAATGCGCCGGTTATTAAGTTGGCGGAGAGTTTGACGAAAGATGTCGGCAAATCTTACGCCTATTACTTCACGCCCGAAGCCTCGTTGCCGATAATGAAATGCGGTCACGCCATTGAGCTTGCGGTTGTTTTCAATCACCCCGAAATAACCGGCGACACGGGCAGAGTATTTGACGCGACCTTCTGCAAGACAATGCGCAAAATGTGGGTGCAATTCGCCAAAACCGGCAACCCTTCACTCGGCGCGGATATTTCTCCTGACGGCAAGGCAAAAGAGTGGCCGATTTACGACTTGGAGAACAAGAAAGTTATGGTCTTCGACGAGTTCGACATCCACCCCGAAAAAGAATCCGCAAGAAAAATCGTCGATTGGGACAGAACATATTCGCTTACCAAATATTATATGCTTTAAACGACAAGTGACGGGCAGGGGGCTTGAAACCCTCTGCTTTTGCTTGCGGTGAAATGAGGAGCGACATGAAAAAACGCAATTTTATTCGATTGTTTGAACGAAAAAGAAGCCGGATAGATTCACGCATAAAACGCGACTATATCGAGAACGGAATCGCGACGATTCATTGTTGTATCTCCGGCTACAACGACATAATAAACACATACAGCGCAAAAGACCAGGAGAGCTTGAATTTGGATTTCGTCGAGTTTCTTCAAGACGCCGCCAATCCTATTCCCGATGAATGTCCGCTCGTTTTGAATGTCATCGGGGATTGCTTATCGGCGGAAGAGAAAAAAATCATCGCAGAAATTATCCGTGATGATTTTTCTTACAGGCTCGGTCTTGTCGAAAAGGAACAGGATCGCGAATTTAAAATGTTTATCTTCATGGTAATTGGATTAATCATCAGCGGGCTTCTCTTGTGGTTGACACTTTCTCTTGACGAAGTGCCGCGCGAAATTTTTATCGTATTCTTTTGGTTCTTCGGCGACAGAATGTTTGAGTACATCTTTATCACGGGGCGCGAACTTCGGAAGGAACAGCGGCTCGCAGGACGCTTGGCAAGTATTAAAGTTATTTTCTCGGACACCTACGAAAAACCGCATTATACGGAAGAGCAAATCAGTCAGTTGTACGCTGAACTTGACTTGGAGCAATGAAAGGATTGATTTACTTTGGCTAACAATTTGAACGTTAAAACCCGCTACGGCACGTTCAACGGCTTTTTGGACGAAAACAGCGTGCGGACATGGCTGGGCATTCCTTATGCTAAACCTCCCGTAGGAAAACTTCGTTGGCAAGCTCCCCAACCGCTGAAACCGTCCGATAAATCTTTCGACGCCAAAAATTTTGGATTTATGGCTGTTCAACTAGACGACCCGCTGAAAGACATTTCTAACAACCCGCAAAGCGAAGATTGCTTGACGCTAAACATTTGGGCACACGGCGAAAGCAAAAATAAGCCCGTTATGGTTTTCATACCGGGCGGCGGATTCGTCAGCGGCGGTAGCGTCGAGTCAATTTACAACGGAAGTAACTTTGTGTTGGCGTATGATGTCATTATCGTCACGATTAACTATCGGCTGAATATTTTCGGCTTTATGAACTTCGCAAGCATTGATTCTGCTTATGAAGACAGCGGATACCTCGGAATTGAAGACCAAGTGGCTGCTGTGAAGTGGGTTAGGGAAAATATCGCGGCATTTGGCGGAAACCCTGACAACATTACTGTTTTTGGTCACAGTGCCGGATCAATTTCAGTCATGTTGCTTACAGTTGCCCCTGCCGCAAAAAATCTTTTCCAAAAAGCAATTCCACAATCTGGACATTTGGTTTTTTATAATACTCCGGAGAATTCCACTAAGATTGCAGAAAGGTTTATGGAATTGAGCGGCACAAATAGAGTTAGCGACCTTATGAAGAGGTCTTATGATGAACTGAAAAAGCTTTACGAAAAACTTTGTGGCGTTCACAATAATTTAGCTGATTATATGCCGACGTGCGACGGAAAATTTTTGCCTCGTGACCCGTTCAAAGCATTAAAAGAAGGCGGCGCACGCGGGATTAAATTTTTAACGGGTACTACTGCCTTTGAATGGTGTCTTTGGTTGTTTTCTGATAAAAATTTTTTCAAAACGTTTCGCACTAATCACGAGAAAACTTCGCTCGCCCTACAAAGATACAAAGGAACATATACGCCAAAGGAAATTTATCAAACGTGGCTGAACAATCGCCCCGATACAGAGGAAAACTTTATAGATTATGTAAATCAGTTAGATTGGCGCGTCGGACAAGAGTTGGCGGCGGAATATCAATCGAAGTTTGAAGACGTTTATTATTACCTGTTCAGTGAGCCGTCGACGATTGAAAATTTGCGTTCATGTCACGAAATGGATTTGCCGTTTACCTTCAACCTTCCAAATCACATTTTACCGAATCCCGCGCCCAATCTCGTAAAGCAAGTTCAAGCGTCGTGGGCGGCATTTGCGGCGACTGGCAACCCGAACAATGAATTCATTCCGCACTGGGAGCGGTACACTGCCGATAATCGTCAAACCATGGAGCTAAACTCAAAAGGTTGCGTCTGCCATAAAGATTTGAACACTCAAAACTTAAACGCCCTGCGTTATGTCTACGAAAATTAATAGGTGAAGTATGAGAAAACTATTTACGATTGATGATTTATTTATTGCCCTTGTTGCGGCGGTCGGCTATGGATTCAGCTTTGAAATCTCGAAAATTTTAGGCTACCCCGAATGGCTGAGTATAGTGGTCTGTCTCGTTGTCGGAATGACGCTGGAAGGGCTGATATACAAAATCGTTTTCAGCAAAACTTTTCAGGATAAGCCCGTCTACAGATTCACGGCATTTGCAGTGCTCACAATCATTTTTTTTATCGCCGTGTATGTCGCCACGATGACGGGCGTTTCCATACTTAATTATGTGGTGGATCAGTTCCAATTCGTCATAATCCCTCCGTTACTGATTTTCGCGTTCAACTTGGCTCTGCGCCAATACCGCATAAAAAAAATCCGCGAGCGTTACGGCGACGGGAGCGATGGCTTTGTTTTTGACGACCAACTGACAAAAAGCGACCTCGATGAATTGAATCAGCAGAACCGACAAATTCACGGCGCATTTAATAAAGACCTTGCGGTAAAGACAAAAACGGGTGTCTTCGTCGGGGAAAAAGCAAAGGATACAATTTTTTTCACCGGAATTCCCTACGCCAAGCCTCCTGTCGGCTCCCGTCGCTGGAAGGCTCCAGAGCCACTACCTGAATCGGAAGACGTATTCGAGGCAAAACATTTCGGCGCGTCCGCAATTCAAGTCGATTATGACGGTTCGTTTTTTAAACTCCATAGGCAAAGCGAGGATTGTTTGACACTCAATATTTGTATCGCAAGCAAGAGGACGGAGCAGAAAAAGCCAGTCATAGTGTTTTTTCACCACGGCGATTTTACATACGGCGGTTCAGCAGATCCTCTGCTGCATGGCGAGGAGTTTATCAAAATCTATCCTGACAGTGTCGGCATCACTTTCAATTATCGGCTAGGTATCTTAGGCTTCATTGATTTTTCCGAAACTCCAGGCGGCGAAAATTATCCCGACGCGCTAAACCTCGGCTTGCTCGACCAAATCGCGGCACTTCACTGGATTAAAGAGAATATCTCCGCTTTTGGAGGAGACCCCGAACGGATTACCGTTATGGGTTTTGAGTCAGGAGCCCTAAGCCTTAGCTTACTTGCGGCGTGCGAACAAGCGAAGGGGCTTTTCCAAAAAGCGTTCATATTTTACGGCGACCCCATGTTCACTTACAGTACGCCAGAAACGTCCAGAAATTTGGCTAAAAGGCTCCTGCAAGAAACCTCAACAAAGACGATGGAAGAACTTATGCAACTTTCGACGGCGCAGTTAAAAGAGGCGTCGCAAAAACTTGTACTGGATTTAGCGTCCGGACCGACCCGCGAAGGGAAAATGTTTCCCTTGGACATGTATGCCGCCTATCGGGACGGAGCCGCGTCAGGAATTGAATTCATCATCGGTATTCCAAGCAATGAAAGACAAATTTACAAATCCCTTGTCGGCGAAAAAAAATACGAAGATTTCATATCCAAAGAGCTGGACGAAATTTTGTGTTTCCTTGACAACAACTATCCCGCCGAAGCAAAAGCCGTAAGGGATTATATCGAGGAGCAAGCAACAACGATGTCCGAATTGGAAGCCAAAGCAAAGATGTATGAGCAATTTTACACGTTGGACACCTATCGTTGTGCACAAAAATTGACGGAGGGCGGAAACAAAGTCTACCTTCTCTACTGGAACGTAAAACCGCTGATTGAAAATCTGGGTTCCAGTACTGTGGACGTTGCAGCGGCGTTTTTGGGCAGTCACAAGGCGGTGCAATTATACGGCAACGTGCAAAACCGCGATATAGCACAGACACTGCAGAAATTATTCCGGAAATTTCAAAACGGAGACGAAGTGCGACTTTTCAATAACGAAATCAAAGGAATCAGTGCTATAGATTGGAAAGAATTTCCACAAGCTCTCATTGTTTCCGAGAAAGCTTTTAAATGCGAACCGATTACGAACAAGCTGACAGAGATTAAGGCTCTGCTGAATCTTCTTGCGGAATAACCGATAGTTCAAGCGGCAATATCTTCCCATAGGTCAACACTTAGCTCGAATTTTGAGCGTTTTTTATTTTGAAGTAGTGATGCATTTAATCTTTTCAGGAACGACTTCGCGTATTTAGAAGATGTATTCACAGGCAAGGGGTGATATAATGAAATTGTAAATTCAGGAGGAAACTTTATGAAGATTAAAGGAACGTTGATGCTATTGGGGGCGGCGTTTTTTTGGGGGACGACGTTCGTAGCACAGCTTGAGGGCATGGATGGACTTGGTCCTTTTTCTTATGCGGCGGCAAGGTATCTGGCTGGCTTCGTCTCTTTGGTCGCGGTGCTACTCTACACGCACAAGCAACGTGCCAGAGAGCGACGACGGAAAAATTATCGGCGCGGCTTTGCAATCGGTCTGCTAATCGGCGTCGTGCTGTTCGTGGCGAGTTCAATGCAACAAATCGCCCTGCAATATTCGACGGCGGGCAAGGCGGCGTTCATCACGTGCCTTTATATCGTTTTCGTGCCGCTGGGTGCAAAGCTCCTAGGCAAGATAATTCGTCACGAGAACTGGATAGGCGCACTGCTTGCAATCGTCGGCTTGTACTTGCTTGCGGTCGGCGAGGGTCTTTCGATTCAATCGGGCGACGTGATACTTTTCCTTAGTGCGTTCGTGTGGACGGCGCAAATTTTATTGGTAGACAAGTTCGCGGCTCGTGTGGATTTAATCGAACTGTCGACCGCTCAGATTTTTATCGTGATGATTCTAAGTTTCGCGGCGATGTTCACGCTGGAGACGCCGAGCCTTAGCGCAATGGTCAACGCATGGTTCCCAATACTTTATGGCGGCGTGATGAGTTCGGGCGTTGCGTTTACTCTTCAGCTTTACGGGCAACGATACGCCGAGCCATCGACTGCGGCAATCCTGATGAGCTTCGAGGCAATCTTCGGAGCGTTGGCGGGTTGGTTCTTCTTGGGCGAAGTCATGACAACGCAGGAACTTGTCGGCTGTGTGCTAATGTTAATCGGAATGCTCGCCACTCAGTGGACGATTATAAAGCGGAAGCTGTGAAGGAAAATTTTTTGGCGCGTCGAAAATTGACGAAAATATTTTTTGAGAGGAACGAAACGTTATGGGGGCTAATGATGCGGCAATCAAGGAGGCGTTGAATAAACTTCGCCTGAACAAGGAACGCCAGAAGGCTGAGGACGACGCGGCGATTAAAAGAGCCCTCGTCACGATAAAAGTATTTGGCGTGGGCGGCGGCGGCAACAGCGTCCTTAAACGCATAGCCGAAAGTGACTTCTTGGAAATTGAACTCGTCGCGGTCAATACGGACTCGCACGCGCTGAGCTTTTCAAACCTAGACAAGATTAAGGCGGTGCAAATCGGCGAATCGTTGACTAAGGGACGCGGCACGGGCGGCAAGGTCGCAATCGGTGAGCAGGCGGCTAAAAATGATTCCGAACGCTTAAAGGAAATGATGGTCGGCGCGGATATGATTTTCATAACGGCTGGCATGGGCGGCGGCACGGGAACTGGTGCGGCTCCTGTGATTGCTCGGCTCGCTAAGGAGATGGGGATATTAACCGTCGGCGTCGTCACGATTCCTTTTAAGTTCGAGGGTATTCGCAAGCAACGCATTGCCAATGAAGGTATCGTCCGTATGCAGTCTTACATGGACGCGTTGATTGTCGTCAAAAACGATAACCTGATGAAGTTGCCGGAGAACAAAGGCTTAACGGTGGTCACTGCCTTCGAGGCGGCGGACTCGGTCTTGCGGCAGGCGATTCGTTGCGTGGCTGAACTCATCTTGACTACTGGAGTTATAAACGTCGACTTCGCAGACATGACGACGATATTTAGGCAGAGTGAATCAAGCGACGCGCTCCTTGGCATTGGCAGGAGTAATATAAGCGCGGTTAAGGCTGTGCAAGAGGCGATTGAAAGCCCGCTTATCGATAAGTCCTTGAAGGGCGCACGCGGCATAATCCTAAACATCACGGGCGACGAGACTTTGCCGATTCATGACGTGAACGCCGCCGCAAGTTATATCTTCAGCCAGACCGAAGACGACGTGAACATTATCCTAGGCACGGTCATTGATAAGAGTATGAATGGCATGATTCAAGCTACGATTATCGCGACAGACTTTGCTGACAGCCTCGCGTTGAAATCACCGGTTGTCGAAGCCCCCAAATCAACAGTCACGGTATCGAAGGGTTTTAATTTTGAGGCTCCAAAACCTCCGCCTCCGCCGCAGAATACTTTCCAGTTGCCGACGTTCAATTTCCGCCCGCGTGATACCAAATGAGTTTATGTTCATACTTTCTTTGCTCGCCCAAAGAAAGTATGCAAAGAAAGGGCGTCCCCGCTATGAAACATCCATGTTTCAAACGCGGGGCGGCCGCCGTCCATGGCGGCCGGATTCTTACTCACCGCTAGCTATTAATTAATCGGAGTGTTCGTATGAATGACAGGTTCCAACGGCTGAAACTTTTAATCGGAGAAGAAAACTTTTTCAAACTGACTGCGGCAACGGTTGCGGTATTCGGCGTGGGGGGTGTCGGTTCTTTTGCGGTGGAGGCTCTGGCGCGTTCGGGCATTGGGCATTTGATTTTGATTGACAAGGACGACATTGACGAGACGAACATTAACAGGCAACTCCACGCGCTAAGCTCGACGGTCGGCAAATCTAAGGTGGAAGTTATGCGCCAAAGAATTCACGATATAAATCCCGCCGCCAAGGTCGATACGATTCAAAAGTTCTTCTTGCCCGGCGAAGGCGTCGAGGATTTTTTTATTTGTCGCTATGATTACGTCGTCGATGCGATTGACACGTTGACGGCGAAAATTTTCCTCGTCGAGGAATGCACGCGGCGCGGGATAAAAATTATTTCAAGCATGGGCGCGGGCAATAAACTTGATGGCACACGCTTTAAGGTCTCAGATATTTATCAGACGAGCGTTGACCCTGTGGCTAAAGTCATGCGCAAGAAGCTAAGGGAACGCGGCATAAAATCTTTGAAGGTCGTTTGGTCGGACGAGCCGCCACGACGTGTGGAAGAGTTTATCGGTAGCAATGCGTTCGTGCCTTCTGTCGCGGGCTTGATTATGGCGGGCGAGGTCGTCAGGGATTTTATAAGCTGATGACTTCATGCGCGGCGATAACATTTGACTTTATCAGCGAGTCCAGCGCGACCACCGGATGCAACGTCCACGTTGCATTTAATCGGCGTATAAATGTAGACAAGCGAAAAGCTTTGTGCTATATTCTGCAAACGGGAGGCGAAAGGTTGTAATGAGTTCAAAGTTATCAGGCAAGGTGGCGTTCGTGACAGGAGCCTCACGCGGCATAGGACGGGCAATAGCACTAAGACTAGCGGCGGACGGAGCAAAGGTCGCGTTGAACTTCTCAAGCAACGTATCAAAAGCCGAGGAAGTCAAAGCCCAAATAGAAGCGGCAGGCGGCGCGGCAATGCTCGTTCAAGGTGACGTTGCAAAGTTCGAGGTCGTGGCGGAGCTGATAAAAAAGGTCGTCGGCGCGTGGGGGCGGCTGGACATTCTGATAAACAACGCCGGCATAACCCGCGACAATCTCCTAATCAAGATGACGGAAGACGACTTCGACAGAGTTATCAGCACGAACCTAAAGGGCGTCTTCAACTGCACGAAGGCTGTAACTAGGCTGATGATGAAGCAACGCGGCGGACGAATCGTGAATATGTCGAGTGTCGTGGGACTCAAAGGCAACATAAGCCAAGCCAACTACGCGGCGGCAAAGGCGGGCATAATCGGATTCACGAAGTCAGCGGCGCGGGAGCTTGCGTCGCGTGGTGTGACAGTCAACGCAGTGACACCAGGCTTTATCAACACCGACATGACTGCCGCGCTTAGCGAAAAAGTCAAGGAAGTAATGATGCAAGAGATACCTGCGGGAAGAATGGGAACTCCCGAAGACGTTGCCAATGCAGTGGCGTTCTTGGTATCAGATGAGGCGGCGTATATCACGGGGCAGGTTTTGTCAGTAGATGGCGGAATGGTCATGTGACGCAGCTTTGAAAGGAGGTGACTGTAAGTGTCAACGTTTGAACAGGTTAAAAAAATCGTCAAAGAACAACTTGGAGTCGAAGAGGACGAGATTCAGATGAGCTCGACTTTCGTCGATGACTTGGGCGCGGATTCTTTGGACATAGTCGAATTAATCATGGCGTTCGAGGAGGAATTCAATATCGAAATCCCCGACGAAAAGGCCGAGAAAATTAAGACCGTCGAAGATGTCGTTAAGTACATAGACGGAGAAACCAACGCTTGATGAGTGATGGGGGATTAGTGGTTAGGCTTTCTAATCGTTAATCCCTAACAGCTTTTTTTGGAGAGGATTATCCGTGAGACTACCGGAACTAAAAATAGGAAGCAAGATAGCAAAAATCCCAATCGTGCAGGGCGGCATGGCAATAAGGCTATCGACTGCACGGCTTGCGGCGGCGGTTGCCAAAGAGGGCGGCATAGGACTAATCGCGGCGTCGGGCATGGCTCATGACGAATTGCGCTACGAGATAAAATTGGCACGCTCCTTGACCGACGGCATAATCGGAATAAATATTATGGTCGCGGCAAGTGATTTCGCAGGGATTGTTCATACGGCGATAGACGCGGGGATTGATTTAATCGTTGCGGGCGCGGGGTTTTCGCGTGATATTTTCGGGCTGGGCAGAGAGTCTGGCACGCCGATAGTCCCGATAGTTTCCTCTGTCAAGCTGGCGAAGATTTCACAGAAGCTGGGAGCCTCGGCGGTCGTCGTCGAAGGAAAAGAGGCGGGCGGACACCTCGGCACGGATATTTCTGTTCGTGAGCTGATTGAACCGATTCGCGCCGCAGTCAATATCCCAGTCATAGCGGCGGGCGGCGTCCTAACAGGCAAAGATATAGCCGACGTTTTGAAGATGGGCGCAAACGGCGTGCAAATGGGCTCACGTTTCGCGGCAAGTCTCGAATCGAACGGCGCACCGAGCTTGAAGGAGTATTACCTCAAGTCACAACCAGAAGATGTCGTCGTTATCAATAGCCCAGTTGGTTTGCCGGGGCGGGCAGTGCGAACTCCCTTTTCAAAACGAGTAATGGCAGGTCGCGTGCCACCGAAAACTTGCGACTCGTGCTTGAAGGCGTGCAAGCATAACTTCTGCATCGTCCGAGCCTTGACGCGAGCTCAACAAGGAGATTTGGAAACGGGTTTGGTTTTCACCGGCGAATACATGCCGCGTATCAAAGAAATCTTGCCCGTCAAGGAAATTATCCGTCAACTAGTTACGGAGGCGGAGCAGTTCTATCAGACATAAAAAATCCCCTTCCAGATTAGGAGGGGGAAATTTTTTTAGCCGAAGAATAGCTTAAAAACCGCTTGAAAGTTTTCGTGAGCCGATTGCCAGACCGGTATCAGTGAAATGCCTAAGAACAAGATAAAGTTGAGTATCACCGCCGCCAAAGATTTTTTTATGACGGAGTAAATCGCAAGCACCGCGCACACGCCCCATATCGCAAGCTGCCAAATCTGAGCGGCGAGGGCGTCCATATAAACCGAGTACATTAGCACGCACACCAGGAACAACAGCAGGATTGATAGCGCGAGTATCCATTTAAAACGCGGCGTCATGTGGAAGATTCCGTTGCCGTTCTCGTCCTTGACCTCGTCTAGTGAGCTTACGTCAAAGCGTGCGTCGCCTTCGTTGTGGGTCGTCTGCTCTGGCTTGTTGAAGTTGTCGTCGTTCATAAAATCGCCTCCCAAAACGATTTTAAAATGACGCCCGCCCTTAGTCAAGCATGGGTTAATTTGAATTCTTAAGGAGATGTTTAAATGAGTCCGCGAATCGGGCATATAAACTTCTTGAACGTCCTGCCGCTCCATTACGGCTATCAACACGCGGCGCAGGATTTGCAAATCGTCTACGGCGTGCCGACCTTCCTAAATGCCGAGCTTGCGGCGGGACGTATCGACCTTAGCAACGTTTCTTCGATTGAATACGCACGCCAAAGCAATAGCCTGCTGATTCTGCCCAAACTTTGTGTTCGCGCTGATGACGACGTGACGAGTATAATCCTAATCTCCCGCAAGCCGATTGATAAACTCCGCGACGATAAGATTATCCTAACGTCCAAATCGGCGACGGCTCAACGGTTGCTTAAGATTATCCTGCATGAAAGTTACGACGCCGCCCCCGACTACCAGACGCGCCCCATAACCGTTGATAATCCCGTTGACGACGACGCGACTGCCGCATTATTCATAGGCGACGACGCACTTTATCTTTACCTGCACCGCCCGCAAGGTTTTTATGTCTACGACATTGGGCACGAGTGGCACAAGCTTACCGGTCGTCAGATGGTTTACGCGCTGTGGACTGTCAGAAGAGATTTCGTAACCAATCAGCCAGAAGTTTTCAAGACGACGTATGAAAAAATTCTTCGGGCGTTCGCGTTCGGCATTGAGCACAAGGCGCAGGCGATTGAGTCCGTGCTGTCGACGAAGCCTTTTACCTTCGACGAGCTAGATAAATATTTGGGCGGCGCGATTAAATGGAATTTGACGGCTCAGGCTTTGGAAGCTCTCAAGCTTTACTATCACAAAGCCGCCGCGTTGAAGTTGATTGACGCCGAACCAGAGCTGGAGTTTGCAAATGCTTAACACTAAAAAATTTCTGCGAATCGTCATCGGCGTTGCGTTGAGTGTTCTTATCGGCGCGGGGCTGATGATTTTTGTTTACTCGTTGCCAACGGGACGCGTCGTCCAAAATATTCAAGCGGGTCTTCAAATCTACGAACGCGAAGGAAATTATCCAGCGTGGGGTTCGGGCGAACATTCAAAGCTAGACAACTTCACTGATGCGATAATGCTACTTGAGGTCACGCACCCGATAGCCGCCCCCGTCCAAGCGGCAATGCTCAATCCACGCTACGGACTCCCGCAGGACGAAAAGCCCGTTGACGCCCTGATAAAAGTTATGCACGGCGACACGAGCGACTTAACCGAAATAAACTACCCGCGCTATTGGCACGGCTATCTGGTGATTCTCAAGCCAATGCTGATGATGGCTAAAGTCAACCATGTGCGAATGTTGCTGGCGTACACGGACTTTATCTTATTCGTCGTGGCGTTGCTCATGTTTTATAAAACCTTCGGGAATCCGCACGCGCTAGCCTTCGCCGCCGCCGTCATGACGATAAACTTAGTCTCGGTGTCGATGTCGTTCCAATTCTCATCAATTTACGTCGTGACTTTGACGGCTTTAATCATCATGCTCAAAAAAAATCGCCGCCTCATGGACGACGAACTTTATCCGTATTTTTTCGCGGCAATCGGGATAATCGTCGCGTTCACGGACTTTTTAACCTATCCTGTCTTCTCCGTCGGCTTGCCACTGATTGTCTTCTATCTGCTCAACAAAGATACTTCGCTTAAGGTTATGGGCGGGCTTTTAATCTCGTGGGGCGTCGGCTATGCGGGCATGTGGTCTGGCAAATGGATTGCGGCTTATGTCTTGACGGGGCAGAACGTTCTGGCGGACGGTCTTCATCAAATCATGGTTCACGCAAGAGTTGTCAGCGACCACGCCGACGCGGGCTGGCAAATCTCCTTCCTCAGCGCGATTCAAAGGAACATTGCGACCTTGGGGCATGGACCGATTAGAATTTTTCTGTTCGTCGGGATAATCGCCCTGCTTTACGTCCTGATTAGCCGTCGACACCTCATCACCCGCCGAATTGTTCTGCCGTATCTGTTCCCTGCCGCGTTGCCGTTCGTTTGGTACGTCATGGCAAGCGGGCATTCACATATTCACGCGTTCTTTACCTATCGCGGGCTTGCCGTCACGGTCTTTGCTCTGGCGTGTCTAGCGATTGAACTTTGGCAAAAAAAGAAGCCGACGCAATCGGCTTGTAAAAATCTTCGTTCGTGCTAAAATCCTTTGTAGTTCTTGCCACGGACGGGTCGCTTTGAAAGCGACAGAACAGCAGTCGCGTCCAAGTCATAGATACTCGGAGCTAATCCCCGCGTTCAATGTTTGGCACCCAGTAACACAGCCGCCTAAGCTCTGACCAGCTAAGCGACAACACACGTAGCACATTACCTAGAAATTCTCTTTGAGGGCTAAACCGCTTGTCAAACACCAGTCTCGCAAGGTCGCGGGACTTTTTTATTTTCGCCGAAATTATAGTTGCCGCGTCGGGAAAAATCAAGCGTTAATTCGTGAAGAACATGTGCGCGACGGGTGCGGCGATTAGCAAACTGATAATTGTCCGCTCAAGGAAGAGGATAAACAGTTCGGGCAGGTTGACGGGGATTTTGGAGCCGAGGATAAGCCCGCCGACCTCCGATAAGTAAATCAGTTGCGTGACGGAGATGACTGCCACGATAAATTTTGCCATGGGACTTGTAATCGTGCCCGCCGCGAGGACTGACGGCGTAAACATGTCCGTAAAGCCGACAATCATTGTTTTGGAGACGGCTTCGGCTTGTGGCACGTCGAGGAGCTGCAATAGTGGCAGGAACGGCAAGCCTAGCGTGTCAAAAATCGTCGTGTGATTCGCCAAGACCAAAGCCAACGTTCCTATGCACATGACGACCGGCAAGACGCCAAACCACATGCCCGCCGCGTTCTTGAATGCGCCTTCCATAAATTGTTCAAAGCCTCTGTGTTCGGCGACGCGTTCACGAGCCAAGGCTATTCCGTATTGAAAAGACGTTGTATAACCTTCGGGCAAGCTCTCGCCCATTGCCTTGCCGGGAACTAAGTATTCGTCCTTCTTCAAGCTAAGCGGTGGGATTCGTGGAAGTATTAAAGCACAGACAATTCCTATCGCACAGATTAAAAGGTAGTACAGCCCAAAGTATTCCATAAGGTCGACCTGCGCCAACACAACGATAGAAAACGTAATCGACACGGCGGAAAACGTCGTTGAGATAATCGCCGCCTCGCGTTTGGAGTAATAGCCGCCTTCGTATTGATTCGCCGTTAGCATGACGCCTAAGGTACCATCACCAATCCAAGACGTGATACAGTCGACGGCGGCGCGTCCGGGTATCGTGAACAGCGGACGCATAACTTTGGTAAGCATTGCGCCGATAAATTCCAGTAGCCCGAAGTCCAACAGCAACGGCAGTAAAAGACCCGCCAATAAGAAAATGACTACGAGCACGCTAAGCAAATCATTTAGCACGAAGCCGCCGTTGTCGTCTGAAGTTATAAGACTGATGACGCCCGCGCCGCCTTCGCCCGATTGTATGCCAAGATACGTCAGCCAAATGAATATCGCGCCGAAAATCCGAATCACGACCCAAATCGCCGTCGTCGAGAACGTATTAGCCACGATTGGATAAGTCGCAATGAAATTCGGCTTGCCTAAGAAAACTATGCCGAGAATCGCCGACAACGTAACTATCCCGACGCATAATACTGGCAGAAACTCGCCAATCGCATTGCTAATCATGTCCGCGATAATTTTAACGACGATTGTCCAGCTCCCGTCGTATTGCACGGGAATCATAAACAAAATAATCCCGATGATTGACGGAACTAAGAATCCCGCCAATGAACCTTGCTGTTTGCTTTCCATTTCAATCTCCTTCGCAAAAAAAATTATCCCTTAACTTACCGCTAGGGGATTTTACAACTTTTCCTTGCTGAATACAAATTTTTTTATGTTTATCGTTTGAATCGCCTTTCCACCCGCGTAAACACCAACGGGATTATGAATAGGATTGAGAAGAACGGCAAAAACGCTTTAAAGAACTCGTAAGCCTCGACGCTCAGGAAGAATTTCAGCAACGGATACACGACGACGGCTATCACACCCAAAATCCCGACGCCGATTATGATTCGCCAGAGTTTATCCTTCGGCGGGATTTTCGTCTTGAAGTTGATAAATCTTTGTTCGAGGAACCAACCTAAGAAGAATGACAGCCCAAATCCGAGAGCGTCAAAGGCATCTATCCGCGCCGACAGCGGGTCGACGATTACTTTTCCGTTCAAAATGTCTTCGGGATATGGCTTGAAGTACAAGTACAGGAAAATTATCGTGCATATTATCATTCCGCCGACAAAAAATATTAATTTGCGCTCGTCGTCCTTGCCTATCCAATTAAAAAGCCGTTCAGCTACGAAAAATAGCCCGATTGAATACGCCATCGCGACTAAAACGTCCTGCGGAGTGTGCACGCCTAGAAAATTTCGACTGAATGCCACCATTAATACGATTAAGCCGCATGGAATTATCAGCCACGGAACGATTTTCCGATAGAAGAACGCGAAGCCGCCGAAAATAGCCGTTGCAAATTGCGTATGACCGCTCGGAAAGGAAAAACTCGACGCTTTTTGCATTGCGTCTGCCGCTGGTATCAGTTCTGAACTGCTAAACCACGGGCGATAGACGCAAAACGTCCCTTTGAGCAATTCATTTATCACGCGTCCGAATTCCGCATTGAATAAGATAAAAATTCCCGCGTTTTTGTTTATGCACCAGAAAAGTATCGCCGGAATCAGTGCAGTCAGTGCGCTTTTCGGCAAACTTGAGACTAAAGTAAAGAATCCTTCGCCACCCCAATCGTTACGAAGTCCTTGCAAGAAAATTAGATAATCTAAATCCACTGATGAGCCTCCTAAGTCTTTATAAAGTTCATTTTGTGCGCGACCGTCATTAATTCGCACTGACGAACCAAAACATTCAATCCCGTGAATAAATTGCCAGTAATGACGTCCGCAATCATCAAAGTGCCCACGTGCTCTAATGGAAGTCCGAGTTGCGTCAATAAAAGCGTGAACGAAGCCACTATTCCGCCCGCTGCGTTCGGTGATGCGAAGCTAAGCTGTATCGCAAGAAATGCTGTTATAACCGCCTCAAATGCAGAAAAATCTTCGCCCGTAATCGACATTACGTAAAAGCCCGCCATGCTAAGCTGAATTAATTTCGACGGAGAAAACAAAACTAACGACAGCGGCACCCAAAAATTACAAAATTTCTCCTCGATGCGCAGATTTTCTTTGGATATTTCAAGGGTTTTCGGCAATGAGGCGACGGAACTGCCCGTTGTCAACGAAATTATCGCCGCAGGTGAAATTTTCTTCAGAAAGTCCGGTATCGATACTTTTGTTTTGAGGTAAAGCCGAATCAGCATGAGCGAAATAATTATTGCGTACACGATTAAGCCCGCGACGATTATTTTCCACACCTTCAGGAAGTCCGCAAGACTGCTTGTCAACAATGCTTTTGCCACGCACAGAAATATTACAAGCGGTATCGTCGAAAAAACCATCTCGACTATCTTAAACATCAAAAGATTGAGTTCGGCGACGAAATTTTTAACGTTCTCTATTCGACTACCGATTTTTATTATGCCAATCCCAACCGCGAACGCCATTATCGTAACTTGCAAGACTTTTCCCTTTAAAAATGCCTCCAAAATGTTCGTCGGGATAATTGATAGCAACAATTCCGAAATTTGGCTGACATCAACAACATTTTTATCCACAAGCGACATCACGGGGAAGAAAAACGAGCAGATTAAAAAAGTCACGGCGACTATCAACACGTCTATCAAAAAAAATCTTCCAACGACAGTCGAACCGATATTGCTAAGCATTGTGACATCTTCTATCGCGCAAATGCCCGCCACGATTGAGAAAAATATCATGAAGACCATTACCGTGACGATTAAAGCCGTCAGCGTCGACAAAGCGGGCGAAATAATCTTTTCCGATAATATATTTTGGACTTCCGGCGATAAATGCCCTATGACGAACGAAAACGCTATCGCCAAAATTATCGCAATCGTTATTGAGCCGCCAGGAACTTTAATTGTCTTATGTTCCCGCGTCGAATAGGAAATTAATTCGTTGTAGCCGTTTTCGTAGCGATAAGTCGTCTTTGCCTCGTCAAAATGCAGGAGCCGTTGCATGACCGCGTTGCTTAAAATCGTATCGTCGTCTTCTTGTTCATTATGCAGAGGATAAAACGGTTCTCCTTTGACTCGGATTATAATTTTCGGCTCGCTGAACCATTTTTTCTTGTAAAGGTTAAACTCATGAGCCTCGCCGAATTTTTCTTGATAACGGAGCAAAGATTCTTCCACGACGAGACAAATTTTTAGTATATCTTTGTGCGGAACTTTAGAGCTTTCAAAAAAGGCGCGGATGTCCTCAATCGCGCCGTCAATATTTTTATTCGTCAGCTCCATTTAAGTATAGCGGATATTTTTTACAAAGCGCGGCTACTCTTGCCCGTGCATCAATTTTTTTGTCTTCGTCAGCGGGATTGTTCAGAACTAAGGCGATTATGTTTGCAACTTCGCGCATATCATCTTCTTTAAAGCCGCGAGTCGTCAAAGCAGGACTTCCAAGCCGCAAACCACTGGTTACGAACGGGCTACGCGGTTCAAACGGGATTGTATTCTTGTTGGCAGTAATATTTACCTCGTCAAGGACGTTTTGCGCCTCTTTGCCCGTGATATTTTTGCTCGTGAGGTCGACTAGCATTAAATGATTATCCGTGCCGCCGCTGACTATCCTAAAGCCGTCCGCCGTCAGAGTCTCCGCCAAAACTTTTGCATTTTTGATAATCTGCGCGGCATAAACTTTAAATTCGGGTTGCAAAGCCTCGAAAAACGCCACAGCCTTAGCCGCAATCACATGCATTAAAGGTCCGCCCTGTGTGCCTGGGAAAATCGCTTTATTGAACTGTTTTCCAAACTCCGCGTCTTTGCAAAGGATTAATCCGCCTCTGGGACCTCTTAAAGTCTTATGAGTCGTCGAAGTCACTACATCGGCATATGGCAACGGGCTTGGGTGCAAATTCGCCGCCACTAATCCGGCAATGTGCGCCATATCGACCATTAAATACGCGCCGACCTTCTTAGCAGTGTTTGCGAGCCGTTCAAAGTCGATTATCCGCGAATATGCCGACGCTCCAGCCACAATTATACGCGGCTTGCACTCAAACGCGATTTTTTCCAGTTCGTCGTAGTCAATCGTTTCAGTTTCGCGATTTACACCGTACGGAACGATTTTAAAATACTTTCCGCTCATGTTGACGGGCGAACCGTGCGTTAAATGCCCGCCGTCAGTCAAATTCATGCCCATTATCACATCGCCAGGCGTCGCAAGCGCGAAATATACTGCCATATTAGCTTGCGCGCCCGAATGCGGCTGTACATTTGCGTAATCGCAGTCGAAAAGTTGCTTTGCACGGTCAATCGCGAGCTGTTCCGCCACGTCCACGAACTCACAACCGCCATAATAACGCTTTCCAGGGTATCCTTCCGCGTATTTGTTCGTTAAAACCGAGCCTTGAGCCTCCATTACCGCTTTGCTCACGATATTTTCCGACGCAATCAGTTCCAATTTGTTCCTTTGGCGATTAAGTTCGTTTTCCACAGCCGCGAACAGTTCTTTATCCTTCTGCAAGCCTTCCATTAAATCCATAGTGCAACCTCCGTTAATTTTTAATCAAATCAAGTGCCGCAAGCAACCCAAACATGCCTTGAGCCGCCACATCGTTAATAATCTTGCCGTCCGCGTTGAAATAGTAGAAATTCATCACGCTGAACGAAATTTTCTTGCCTGTCGGCGCAAGATTCATGAATTCGCCGTCGTGCGTGCCGCTACAAATCCAATTCACCGCAACTTTATCATCTTCCGCCGCCATGTCGACCATTTCCCAGCGAATATCCGAAAAACTCTTGCGCATCAAGTCCACGACCGATAAATAGCCCGCGCCACCGTAAAGCGGCTTTTCTGATACCGGCGTCGTAAATTCCGCGTCGCTAGCGATAATTTCTTCCGCCAAAGCTTTATCATTCGTGTTAATGCACATCATAAAGCGTTTCATTGTCAATTTATTGCGTTCCGCGTTGCTCATCTCAACACCTCCCATATTTTTTCCTCTGAAATTGCCCCGTGTCGTAAAATCTTCGGCTCCGACCCTGTTAAATCGATTATCGTTGATGAAATCCCGAATTGACATTGCCCGCCGTCCAAAATCACTTCCACGCGCCCCGATAAGTTCTCGAATACTTCTTGCGCGGTCTTCGGCGGCGTTTTTCCTGATAAATTCGCGCTCGGTGCCGCTATCGGCACGCCAGATAACTTTATCAGCCTCAACGCTACGTCATTTGCCGGAAATCTTATCCCGACGCTTGATTTTCCCGTCACGAAGTCCGGAACAATTTTATTCTTTGGCAATATTATCGTCAAGGCACCTGGACAAAACGCCGCGAACAATTTTCTTGACTGCGCGGTGATTTTTGCGACCTGCTCGACCATTTCTAGGCTTGCCACGTGCAAACTTAGCGGTTTATCACTTGGTCTGCCCTTCGCCGCGAATATTTTCTTGCAAGCCGCCTCGTTTAAGCCGTCCGCGCCCAATCCGTACACAGTTTCCGTCGGGAACGCGACTAATTCCCCTTGCTTGATTAGTTCAGCCGCTAAAATCAAATTTTCTTCCGTTGGCTGTAAAATTTTTGTCTGCAAATTAATTCCTCCTTACAATTCGCGATTATAACACAAAAAAAACCCTTCAACACGACGCCGAAGAGATTTTTTTACTTATCATCGTAATGTGTACCGCATTTATTTATTTTTATCTGTTCATTCTTGATTTTAAATATCATTCGTCTACCTCAATTAAGTCGTGACGTTCCATTTTGCCATTTTTTATTCTACTTTTAAGTTCATTGATGTTTTCGTCGCTCCAAAACGGGTCTAATTCCAATTTTCCGCCATATTTTACGCTGTTCACTAATATTTTTATACAATCTGCTATGCTCATGCCGGTTTGTTTATTAAATTCTTTCAAATCTTCGCTATCAATAGCTATATTTATATTTTCTGTCATTTTAATCACCTCACAACCATTTTAACAAAAAGTTTTTATCTGTCAACGTAATTTGCCTGCCACAACGCGTTCAAGCCCTGCTAAGTCTTTAAAAATTTCCACGTCAACGAAATTTGACGCCTCGAATAAATTTTTGACTGCCAAAGCCTGATTTATCCCGACCTCGACTGCCAAAAGTCCGCCGTCAACTAAAAATTTAGGCGCGTCGCTGATTATTCGCCGATAAAAAGTTAAACCGTCCGTGCCGCCGTTCAAAGCTAATTGTGGTTCGCGTTTTACCTCCGCTTGCAATATTTTTAAGTCGCTAGTCGGGATATACGGCGGGTTTGATACTATCGCATCAAATTTTCCTGTTAAAGGCGCGAATAAATCTCCGCAGAAAAATTTTATCCTATCATCGACGTTAAAGCGTTGCGAATTGAACTTTGCAACCTCCAAAGCCGCCTCTGATATGTCAACGGCGACTGCGCGAGCATTTTTGACGAACTTTAAGATTGAAATTGGAATTGCGCCGCTACCCGTGCCCAAATCAGCGAAAATTACTTCCCTATCGAGTCCGCGCAGGTATTTGCCGACAAGTTCAGTTAAAATTTCGGTCTCTGGTCGCGGGATTAGGACATTTTCATTGACGGCGAACGACAAGCCCATAAAATCTTTAATTCCAGTCAGATAAGCGACGGGAACACCTTCTAAGCGACGATTTACAAGCTCATTGAACTTCAAGACGGCTCCGAGCGGCAAAATTTTATCAAAATCGACGTAAAGAGTTAATCGGCGGCAATTAAGGACGTGCGAGAGCAAAATTTCAGCGTCGAGGCGAGGCGAATCGATATTTTTAGCCGCGAGACGTTCAACGGCGGCTTTGAGAGTGTTTTGGATTGAATTTTTCATAACGTGAAGTAAAATTCTTAGTCAGAGCTGAAAATCCTGCCAAAAACGTTTTTGAGTGCTTGAAAGTGATTTTGGAGCTTTGAAACGGGTTTTGAGGGCGATTTGGAGGCGCAAATTACGTTTTCCGCCATGGCGGAATTTGTATCGCGTCATTATGCGGATTTTTCGGCATGTACAAAAATTGGGGCTGATTTGGAAGTTTGATTTACGTTTTCCAATATATTGGATTTTGTAAAACGGGCAACAAAAAAGCCCTCCGACACGTTGCCGAAGGGTTTTTTATGTTTTGAAGCTTGAAACTATCTTGGCTTCGCGAAAATCATTCTGCCAGCCGCCGTTTGTAATGCGCTAGTGACTTCAACGGAAATTGTGCGGCTCAAATAGCGGTGCCCGTTCTCGATAACAATCATTGTGCCATCGTCGAGGTACGCGACGCCCTGCCCAGGCTCTTTTCCGTCCTTGACGACCTGAACTCTCATAGTTTCGCCCGGAATCACGACCGGTTTAACGGAATTGGACAGCTCATTGATATTAAGAACCTCCACGCCGCGCAGTTGAGCAACTTTATTAAGGTTAAAGTCGTTAGTGATGATTTTGCCGCCGAGTTTTTGCGCCAGACGCACCAATTTTGAATCGACGCCTTGAATCTCCTCAAAATCGACGTTCATAATCTCAACTTCCATGTTTGATTCGTCTTCGCGGATTTTTTGAAGGACATCAAGCCCGCGACGCCCGCGAACTCGCCTTAAAGTGTCCGATGAGTCGGCGATATATTGCAACTCCTCCAAAACGAACACCGGAATAAGCAAAGTGCCTTCCAAAAAGCCCGTCTTGCAAATATCCGCAATGCGCCCGTCGATTATAACGTTTGTATCCAGCAGTTTGTAATTTTTGTTCTTATGCTCCTGCAATTTGACGAGATTGACCTTTGGTTTTTCAGCAGGCGGTTCGGGCGGCGGTTCAGGGGGTTTTTCTTCCGGTTTAGTCTCTTTGACGACCTTATCAGCCTCTCGACTGCGTAAAATGTCTTTCAAAACGTGCGGAATGAAACTAAAACTGCCTGTAAGTTCTTTACGCTTCTTAATCGTGATTTTTACGCCCAGATAACCGAGCACGATGCTAAAAATTACGGGAATATAATCTCCGACGACAGGAATACGGGCGAAAGCATTGCCCAAAAGATTTGCAATTATAAGTCCGATAGCCAAACCGACCGCTCCGGCGATTACGTCGTTGATTGGCATTTTGCTAAGCTGTTTTTCGACAAAAGCAGTAAACTTTCCGAGTTTGCCGATTAAAAACGGTGAAATGAACCAACCGCCAAGCCCACCGAGCGTTGCGCCCGCCAAAATGCTCACCAAACTCGCCAAAGTCAGTTCAAAGATGCCGGTTTCGATTTTAAAGAACTCCAGATTGATGTACGAGATTAAAAACGGGCTAACCTGATGCAAAGCCGCGCCTCCGACGATTGCAAAGGTCAGCGTGATGAAAAATTTGATTGCTTTATCTAACATAAACTTCACCTCCTATAAAGTTTGTGTTAGCCTAGCATATCTTCATGAAAATTCAATGACACAGCGTTTTTTCTACGCGTTCAATGATTTTTTCCGCCAAATCCGCCTTACTCATCTTAGAAAAGCTCTCGACGGTGCCATTTCGCCAGATAATCGACGCAATATTAGTTGAAACGCCGAATCCCGCGCCCTCAGCGGTCACATCGTTAGCAACTATGAAGTCAAGGTTCTTTTCGGCGAGTTTTTTATTGGCGTATTCCAAAATATTTTGCGTTTCGGCGGCGAAGCCGACTAACACTTGCGATTTCTTTAAAGTTCCGAGTTCGCGGAGTATGTCGGGGTTTTTTACAAGCTCAAGCGTCAAAATTTCGTCAGACTTCTTTATTTTTTGTGCGGAAGGGTTTTTAACGCGATAATCGGCGACGGCGGCGGACATAATCACGCAATCGACCGTTTCAAAGTGTTTTAGAACCTCATCACGCATTTGCAAGGCGGATTCGACCTTGATAAACGCCTTTAAGCCGTCTGGAGGCTCAACTTCGCTTTTGCCGGAGACTAAAACGACTTCCGCGCCCGAATTCATCGCTGATTTAGCAATTTCGTAGCCCATGCGCCCCGAAGAACGATTTCCGATATATCTTACGGGGTCAATCGCCTCAATCGTGCCGCCAGCCGTCACTAAAATCCTTTTCCCGCTCAAAATCGGTTCTGAAGCAAAAAATTTCTCGACGACGGCGCAAATCTCGACAGGTTCGGGCAAACGACCCTTTCCACTCGTGCCGCAAGCCAATTCTCCGACTGCAGGCTCCAAAATCTTCACGCCGCGAGCTTTTAGGACTTTTAAATTGTCTTGCGTCGCGGAATTCATGAACATTTTGGTATTCATTGACGGCGCGATTAAAAGTGGCTTGTCCGAAGCCAAAATTGTCGTCGTCAACAGGTCGTCGGCTATTCCGTGGGCTGCTTTAGCCAAAAAATTCGCTGTCGCGGGCGCAATCAGTATTAAATCCGCGAAATCGGCAAGAGCAACGTGCGCAACATGAAAATGCGCCGCATCGCCGAACATTTCGACGAAAACGGCGTTCCCTGTAATCTCTTCAAACGTTCTCGGCGATACAAATTCCGTTGCGGCTAAAGTCATCATAACTCGGACGTTCGCGCCGGATTTTTTAAGGCGGCTTGCGACTTCAACGACCTTATAAGCCGCAATTCCGCCTGTCACGCCGATTAAAATGTTTTTTTTGTCAATCATAGCTTAATCCTTTATTTCGTAGGTGATTTTGCCCTCGTTAATCTCTTCCATCGCGTTTGTGACGAATTTACTTGCGCGTTTCTCCACTCGGCAAGGTTTTCCGCTCAAAAGTTCGCGAGCGCGTTTACTTGCGAGCACAACAAGGGCGTAACGGCTATGAGTTTGCTTTAACATTGAATCCGTCGAAGGATTTACCATGCTCAGCACGTCTTCTTTTAATTTCATTTAGAATCCTTCCCCTAAGTTAAATTTATCGGCGTTGCGGGCGACTTTTAAGCGTTCCGCCGTCAAAATCGCTTTGATTTGCTCCGCCGCGTTATCAATCGTATCGTTCACGACCACATAATCATATTCCAGACCGATTTTTATTTCCGCGACGGCATTTTTTAATCTGCGGGATAAACTTTCCGGATTTTCGGTGCCGCGTCCCTCAATACGGCTCTTAAGCTCTTCCAAACTCGGTGGCAAGAGGAAAATATAAACTCCGTCGGGACATTTGCGCTTAACATTCAACGCGCCTTGCACGTCGATTTCCAAAAGAATATCTTCGCCGCGATTCAACCGCTCCTCAATCTTATTAAGCGGCGTCCCATAGAAGTTACCGTAGACTTCGGCATATTCGAGGAATTTTTCTTCGGCAATCCAAGCTTTGAACTCGTCGACGCTTAAGAAGTAGTATTCCTTGCCGTCGATTTCACCTGGTCGCGGTTTCCTAGTCGTCGCCGAGATTGAATAAGCGACTTCGGGCAAGTCAGCCAAGATTTTCTTACAGACTGTGCCCTTGCCCGTGCCGCTCGCGCCCGAAACGACTATCAACAGACCTCTACGCATTAAAATTCACCTACAAAGACTCGTTCAGCCGCGCCCGTCATGAAGATATGATTATTTTCGCGCCAATCGATTTGAAGTTCGCCGCCGTCGAGGACAACCGTTGACTTCTTGCCAGCTAAGCCGTTGAGATTCGCCGCAACCGCCGTAGCACAAGCCCCCGTGCCGCATGCCAACGTTATGCCGCTACCGCGTTCCCAAACCCTCATACGCAACTTATCTTTCCCGATGACTTGCACGAACTCGGTATTCGTCTTGCGCGGGAAATATTCATGCGTCTCGAACTTCGACCCGATATGCTCCAAGTCAATCGCCTTGATGTCGTCTACGAAGATAACGCAATGCGGATTACCCATGCTAACACAAGTCATCTTGTATTTGACGCCGTCGACTTCGATAGGCTCCCCGACCAACTTTTGACTGCCGAAGCCATCAACAGGAATTTCATTTGCCGCGAAAATCGGCTCGCCCATGTCCACGGTTATCAAGTCGTATTTCATGCTGACAGTAAGGACGCCCGCGCCAGTCTCAACCGTCAAATCGTCGTCGGAGAAAAATTTATCGCCGCTCAAAAGATAACGTGCAAAACAACGAATGCCATTGCCGCACATCTCTGGCTCGGTGCCGTCCGCGTTGAATATCCTCATGCGGGTCGCCGCCTTCGTGGAGCTTTGAACGTAAATCACGCCGTCCGCGCCGATGCCAAAATGCCTATCGCACAGCTGGCGAATCTTTTCTGGACTTTCAATCTCATTGCCAATGCGGTCGATGATTATAAAATCGTTGCCGCACCCTTGCCATTTCTCAAACTTCTGCATAACTCCTACCTCCTTTGATTGGCGCAGTATACTACTTTATCGCGCCCTTTGCAACTTGATTAGCCCTTTGATATAATCGCAGAAAAATTTTTCGGGCGGTGATTGACTTGAAAAAACTTTTGACAGCACTAATCTTAGGCAGTTTGATGGGCACGAGTCCCGTTAATGCCGAGGTCAGAAATTATGACGGCGTAGGCGAATACATCATGAGCGACTTTGAAACTCCCGACGTGGCTAAGCAAAGGGCAAAGCTCTACGCCGAACGCAACGCACAGGAGAAAGCCGGCGTTTATATCAAAAGCTATTCCAAGTCCTCGAACTTCGAGCTTGTCGCCGACGAGATTGAAACGATGACAAGCGGTATCCTCAAAGTCATCAGCGTCGATTATAAAGTTATCCCAATGGAGGAGTATGGCGGCATCATGTATCGTGCGACGGTTCTGGCGAGCATTGATACTGATAACGTCGACGATTGGATTTCAAAAGGCGTCTCGGAGCGTGAATCACTCGTGCAGAAGAATCTTGAACTTCAACGCCAGCTTGACGAACAACAGAAGCTAATCGAACGGCTCAAAGCGGAGGCAGCTGATAAAAAATCTCCAGAGGCACAAGAGAAGCTCAAAGTCGAATTCTCGGAGGCAGATAGGGTTTTCATGTCGAACGTTAAGTTGGAGACGGGCGACCGTTTTGTTTTGCTGAACACAGATGAGGCTTACGAACGGGCGGTTGCTTGTTGGACGGAGGCTATCGAACTCAATCCGAACAACGCGCTGGCTTATGAGTCTCGCGGCTATTACTTCCTTTACTACACGAGAGATTATCCCGCAAGCCTGAGCGATTACACGCGGGCGATTGAGTTGCGTCCCTCGGTTGCGGATAACTACTTTTATCGTGGGCTGTGCTATCTGAATCAAGATGACATTGAGCCTGCCCGATTGGACTTTGAACACGCATTAATGTTAAGTCCTGGTATGTCGGGAGCTTATGGTGAGCTTGCGTATATTTACGCGACTAAAGACCCGCTTAAGGCGATTGAGTATGCTGACAGGGCTATCGAGTACAACGAGCGTAATTGGCGGGCGTGGTACGGTCGCGGGCTTGCACTCTACACCATGCACAATTACGAGGAGGCTCTTGCCAATGCTCAAGAGGCTTTGAATTGGGGTTGTAGCGATGCTTATCAGTTAATCGGCGATTGCTACGGCATGTTAGGCAATCGTGCTGAGGCGGAAAAGTATTGGGAGCTTGCCAAAGACCCGCCGGCGTTCGGTTAAGGAGAAGACTTTTGAACGGACTAATCACAAGGATTGAGGCGGGTAGCCTAGCCGAGGAACTAGAACTTGTCGCGGGCGATAAGATTTTGCAAGTCAACGGACGGACGCCGCTAGACATAATCGACTTGAGTTTCATGCTTGCCGACGAAGAGATTGAGCTACTGATTGAGCACGCGGACGGCGAACGCGAAGTTATTGCCTTTGACAAGGACGCGGACGAGGAGCTTGGTGCGGAATTTGATTCGGCAGTCTTTGACGGGGTGCGGCGTTGCAAAAATCATTGCGTGTTCTGCTTCGTCGATATGATTGCGCCGAACATGCGCCCAACCTTATCAGTTAAGGACGATGATTATCGGCTGTCGTTTCTGTTCGGGAACTTCATCACGCTGACGAATCTGACGGCTAAAGACTTCCGCCGCATAAAGAAATATCATCTGTCGCCGTTGTTCGTGTCAATCCACGCAATGAATCCCGACCTTAGGGCAAAGATATTGCGGACGAAGCTCGGCGCGAACATTCAAACGCAACTTGACGAACTGGAGCGGGCGGGCGTGGAGTATCATACGCAAGTTGTCCTGTGCAAGGGTTTGAACGACGGGGCGGAGCTTGACTTCACGATAACGGAGATATTAAAGCGACGACCGCACGCGCTAAGCTTGGCGATAGTGCCCGTGGGAGTGACACGCCATCGCCGCGACCCGTTCCCGCTTGAGCAATTCGATAAGGCGTCGGCGGCAAAAGTCATTGAACAGGTCGAGGCGTATCAAAGGAGACTGCGCACAGAATCGGGGCGGACGTTCGTTTATTTGGGCGACGAATTTTATTTTCTAGCCGAGAAAGATTTTCCGCCCGCCGAACATTATGACGACTTCCCGCAGATTGAAAACGGAATCGGCATGACGCGCAACTTTATCGAAGAGTTCAAAGCCGAGACGTTAGCCGCTGACAAAAAAATTGTCGCGGACGTGGTAAGCGGCACTTCCTTTGCTAAAGTTTTAAAGCAGTTGGTTGCGGCTCCGAACGTGCGGATTGTTCCCGTGGTAAATAAATTCTTCGGCGAACGCGTCAACGTGTCGGGCTTGCTTACAGGGCAGGACATTATAGAGGCTTTGCGGGGCGGCGAACGTGACTTGATATTGATACCGGCGACGGCACTGCGGGCGGGCGAAGAAGTCTTCCTAGACGACGTGACACTTGCCGAGGTCAGAAGAATCTTTGCACCCGCTAAGGTCTTGCCGATTCACGACGGCGCAGAGTTCAGGCGAGCATTAGAAGGAGAAATTTAAATGAGCAAACCAATAGTGGCGATAGTCGGGCGACCGAACGTGGGCAAGTCGACGCTGTTTAATCAGATAGGAAAGCGGCGGCTGTCGATTGTCGACGATATGGCGGGCGTGACACGCGATAGGATATACATGGACGCAACCTGGCTTGATAAGGAGTTCACGCTGATAGACACGGGCGGCATCGAGATTAAATCCGCCGATAAAATTTTGACGGAGATACGCACGCAAGCAAAGATTGCCGTCGAGGAGGCGGACGCAGTCGTTTTCGTCGTAGACGGGCGAGCGGGTTTGACGGCTGATGATGAAGACGTTGCCAGATTCCTGCGCGGAGCGGATAAGCCGATTGTCCTTGCCGTAAATAAAATCGACACGCCGCAACAGGAGAGCGAGCTTTACGAGTTCTATAACCTAGGACTCGGCGAGCCCATTGGAATATCCGCTAGCAATGCCTTGAACTTGGGCGACCTGCTAGACGCCGTGATAAAAACTTTTCCACAGGCTGAATCGGAAGTACGCGACGAAGACGAGATAAGGATTGCGGTTATCGGGCGACCGAACGTGGGCAAGTCGTCATTGGTCAATAAAATGCTCGGCGAAGAACGCGTTATCGTAAGCGACATACCCGGCACGACCCGCGACGCAATCGACACGCACTTCTTTATTGACGGGACAAAGTTTACGCTGATTGATACGGCGGGCATGCGGCGCAAGTCTAAGATTGATGAGCCGGTCGAACGTTACAGCGTGATTCGTTCGCTACGTGCGATTGACCGCGCCGATGTCGTGCTTATGCTGATTGAAGCTCCCGTCGGCGTCACAGAGCAGGATAAAAAGATTGCGGGCTATGCGCACGATTCGGGCAAGGGTTGCGTTATCGTCGTCAACAAGTGGGACATCTTCCCGAACAAGCACGACCGTTCGACCAATCGTTTCACCGATGACCTTAGGGAGCGGCTAGGCTTTTTGCAATATGCGCCCGTAGTTTATATCAGTGCCTTGACGGGGCAACGCGTCGACCGCGTGACGGAGCTTGTTAAGTTCGTTGCCGAGCAACAGTCAATGCGAATTCAAACGAGCATCCTAAACGAGCTGATACGCGACGCCGTAGCCGTCAATCCGCCGCCGAGCAAAAAGGGCAAGTCCGCAAAGATTTTCTTCGTGACGCAAGCCGACATCAAGCCGCCGCGATTTATAATCTTCGTCAACGAGCCGGAGCTTTTACACTTCTCCTATCTGCGGTTCATAGAAAATCGCCTGCGTGATAGTTTTGGCTTCGAGGGCACGCCGCTAAAGTTCATCGTTCGCAAGCACAATCAAAAGGACGACGATTAATGAAAGTCATCAAAAGTCTTAGACGCCGAGTCAATGGCTTTGAAATATCCACGAAGATAACTTTGGGCTACGCCGCCTGCTTTTTTTTGTTAATGGTGGTAATTAATGCGGCGATGTGGTTCGGGGTGATGACTGCGCTTTACGAACCCGCCGAAAAGACGATACGTTACAGCATGGAGCAGATAAAAAAAGTCCTCGACGAGCTGGAGGAGAATTACGGCACTTACAATCCCAATGACTTTCGCGGGGCACTGGTTGTGGGCGTCGTCTTGAGAGCCGTCGACGAACGCGGCAATGTTTTTATTGACACCGACCCAAAGTATCCGTCGATTGAACGGTTCAACCGTGGGCTTCTGCAAAATCCGCCGGTGTTCGCTGATAATGAGTTTGACATTGCCCGAATCGGTTCCGCGTTAATTTATCGGGCGCAAATGGATTACACCCACGACGGCGAGACAGTTACGCTTTATTTCTTCCGCACGATAACTTCAGAGCTGAAACTCTTCGACGCCCTGGAAAAGTTTTTATTGGCTTTGGACTTCTTAGGAATTCTGCTATCAATCGGCGTGGGCTACGCGCTAAGCCGCAGGATATTGACGCCGATAAAGACCATGAACGAATTGGCGCGAGAAATTGCCTTCGAGAAGATGAGCGGACGAATTCCAATCGGCACGGCGAACGACGAACTTAACGAACTAGCCAAGACGTTAAACAAAATGCTAGACCGCTTGCAGGGCGGCATAAGTAAGCAGCAAAAGTTCGTTTCCGACGCCTCCCACGAGCTAAGGACGCCAGCCGCAGTCATCAAAGGCTACATTGACTTCATAGAGACCTACGGCACGGCGGACGAAGCTTTGCTCAAGGAAAATCTTAAAGTCATCGGCTCCGAGGCGCAGAATATGCAAGCCCTGTTGGAAAATCTTTTGTTCCTTTCGAGAACCGACCAGCACCGCCAAAAGCTTAACAAAAAGACTTTGGACTTGGATGACATTGTCGGCGACGTGATGAGCAAGATGAAGACCATAGTTAAGACGCACGAGGTTGAACTTACAAAGAACACGCCCGCTAAAATTTTCGGCGACGAGACGACGATTAGGCAAATGCTTAGGATTTTTTTGGACAACGCGGTTAAGTACACGCCCGAAGGCGGCTCAATCAAAGTTTCTTCGACAGTGGCGGGCGATAAAGTCTCTCTTAGCATATCGGATTCGGGGATTGGCATTGCGCCGGAGAACGTGAATAAAATCTTCGACCGGTTCTTCCGTATCGACAGCGAAGACTTGGTCAGCGAGGCGAACGGCAGCGGGCTTGGCTTGTCGATTGCCAAATGGATTGCTGACAGCCACGAGATTAAAATTTCCGTCGCAAGCGAACTGGGCAAGGGCACGACCTTTACGCTTACCATTCCGATAAAGGAGACGAACTGAATTGAACACATGGATTATTAGCGGCGTATTTATTTTTATGTTAGCCTTCGCCGCTGTTTATTACTGGTTTAATTGTCGCAGAAGAATTCTTGCCATCAATGATGAAGTCGAACGAGTTCTTAAGGCTAAAGACATAGCCGCCGCGTTGACCGAATCAAAATCACTTGCGCCGGTGTGGAGGGGCTTTGAACAGACGCTGACGAAAACTCAAGAGCGAGCCTACTCGACGACGGACGCCGCCGAATTCTTTACGCCGCAAGCTTTAACACGGGATATGAACATGACGTTTTGGCAGAGCTACGGCGGGATATTCACGGGCTTAGGGATTCTGGGGACGTTCGCGGGCTTGACGGTCGGGCTTAGCGGCGTGGACATGACGAGCGGCAACATTGAGGTTTTAAAGGACGGCATAAAAAATCTTTTGTCGGGCGTGGAGTCGGCGTTCGTGACTTCGCTGGTCGGGATTGGCGGCGCGATTGTCTACAGTGTCATTCATCATTTGCTGATAAAAAAATTTCAAGGCAACGTTCAGGCTTTGGCGAGCAAGTTAGACGAAATTTATCCGCGCCGTTCGATTGAAGATTGGCTTAAGGATAATTACACCGAGTCCAAAGAACAGACGACCGCATTAAAGAATATCGGCGAGGACGTGTCGCGGGCGATTAGTGACGCTTTCGACGAGAAACTTGAGATGTATGTCGAAAATATTTGCAAGGCGATTGATAAGCTAGGTTCAGGCGGCACGGATACAATCGGGGAAATTTTTACTAAAGGCGTCGGCGCACAAATGGAAAGGTTTTCTGCCGCCCTCGATAGGTTCTCTGACAGCATTGACGAGAAGTTGAAAGCTTCCGATGAGATTTCCAAAATCATGAACGAACAACTATTGCAGACGCTTAACGATTTGAATGAGGCTTTGAAGCAAGATAGAGCCGAACGCGATAAAAAAGACAAGGAGAATAGCCAGCACCATCGCGAAATCAACGAGAGCTTTGAAACTCTTGTAAAGAATTTGCTTGCCGACCTGAAAGACTTTACCGAACGGCAAAAAGAATTCTTAGGCAGGGTAGCGAACACTAACACGGCGCAAATCTCCGAGGCAGTCGAAGCATTCCGCGAAATCGTCAACCGCCACAACCAGACGACGCAGAAAACCTTTGCTCAAGTTCAAAAGCTCTTGGATGAGACCGAAAAATATTTGCAACTCATGGACGATGCAAGCACATCGCTAAAGCAAGCCGCCGAGCCCGTCAAGGAAAGTACCAGACAACTTGCGAACAACTTGCTAGAGACTTCCGCGCAGATGAAAAACCTTTCCACAGCCAATCAGCAAACCCGCCAAAATCTGTTCGACTTATCGGCGCGGCTTAGGGAATTCGTCACGAACTTTAACGGCATTGCAAACGAACTAGAACGCTCAACGACAATCATCAGCGACAGCTTAGAGCATTACAATTTCGAGATGAGCAAAGGCTTGAGCGACGCCCTAACGAAATTTGATTCGACGGTCGGGAAAGCCGCCTTGCAACTCAATGAGATTATGGAAGAGCTGACAGACGCAATCGAAGACCTAAGACGGAATCGGCGGTGATTAAATGAGAAGACGAACGCCGCAACTTGATTCGCCCGCGCAAGACACGTTCACTATCAGCATAAGCGATTTGATGTCGGGCTTGCTGGCAATTTTTATTCTAGTGCTGTCGTATTTTATCTTGAACTTCAGCCAAGCAACGGCGCAACTAACTCAAAACGACGTGACACGCGAAAAGCTCTTAACCTTCCTGCAGACGGAACTTGAGCGGGATGGAATAAAAGTTAGTGTCGACCCATCACACGGAATCTTGAGAATCTCGGAGGGCGTGCTATTCGACGTGGGATTAGCTGACGTGAAACCGCAAGGGCAAGTCGTCATAAAGAAATTGGGCGAGGCATTGGAAGTCGCATTGGAGGCGGAGCAATTCAAAGGACGCGTCGAGACGATTTTTATCGAAGGACATACAGACAACGTGCCGATAAGCAACGGAATCTTCCCATCGAATTGGGAGCTGTCGACGAAGCGGGCAATAAACACGTGGCTGACCATGAGCGGCGCAAATCCAAAATTGGCGACTTTGCTTAACGACAAGGGCGAAATAATTTTCTCGGTGAGCGGCTACGCTGACACCCGCCCGATAGAAGAGAATTCCACGGAAGAAGGGCGGCGCGTCAATCGGCGAATCGACATAAGATTTTCAATGGCACCGCCGACCGAAGAGGACATGAGCATTGTAAATTTCGTGCGGGAGGAGCTGACCAGATGAGTTTGCAAGACGCCGTTAAAGATTTGCGCCGGGTTGCCAAGACTTTGGACGCCGCGAAGTTTAATCCGCAGATGAACGAGCTTGAAAACTTTTTGGACGGAATCAAAGTTGATAAGCCCGCCGAGCCGCCGCGAGACGTTTTAGAAGAGTTGCTTAGAAAGTTCCTGCGCAGCGATTATAATTTTTCGACGCGGGAGCTTAGAGACGTGCCATTCATCATTTACGAGCCGAGGATAACTTCACGCGACACGGCAAAGATTTTGCGGCTGATAGATTGTTCGCGGGCAAGTCATCTGCGGCGCGTCTTGAGCGTTTATCTTACGAACTACGACGACTCGACTAAGACTGAACAACTGCGGCAAGCCCTAAGCAACGTCCGCAATGTCGATTCGGTGTCGCTGAAGAAAACTTTTGCGGCGCGGGATAATCTCTTCGGCGACCGACGCTTTGATAACATGACGAAACTTTTTGCACAGAGGCTGAGCGTTGAAGGTTCGCTGGAGTTAATCGGGCTATCGAACTTTTATAAGGCGTCGAATTTCATTCAAGCCGCGTTGAAGATTTTCTTCCGAACGAATATGCCGCCCGCCACGCAGTTTAAACTTTTGGAGGAGCTCGACGCCGATTACGACGCTTACAGAAATATTTTCCCTGCTGTAGCCGATGCCTTGATTCAAACCGTCGTCCGTAGTGGCTTTGGTAAAGAGCAATGCATAGAGACTTTTTATCGGCGTTTGGGCGACCCGCGCTTTGGAGATGGTCGCCATAAGTGGAAGGAAGTTTCGCCGAAGTCCAAAGATATTTTTAGTCATTGGCTCTCGGCGGAGGACTTAGAGATTTTCTTTGAAATTGTTAATGCTACGGCACAGGATAAGCAATGGAAGTATCGCGAAAAATTTTGGCGGGCTTATCTGCCGCGCATAGTCAAGACGAAAATTTTTCTGGGCTACGACGCTAAGAGGCTCGCCGCACAGATAAAAGGCAAAGTCGACTTGAAGCACGGCGACTTGAGGGGCGCGACGGCTAATCAAAGCGTTTTTGTCTTCCAAATCGGGCGATATATCTTTTCCGAGTGGAGCCACAACGGCAAACTACGCGTTCACGAGGTTGAGGCGACGCTTAATCTTTTCGACACGGCGGAAGACTTCTTCGAGAAGGGGACAATCAGCCGCGATGTTCTCGTTAGGAATTTTACTGCGGAATGGATTCATTCAAGCCCGAAAACTTATTCTTGGCAAGGCAACGTTAGCGAGTGGCTAAAGGAAAATTGCGGCATTGACAAGACAGAAAAAGATTGGGGACTTTGAACGTGACATGGCAGGAGACCGCGTCGGGATATTTCTTCCCGCGAGCAAACTTATCAGCGGCAGTCGAATCAAAGTTAGAAATGCTAAGCCTAGAAGACTTCGCGCAAATTGTTGAAGGCGGCATATTGATTCCGTTTTCAAAGTCGGTTGGGCTGACGGAGGAGGACGCCGAGCTTTTGCATTTGCCGCCGCACAACCCCTATCAAGTTTCGATTCGGACGGAAGGTTACATCGGGAAAGATTTTAGATACGTCGTCGAGCTTTTAAACGCGGACGGGCGACCCGTCGTCAAGCCGCAAATCAATGGCGCACTCGTCCACGTCGGCGAAAATCTTTTCCGCCTCAATGCTAATCAATTCGCGCTGATTAATCTGGTCGAGCTCGGCAATAAAAATCTTCCACGCGCCGAGGCTTTGTTGAACGTCAAGCGGATTCAAGATACGGCGTCGCGGGCGGCGGCTAACATTGAAGGTTACATTTCGGCGGGCAATAAAAAAATCGTCGTGCCCGATAAATTGAGCGTCGACTTTCAGGACAGCGGCGAGGTCGTCAAAGTTCAACCCGTGCTTTTGGAGAATCACGGCGGGAAATTAGAGGCAATCGACAGCGCGGACTTTCAAAGAGCCTTCGATAAACGCAAGCGGATTGTGGACACCTACACCAGCCGCGACGGCAAGACGCAATACATTTTCACGGAGAATTTGCGCGACGGGCTGGCACAGATTAAATCCGTCGGCACGCTTAGCAAGACCGATGCCGAACGTTATAAAGCTCAGCCCAAAGAATTGTTCACGGGCGAGGCTTTCGATTTTGATTATTCCGACCGGGTCATAGGCGTCGAGGAGGTTCCAATCGGCACGTATCAAAATATCGGCGGCGCGAAGATTAATTGGACGGAAGAAGACTTTTTAGCGGCTCCGCCCAAGCCCAAAGAGCCAATCGAACGACCGACAATCCTCGCGCTGAAGATAAAAGAGAACTTCGAGCGCGTCGACTATGCAACCGATTTGACGGCGCGGCAGGGAAGAATTTTTATCGACGTGCTTAAACCAGGCGTAAAGCTAAAGGATTATCAGCTGTTCGGCGTGTGGAAGATGTCGCAGATATGGCAGGCGGGCTGGCGCGGCGTTTTACTGGCGGACGACATGGGGCTTGGCAAGACGTTGCAGACGCTGACTTTTATCGGCGGTTTGAAAAGATTCCGTGCCGTGGACTTGCCAATACTAATCGTTGCGCCGAATGCGTTGCTTGAGAATTGGCACGCGGAGTACAAAAAGTTTTTGCGCAATATCTTGGGCGAAGTGATTGACTTGCACGGCGACGGCTTGAGGAAATTTTTTACCGACGAACGCACGCTCAACGGCAGGAAGAAACTTTCGCTGATGAAGTTGCCCAAAAGCTCGCTCACCTTGACGACTTATGAAACTCTGCGCGATTATCAGTTCTCGTTCGGGGAGATTCCTTGGGGCGTCATAATCGCTGACGAGGCGCAGAAGATTAAAAATCCCGACGCCGGCATAACCAAAGCCCTAAAAGCGATGAAGTACGACTTTGCGCTTTGCCTGAGCGGCACGCCCGTAGAAAATTCTTGGCGCGACTTGTGGAGCATAATGGATTTCGTGCACCCCGCCAAACTCGCCGACTTGAAAACGTTCACGGCAAAATATCTCGAACGACTGACGGGCGAAAATATTTCACAGCTCGGCGAAGAACTCAAGCGGGAATTGGAGCCGCTGTTGATTCGGCGCATGAAGGAAGATAACTTGCCCGCCCTGCCCGATAAAAAGGTTTTCATCTGCCGCGAGGAAATGCCGCCGTATCAGAGAAAAATTTATTCGACGGCCTTGGAAAAGTATCGCCGCGGAGGATTTTTGACGCCGTTAAATTTTATCGACGCGCTAAGCAAAGTTTCATTGCATCCCAACCTTGCCACCATGTCAGAGAAAAGTTTCTTTGAACTCGACGCGGCGCAGGTCATCAATCGTTCGGCGCGGCTGATAAAAACTTTCGCGCTCCTCGACAAAATAAAAGCTCGCGGCGAGAAAGTCCTAATCTTCGTTACGAGTCTAAAAATGCAAGCGGTACTTCGACGCCTGCTTGAGGAAACGTTCGGGATAAAAATTCTGCCGCCGATTAACGGGAAGATGAACGGCGCGGCGCGTCAAAGAATTATTACCGCCTTTAAGAAGACAAGCGGCTTTAACGTGCTGATACTCTCTCCTGAGGCGGCGGGCGTCGGCTTCACGATAACCGAAGCTAACAACGTGATTCACCTAAGCCGCACATGGAACCCCGCCAAAGAAAATCAAGCGACTGACCGCGCCTACCGTATCGGGCAAACTAAATCCGTCAACGTTTATCTGCCGTTCGCCGTCAATCAGAATTTGCGCGGCAAGACCTTCGACGAGAACCTTGACTTGCTGTTGACCTACAAAAAGTTTTTAAGCGCGAACGTCCTGTTCCCGACCGCCGAGACTGCCGCCGATATAAAAACCCTTGCCGCATGGCTCGCTACGCCCGAAGAAACTTCAGCGGCATATTGGACGATTGAAGACGTTGACGCGGTTGAAGGGCTGGTCTTCGAGAAAATTATTTGCGACCTGTTCAACGCTATGGAAAACTTTTCAGCGGAGAAGACGCCTGCAACCAATGACTACGGCGCGGACGTTGTGGCGAAGTCGGCGGACGGCACGGGGCTTTTGATTCAATGCAAGCACACGACAAATCCCAGCGGCTCAATCGGCAATAAGGGCGTGCAAGAAATATTCGCGGCGGTCGGCTACTACGAACGAAAACATCAGCTGCAGTTCCGCCCGCTAGTCATCACGAATGCCAAAAGTTTTACGTCGGGGGCAAAGGAACTCGCTAAGCAAAACGGCGTAAGGTTAATCGCCCGCCGAGAGCTTGAAGACCTTTTCCGCAAACACAAAGTCTTGAGGTGCTGAATTGAAAGTTAAAGTACCAAATGCCCTGCTAAACGTCTGGCTAGCGGCTATGGCGGCGGGCGTGCTCTTCATGGAATATTATCGTTCGCCGAGGTTCTTAATCGTGACTTGCGCGGCGTTGCTTATCGGCGGAATAATCTTCACGTGGCGGCGGAAGTCTCTGACGGCGTGGATAATCTGCCCGATAATTTTTTTTGCGCTCGGTGCCTTGAGGCTCGCGGCGGTCGATAGACTTCCTGCCAATGACGTTTCAAAGTTTGCTGGGCAAGCGGTTCAGATAACGGGCGTCATACGCGAGGAGCCGCAGAAGAAAATTTTGCCCAACGGATTAACCCAAGTGCGTTTCGTCGTCGACGTGCAGGGGAACATGTCCGGCGGGCTGATTCTTACTTACTACCCCAAGGAAGGCGACGCACTACCCACGGCTCGTATCGGCGATAAAATCTCCGCTCGCGGCAATCTCAAGCTCCTAACCAACTACAACAACCCAGGGCAAATCGACACCGTGACCCGCATGAAGGCTAACGGCATTACGGCTCGTATGTCGGCGGGCAAGCAAGGCATTTCGATTGAGCAGGTCGACGGCGGACTTTGGATAAAATTTCTGCGACTCGTGGCGGCTATCCGTGAACACTACCGCGGCTCAATGGCGGGTGTTATGTCAGCAGACGACGCCGCGGCAATCTTTGCAATGCTCTTTGGCGGTTATGCGGGTCTCAATCCCGAACTCGTCGAGGAATTCCAAACGACTGGCATCGTCCACATCTTATCGGTTAGCGGTTCTCACATGAGCTTATTGGCAATGGCAACGGCGTGGCTGTGCTTGCTATTAAGACTGCCACGCGGGCTGACGTTCGCAATCGGGCTGTTCGTCATCGGCACGTATGCAATCCTAAGCGGGCTACTGCCTCAAGTCTTGCGGTCGGCGTCAATGGGCATTCTAGTTTTCTTTGCTAAGACACTCGACGCGGAGGCGGAGGGCGCACGCCTTTTGACCTTGACGGCTCTGGCAATGCTAATCAATCAACCGCTATTAATCTTCGACGTGAGCTTTCAACTGAGTTTCACGGCGACGGCGGGGCTAATGTACTTATCCGAAGACTTACGAAACGCCATGGAACGCTTGCCGAAGTTCTTTTCCGAGCCGGCTTCCATGACAATCGCCGCACAACTTGCGAGCCTACCGGTTATCGTCTGGTACTTCAATCAAATCTCGTTGAGTTCGGTCTTAGCTAATGTGTTCGTCATGCCGCTGTTGGAAGTCGTCATCGTCGGCGGGTTGCTTGGCGGAATTGTAGCGGCGGTCGTTCCTCTGCTTGGAAAGATTTTTTTCATCGGCGAGGCTTTAATCTTTGGGGCGGGCGCGGAACTTAATCGAGTCTTCGCGAACCTGCCGTTTAGTTCCGTGCAAGTTCCGACGCTCGGATTGCTTGCGGGATTTTTTTATTACGCCGCTTTGATTCTTCGTCGCCCGATAATTTTGTTGCCGATAATCTTCTTGCTTGCGTTTAATGTCTTGCGTGTCGGCGGGGAGCTTGAAGTTAGTTTCGTGGACGTGGGGCAAGGCGATTGTGCAGTTGTCGTCACGCCGCATGGACGGTGCTTAATCTTCGACACGGGCGGCGTCCGCGAGCATATGTTTGACGTGGGCGGGCGGGTCGTCGTCCCTTACCTCAAGCATGAGAACATTCTCGAGGTCGATAAGATTTTCCTGACGCACGTCCACGAAGACCACGCGGCGGGCGCGGGTGCCGTGATAAAAAAATTTCCCGTCAGCGAGATTATCACTGCGGGAGAAAGTAAATCGGATTATGCGGCGGTCTTCGGCATCGCTGAAGAAAATTTGCCAAACTTGAGAGCTGGTCACGCGGGCGAAGTCTTTGACGTGGACGGCGTGCAAGTTGAAATTCTATTCGCGCCTCAAGTCGGCACGGGCAACGAGATTTCAAACGTCTATCGCGTCCGTTATGGCGAAGTGACTTTCCTAATCACCGGTGACCTTGTCAAGGAGATTGAAGAGCAAATGCTTCGTGAGGGCGTCGACGTTTCAAGCACGGTGTTAAAGGTCGGGCACCACGGCTCAAAGACCAGTTCAAGCGAAGACTTCCTGCGAGCCGTCAAGCCTAAGTGCGCGGTTATCAGCGTGGGCTACGGAAACAATTTCGGTCACCCACGCCCCGAAGTTTTGGAACGATTGGGGAGCTTGCCGACGAAAATTTATCGCACTGACCAAAACGGCTTAATCAAGTTTCGCACGAACGGCAAGACCTTAACCGTCGAGACCTTCAACGGACGTTAGCTAACCGCCTTTTCTTTGCGTCTAGGATTCACGCGCCGAAATTGTTTCAGCTCTTCGTCAGTGAGTTCGGGGCAGTCTTCGTCAAAAACTATCGGACGGTCTTTCAATGCTTTTATTTCTTCAATTTGCTCTGGCGTCGGCTTTTGTCCTTCATAAATAATTCGTCGCACAATCATAGTATTCGCTCCTTTCTTTCGGTGTTGCGGCACGAGCAGTAATTAATCTTACGGCTTCGCCTCGTTCAGTGAAAACTACAAATAATACATCATTGACCATGCCGATAACTTGCCAGCGGTCTTCGTCCTGTGAATGTCTATCATCGCGACGTTCAATGCGATTTTCATCAGTAAAAACCAACGCGGCAGTTTCAAAGCTTATGCCGTGCTTTTGTTTATTAATCGCGGCTTTCTTATTGTCCCATTCGACAAGTTGACCTTCAATTATTTTCGTAAGGTCACTCATGCCAGTGCATCGCCGCCGCCGACGTAATCTTGAATCGCCAGCGAGTAAACCAGCCGCCTATCGCGCATGAAACTTAAGACGCGCATGACTTCCCACGCCGTATCAAGACTGGTAAGGCAGGGCACGCCGAGTTCAACGGTAGCACGACGAATGCGGAAACCGTCCTTTGCAATGTGCTTACCGGGGGCTTGAGTATTAACGACCATGTGAATCTTGCCGAGTTTAATCATCTGGATAATATCCGTGCTACGTTGATGAACTTTGCCGACGACCTCCGCCGCAATGCCGATTGACTGCAGAGCTTTAGCAGTTCCCTCCGTCGCCACAATCTTAAAGCCCAGCTCCGAAAACGCTTTGGCGAGTTGCTTCATCTCTTCCTTGTCCTTGTCGGCGACCGTGAAGAGTATGCATCCGTGCTTGGGAATGTTCATGCCGGCACCGGTTATCGCCTTGTACAGTGCGCGGGCGTAGTGGTAATCAATGCCCATGACCTCGCCGGTTGACTTCATCTCTGGTCCTAGGGAAATGTCTACGTCCTGCATTTTGGCGAACGAGAACACCGGAGCTTTAACCGCGACGTAAGGTTTTGGCTCAACCAGTCCCGAATAGTAGCCCAAACCCTTTAACGTCTCGCCGAGGGCAACACGCGTCGCCACGTTGACCATTTTAATATTCGTGACCTTGCTGAGGAATGGAACCGTACGGCTTGAACGCGGATTGACTTCGATGACGTAAACGCGACCATCCGCCACGACGTATTGAATATTCAACAGCCCGTGAACGTCCAAAGCGATTGCCATGCGCTTAGTATAGTCGGTGATTGTGTAGATGACTTTCGATGGCAAAGTTTGCGGCGGATAAACGGCAATGCTATCGCCGCTGTGAACGCCAGCCCGCTCGACGTGCTCCATTATGCCGGGGATAACCACGTCCACGCCGTCGCAAATCGCATCAACCTCGACCTCGGTGCCCTGCATATACCTATCAACTAAGACGGGGTGGTCAGGCGTGACTTTAACGGCACGGCTCATGTAATCGCGTAGCTCCTCTTCGTTGTAGACAATCTCCATTGCCCGCCCGCCGAGGACATAGCTCGGACGAACCATGACGGGATAACCGATATTCGCGGCACCCGTTATGGCGTCGTCTAGGTTGGTAACACTGATTCCCCTTGGACGCGGGATATTTAGTTCCGTCAACATCTCGTCGAAGCGTTCGCGGTCTTCTGCGCGGTCTATGTTGTCTACGCTCGTCCCGAAGATTTTAACGCCCGCCGCCGCTAAGCTCGCCGCAAGATTAATCGCCGTCTGCCCGCCGAACTGAACAATAACTCCGTCAGGCTTTTCCTTGTCGATAATGTTCAGCACGTCTTCAGTCGTGAGCGGCTCGAAGTAAAGCTTATCGGATATGTCAAAATCCGTTGAGACCGTCTCTGGATTGTTGTTGATGATAATCGCCTCAATGCCCGCCTCGCGCAGTGCCCAGACGCTATGTACCGAACAATAATCGAACTCGACGCCCTGCCCTATGCGAATCGGTCCCGAACCCAAGACGACTATCTTACGATTGTTGCTGACTTCGACCTCATCAACCTCGCCGCGATATGTCGAGTAGTAGTAAGGCGTCGCCGCCTCGAACTCCGCCGCGCACGTGTCGACCATTTTATACACAGGGAAAATCTTAAATTGCTTGCGCATGTCCCGAACGTCGTTAAGCTTCGCGCCAGTCAGTTCAGCGATTGACTTATCAGCAAGCCCCAAAAGTTTTGCCTCGCGCAAGGTCTTAGCGTTGAGGTCGCCCTTCTGCAAGCGAACTTCCATATCCGTGATATTTTTAATCTTGTCAATGAACCAGCGGTCAATCTTAGTTATGTCGGCTATCTCTTCGGGCGTGGCGATTCCTCTGCGCAATGCCTCGGCGATAAGGAAAAGTCTTTCGTCGTCAATTCGGCTAAGACGTTTCCTAATCCTGTCGTCGTCCCAATCGTCCATCTTGTCCATATGCAGACGATTAACGCCAATCTCCAGACTCCGGACGGCTTTTAGTATCGCGCCCTCAAATGTCCGGTCTAAGCTCATGACTTCGCCGGTTGCTTTCATCTGCGTGCCAAGGGTCGTGTCCGCGTAAACGAACTTATCGAACGGCCAACGCGGGAACTTCACGACGATATAATCAACGCTCGGTTCAAAGCAAGCTTTAGTCGTCTTAGTCACGGCGTTTACAATCTCGTCAAGCGTGTAGCCAATGGCAATCTTCACGCTGACTTTAGCAATCGGATAGCCCGTCGCCTTGCTCGCCAATGCCGACGAACGACTGACACGCGGATTGACTTCGATTACGTAATAACTTTGGCTCTTCGGGTCTAGCGCGAACTGGATATTGCAACCGCCCTCAATCTCAAGCGCACGGATAATCTTTAAGCTCGCCGAACGCAAGATTTGATATTCCTGGTCTGTTAGCGTCTGCGTCGGAGCCACGACGATTGAATCACCCGTATGAACGCCGACGGGGTCAAAGTTCTCCATGCTACAAATCGTTATGCAGTTGTCGTTGCCGTCGCGCATAACCTCGTACTCGATTTCCTTCCAGCCAGCGATTGAACGTTCGATAAGCACCTGACCAATCATTGAGTACTTTAGCCCGCGCAAAGTCGTCTCGATAAGTTCTTCCTCGTTGTTGACGATGCCGCCGCCCGTGCCGCCTAAAGTGTAAGCCGGACGAACTATCAGCGGGTAGCCGATTTGATTAGCAAAGTCAATCGCCCCGTGAATGTCCTCGACAATCGTTGATTCGGGTATCGGCTCGCCAATGCGTTCCATTGTCTCCTTGAATAGTTCGCGGTCTTCAGCCTTTTTAATCGCGTCAATCGACGTGCCCAGAAGTTCGACGTTGTATTTGTCAAGCGCACCACTTTCCGCCAGTTGAACTGCAAGATTTAAGCCCGCCTGCCCGCCGAGCGTCGCAAGCAATCCGTCGGGGCGTTCCTTCTCGATTATCGCGGTGAGGAAGTCGACAGTCAGCGGTTCGATATAAACGCGGTCGGCAATGTTCGCGTCAGTCATAATCGTTGCGGGATTCGAGTTGACGAGGACGACTTCCAAGCCCTCCTCCTTCAGCGAGCGGCAAGCTTGCGAACCCGCGTAATCAAACTCCGCCGCCTGCCCGATGACTATTGGTCCCGAACCAATGACGATGATTTTGTTTAGATTATTTTTTTTCGGCAAAGTGTCATGCCCCCTTGAACTTCTTCATGTTGAATATAAACTCGTCGAACAGGTGAACGCTATCATTTGGTCCCGGCGCGGCTTCGGGGTGATACTGCACAGAACTAATCGGCAAGGACGTATGGCGAAAACCCTCAATCGTGCCGTCGTTCAATGAAACGTGCGTAATCTGAACGGGCAACCCCTCTAGCGACTTCGCGTCGATTGCGTAGCCGTGATTCTGCGACGTGATTGCGACCTTGCCTGTGCGCAAATCTTTGACGGGCTGATTGGAGCCGCGGTGCCCGAACTTTAGCTTGTAAGTGTTCGCGCCCATTGCCAAAGCAAGTATCTGATGCCCTAAGCATATACCGAAGATTGGACGCTGCCCGATGAGTTTTTTGACTTCGCGGATAATGTCAGGAACGTCTTTGGGGTCGCCGGGTCCGTTCGATAAAAAAATTCCGTCGGGATTGAGTGTAAGGACTGCCTCGGCGGGGCTTTTGGCGGGGACGACTGTAACCTTACAACCCAACTTGCGCATGGCGTCTAGGATATTGCGCTTAATGCCAAAGTCCATCGTCACGACATAAGGCGCACCCGCCCTGCCGTCAAGCGTGTAGCTAACGGGCGTCGTCACTTGCTCTACAACGTTTTTTCTAATCGGCAAGGACATCATCTCATCAATCGTGCCCTGGGACGTGTATTCGCTTACGATAACGCCCTTCATCGTGCCCGCCGAGCGTATCTTCCTTGTCAAGGCGCGTGTGTCCACGTCATAGAGGCAAGGAATCTTTTCCGCCGTGAGGAATTCAGCCAGCGTCTTTTGCATTGAGGAGCTTGAAGGCTTTTCGCACAGCTCACCGACAATAAGCCCGCCGACAAAACTTTTGCGGCTCTGATTGAATTGCTTAGCCGTGCCGTAATTGCCGATTAAAGGATAAGTCAGCGTGACGATTTGGTGGCAGTAGGAAGGGTCAGTCAGAATTTCTTGATAGCCGGTCATGCCCGTGTTAAAGACGACTTCGCCCTCTGTCGTGGCATTGGAGCCGCCGAACAGTTGCCCGCGAAAGGTCGTGCCGTCCTGCAGTATCAGTTTCCCTTTCAAAGTTTTCACCTACTAAATCTCAAATTATTTTGTTATACTAACGGCGAAAGTTTATCACACGGCAAGCGGCAATGCAAACGTCCGCTAAATTATTCTGTATGCAAGGGGGCGAGCTTATGAATCCTTTACGCGAGCTTTGGGAAGCGTTGATTTATTTCCTGTTCCCGCCGAGGTGCCCTTGTTGCCGCGAGATTGTCGACGAACGCTATCAGCTGTGTGCGGCGTGCGAGGAAAAGATTTTGCGCGTGGATTTCTATAAGCAACCGCCGCCGCCGTTGGATAAAGTCTTGCGCGTGACAAAGTATCGGGGCGGCTCACGCGACCTTTTACGCAAGCTCAAGTTCGATAACAATCTGAACGTCCTGCCGCCGCTTAGAAAAATCCTAGACGACGTTAGCGACCGCGAAGAAGTTTTGCAGTTGTTAAAGGGCGTTGATTTCGCCGTAGCCGTGCCGCTTCATCAGGGACGCTTCAAAGAGCGCGGCTTTAATCAGACGGAAGAAATCTTCGGCGAGTGGTTGGCTAAGAAGAATTTGCCGCTGAGAAATTTTTTGATACGGACACGAGCGACGCCTAGGCTTTACAACCTCGGCAAGGCGGAGCGCGAGAAGATTTTAGGCGGAGCTTTCGCGGCGGCAGAGCAAGTCGATTTACACGGCAAGACAATTCTAATCGTTGATGACATCTTCACGACGGGCACGACCTGCAAAGAGTGCGCTAACGTCTTGAAGTCATTGGGCGCGGAGAAAATTTTTGTGCTGGCGTTCGCGGCGGACTTCAGAGAAAACTTTTAATTTCCCACGCGGGCTGATATAATATGCCGCGTTTAACAGGAGGCTGATTAAATGGAAAAGTACAATCCACAAGAAATCGAACGTAAATGGCAAGAGGTTTGGAACGCGCCCGACTATTACCGCACGACCGAGGACAGCTCGCGCCCGAAGTATTACGCGCTGGAGATGTTCCCGTATCCTTCGGGCAATCTGCATATGGGGCATGTCCGCAACTACTCAATCGGCGATGTGGTTGCCCGCTATCGCATGATGGCTGGTTACAACGTCCTGCACCCTATGGGCTTTGACGCCTTCGGAATGCCGGCGGAGAATGCTGCGATTGCTCACGGCGTTAAGCCCGGCGATTGGACGTTCGCAAATATCCGCAACATGACGGCTCAGCAAAAGGCAATGGGCTTGGCTTACGATTGGGATAGGGAGGTTGAGACTTGCCGCGCTGATTATTATCGTTGGACGCAGTGGCTGTTCGAGCTGTTCTATAAGCGCGGGCTGGCTTACAAAAAGGCGGCGTCTGTCAACTGGTGCGACACGTGCGGCACGGTTCTTGCCAATGAACAAGTCATCGACGGAAAGTGCTGGCGTTGTGATTCGGAGGTTCACAAGAAAAATCTGGCGCAGTGGTTCTTCAAGATAACTGACTACGCCGACGAACTCTTAGCCGACCTCGACAAGCTGACGGGCTGGCCTAATCGCGTCAAAGTCATGCAGGAGAATTGGATTGGACGCTCCGAAGGCTTGGAACTTTCTTTGGACGTGCCCGCCCTCGGCGAAAAAATTTCCGTCTACACCACGCGCCCCGATACGTCATTCGGGATAACGTTCCTTGCTTTGGCTCCTGAACACCCGCTCGTTGAAAAAATTTGCGCGGTCTCTCCGAAGGCTGACGAGATTAAAAAGTTCTGCGAACGCGCCCGCAGTCAAAGCGACATTGAACGCACAAGTAGCGAGTCGGAAAAGGAAGGCATCTTCACGGGCGTTTATTGCGTCAATCCCTTCAACGGTCGCGAAGTTCAAATCTGGGTGACTAATTACGTCGTCTTTGAATACGGAACCGGCGCGGTTATGGGCGTGCCTTCGGGCGACCAACGCGATTGGATGTTTGCTAAAAAGTACGGGCTTGATATTATCCTGACGCTTCAACCTAAAGACAAAGAACTCAAGCTTGAGGAGATGGACGCGGCTTACACTGAACATGAAGGCGTTATGGTTAATTCGGGCAAGTTCACGGGCATGGACTTCGACACGGGCTTTAAGGCAATCATGGACGAGGCGGAGGCTCAAGGCTTCGGCGTGCGCAAGGTTAATTATCGTCTGCGGGATTGGCTGATTAGTCGTCAACGCTATTGGGGTGCGCCGATTCCCGTCATCTACTGCGACAAATGCGGCGAAGTCCTCGTGCCCGAAGAAGATTTGCCCGTTCTCCTGCCCGACGACGTTGAGTTTAAACAGGGCGCGTTGAGTCCGCTGTCGACTTCCAAACAGTTCAACGAATGCACCTGCCCGAAATGCGGCGGACATGCTCACCGCGAAACCGACACGATGGATACGTTCATTTGCTCAAGCTGGTACTACATGCGCTACACCGACCCGCACAACACGACTAAGCCCTTCGACCGCGACAAGGTAAACTACTGGAGCCCCGTCGACCAATACATTGGCGGCATTGAGCACGCGATACTTCATCTGCTGTACTCAAGGTTCTTTACAAAAGTCCTCCGCGACGCTGGACTACTTGACTACGACGAACCCTTTGCAAATCTCTTAACTCAGGGCATGGTCATCAAAGACGGCGCAAAAATGTCTAAGTCCTTAGGCAACGTCGTTAGCCCCGAAGAGATTATCAGCAAATATGGCGCGGATACTGCCCGCTTGTTTATCCTGTTCGCCGCGCCCGTCGAACGCGACCTTGATTGGAGCGATGAAGGCGTCCAAGGCTCGTTCCGTTTCCTTAACCGCGTCTGGAGAATTCTAAACATCTTCGGCGACGCGATTAAATCTGGTGCCGACGATTACTCCGCGCAGGCTTTGACGGCTGAAGAAATTTCACTGCGGCGCACGCTACACAAGACAATAAAAAAAGTCACGGAAGATGTCCGCGACCGTTTTGCATTCAACACGGCGATTAGTTCGCTTATGGAACTCGTCAATGTCATGCACGCTTTCCAAGACAAACCGATTAATCCGAGCCTTGCCCGCGAACTTGCCCGCGACTTACTGTTAATGCTTGCGCCGTTCGTGCCGCATATCGCCTCCGAGCTTTGGAGCAAATTCTTTGAAGGCGACGTTCACAAGCAAGCCTTCCCGACCTTCGACGCGGCGGCTATCGTCGAGGAGGAAATTGAAATCGTCATTCAGATTAACGGCAAAGTCCGCGAGCATGTCAAAGTTCCCGTTGGCTTGAGCAGGGCTGACCTTGAGAAACTTGCTCCGACCCTGCCGCGTGTCAACGAACTCACAGCCGGAAAGAAGGTCTTTAAGATTATCGCCGTGCCGAACAAGCTGATTAATATCGTCGTCAAATAAATTCTACGTTGCCAAAAAATTATCCCCTTCCAAACTCGGAGGGGGATTTTTTTATAAGGCTTTGTAAGTCAGCGTCGTGCGCCCGATTAAAATCTTGTCGCCGTCCCGGAGTTCGTGACGACTTATCGGCTTCTTGTTTACGAACGTTCCGTTCAAGCTGCCCGCGTCGTAGATGATATGCCGGTGCCGTTCGTAGGCAATGTAAGCATGAATCCGCGACGCACTCTCATCGCCTAGCACGAAATCATTTGACTCCTTGCGCCCAAGATAAATCTGCTTTTCGCCGAAGACCAGCTCCGCCGATTTAAAGTCAGTTAGGACAGCCAAATTGTATTCAACCTTCCGCGGCGTAGCAGTTCGCATAGTCTCGACGATTTTGGCTTTGTTGGCGATAATCGTCTTGTCGTCGTCGTTGGAATTCGTATTGGCAATCAGCGTATGGCTTAGCACATCATTTTCAAGATTAATCGTGTCCTCTTCCTGCTCGGCGTCTTCAGCATAGCTCGTGACGATAACGATAGCATCTTCGCCGGCGGTCATCTTCTTTAGCTTTATCGAGAGCTTGCCGTCCATAAAACAATCTTCGCGGATAACTTTGCGTTCAACAGCCTCATGCAGAGCCTTAATCAAACGAGCCGCGCTCAAGCGGTGGCAATCCTCCTCGCAAAGATAAATCGTGTAAGAGTTCGGGACGAGGTTTTCTTTGTTCTTCTGCTTAGCGACTTCGCGTTCCAAGGCTTTAATCAATTCTTTTGGCTCAAGCTCGCCGCGTCGCTGAAAGAGATTGGACAGCTGTCCTGTTATCACGCTAGCAAAGTTCAACTGCACCACCCCCAAAAAAATTAGGAATTAGGAATGGGGAATGGGCAATGAACGAAGCATTCCAAATCCCTAATTCCAAACTCCTAATCGCTTTTCAAACCAGTTCGATTATAACCATAGGCGCGGCGTCTCCGCGACGAGGCATAAGCTTATAAATTCTGGTGTAGCCGCCCGCACGGTCGCTGTATTTTTCGGGAATCTCCTCGAAAATCTTATGAACAATTTCTACGTCCGCAACGAGATTTATAGCTTGACGGCGTGCGCTAAGGTCTCCGCGTTTGGCGAGCGTGATAACTTTTTCCGCGAATTTGCGAAGCTCCTTTGCACGAGCCTCTGTCGTCTCGATGCGTTCGTGTTTAAAGAACGAGCTGAGCAAACTTTTAATCAACGCCTTGCGTGCGCCGGTATTCCTTCCGAGTTTCCTATAACTCATTAAGTTTCCTCCTTCCTGCCTTAATCGTCCGCGTTCATGCCGCCCATATTCGGCGACGGCTTGAACGAAACGCCGAGTTGTTGCATCGTGTTCTTAATTTCTTCTAGAGACTTACTGCCGAGGTTGCGGAACTTTTTCATCTCTTCTTCGGTCTTGTCGACCAAATCCGCCACGATGTGAATGCCCGCCCGCTTAAGACAGTTCGTTGACCGGACAGACAGCTCCAGTTCTTCGATAGGCTTGCTAAGATTTTTATCCAGCGTCAGCGTAATATCCTCGGAAGATTGTTCCTTCGCAGAAGTTTCTTTGTTCTCTTCCATTTCCTCTGCGGCGACGGTATCCATGCTCTGGAAAAGTTTCATGTGGGAGATAAGGATAGCCGCCGCCTTAGCTACAGCCTCTTCAGGACGCAACGTGCCATTCGTCCAAACTTCCAAGGTCAACTTGTCGAAGTCCATTTCATTGCCTACACGAGTATCTTCGACATTGTAATTGACGCGCAGGACGGGCGAGTAAATCGAATCTATTGGAATCGTGCCGATAATGTCGTCGGGATTTTTATTTTTCTCCGCCTGATCGTAGCCGCTTCCAGTGCGAGCCGTCATATCGATTTTAAGCTTGGCAGTTTCATTGAGCCACGCAATATGCAAATCGGGATTCAAAATCTCAATGCTAGGGTCACAATTAATATCATCGGCTGTGACTTCTCTGCGTCCGTTCTTGTACTTGTCTTGGTTGAGACCGTCCCTAAGCTCTTCTTCCACATCAACTTCAATATGCAAAGGATACGTTTTAGACGGCGTGGTAGAAACTTTTGCAAAAGGCTGATACGGTTGTTCGTCGTCAATCTTCAAGCAGAGTTGTTTGATATTGAGCACGATATTAGTTACGTCTTCTCGCACGCCAGGAATAGTCGAAAATTCGTGAAGCACGCCAGTAATACTAATCGACGTGACTGCAACCCCCTCCAAAGAGGAAAGAAGCATTCGACGCAGACTGTTGCCAATCGTTATGCCGTAGCCACGACCGAGAGGTTCACAGACGAATTTGCCGTAATTGCCATCGTCACTAATCTCGACCAGCTCAATCTTCGGCTTTTGTTCATTCTTTTCGTTGTCAGTCATTCAGGAAATCCGCTCCTTTCACAGAAAAAATCTGCCGGAATCATCGGATTATCTGGAGTACAACTCAATAATTGACTGTTCATTGACGGGAATATCGCTGATGTCTTCGCGGATTGGGAACCGTGTAATCGAGCCTTTAAGATTTGCTTGATTGGAATCAATCCACGGCGGCGCGCTCAAGGCGTTGTTGACTTCTTTAATCGCCTTGAAAATTTCTTTGCCTTGGCTCTTCTCGCAGACTTCGACGACATCGCCGACGCTGACCAGTGCCGACGGAATATCGACGCGCTTGCCATTAACGGTAATGTGCCCGTGGCGAACGAATTGCCGAGCCTGACGGCGAGTGTTAGCAAAGCCCATGCGGAAGACGACGTTATCAAGGCGGCGTTCAAGGAGAATCAAAAGGTTTTCGCCAGTGACGCCGGGCATCTTCTTAGCCTTCTCGTAGTAGTTGCGGAATTGACGCTCAAGCACGCCATAGATAAATTTTGCCTTCTGTTTTTCTTTGAGCTGCAAGCCGTACTCGCTGACTTTGCGGTTCGTGCGCTGTTGCCCTTGATGTTTTTTATCGCCGACCTTGCGCGAACGACCTATAACCGCCTGTTCAATTCCGAGTGCGCGACAGCGTTTTAAAGCGGGTGTTCTATCGATTGCCATATTTGCACCTCCAAATTAAACTCTGCGACGTTTGGGCGGACGACAGCCGTTGTGCGGGATTGGCGTCACGTCTTTAATCATGTTGACTTCAAGCCCCGTTGCCTGAAGCGAACGGATTGCCGCCTCACGACCTGCGCCGGGTCCTTTAACGTAAACTTCGACTTGCTTTAAGCCATGTTCCATAGCCGCCTTAGCCGCAGTCTCAGCTGCCATTTGCGCGGCGAACGGAGTAGATTTGCGCGAGCCACGGAAGCCGAGCCCGCCAGCCGATGCCCATGAAATTGCGTTGCCGCTTTTATCGGTGAGCGTGACAATCGTATTGTTAAACGTGGAGCTGATATGCGCCACGCCGTATTCTATATTCTTGCGAACTTTTTTCTTGGCGCGGACTGTTCTCTTTGTTGCCACCTGTCTTAACCTCCTTTATTAGTCTTTCTTCTTGCCGCCCTGGACGAGCTTTTTGGGACCCTTGCGAGTCCTAGCGTTGTTTTTGGTGTTTTGTCCACGAACGGGAAGACCGAGACGGTGACGGCGTCCGCGATAACAGCCAATATCAATGAGTCGCTTGATGTCCATCTGAACATCGCGGCGAAGGTCGCCCTCCACTACGAAGTTGTGGTCGATGGCATCACGAAGTTTAACAACCTCGTCATCCGTGAGATCTTTGGTACGCGTATCGGGATTAACGCCCGTCATCGCCAAAATTTTCTGCGACGTGGGAAGCCCGATTCCGTAAATGTAAGTCAACGCGTATTCGATTCTCTTGTCACGTGGCAAATCTACACCGGCTATACGTGCCATAAAATTTTCACCTCCTTAACCTTGACGTTGTTTGTGCTTGGGATTTTCGCAAATCACCATGACGCGACCTTTGCGCTTGATGATCTTGCATTTATCGCACATCTTTTTGACTGACGGTCTAACTTTCATAATGCCCGCCTCCTAAACGATTCGGTAATTTATCACGTTTGCTGATTGTTGTCTACGGTTTTTATTTGAAACGATAGGTAATTCTTCCGCGCGAGAGGTCATAAGGGGTAAGCTCGACGGTGACCTTGTCGCCAGGAAGGATTCGGATAAAGTTCATGCGGATTTTCCCGGAAACGTGCGCCAAGACTTTGTGACCGTTTGGCAACTCCACTTGAAACATTGCGTTCGGCAGAGCCTCCAAAACTTTTCCTTCCACTTCGATTACGTCTTGCTTGCTCATGGCTTTTCCCTCAACACGCGCTCAATTTCTTCGGTGACTTCGTCTATACTCTGCCGCCCGTCGATTTCGTGATAAACTCCCGCGCTCTTGTAGTAGTCAATCAAGGGGCGCGTCGACTTCTCATAAGCGGCAAGACGTTTGGTCATAGTCTCGGCGTTGTCGTCCGCCCGTTGATAGAGTTCGCCGCCGCATGAGTCGCAAACGTTCTCGGCTTTGGGGGCGTGGAACTTAACATGATAAGTCGCGCCGCATTTCCTGCAGATACGACGCCCGACCGCCCGTTCAACGAGATAATCGGCGGGCACGCTGATATTCAAAACGCACGTGATATTCTTGCCGAGTTCCGAGAGAATCTTAGACAACGCGTCCGCCTGCTCCACCGTGCGCGGGAACCCGTCCAAGATAAAGCCGCCTTTGCAATCGTCCTTCGCCAAACGCTCGCGAACGATTCCAATCGTCACTTCATCGGGAACGAGCGAGCCGGAGTCCATGTAAGCCTTAGCCTTAAGCCCAAGCGGGGTACCTTCCTTAACCGCCGCTCTGAACATGTCGCCCGTCGAGATTTGCGGGATATGATATTTTTTTACGAGCCGAGCCGCCTGAGTACCTTTGCCGGCACCGGGAGGCCCCATCATCAAAAGTTGCATTTTCTTCACCTCATGAAGCCTTCATAGTGCCGCATTACGACCATCGCTTCTATTTGTTTCATCGTGTGCAGGGCGACCGATACGACAATTAGCAACGCCGTCCCGCCGAAATATACGCCTTGAATGTGAGTTGCTCCGCCGATTAAGTTTGGCAAAACCGCGATAAACGCCAGATACAACGAACCCGCCGTTACCAGCCTTGTCAGCACATAGTCCACGTAATCCGCCGTCGGCTGTCCTGGTCTTATGCCTGGGATAAACGCTCCGTACTTTTTGAGGTTGTCTGCCATATCGGCTATCTTCACCGTGACTGCCGTGTAAAAATACGTGAAGAAGATTATCAGCACGACATACAGGAAAGTCTGGAGCGGCGTGCCCCATTGCAAGTGAGCCGCTACCTTTTGAATCGTCGGATTGTCTATGAACTGCACGACCGTTATCGGGAACATCAGCACGCTTGACGCAAAGATTATCGGGATGACGCCTGCGGGATTGACCTTCAGCGGCAAATGGCTTTGGTGTCCGCCGTAGGCTCTAGCTCCGACTACTCGTTTTGCATAGGTTATCGGGATTCTTCTGAGAGCCGCCTCGACGTAAATAACGAACACGATCATTGCCAACGCGATGACCGCGAACAGCACCACGCTGAAATAATTTATCGTCCCGGCTTGCACGTATTGGAAAATCGTAGCTATGTTCTTTGGCAGTGCCGCCACGATTCCCGCGAAGATGATTAGCGATATGCCGTTGCCGACTCCTTGCGCCGTTATCTGTTCGCCTATCCACATTAGCAAGGTAGTTCCCGCCGTCAGCGTTATCGCGATTATCAAGATGTTCACGGGGTTTGGATTCAAGATTGCCGCCTTGAGTCCGATTGACATGCCGACCGCCTGCGCGAACGCTAAGACGACTGTCAGCTTACGAGTTACCCGCGTTGTCTTCTTGTGACCCTCTGCGCCTTCCTTGCTCCATTGCTCCAAAGTCGGAACTACGACCGTTAGCAGTTGCATGATAATCGCCGCGTTGATGTAAGGCGTGATACTCATTGCGAAGATAGAAAACTTGCTGAACGCGCCGCCAGAGAATAAATCCAACAGCCCGAATAAGCTTCCGTTGTTGAACAGCTGCTCGATTGCCGTCGGGTCGACGCCTGGTACGGGGATATGCGTGCCCATTCGGAAGACCGCAAACATTATCAGCGTAAAGATTATCCGCTGCCTTAGCTCAGGTATCTTAAAGATATTTGACAGAGCCGACAGCACTTTAAATCACCTCATGAGTTCCGCCGACCGCTTCAATCTTTTGGATAGCAGTCTTCGTGAAACCCTGCGCCTTAACTGTCAACTTCTTAGTCAATTCGCCGTCGCCGAGAATCCTCACGCCGTCGAGGACGTTTTTAAGGATACCCATTTCGACGAGTGCGACCGCGTCAACCGTCATATCGTCATCGAAGACGTTAAGCGACGAGACATTGACCTCAGCATATTCCTTGCGCCAAATATTTTTAAAGCCGCGTTTGGGCAAGCGACGATAAATCGGCATCTGCCCGCCTTCAAAGCCCGGACGAACTCCGCCGCCGCTACGAGCCTTTTGCCCTTTGTGCCCGCGTCCCGACGTTTTGCCGCAACCCGAACCCGTGCCGCGTCCCACGCGTGTTTTATCCTTGCGCGAACCCTCTGCAGGTTTAAGTTCATGAAGTTTCATCTTCAAACCCCCTTCCGATTATTTATCAAGAGCAACCTTGCCTTCGTCAGCGACTTCTTCGACCTTCACGAGATGTCTGACCTTGTGAATTTGTCCGCGAATCGTCGGGGAGTCCGGCAGAATCGAAAAGGAATTCAACTTGCGCAAGCCGAGCGAACGAACTGTTCTGCGCTGAGTGTCAGGACGACCGATAACGCTTCTAACCAATGTGATTTTCAATTTAGCCACGTCTCAGCCCTCCTCACTTAAAAAGCTCGGCGACGGTCTTGCCGCGAAGTTCAGCGACGACTTCCGCACGCTTTAACATTTTCAAGCCCTCAAGCGTCGCACGAACCATGTTATTTGGATTGGACGAGCCGAGGGATTTAGTCAAGATGTCGTGAACGCCAGCAAGTTCCAATACCGCACGAGCCGGACCGCCCGCGATAACGCCAGTACCTTTCGACGCCGGACGCAACAGGACTTTGCCCGCACCGAAAACGCCAACCACGCCATGAGGTATCGAACGCTCCTTGAGAGCAACCTCGATTAAATTTTTCTTCGCATCGTCGACGCCCTTGCGAATCGCTTCGGGAACTTCAGCCGCCTTGCCGAGCCCGACGCCGACTTTGCCATTGCGATTGCCGACGACAACCAGTGCGCTGAATGAAAATCTGCGACCGCCTTTGACGACCTTAGCGACACGATTTATAAAAACAACTTTCTCCTCGAATTCGGGAGTTTCAGTTTCATTTCGGGGCATTAGTTCAACCTCCTTTGCTCAGAATTTCAAGCCGCCCTCACGAGCCGCCTGAGCCAATGCCGCAACGCGACCATGATAAATGTAGCCGCCGCGATCAAATACAACTTCGGTAATGCCTTTTTCGAGAGCCTTTTTAGCAATCGCCGCGCCGACAGCCTTAGCCGCCGCAATGTTGCCGCCCGTGCCCTCGAAGTCTTTATCAAGGGAGCTTGCCGCCGCGAGCGTCATGCCTTTATCGTCGTCGATGACTTGCGCGTAGATGTGCTTGAGAGAGCGGAACACATTCAAGCGCGGACGCTCTGCCGTGCCCGCTACGTGATTGCGAACGCGCAAATGTCTCTTTTGGCGAGTTTCGTTTTTATCTGCCTTAAGAAGCACTACGTCTTCCTCCTTCGCCGTAAAAATTTTAAATCGAATCAATTAATCCCGGAAATCGTCATGTTCCGCGATAACTTCAATTTCGTTGCCTTCAGGGTCGACGACAACAGCCTCGTAATAGCCGTCGCCGGTGGTACGTGCGCCGCTGACAACGATAACGCCGTCTGCGTCAAATTTCTTCATCATGTCATCAACGTCTTTGCGATCGCCAACGCAAATTGCGAGGTGATGATAACCTGTGCGATAACGATCTTTCTTCGGGTCAGCCGAGTTGGTGCGCGTCATGATTTCGAGGCGCGAGCCGTCAGCAAAGCTAAGAAAGTAATTGCTGAAGTCATTGCGGAAGTTGCTGTATTTGGAACCAGCCTTGGCGTTGAAGTAATTGACGAAGAAATCTTTCTCCGCCTCCAAATCATTAACGTACATAGCCACGTGGTCGATTCTCATGATTATGCCTCCGTTCTGTCAAAAAGAAATTCAGTTGCCGAAGTTGCCCGCGAGGATTTCAATCTCGTTACCTTCGGGGTCAGCAACAATGCTAGCGTAGTAGCCGTCGCCTGTGGTGCGCGGAGCAGTTACAATGAATATGCCGTCATCTTCCATTTCGCGAGTAAGATTATCAACGTCGTTCTTATCGCCGACATTAATCGCGATATGATGATAGCCGGAACGATACTTATCCTTTTTGGGGTCAATCATGCTTTGGCGATGCATAATCTCAAAACGCGAGCCGTTGTCGAAGGTCAGAAAATAACTGGTGAAGTCTTGCCGGAAGTTCGTATACTTTTCGCTAGCCGAAGCTTTGAAATACTTCACGAAGAAATTTTTCTCGACTTCCAAGTTGTTGACGTAGATGGCAACGTGTTCGATATTCATGATTGCACCTCCTAGAAATTACTTCTTGCCCTTCGCGCCAGCTTTACCTTCCTTGCGGCGGATATGTTCGCCAGCGTACTTTATGCCTTTGCCCTTGTAGGGTTCGGGTTCACGCCAGCCGCGAATGTTAGCCGCGACCGCCCCGACGAGTTCTTTATCAATGCCGTGAACTGTTATCGTTGTCGCCGTGGGAGCGTCAAGGGTAATTCCTGCGGGCGGCTCAATAATTACGGGGTGAGAGTAGCCGAGGGACAAGTTAAGATTTTTACCCTGCTTAGCGGCACGATAGCCGACGCCAGCAATCTCAAGATTTTTCGTAAAGCCTTGGGTGACGCCGACGACCATGTTGTTAATCAGCGTGCGGCTAAGACCATGCAAACTTCTATGCGTTTTATCGTCCGAGGGGCGTGCCACCGTCAAGACGCCGTCCTCAATGCTTATTTTCATTTCCGTGGAGATCTTGCGGGACAATTCGCCCTTAGGACCTTTAACATGCACCAGATTATCATCGCCAACAGTTACGGTGACGCCGGCGGGAATGTGAATCGGTGCTCTTCCAATGCGTGACATGTCAGCACCTCCAAAAATTTTTTACCAAACGTAAGCGATAACTTCGCCGCCGAGACCAGCCTTGCGAGCTTGTTTATCACTCATAATGCCCTGCGACGTGGAGATAATCGCGATACCGAGCCCGCCGAGCACGCGAGGAAGTTCTTTCCTCTTTGAATATTGGCGAAGCCCCGGTCTGGAGATGCGTTTGATGCCCGTAATAACTTTTTCGCGTTCGGGTCCGTACTTAAGCTTGACAGTCAGAATACCCTGCTTGTTGTCCTCGGTGAAGGCGTAGTCTTTGATGTAACCTTCGCGCTTGAGAACGTCCGCGATAGCGACTGTGATTTTGGAGCCTGGGATTTCTACCTTGTCATGGTAGACAGAATTGGCATTGCGAATGCGCGTAAGCATGTCCGCAATAGGATCAGTCATTGCCATAGGGAACCGATATCCTCCTTTCGAGTTTAAAAATTTTACCAGCTAGCTTTGGTTATGCCGGGAATCGCGCCGGCGTAGGATTGTTCACGGAAGCAGATACGGCACATTTCAAACTTGCGGATATAGCCGTGGGGTCTGCCGCAGATTTTGCAACGATTGTACTTGCGAGTCGAGAATTTGGGAGGCTTGCTCCATTTTTCGATTAAAGCTTTCTTAGCCATTTGATAATCACATCCTTAAGCGTTGGCGAACGGCATACCCATCAGCGCGAGGAATTCTCTTGCCTCTTCGTCAGTCTTAGCCGTCGTTACAACGATAATGTCCATGCCACGAATCTTATCAATCTTGTCGTATTCAATCTCAGGGAAGATGAGCTGTTCTTTGACGCCTACGGCGTAATTGCCGCGCCCGTCGAAAGATTTTCTGCTCACGCCGCGGAAGTCACGAACACGCGGAAGGGCAATGTTCATGAACTTATCGAGGAACTCATACATGCGACGACCGCGCAAGGTGACTTTGCAACCGATTGCCATGCCCTGACGAAGTTTCCACGCCGCCAAAGATTTCCTAGCGCGAGTGATGACGGGCTTTTGCCCCGCGATTGTCGTCAAGTCCGCGATAGCCGATTCCAGAGCCTTAGCATTGCCGACCGCATCGCCGCACGCCATGTTGATTACAATCTTTTCCAGCTTCGGCACCTGCATGACGTTCTTATAAGCGAACTTCTTAGTCAACGCGCCGATAACTTCATTCTTATACTTATCCAAAAGTCTGCTCACGTTTCCACCTCCTTATTATTCGATGACCTCGCCGCACTTTTTGCAGACGCGAGAATTTTTGCCGTTTACGTCCTTGTGACCGATACGAGTGGGCTTATTGCAAGCGGGACAGACGAGCTGAACTTTGCAAGCGTGCAGGGGCATTTCCTTAGTAATGATGCCGCCCTGCGGAACCTTGAGGCTTGGTTTGCTGTGACGCTTAACTTTGTTGACGCCTTCGACGACGACTTTGCCGGCTTTGGGCATGGCGGAGATAACTTTGCCCTGCTTGCCCTTGTCCTTGCCCGACAATACAACGACCGTATCGCCCTTTTTGACGTGGAGTTTAATAAGTGACAACTCGGCACCTCCTTTCTTTTACAAAACTTCGGGCGCGAGTGAAATAATCTTCATGAAATCTTTTTCGCGAAGTTCACGGGCGACTGGTCCGAAGATACGAGTGCCGCGCGGGGTTTTGTCTTCTTTGATGATGACGGCGGCATTTTCATCGAAGCGGATATAGGAGCCGTCAGGACGACGTAAGCCCTTTTTACTGCGAACGACAACCGCCTTGACGACATCGCCCTTTTTGACTTGCCCGCCAGGCGTAGCCGACTTAACCGACGCAACGATAATGTCGCCGATATTGGCGTAGCGACGGAACGACCCGCCGAGCACGCGGATACACATAATCTCTTTGGCTCCGGTGTTGTCGCCGACGTTCAATCTGCTCTGTTGCTGAATCACGTTTTAACCTCCTTCCAAATTACTTTGCCTTCTCGACGATTTTTACGAGCCGCCAGCGTTTTTCCTTGGACAGCGGGCGCGTTTCCATGATTGAAACTCTATCGCCGATATGAGCTTCGTTATTCTCATCGTGCGCCTTGAACTTGACGGTACGCTTGACGGACTTTTTATAAAGCTTATGTTGAACGAGCTCTTCAATCGCGACGACGATGGTTTTTTCCATTTTATCGCTAACGACCTTGCCGACGCGGACTTTGCGCTCGTTGCGTTTAACCTGTTCGCTCACGTTATCGCCTCCTACTGTCTGATATTGAGTTCACGCTCGCGCTGAATGGTTTTAAGCTGTGCAATGGAGCGTTTGACTTCGCGGATACGCATGGGATTTTCAAGCTGTCCCGTTGCGTGTTGAAAGCGGAGGTTGAAGAGTTCTTCCTTTAGCGATTTGATTTTCTCGACCTGTTCGTCGGGGTTCATGTCGCGAATTTCATTAACCTTCATTAGCTTCACCGCCTTCTTTAGCTTTGGTCTCGGTTGCTTGAGCCTCAGCCGCGTGCTCCTGTTCGTAAGCCGCATGCGCCGCCTTCTTAGCGTCGGCAAGTGTCTCGTTCACGACTGGAACATAGACATCGCCTTGATGATCGCTGACGATAAACTTTGTCTTAATCGGGAGCTTGTGACCGGCAAGACGCATTGCCTCGGCTGCGATTTCCTTCGGAACGCCCGCCATTTCAAACAGCACGCGACCCGGCTTGACGACTGCAACCCAGTATTCCGGCGAGCCTTTGCCGCTACCCATACGAGTTTCAGCGGGCTTTGCGGTAACCGGCTTATCGGGGAAAATTTTTATCCAGACTTGACCGCCGCGGCGAATGTAACGAGTCATCGCAATACGAGCCGCCTCAATCTGACGATTAGTTATCCATGCTGGCTCCAACGCTACCAGACCGTACTGACCATGAGCGATTGTGTTGCCGCGATTAGCTTTGCCCTTCATGCGTCCGCGAAATTGCTTGCGGTATTTTGTTCTCTTCGGAATTAACATTAAGCGTCGCCTCCTTCAGCTTGACGGACGCCCTTGTCCTTTTTGTCGGGGAGAATTTCGCCTTTGAAAATCCAAACCTTAATGCCGATGCGCCCGTAAGTCGTGTTAGCCTCCGCGAACCCGTAATCAATATCCGCGCGGAGCGTGTGCAAGGGAATGGAGCCTTCGCGATAAGATTCACTGCGAGCAATTTCCGCGCCGCCGAGGCGACCTGAGCAGGCGATTTTGATTCCCTTAGCACCGAGCCGCATTGTCCGTCCGACCGATTGTTTCATAGCACGGCGGAAAGCGATACGGCGTTCCAACTGCGAGGCGATGTTTTCCGCCACGAGCAACGCATCCAAGTCCGGCTGGCGAATCTCCATGATGTTGATGTCAACCTTCTTATCGGTGAGCTTCTTGAGTTTGTTTTTAATGTCCTCAATGCCCGCGCCGCCGCGACCGATGACCATGCCGGGCTTTGCAGTGTGAATCGTGAGCTTAAGGCGTTTTTCCGAGCGTTCAATCTCAATTCGCGAGACGCCCGCCGACGCCAGCTGTTTATCGGTTTTGATCGCTTTACGGATTTTAATATCTTCGTGGAGATTCGTCGCGAAATCTTTATCTGCGTACCATTTCGCGTCCCATGTCTTGACTATGCCGAGGCGTATTCCGTGAGGATTTACCTTCTGACCCAAACCGTTTCCCTCCTTTTTATTTAGTCTCGTCTATTTTAGTTTCTTCCTTTTCTCTGACGACAACCGTGATGTGCGAGGTGTGCTTTAAAATGCTGAACGCCTGACCACGTGAGCGCGGGTGATACCTCTTCATTGTCGGTCCGCCGTCAACGAAACACGTTGAGACGAACAATTTATCCGCGTCCATGTCGAAATTGTTTTCCGCATTGGCGACGGCACTCTTAAGAACTTTTGTAATCAGCGTTGCGCCGCGTTTGGGTGTGAACTTCAAAATCGCGAAGGCGTCCGCAACTGCTTTGCCGCGAATCAAATCCATGACGATACGAACTTTGCGCGGCGCAATCCGCACATACTTGGCGATTGCTTTGGCTTCTTTGACTTCTGCCACGTAAGCTCCTCCTTTCTTCAGACGATTGATTTATTTGAGCGAAGTTTTGCGCTCTTCGCCCGCGTGCCCTTTGAAAGTGCGAGTCGGTGCGAATTCTCCGAGCTTGTGCCCGACCATATCTTCCGTTACGTAAACGGGGACATGCTTGCGACCGTCATGAACGGCGATTGTGTGTCCGACGAATGCAGGAAGAATCGTTGAGCTGCGCGACCACGTGCGGATAACTTTTTTATCGTTGGCGGCGTTGAGTGCCTCGACCTTAGCCAAAAGTTTTTCCTGCACGAACGGTCCCTTCTTAACAGACCTTGACAAAATTATTTCCTCCTTCCGTCAGACTACTTGCGACGACGAACGATAAGTTTATCGGAAGCTTTCTTCCCGCGAGTCTTCGCGCCCATAGCGCACTTGCCCCATTTGGTGACGGGGTGCTTGCGACCGACCGGCGAACGACCTTCACCGCCGCCATGCGGATGGTCTACAGGGTTCATCGCTACGCCGCGATTAGCAGGACGAATTCCGAGCCAACGATTACGACCCGCCTTACCGATTGTGATGTTCTCGTGGTCAAGGTTGCCGACCTGCCCGATAGTCGCACGGCAGTTGATGTGGACTTTGCGAACCTCGCCAGACGGCATACGAATCGTTGCGTAATTTCCTTCCTTAGCCATGAGCTGAGCCGCCGCGCCTGCACTGCGAACCATTTGCCCGCCTTTACCGATTTTAAGTTCGATATTGTGAATCATCGTGCCGACGGGGATATTTTTAAGCGGAAGAGCATTGCCAACTTTAATATCAGCCTCCGCGCCCGACTCGACCTTATCGCCGACTTTTAAACCGTTCGGGGCGATAATGTAACGCTTTTCGCCGTCCACGTAATGGAGAAGGGCGATACGTGCAGAGCGATTGGGGTCGTATTCAATCGTTGCGACTTTTGCCGGAATGCCGTCTTTGTTGCGCTTGAAGTCGATGATACGATAGCGACGCTTATGCCCGCCGCCTTGATGACGAACCGTCAAACGTCCCTGCTGATTGCGCCCGCCGTGTTTCTTGAGAGGAGCAAGCAAAGATTTTTCGGGCTTATCAGTTGTGATTTCCTCGAACGTCGAAACCGTCATGTGGCGGCGTCCGGGGGTATACGGCTTGAAAGATTTAATTCCCACTTACGTTTTACCTCCTTTGTCAAAAATTTTTTATGCGCCGAAGAGTTCGATAGTCTGACCTTCAGCGAGCTTGACGATAGCTTTTTTGTAACTGCTCGTCTTGCCCATCGTGCGTCCGCGACTCTTAGTCTTGCCCTTGACGTTCATGGTATTAACCGCCTCGACCGTCACGTTAAAAACTTCTTTAACTGCCTGCGCGATTTGAATCTTGTTAGCGCGCTTGTCGACGACGAACACGAACTTATTATCCTGCATGAGATCCGTTCCGCGCTCGGTGATTAGCGGGCGAATCAAAATATCTCTGGCTTCCATTAGACGTACACCTCCTCAATCTTCGCAACCGCGTCTTTGGTGAGGAAGAGTTTATCGCTGTTGAGAATGTCGTAGACGTTGAGTTGAAGGGCAGCGATTGCCTTTGCGTTCTGCAGGTTGTTCGATGAACGGCTTACGTTATCGATAAGTTCGCGGGTGATGAACAGCGACTTGCAACCGTCAACGCCGAAAGTCTTCTGGAGCTCGACAAATTTTTTAGTCTTGGGTTCGTCGAAGTTCAGCTCGTCGAGAACGATTAAGTTGCCTTCCTTAACCTTGTCAGTGAGGACGCATTTTAATGCAAGGCGACGCTGTTTCCGCGGCATGGAGAACGAGTAATCGCGGGGGTGCGGTCCGAAGATTGTACCGCCGCCACGCCAAAGGGGACTTCTGCGAGAACCGGCACGGGCGCGACCAGTACCTTTTTGCCGCCAAGGTTTTTTGCCGCCGCCGCGAACGTCGCCGCGAGTCTTAGTCGAATGCGTGCCCAATCTCCACGACGCCATTTGCATGACAACCGCCTGATGCACGAGACCTTCATTAATCTCGACGCCGAAAATTTCTTCGCTAAGCTCAATGTCGCCGACCTTTTTATTAGTCATATCATAAACTGCTACAGTTGGCATCTAATTTCCTCCTTTCGATTATTATTTATGCTTCTTGTTAGGCTTGACGGTTTCGCGAACGACGACAAGTCCTTTCTTCGGACCGGGGATTGCGCCTTTGATTAGGAGCAAGTTTCTGTCCGCGTCGACCTTAACGACCGTCAGCCGCTGAATTGTCGTGCGAATGCCGCCCATGCGTCCGGGAAGTCTCTTGCCTTTGATGACACGACCACCGGGACCAGAGAGCATTGCGCCTGTCGAGCCGGGTTCGCGATGAGATTTGGAGCCGTGACCCATAGGACCGCGGGCGAAGTTGTGACGCTTGATTGAACCCGCGAAGCCTTTGCCTTTAGACGTGCCGATAACGTCAACGAGTTCACCCGCCGCGAAGATGTCCACGCCGATAACGTCCCCGATTTTGTATTCGGACTCCGCCGCAAGACGAATCTCGCGGATAAATTTCACGGGCTTAATTCCAGCCTTCTTGAATTGCCCCATGTCAGGCTTATTAACTCTGTTCTCTTTGACTTCGCCGAAGCCGATTTGAACTGCGCAATAGCCGTCCGTGTCAACAGTCTTGTTGCGAATGACGACGTTTTTGCCAGTCTCTACGACCGTCACGGGGATAACGCGTCCTTCCTCGGTGAAAATCTGCGTCATGCCGAGTTTGATACCTAAGATTGCCTTTGCCAATGTCTACACCTCCTCAGACCTTAATCTCGATGTCAACACCGGCGGGCAAGTCCAAACGCATGAGCGCATCAACCGTCTTGTGCGTCGGCTGAAGAATATCAATCAGGCGTTTGTGCGTGCGCATCTCGAACTGTTCGCGAGAATCTTTGTTGACGTGAGGCGAGCGCAGGATTGTGTAAATATTTTTCTCCGTCGGCAAGGGAATGGGACCCGATACTCCGGCTCCAGTCTTCCTTGCGGTTTCCACAATCTTTGCCGCGCTCTGATCTAACGATTTGTGATCGTAGGCCTTCAGGCGAATCCGAATCTTTTGTTGCTTTGCCAAAATAATTCCTCCTTAGTCAGAAGTCAAAGCTCCTAACGTTGCTCCATAACAGTTCCCTCGACAGGGCGGAATTTCCTTGCCGAGCAATCTGCCATGTCAAAGCTTAAAATCAGCAACGACGGCCGGCAATCAGTTCTTAGGCTGACTACCGACCGCCTCACCGATTTATTGTCTGAGCGTCAAAAACTTTTTACGCTTCGAGAATCTCGATAACACGACCCGAACCGACAGTGTGACCGCCCTCGCGGATAGCGAAGAGCAAACCTTTTTCGATAGCAATCGGGGTGATAAGTTCGACCGTCATTTCAATGTGGTCGCCAGGCATGCACATTTCAGCCGCGTTGCCGTTGGTGTCCTTGAGGTTGCTGACTACGCCCGTAACGTCAGTTGTGCGGAAGTAGAATTGCGGACGATAGTTTGCGAAGAACGGAGTATGACGACCGCCCTCGTCTTTAGTCAGGACGTAGACTTGAGCTTTAAACTTCGTGTGCGGATGAATCGTGCCGGGCTTCGCGATAACTTGACCGCGTTCAATCTCTTTACGGTCGACGCCGCGCAGAAGAACACCGACGTTATCGCCAGCAACCGCGCTATCGAGGAGCTTGCGGAACATTTCAATGCCCGTGGCAACAGTCTTGCGGGGCTCATCACGGAGACCGACGATTTCGACAGGCTCGTTAAGTTTCAACATGCCGCGTTCAACACGACCGGTGGCAACGGTGCCGCGTCCAGTAATCGTGAAAACGTCTTCAACCGGCATAAGGAACGGCTTATCGGTGTCGCGGGCAGGCGTCGGAATGTAATCGTCAACCGCGTCAAGGAGTTCCATGATTTTAGCTTTTTGAGCTTCGTCGCCTTCGAGAGCCAAGAGAGCCGAACCAGCGATAACAGGAATATCGTCGCCGGGGAATTCGTACTTGCTGAGGAGTTCGCGAACTTCCATTTCGACGAGTTCGAGGAGTTCTTCGTCGTCGACTTGGTCAACTTTGTTAAGGAAAACGACGATAGCGGGAACACCGACCTGACGGGCAAGCAAGATATGCTCACGAGTCTGGGGCATGGGACCATCGGAGGCAGCCACGACGAGGATCGCGCCGTCCATTTGAGCCGCACCAGTGATCATGTTCTTAATATAGTCAGCGTGACCTGGGCAGTCGACGTGGGCATAGTGGCGTTTCTCGGTCTCGTATTCAACGTGTGCGGTGTTAATCGTAATGCCGCGTTCGCGTTCTTCCGGAGCCTTATCAATGTTCTCGTAGGATTCGTATTTGGCGAAACCTTTTTCAGAGAGGATTTTGGTAATAGCCGCCGTCAAGGTCGTCTTGCCGTGGTCGATATGTCCGATAGTACCAATGTTTACGTGGGGTTTGCTACGGTCAAACTTCTGCTTTGCCATTTAAATAAACACTCCTTATTTCTAAAAGTTATCTAAAGTATTGAGCCGTCAATTAATCGGCTCGCCTCTGTATCTCGCAACAATCACGTCCGAAATATTCTTCGGAACTTCATCATAGTAAGCAACTTCCATTGAGTAGGAGCCGCGCCCTTGAGTTTTGGAACGCAAGTCGGTCGCATAGCCGAACATCTCTGACAGCGGAACGAATCCATGAATGATTTGCAAGTTATTGCGTGGTTCCATGCCGTCAATCTTGCCGCGTCTTGAATTCAAATCGCCGATAACGTCGCCCATGTAATCTTCGGGCACCGTGACTTCGACTTTGACGTAAGGCTCAAGCAAAACGGGCTTAGCCTTTTCAGCCGCCGCCTTAAACGCCAACGAACCTGCGATTTTGAACGCCGCCTCGCTACTGTCGACTTCGTGGAAGGAGCCGTCATAGACAGTCGCCTTGACGTCAACCATCGGGAAGCCCGCAAGTACTCCGTTCTCCATTGCTTGCTTGACGCCCGCCTCAATCGGATTGATGTACTCTTTGGGAATGACGCCGCCGACGATTTTGTTTTCAAAGACGAACCCTGCGCCCGTCTCGTTCGGCGAAATCTCCAGCCAACAATGTCCGTATTGCCCGTGACCGCCCGTTTGACGAACGAATTTGCCTTCAGCCTTTTGCGTCTTGCGAATCGTCTCGCGATAAGCAACTTGCGGTTCGCCGACTTTGCAATCAACTTTGAACTCGTCTAACATGCGGTCAACGATAATCTGCAAATGCAATTCGCCCATGCCAGAGATTATAACCTGTCCAGTTTCAGGGTCGGTTCGCACTTTGAAGGTTGGATCCTCTTCGGCGAGTTTCTGAAGGGCAATTCCCATTTTGTCTTGGTCGTTCTTAGTCGCAGGCTCAACCGCAACCGAGATAACTGGATCGGGGAATTCCATTGACTCAAGAATAATCGGGTGCGCCTCGTCGCAGAGGGTATCGCCCGTCGTCGTGTCCTTCAAGCCGACAACCGCCGCAATGTCGCCGCTGTAGAGGTAATTGATTTCTTTGCGGTTGTTCGCGTGCATTTGGAGGATTCGACCTATGCGTTCCTTTTTGCCCTTAGTCGAGTTGTAGACGTAGGAGCCGCTCTTTAGGACGCCGCTATAAACTCTGACGAAAGCAAGCCTGCCGACAAAAGGATCCGTCATAATCTTGAACGCCAACGCGGCAAAAGGTTTCTCGTCGCTTGCGGGGCGTGAATCCTCGGTGCCGTCGGGCGTGACGCCTTCAATCGGCGGAATATCTGTCGGGGCGGGCATGTAATCAACTATCGCATCTAGCAACGGTTGAACGCCACGGTTCCTGTAAGACGTGCCGCAAGTTACAGGCGTCATCGTGCAGTTGATAACCGCCTTGCGAATCACGGCTTTAACCTCGTCGATTGTGACTTCTTCGCCGCCGAGATATTTTTCCATGAAATCATCGTCTTGCTCCGCGCAGGCCTCCAAAAGTTTATCGCGATAATCTTCTGCCATGTCTAGCATATCGTCGGGGATTTCGACTTCCCTTGAGACTTTGCCGAGGTCGTCGTCGTAAACAATCGCTTCCATTTTAACGAGGTCGACAATCCCTTTAAAGCTATCTTCCGCGCCAATCGGCAACTGAATTGCTACGGCGTTTGTATGAAGTCTATCGCGCATCATCTGGATAACGTGGTAGAAGTCCGCGCCTGTGATGTCCATCTTATTGACGTAAGCCATGCGCGGGACGTTGTATCTTTCCGCCTGCCGCCAAACAGTTTCCGTCTGAGGCTCGACGCCGCCGCGTGCCGTTAGGATTGCTAGTGCGCCGTCCAAAACTCTCAAAGATCTTTCAACCTCGACCGTGAAATCAACGTGCCCTGGCGTATCGATGATGTTGATTCTCGTATCCTTCCAGTAACAAGTCGTCGCCGCCGAGGTTATCGTAATGCCGCGTTCCTGTTCTTGCTTCATCCAGTCCATAGTCGCCGCGCCTTCGTGGACTTCGCCGAGCTTGTGATTGACACCCGTATAAAACAAAATCCGCTCTGTCGTAGTCGTCTTGCCGGCGTCTATGTGCGCCATGATACCTATGTTGCGAGTTTTTTCTAATGAAAACTCTCTTGACACTTAACTTGCTCCTTACCAGCGATAGTGCGCGAAAGCCTTATTCGCCTCCGCCATCTTGTGGGTGTCTTCCTTCTTCTTAATCGATGCGCCGGTATTGTTTGCTGCGTCCATGAGCTCGCCGCTAAGTCTAGCGTCCATAGTTTTTTCTCCGCGCAGTCTGGCGTAATTTACCAGCCAACGGATTCCCAATGTCTGACGACGATCGGGGCGCACTTCGACGGGAACTTGATAGTTTGCACCGCCCACGCGACGCGCTCTGACTTCCAGAACCGGCATAACATTCTTAAGTGCCGTCTCGAAGACTTCCAGCGGATCTTTGCCTGTCTTTTCTCTTATGGTATCGAAGGCGTCATACACTACGCGCTGAGCTACGCTCTTTTTGCCCGACAGCATGACTTTATTTATAAACTTCGCAACCGTCTTTGAGTGATAGACAGGATCCGGCAGAACGTCTCGCTTAGGCACAGAACCTTTTCTTGGCATTCTTGCTCCTCCTTAGAAATTATTTCTTCTTCGCCTTAGCCTTCTTCGCGCCGTATTTGGAACGCGCTTGCTTGCGGTCTTGAACGCCAGCGGTATCTAGGGAGCCGCGAATGATATGATAGCGAACACCCGGCAAATCCTTGACGCGCCCGCCACGAATCAAAACCACGCTGTGCTCCTGCAGATTATGCCCGATACCAGGGATATATGCAGTGACTTCGATAGCATTGGTCAAGCGAACACGCGCAACCTTGCGAAGTGCCGAATTCGGTTTCTTGGGCGTCGTCGTGTAAACGCGGGTGCATACGCCGCGTTTTTGCGGGCACTCTTTCAGAGCCGGTGCCGTCGATTTCTCTTCTAACATCTGACGACCTTTTCTCACTAGCTGATTTATGGTTGGCATGCGCCCACCTCCTTCCAAAATTTTCGTGCCTTCAAAAAGCGGCGTAATATTATCATTGCCAAAAATGCTTGTCAAGCCTTTCATGACGCGACTTAGATTTAAAACCTTACTTTTGGTTGAACAATTACTCTCAAAGCTAAAATCACGTTCCAACGCGAATGAAACTTAAGCTCAAATGTGAACGTCGAGTTCGTAGCCGATGAAATTAGTTACTATCTTGCCGAGTTTCTTTTTCTCTTCGTGCGGAATTATTTTATCCTCGACTTTCGCCGCGACCTTCTCGACTTTAAGAGGCTCCTCAACGGCTTTTTCCTCTGCTGAAGTTTCTTCGACTTCTTCGGCGGCGGGCGCGTTTATCTTGTCGATGACTTCAAGAAGTTTATCGGGCGTGGTTATCGCGAAGGGAATCGAGCTAAGCTTTTCCGTCGACGTTATCAGCGACAAAAAATTTACGCCGTCTATGAACTTCATGTCTGCTTGTGCGATTATCAAAGTTACTTCTTGCTCGCGAAGAATTTCCGCCGCCGCTTTGGTTGAAGTCGCGATAATCGTTTCGTGCGGGAAGTTCTCTTCGATAACGTCCTGCATGGTTTGCAAAGTCTTTTCGTCGTCGCCGAGGAGCAACACGCTTTCCGATTTATCCTCCGCAAGTTTTATGCTGACCCTTGTAATCAAGTCGGCGGGCAGGAACGGCTTCTTAATGTAGTCCCTGACGCCGAGAACCATCGCCCTTTGAATCAAATCTTTTTCACCGGTCGCAGTCAACATAATGACGGGCACATCTTTTATTCGTTCGTCGGCGCGAATCTCCGCTAAAGTCTCCATGCCGTCGAATTCAGGCATCATTATATCCAAAAGGACAAGGCTCACCTGTTCAGCCCGCAACATTTCCAAGGCGTCAATGCCGTTATCGACTGTAAGCACCTTACATGGCAATTTCCGTTCCAAAATCATTCGCGCTATGTTCAAGTTCATTTCGTCATCATCGACGACCAAAATCTTTTTCTGCCGCATAACCATTCCTCCCAAAATTTTATCAAAGCGAATCCGACAAAGTCTTTGCCTCCTCAGCGAGTAATTCATAAAGTTTCATTGCTGCCGCGTGGTTCTGCTTGATGTACTCTAAGCTTTCGTGTTTTTCTAGTTCTGTGCTCGTCGCCGCCGTCAAGATTTTGCCTGCCATTTCCAATTCCTTAGCCGCCGCCGAAGTTTTTTCTCCGCCGATTGATAAAGCCGTCGACTTCAACGAATGAACATACACCGTATAATTTTTCCAGTCGCCCGCCTCGAAGGTCTCTTGCAATTTCTGTAGCTTGTCCGCTTTGAGGTTGCTGAACGTCAGCAGAAGTTCTTTATACATGTCAGTCATTCCCGCGCTGTACTCTAGCCCTAAATCGACGTTGATTAATTTGCTCTCGACTGCAGGCTTTTCCTCTGGCGAAGGTTTTTCTTGAGTCGGCGTCCGCAACTTTTCTTTAGGCAGATACTTCATAAACATTTGCTCCATTAGTCTTACATCAATCGGCTTGCTCAAGTAGTCCGTGAAACCCTCGGCGATTAATTTTTCTTTCGTGCCGGATATGGCGTTCGCCGTCAAAGCTATCATCGGCGAACCCTTGCTTAGGTTGTTGTCCATCGCCAATGCCATCTTCAACGTTTCTATTCCATCTAGGCTCGGCATCATCTGGTCTAGGAAGATTAAATCGTAGTGACGTTCGGCGAGTTTCTTTAAGCAAGTCATTCCGCTTGATGCCGTATCGACTTTGACTTGCGTCGCCCTGAGCAGATTAACCGCAACTAGCAAGTTCATCTCGTTATCGTCGACGACTAAAATCTCAACGTCGGGTGCAACGAACGCGGGTTTATACTTCTCGTGCGTCGAACTTGGACTTTCCTTAAATTCGCCTATTAACTCATCGCCGACGACCTTTTGAGGAATCGTCACGCTGAAGGTTGAGCCTTCGCCGTAGACGCTCGCAATTTCAATCTTGCCGTTCATCATCTGCACGAGCTTATTTGTTATCGCCAAACCCAAGCCCGTGCCCTCGATATTTTTATTCTTCTTTGCGTCGAATCTCTCGAAATCGTTAAAAAGTCTCGGTATATCTTCATCGCGAATGCCAATGCCCGTATCCTTGACTGTGAAGCGTAAATTTATCCAATCCGCCGCTAAGGGCTCGTTGTCAATGATAAACTCAACCTCGCCGACCTTAGTGTACTTGACGGCATTGCTTAAGAAGTTCAACGCGATTTGCCTAATGCGAACCGAATCGCCACATAGAAGATTTTTCGTCGCGGGATTTACTTTCAAGCTGAACGATAAATTTTTCTTCTCTGCTCGCGGACGCATCATGTTGACCAAACTTTTAATCACGTCGCCTAGCTTGTAATCTTCCTCGACGATTTCAAATTTGCCCGACTCAATCTTTGAGAAGTCCAGAATATCATTAATCAAGCTGAGCAAAGAATCACTCGCGGCGGCGGCGTTTTGAGCGTAGTTGATGATGTCGGGGTTGTCGCTCTCGCGCAGAATCATTTCGTTCATTCCGACGATTGCATTAATCGGAGTTCTAATCTCGTGGCTCATGTTGGCAAGGAAGGAACTTTTTGCATTGTTTGCAGCGACCGCCGCCTCCTTAGCCTCGCGCAAGGCGTCACTCTCCTCCGCCTTAGTCCTGACCACGAACAGATAAGCACTAGCAAACGCCATGACGATTAGTATCAAAGTCCCGCCGATAAGTAGCAGATTGTAAATCTTGAAGATGTCACCCGCGACCGCCGCCCAAGGGATGTAGCCGACCATCGAACAATTTGTTTGCGGCAAGTCCGTCGCGAACAGGAAGAAATTTCCCGCCGAGCTCTCACAATAAATCGCCGACGAACGACGCGTTTTTAAATTATCGCGAATGACTTTGAAGCCGTATCTAATGCTGTCGTTTATGAAGAAGCTTTTTTCTGCCTCGTTGTAATCTTTGTAGGGGACGATAACTTGCCCGTTGCGCTCTTGAATTAGCAGGCGACCTTCGGAATTGTATTCACCAAGCCCAAATAGCTCCGTCAAAACTTTTTCATCGTAAAGGCGGTAGATGACGCTATGAACATTGCCGCCGCGCATGACCGGCACCGCGAACAAAAGACCTTTGCCCGCGCAGTAGTCCACGACCCCATTGCCGCGATAAGCCATGGGCAGACGCAGGAAATCCCACTTCGACAAAACTTTTCCGTGAATTGCCGTATCGTTGAGCCTCAGCAGTCCGACAGAAATATTTTCGTTGCCCGCCTTCAGTATCGACAAGAAATTTTCTTCCGCCGCCGTGCCGGGGTGTCGTTCCAAATATTCCGCTGCCAATCTAAGTTCCGCAAGCTCTTGGGCGAATCTTTCTTCCGCAACGATTGACATATCCGACGTTTGCCTTGCTATCATCTTTTCCAATGTCGCGTTAAGCAGGTGATTGACCTCCGAGCTCATGAATAGACCTACCCAAATTAAAATCACCAATACCGTCGCGAATTGCATCACGATTTTTTTTACGTACTTCTCGTTCAAGGAAAAATCACTCAAGAACCTCAACTCCTCTCACGAGCCAACCAATATTCTCAAGCAAAGTGTCGTCGCTTATTGCCTCCCCCTTTGCACAGCGAAGTTGCCCCGCGTTATCGTAAATCTCTCCAGAAAAAATCTGTTTGTTATTAACAAGCTCCTGCTTGAGTGAATTAACCCGCGAAATCATTTCCTTTGTCACGGACGGCGAATAATCCGACAACATCACCGCGCCGCGGTCAATTCCTAACCAATGATTCTTAACCGAGTTCAGCTCGCCTTTCAAATATCGCTGAATTATATCCGTGTAATACAAATCCCAGCGGCAGACTACCGACGTAAGGTAATGTTCAGAGTAGCCGCTTAAAATTTCGTTGTAAGCAATGAAGTCCACGCCGAATTTCTCTGCAACTTGTGCGGTCGCGTTTTCGTCTTGATGATAAGTCAGAACGTCCGCGCCTGCCTCCTCAATCAGCCGCTGAGCATGAGCCGCTTCCGTTTCTTCGTCTTGCCAAGAGCCCGTCCACATCACAACGACCTTTGCATTTGGATTCGTCCTAAGCACGCCGAGAGTAAAAGCATTTATCCCGCGATTGACTTCGGTATTTGACATCGCCGCCACGTAGCCGATAACGTTCGATTTAGTCTTCATGCCCGCCAACGCTCCTGCCAAGTACCGCGCCTGATACATGCGGACAAAGTACGCCGTCATATTTCTCGCGTGAACTTCGGCGGAATTGGTTGCAAAAGCTGTGCTAGGATAATCGCCGACGAGATTTTGAACCTCAATCGAATAGGAGTAGCTCGCAAGAAAAATCATTCCCGCGCCGTTCTGTACCAAGTCTTTTATCGCGATAGGACATTGCCCGCTGTTTTCCTTAACTTTATCTCGAACCAGCAATTTTACGCCAAAATTTTCGCAAGCCGCCTTAATTCCTTTGTAATGCGATTCATTCCAGCCCGCAACGTGAATATCGCCGAGGATTATAAAGCCGACTTTCTCTTGTCGCTCCTCAAATGATTTCATAAAACTAAAAACCAACATTATCAGCGGGACGAAAACAATAAGGCTGATTGCCGCCGCTATCAGATTGAAGTTCTTAGCGTTAAAAATGTGCTTCATTCTATTTTCTCCCGTTCAAAGATTACTTGCTTAGCTAAATCATCTTTCAGGCGCGAAAATATCCTTTGGCGAACTACTTCCGATTCCGACTCTGTCGCTTCCATCAGTAAAACAAGAAACTTTTTCCCGCTCTGCGTCACGCAATCGCTCTTCCTCAACGAGTGTATCAATACTTCTTTGAATTCGGGAGCAATACTTTCGTCGTCCAGTGTGAATTGCATTAGCACCAAGCCTTTTTTGTAGTTATCCACCATTCGAGCTAGCAACTGATATATTTTCTTGAAAATGTCAAACTCGACGTAATATGCGCCCGCTTCCACGTTCCGTTCGCCCAATATCAGCCGCATTTGAGATATTCCATTGACTAAAGAAGATTTTTCCAAGTGCTTATGCGTCCCATATACCGCAATTCCGTGTTTGCCGTGCTGCTTAATATCGTAAAGGGCTTTGTCGGCCTTTTTATATAAGCTTTGAAAGTCTCTGCCTTCATCAGGCACGAAAACCGCCCCTAAACTCGCGCCCAAAGGTATGTTCATCGATTCGCCCAGCAATTTTTTCGCGTAGTTCAATATTTCCTCGTTCAAATAGACGGTTTTGGTTTTCAAAATTCTTTCGTCAGTTACGTTTTTTAAAAAGGCTACAAATTCATCGCCGCCCATACGCCCAGCCAAATCTTTTTCTCGAATTATACTTTTTACCAGCTCCGAGAACTTTACTAACACCTTATCGCCCGCCGCGTGCCCGTAAATGTCATTCACAAGCTTGAAACTATCCAAATCTATCATCAATAACGCGCCCGAAGAGGATTTTTCTATCATTTCGCCTATTTTTTTCTGAGCCGCCGCCTTATTCAGCATTTTTGTCAGCGAATCTGTTTCTGCCGCCACTTCAAGTCCATGAATCTTATCTAAATTATCGATTATGTTCCCGACTCGCCGCAAAAGCACATCTGGACGTACAGGCTTTCGTATGTAATCTGCCGCGCCCAGTTCAAAACCTTTTATTTCGTTTTCATCGCCCTCATCAGCTGACATAAAAATTATCGGAACTGCTTCCGTGCTTTTTTCTTGTAAAATCCTGTGCAATTCATAGCCGCTCATCTCCGGCATCATCAAATCAGATAAAATCAAGTCGGGTTTCTCGCTCTCAAAAAGTTTTATCGCTTCAAAGCCGTTTATCGCCGTCACTATTTCATACTTCCGCGACAAAATCCGTTCAGCAAGCATTAACATCATTTCTTCATCGTCGACGATTAAGATTTTAGCCATTTGTCAATTTCCTCCCGCACTTTCGCATAATCAGCCATTAACGCGGCATGGTTCGCTAAAATTTCTTCTTCGGCTCCAGATTTAGCTGCTAGTTCTAATTTTTTTGCCGCCTCACTCAAATTTTCTGCGCCGATTGATAACGCAGTCGATTTTAATGCGTGAACGAGTATTTGATAATTTTTCCAGTCCCGTGCGTCGAACTTCTCTTGAATCTTCTCCGCCTTCTTGCCCTTATCCGCGAACGTCATAAGCATTTGTATCGTAAACTCTTTGCTGTCCATGCAGTATTTCAATCCGACTTCCAAATTTATATCGGGGCACATCTCCGCGAACTTTTTACGTTCTTTCTTGCTGAATTCGTCCTCGCCGACCACTTCTTCCGGTTCTTCAATGCCCTTTTCCTTTCCTTCATCTTCAAACGAGACAATTTCGGGCGGCAAATGTTTTTCCAACATACGTTCCAGCTCCGAGACGTCAATCGGCTTACTTAAATAATCGTCGAAGCCTTCACTCAAGTAAAGTTCACGCATTCCCTCTATCGCACCCGCCGTAAGCATTATTACTTTCGTTGTTTCCTTCAAAATCTTTTCTAGCCGCATAATTTTTAACGTCTCAATGCCGCTTAAATCTGGCATCATATTATCAAGGAAAATTATATGGTAAAAATTCTTTTTAGCTAACTCAATACCATCTCGACCGCTCTCTGCAACGTCAGGAATAATTTTATTCCGCTTCAAAAGTCCGCTGATTACCTTTAAATTCATGTCGTTATCATCCACAGCTAAAATTCTCGCCTCTGCCGACGTTAAAAACCTTTTTTTCGAGCTTTCAACGTGATTATTAGCATGATAATCCGCATAATCGCCTAAAGGTGTCTTGTCAATAATTTTTTGCCTTAATACAAACGAAAATTCCGAGCCTCTACCATATTTGCTTGCCACTTCAAGCTTACTGCCCATCATAGCCAAGAGTCTTTGCACGATTGACATTCCAAGCCCTGTGCCCTCGATATTTCGGTTGTGTTCTTCGTCAATTCGCTGGAAAGAAATAAACAATTTACCTAAATCTTCCTCGCGAATGCCTATTCCCGTATCACTGACCATGATTTGCAACTCAAATGTATTAGAATCCAGCTCGTGACCGCTTATTTTTAATGTGACCGAACCTTTATGCGTATATTTAACGGCGTTTGTCAATAAGTTCGTGATGACTTGCCGAATCCGAACATCATCGCCATATAAACTACGCGGGATATTTGATCCTATCTCTGTATTGAACGTCAATCCCTTCTTTTTAGCTCGCTCAACTGTCATATTTACTAAGTCCTCAATCAAATTGATTGTTTCATAGCGCACGGGCACAATTTCCATTTTTCCATCCTCAATCTTACTGAAGTCAAGAATGGAATTAATTAAAGTAAGCAAGGTTCGCCCTGCGCTTTGAATATTTCTCGCGTAATCTAAAATTTCTTCCGACTTGCTCTCGCGTAGGATCATTTCGTTCATTCCGAGCACGGCATTTATCGGAGTTCTAATCTCGTGGCTCATTTGCGCCAGGAATTGTGACTTCGACTGATTTGCCGCCATTGCAGTATCAGAGGCTACTTGTAATTGCCGATTTACCGATTCTTGCCACCTTAGCTGCCGATTTATCAGTACTCGAACGATTAAAACGCATATCAAGACTAGGATTATAAAGAACCCGCCGAGCAAGACAATATTGCCGTAAATGTTCCACCAGCTGTTTGCTACTACGACTGTGAAATCCGAAATCTGATTCTTTTTTGCAAGGCACGCCATGTGATTTCCTGCGTAGTCCTTTAACGTAACGACATTCGGACTGGAATAAGCCGAAAAATATTCGGTTCCGTCAATGTTAGTCATTCGAGTCTTTGAGAGCTGGTAATCGTTATTCGGGTGATTGATGATGACTCCGTTGCGGTCGACGAGAAAAGCGTAGCCATTCTTCGTGTAGCTCGCGTCCAAGATATGTATCAAACGGTCGATATAAAAATCAATGCCGAATATGCCGACGAAATCTCCATTTGTCCCCCAAACAATCTTAGCCATCGTTATGCAGTAAAGTCCCGTTTGCGCATCATAATAGGGCGCGGAAATGCTAAAGCCGCTAACGGAACTTTCTGCGGCGATATACCACGGACGCTGATTAACCTTCCAATCTGGGTCGGACGACTCCCAACCGTTATTCATTATGAGGTTGTGTTCTTTGTAAGGATTGGCCAAGTAGCAAACTGATATTTCGGGGTAATGCTTAGCAATGTCGTCCAAGAACTTCACGGCAGAAGGATAATCGTCCATAATTTCGGGATGCTCACTCAAGATATTTACGAACATCATCAAAGTTCCGCGTTGGTCTTCAATCCAGCTGTAGAGTTGGTGTTCATAAATGTCAGCCTCACGGGTCATTTTAGTATCGCCCCAACGGATTGTCGCCGCTAAGCATATCCCAAAAGCCACTATCATCGCCACGACTAAAACGGAAATTATCCCCTTCCGAGCGTATCGACTAACTTTGGAAAGAGACGCCTCTTGAAAATCTTTGTCCGAAGTTGCTTTTTTTTCCGTCGAGATGATGGTTGAGTAAGAAAATAGATTGTCGAGCATGTCCGAGAGTTTTAACGCCGATTCTCGAACTTCAGTGGCTTTTTCAGCGGGGGCGGCGTCGGATTTTATTGCGTCCAAACTTGAAGCGTCTAAGATTTTATGTAAAGGGTCGCGCAATTCCTTTGAAAGCCGCGATAAGAATTCTTCCTTAACTCGTAGAGCCTTTTCTGCCTGCAGGCTGTTACTCCGCGCGTTCAGATAGAAAAAAATTATCGCCAACATCATCAGCAGGCTTATCAGCGTCGTAACTATGATTTGTATGTAACTCTTCTTGTAGAAAACCCAATTATCCACGCTCAAAATCATGTACCAGCCGTTTGAAGTCTCTGTGCTGAATATCGTATGTTCTTTGCCGTCCAATTCCATTACAAAACTTTCATTTTGCCCTTGAATTATTTGGCTCAAGATACTCTCGTAGTCGGGCAATTTCTTGCTGATTTTTTCGCCGACAAAGCTCATGTTCGTGTAGCCAACTATCATTCCGTCTTTCGTCACGATTAATGCTTTGTTGTTGTTGGTCGAACTCATCTTTGCTATCGATTTTTGCACTTCCGATAAGTTGAAATCCAATGCAACGACCGTTTCATTGTCTGGCAGGATTTTTGACATCGTGTAGCACATTTCGCCCGTCATCGCGTCGATATATGGTTCCGTTATGAATATCTTCCCTGAACTTTCCGCCGCGCCCTTGTACCAATTTCTTTCTTGAGCGTGATAATCCGGCGGCATTTTGAAGTTAGGGATTATCGCCCAATCTTTTCCCGCTATATACACGTTGAAACAAACGCCCGACGTTAATTGCCGTTGCTCATTTTTTCGTTTGTAGAAGAAATTTTTTATCTCCTCGCGTGTTGCCCCTGACTTTATCAGTTGCTCCGCTTCCGTTGCCATTTGTATGGTTGTGACTTCAGCCGCTTGCAATGTTCCTTGAAAGTCGCCGCGAATTACTTCCAAACGCATCTGTCCAATCTCTTCCGTTTGGTTCGTCGTCATTTGGAATATAAGTCGGTCATTCATTGCTATCACGATTAAAAATATCAACGTTATAACGCCGATTATCGCTAAGTCCGAACGACGCACCTTCAGTAAATCTTTCCACTCTTGAACTATATTCATATGGAACACCTCAAAAGAATTATACTATAAAACGCTCAGATTTTCTCAATCATTTTTTCTATAATCCAATCACTTTTTCAACGGTGAGGTCGCCAAAGTGTTCCTCGTCTACCAAGTCAGTAAAATTGATTTGCGTAATAGCGGTAGTCAAGTATTTCGCCAACGTACGTATCTGGAACGGATTGAGCTTTAAATGGACAGATGTATTTGATCGAGAAGTTCGATAGCTTCACTCTACATTTTCGCGTAGTAGCGGAAAGGAATTTTAAGACGGGCGACGATTTGTTGATGGAGCGTTTTTCTTCACTGTAAAGCTGAACGATTTTCCTTCGAGCGATAAGTGAAGCGTCGAGCCGTAACTATTTGATTTCACTTCCAGCGAGAGCGTATCAGCAATAAAATTTTGCCGATTGAATCTTTGCCGCTGAAGTTCCCTGCCAAGCTCCAGCAATGTCCGTCCTTGCTTCAAAGTTATATCCTCCAATTTAAATGAACAACAACCATAAAACAAAAAAAACACAGGCGCATTGAGCATTTGTGCCTTATCCATCGATAATCTCGCCGATAAGCTTTTCCGTCTGGTTGAAGAGCGCGGAGAGTTTTTCGCTTTTAGTTTCTCGTTGGTCGTCATTGATTCGACGGCTTTAATTTTCTCGTCGAAGGCGGCTACAATCGGGTTGATGTTCTGCGTAATTAAAGTTCGGACGTTGTTTAGGAGGTTGCGTCCAGTGTCCTCAGCTAGGTCGTTAAAGCCCGTCATAACTTCTTGGCATTTTTGCCGCAGTGCTTTGACAAGTTCTTCCACCCTCTTGCCTTCGTGCCAAAGCATAAACAAGGAAAACACTGCCGCCGCACCCGCCATGAATCCGCCGAAGATTTTGGAGTCGTTTCCCGTGAAGGCTTTCGAGATTCGATTTCGCGCTCAATAGAACTGCTCAATACAACCACCTCGTTTAAAAAACTAAGTGTATCAAAGATTCTCTAGAGCGATTGTACCGTCAGAACACGAGAAAAGCTTTTACAAAATCAAAAGCCATTCGGATAACGAATGGCTCCACAAAATAAATATCGAACTGCCTCAATCGACGCAAATCAATTCGTATTGCGGATTGCCCATTTTATGTTCTGCCATGGCGGAGAGCTGGCGCAGTCCGTGACGGGACTCGATACGCTCTCTTAAGTCTGCACTGTCGGGAGCCGTATAAACGAAGTCGCAACTCGCTTGGTCTATCGCTAAGATGTCATTCGACGCAAGAATTCCAATGTCCGCCATCGTCGGTTCGGCGGCAGAAGTCCCCGCGCAGTCACAGTCGACACTTAACCGCCGCATAACGTTTAGGAAGACAATTCGCTTGCCGAAGTAGTCGCAGGTCGCCTTGCCGCTGTCAGCCATGCGCTCCATAAACTCTTCCTTAAGAGGCATGTTCACACCGTCAAACCAGTAAGAACCGGGCGGCGGCATCTCAGTACGCTTGTAGCCGTGCACTTGAACTTTGCCGACTTGCCCGCTTGCCATGCCGATTGCGATATTCTTCAGACTGCCGCCAAAGCCGCCCATTGCATGTCCTTTGAAGTGCGTTAGAACGACGACCGAATCATAATCGACAAGAGTTTTGCCCATCGTCACTTCCTGCAGATGAAAGCCGCCGTGCACGGGCAGATTAACTCCGCCGTCCTCGTCCATGATGTCCACGGGGCAAAAGTCCCAGCCGTTTGTCCGCAAAGTTTCGAGATGACCTGCCGTGGTGTAGCGTGCGCCGTTGTAAAGCGTGTTCGTCTCGATGATGTTGCTGTTAGGAACTTGCGCCTGAAATTGACGAACCCAATCCCGCGGCAAAATGTTCGGTCCGTGCGGCTCGCCCGTGTGAAGCTTGATTCCAACCTTGCCGATGATGTTTTCATTGACCATGTTGTAAAGCTTGATGAGATGCGGCGCGTCGATTTTGTCTGTGAAATAAACCTTAGCCGCCGTGCCCGTGTACTTCATGCCCGTGACGTTTTTGCTACCGACGACTGGAGCCGCCTTGAGCTTGAGAATTTTTTTAGCTGCCTCGGCGGTTTGCGTCGTCAGTTGTCCAACTGCCGCGCCCAGTGCCGCCACGCCTGCCATTTTAAAAAGGTCTCTCCGTGTAATATCCATGATACTGCCTCCAAACTTAATTCAATAGCCCAGTTGATTCAACCAAGCGTCAACGTTTTTTTGAACGTCAGGAAAATCATTTTGCGCACTCTTGCCGACAATCGCCAAGCCCGACAAAACTTTTGCGTTCAGGCAGGCGTCAGAAATCTCGCGTTCAGTGCCAGCTAAGCCGCTTCCGCCGTGCGTGCAAAACGGGATAATCGTCTTGCCGTTGAAGTCATTAGCCTCAAGGAAAGTCATCACCACTCGCGGCACGGCTCCCCACCAGATTGGATAACCAATAAAAATCGTGTCGTATTGTGCAAGATTGTCGATGTTAGCGGCAAAGGCGGGGCGGGCGTTCGATTCGAGTTCCTGCTTTGCAATCTCAGTGCAAGGCTCGTAAGCGTCGGGATAAGGCGTTGCGGGTTTAATCTCGAACATGTCCGCGCCAGTCTTCTTTGCTATGTATTCGGCGACGATTGCCGTGTTGCCCTTCGTGATATTGCCCAAGCCGTATTCTTCACCCGTTCGCGAAAAGTACACGACGAGAATTTTTTTATCGGCAGATTGATTCGCAACGGATGCTTTGACTTCGGCAGGCTCGGAGGACGTTTTATCTTGAGAAACGACGCCGCACCCGCTCACCGTCAAAATCATCAGCAAGAGCAAAAAAAGTTTCTTTACATACTTCATAACTGATACCTCCTGTTTGCTTTACGATTGATTTTAATAGACTCGTCGGAGCTTGTCAAAAAAGTTTTCGTTGCAAGGGGTTGACAAATGCGCTAAAATCTTCGCGAAAATTTTCAAGGAGGAAACGTGAATATTTCCTCCAGCGGACGCGCCTGAGTCGTTGATAAAGTCGAAGCAGGTCGCCGCGCTCGAACGAGAATTATTTTTGGAGGTATAAATAATGAGAAGCGACATAGTCAAAAAGGGTGCGACGCGTTGTGCACATAGAAGCTTATTCCACGCAAACGGCTACGGCACCGAGGAGTTGAGTCGTCCGTTAATCGGCGTGTGCAATTCTTTCAACGAGATTATCCCCGGTCATATGCATTTGAAGTCGATAACCGAGGCGGCGAAACTCGGGGTGGCGGCGGCAGGTGGAACGCCCATTGAGTTTCCGGCAATCGGCGTGTGCGACGGAATTGCTATGGGGCACACGGGCATGAAATATTCTTTGGCGAGCCGTGAGCTTATCGCCGACTCAATCGAGGCAGTGACTATGGCTAGCGGATTCGACGGGCTGATTTTGATTCCGAACTGCGATAAGGTCGTTCCTGGTATGTTAATGGCGGCGGCAAGATTGAATATCCCAGCGGTAATCGTCAGCGGCGGACCGATGCTTGCGGGTCGATTCCACGGACGGGATATTTCTGTTAGTCAAGCGTTCGAGGCGGCGGGCAAGTTCGCGGCGGGCAAGATGACTTCAGAGGAGATGACTGACCTTGAGGCGCATGCGTGTCCTAGTTGCGGCTCGTGCGCGGGACTGTTCACGGCTAACACGATGAACTGTCTAAGCGAGGCTCTTGGCATGGCTTTACCCGGCAACGGGACGATTCCTGCGGCTTACACGGGCGATAGGTTTATCCTTGCCAAACGCGCCGGAGCAGTCCTCATGAACCTTATCGAGAAAAATATTTGTCCGCGAGACATTTTGACCCGTGAAGCCTTCGAGAACGCAATAACGGTTGATATGGGCATTGGCGGTTCGTCGAATACAGTTCTTCACCTTACGGCGATTGCTAACGAGTGCGGCATTAAAATCCCCGCGACGCTCTTTGACGAAATCTCTGCTAGAACGCCTTACATAACTAAGCTTAGCCCTGCGGGAACTCATCACATGCAAGACCTAGACGAGGCGGGCGGCATTAATGCTGTTATGCACGAGCTTAGCCGCAAAAATCTTCTGCACCTAGACGCTTTGACGGTGACTGGCACGCTCGGCGACAGGATTAAGGACGCTACGATTGCTCGCGCCGATGTAATTCACACGGTGGACAATCCCTATAGGGCGACGGGCGGCATTGCGATTCTTAAAGGCAACCTCTGCCCCGATTACGCAGTTGTTAAGGCGTCGGCTGTCAGTGAAGATATGCTCGTTTACAAGGGCGCGGCGAAATGCTACGACTCGGAGGAGGCGGCGATTAATGCGATTATGGCGGGCGACATTCACGACGGCGACGTTGTCGTTATCCGCTACGAAGGTCCTAAGGGCGGACCCGGTATGCAAGAGATGTTGAATCCCACGGCGGCGATTACGGGCGCGGGGCTCAAGGTCGGTTTGATTACGGACGGTCGGTTCAGCGGAGCCAGCCAAGGCGCGTGCATTGGTCACATTTCCCCCGAAGCTATGGAAGGCGGACCGATTGCCCTGATTCATGACGGCGACCAAATCTTTATTGACATTCCCAATCGTAAGCTTGAACTCGAAGTTTCAGACGCTGAACTTGCCGAACGCCGCGCACAATGGACGAAGCCCGAACCGAAGATTAAAACGGGGTATCTTGCCCGCTATGCTAAGCTTACGACTTCAGCCTCAACTGGAGCTGTTTTGAGGAGCTGATTCAATGCTTTGGGAAGAAACTTTTGGTTTTCAGCTTGAGAAATTTTTACGCAAGGAGCAATTCATCTTCCACGCACCGATGAGGGAGCACACGACGTTTAAAATCGGCGGCGAGGCGGACTTATTAATCTTCCCGTCAAGCGCGGAGGAAGTCTCAAGGGTTTTTAAGCTCGTCGAACTGTTCAGCTTGCCTTGCGTCATCCTCGGCAACGGCTCAAATGTTCTGGTTCGTGATAAGGGGATTCGCGGCGTTGTCGTCAAGTTCACGGAAAAATTTTTCGGCGGTATGCGTTGCGAGGGTCAAAGGCTCATTGTGTGCGCGGGGGCTAAGCTAAGAGACGTTGCGACCTTCGCGGCGGACAATGGCTTAACTGGTCTGGAGTTCGCGTGCGGGATTCCTGGCAGTATCGGCGGAGCAATCTTCATGAACGCGGGAGCTTACGATGGCGAAATGAAAAACACCGTCGCGAGCGTCAAGGCAGTCAATCGCGACGGCGAGCTTGTCGAGTTCAGCGGCTCGGCTTTGGACTTGCATTATCGGCACAGCATCTTTCAAGAGAACGGCTACGCGATTTGCGAAGTGGAATTGATTCTTCAGCGCGGCAACGTCGACGACATTAAAAATAAAATGGTCGACTTCACGGAGCGTCGCGAGAGCAAACAGCCGCTCGACTTGCCCAGCGCGGGTTCGACGTTCAAACGACCTAAAGGACATTTCGCGGGCACGCTGATTGACAAGGCGGGCTTAAAGGGTTTGCGTATCGGCGGGGCTATGGTCTCGGAAAAACATGCGGGCTTCGTCGTCAACACTGGCAACGCTACGGCTCAAGACGTTTTAGCTTTGATTGAGGAGGTCAAGCGCAGAGTTTGCGAGGCTCACGGCGTCACACTCTCGCCCGAAGTCCGAATCATCGGAGAGGAATAGCAAGGACGGTTCGCGGGGCTCCGTTCATTTCAGCAACGAGGGCGTCGCGAATTTTTAATTCTTCCTCGTCGATTATCTGCATGGCAAATCCCGCGTGAATCAAAACGTAATCGCCGACTTTGGCTTCGGGCAGGAGCATTAGACTTGCCTCGCGCTTGACGCCCAACCGCTCAACCGTCGCCAACTCGTTATCAATCTTTAAAACCTTCGCCGGAAAGGCTAAACACATTTCAATCACCTCGCGCCAATCATACACCTTGCGTCAAGCTTTCGGAGGTGAACTTCATGATAAGCATTACATTACTTGGAACGGCGGCACTCGTCCCCATTCCCGAACGAGCACTAACAGCGGCATTTTTGACTTGCGGCGGACACTCAATACTTTTCGACTGCGGAGAAGGAACTCAATCAGCGGCAGTAAAAGCGGGCGTCAGTCTCATGAAGACGGACCTAATCGCCTTGACGCATTATCACGGAGACCACATTCTCGGCTTGCCTGGGCTGTTAAAGACGATGTGGCGCATGGGGCGTACGGAGCCGCTTTACATTACAGGATCCGAAGGACTATGGCAAAAGGCAATGGAACCTATCTTGCGTTTGACGGGGCGAACAGCTTACCCGATAGAGTTGTTTGAACTTCCCGCAGAGGGATTGCAACTGTGTAGACTGATTCGCGGTTGGGCGTCGGCGGCTAGATTGACTGCTTTTAAGACGGTGCACAAAGTGCCGAGCCAAGGATATTGCTTCACGTTGGAGCTTGCAGGAAAATTTCTGCCGCAAAAAGCTAAGGCTTTGGGCGTCCCCGTGAATCAATGGAGCCGCCTGCAAAACGGGCAGAGCGTTCCACTCGGCGACAACATCATTTTGCCTGAATAAGTCCTCGGCGAGCCGCGTAAAGGTTTAAAGTTCGTCTTCACAGGCGATACTGAGCTTTGCGATAGTCTGATTGCCGCGGCGCAAGGTGCGGATTTGATGATTTGCGATGCGACTTACGGCGACGATACGCAAGTTCAACACTCGACCGACTACAGCCACATGACTTTTGCTCAAGCGGCAACGGTCGCCGCCAAAGCCAACGTCAAACGCCTCTGGCTTGCTCACTTCTCCCAAAGGATTACAGACCCCCAAGACTATCTGCCCAATGCAACTGCCATCTTCGCGAACACGATTTGCGGGCAAGACGGCATGAGTACGACTTTGCACTTTGAAAACTAGCTCGCCCCTATTCCACGTCCAAATAAGATTTTCTGTGATAGGCGTCTCTAATGATTTTGGACGTCACATTGAATTTTCTAGCGAATGCTTTAAAGCCAAGTCGCGGGTCGCCTGGAATACAATCGCGGCGGATTTCACGAACCTGCTCAGCGGTAAATTTTGCTCTGAAATGTTCGCAACCGCTTTTACGGAGGCCGTTGTCGAAAGCGTGCCGTATGTTTTCTTCGGGCGTCATCCACTCAAGATTTTCAACGCGATTATCGGCTTTATCGCCAGAAATATGATTGACCTGCGATTTGTTTTCGGGATTAGGAATGAAGGCTTTGGCAACGAGCACATGAACAAAACGATTTTTCTTATCGAAATCTTTACAAAGAACAACGCGAAAGTAACCTCCGATACCAACATTCGCCTTAAGAATTCTTACCTTGCCTTTTCTAAAGCTCTTAACCCTGCCGAAATTGCTAACTTGATAAAGTCCCTCGTAACCGACAACATCGTGCCAGATTTCATTGGGCAAATCATCGTAGCTTATCTCTTCAAACAAAACATGCAATGCGGTTTGTTCGAGCGGGCTGAGCCTTGCCGCCAGCAAAATCTTCTTAGCTTCGTTGACTGTCATGATAACTCGCTCCTTTAACTTTACAAATGCCGCTGGAACGCTTACAATAGCGAAAATCTTTTGGCTCACGCCCCGATGTGTTGAGAATTTTATCGAAATCAGCTTAGCACAAATGGCGGCGCGGGTCAATTTTATTTTGCGAAGATAAAACCTTCAGCCTGTGCGGACAATCAGCGCGGGCTTTTTGTTTGACATTTACAAATCAAACGTTTATCATTAACGAAATAAATTTTGGGAGGTAGAAATTATGCCGATGATGAATCTCGAAAAGTATGGCATTACTGGAACACCCGAAGTCTTGTATAACCCCACGTACGAAGTCTTATTCAACGAAGAGATGAAACCGGGCTTGACGGGTTACGACATTGGACAGGAAACCGAACTCGGCGCGATTAACGTAATGACTGGCGTATTTACTGGACGTAGCCCCAAGGATAAGTACATTGTTTATGACGATACGACCAAAGAAGGCGCACCTGGCGAAGTATGGTGGACAACTCCAGAATATCCTAACGATAATAAAAAGTGCCCTGTCGAGACTTGGAAAGAACTTAAGAAACTCGCACAAAAGGAACTCTCTGGCAAGCGTCTTTTCGTCGTCGACGGTTTCTGCGGTACGCATAAAGATACTCGCATGAAGATTCGCTTTTTGCTTGAGGTTGCGTGGCAGGCTCACTTTGTTACCAACATGTTCATTCGCCCGAAGAATCAAGAGGAATTCGACCAAGAGCCTGACTTCGTCGTTTACAATGCGTCCAAAGCTAAAGTGGAAAACTACAAAGAACTCGGCTTGCGTTCGGATACGGCGGTTGTCTTCAATGTCACCGATAAAGAGGCTGTTATACTCAATACGTGGTACGGCGGCGAGATGAAAAAAGGCATATTTTCAATGCAAAATTATTTTATGCCGCTTAAAGGTATCGCCGCAATGCACTGCTCCGCCAACACCGACATGAACGGCGAAAACACCGCGATATTCTTCGGGCTTAGCGGCACGGGCAAGACGACCCTTAGCACCGACCCGAAAAGACTTCTTATCGGCGACGACGAACACGGCTGGGACGATACTGGCGTTTTCAACTTCGAGGGCGGTTGCTATGCTAAAGTCATCAACCTCGACCCCGTTGCCGAGCCGGACATTTACAACGCAATTCGCCGCGACGCTCTGCTTGAGAACGTCACCGTTGACAAGGACGGCAAAATTGACTTCGCTGATAAGTCCGTCACCGAGAACACTCGCGTTAGCTATCCGATTTATCACATCAAAAACATTGTGCGCCCCGATAGCCACGGACCCGCCGCGCAATCGGTCATCTTCCTCAGCGCGGACGCCTTCGGAGTTCTACCGCCTGTCTCGATTCTGACTTCCGAGCAATGCAAATATTACTTCCTCTCTGGCTTCACGGCTAAGCTTGCGGGCACGGAACGCGGAATCACCGAGCCGACCCCGACTTTTAGCGCGTGCTTCGGTCAAGCCTTCCTCGAACTGCACCCGACCAAATACGCCGAAGAACTCGTTAAGCGCATGGAGAAGAGCGGCGCGAAGGCTTACCTCGTCAACACGGGCTGGAATGGCACCGGCAAACGCATTTCCATTAAAGACACCCGCGGCATCATCGACGCTATCCTTGGCGGCGCGATTAAAAATGCCCCGACTAAGAAACTGCCAATCTTCAACCTCGAAATCCCGACGGAACTTGAAGGCGTCGCAACAAATATCCTCGACCCGCGCGACACCTACGCCGACCCGACTGAATGGGATAAGAAAGCTGAAGACCTCGCAAGCCGCTTTATCAAGAACTTCAAGAAGTACGAATACAACGCGGCGGGCAAAGCTCTCGTTGCGGCAGGTCCTCACCTCGAAAAATAATCACGAAACGCATTGACTAAGACAAGCCTCGTTCCTTCGGGAGCGGGGCTTTTTGCTTGCCGTGTAGAAAATTTTTCGGCGGCATTGTCTTTTCATGCAAAGTTCAATTATAATTGGCGCGGAAGGAGGCGAGACCTTGATTAAAAGACTCAGCGAACTTGCGTTGCTCATACCCGAAGCAAAGCTCCTCGGCGACGACGTGGAGATTAGCGGCATTGAGCACGACTCGCGCAAGGTCACGGCAAAAAATCTATTCGTGTGTATGGAAGGTGCACACGTTGACGGACATAATTTTATCGGGCAGGCGACGAGCAATGGAGCCGTTGCCGTCCTCTCGGCGCGGCAAAACTTCACGCCGCCAGAAAATATTTCAGCAGTCATCGTCCCCGACATGCTCAACGCTTTGGCAGTCATCGTTCCGTACTTCTACGATTATCCGGCGCGGGCAATGCGCGTTATCGGCGTGACGGGCACCAATGGCAAGACTACGACGACTTATCTGCTCCGAGAAATTTTTTCTGCGGCGGGATTAAAGGTTGGGCTTATCGGCACGATTCAAATCCTCATTGGCGACGCGGCTTATCCCGTGCAAAACACTACGCCCAATGTCATCGACCTGCAGCACATCTTAGCCGACATGCGCGAACGGAAAGTTCAAGTCGTTATCATGGAGGTTTCAAGCCATGCGCTTGCCGAACATAGAGTTGCGGGCGTCGAATTCGATACGGCGATATTCACGAACCTCACGCAAGACCATTTGGACTTCCACGGCACGATGAAAAATTATCTGCGGGCGAAGGCAAGACTTTTCGACATGGTGTCGCGCCGAGGTCACAAGCAAAATAAAACCGCAGTCATCAACGTCGACGACGCGGCAAGCGGAGAAATCCTCAAGCATTGCTCTTGCGATAAAATTCTTTACGGCTTGGACAGTTCAGCCAACCTGCGCGGAGCCGAGCTTGAAATTAAATCGGACGGCATGAAGTTTAAGATACGCGGCGGCTTCGGCGTCATGAACTTGGGCTTGCACGTCACAGGGCTGTTTAATGTCTACAACGTGCTGGCGGCGGTCGGAGCGGCTTTAGCGGAGAATATCAGACCAGACGTCATCAAGCAGGCTTTGGAGAACTTTAAGAGCGTGCCCGGTCGTTTCGAGAGAATTTTTTCTTCCGCGCCCTTTGAAGTCATTGTCGACTACGCGCACACACCTGACGGAGTTAAGAACGTTTTGGAGACGGCTCGGCAAATCGTCAGAGGAAAAGTTATAACGGTGTTCGGTTGCGGCGGCGATAGAGACCATGGCAAGCGACCGATTATGGGCAAGCTGGCGGCGGAGCTTAGTGATATTGTCATTGCCACGAGCGATAATCCGCGAACAGAAGACCCCGAAAAGATTTTAGACGAGGTCGAGGCTGGCATTGGCGATAGGGTTCACGAGCGCATAGCCGATAGACGAGCCGCGATTTTCCGTGCGATTGAACTTGCCGAGGCTGGCGACGTGGTTTTGATTCTTGGCAAGGGTCACGAAACTTATCAGCTGTTGAACACGGGAAGGATTCACTTCGACGATAGAGAGGTTGCTAGAGAAGCGATTACGGAGGTTAAGACCAATGAATAAATTGAGCTTGGCGGAGATAGCCGAGATTACGAATGCAGAGACAAATTCCACGGCGGAAATATTCTTCGAGCGAGTGACGACGGACAGTAGGAAAATTTCAAGCGGCGCGTTGTTCATGGCGTTGAAGGGCGAGAACTTTAACGGCGAGGACTTCGCGGAGGAGTCGCTTAACAAAGGAGCGGCGGCGGTTCTCGTCAGCCGGAACTTTGATAAAGACCTAGACGGCGTGATTATAAAAGTTGACGACACGTTGACGGCTTATCGGCAAATCGCGGGCGCGTGGCGTAATCGCTTTGACATTCCGGTTATCGCGGTCACGGGTTCCAATGGCAAGACGACGACTAAGGATTTAACTGCGGCGGCGTTGAATTCGTTCGGGCACGTGCAAAAGACTTCGGGCAACTTCAATAACGAGGTCGGCGTCCCGATGACTTTGCTCGGAATAAACGATGAGACAACGGCGGCAGTCGTTGAAATCGGTATGCGCGGGCTTGGGCAGATTGAATCACTTGCCGAGGTCGTGCGCCCGACGATTGGAATCATAACCAACGTCAGCGAGGCGCATATTGAGCTTTTGGGTTCGATAGAAAACATTGCTAAGGCTAAGGGCGAACTGGTCGAGGCGATTCAATCGGGCGGCACAATCATTTTGAACGCGGACAATCAATATACAGCGGCAATGACAAAGCTTGTTCGCGAAGGCGTCAACGTCATCACTTACGGCTTGGAGAATGACGCGGACTTGAATGCGTCGGACATTTTGATTGGCAGTGTGGCGACGGAATTTACGCTGACTTATCGCGGCGAGGCTTACGACTTTGAAATCCCGATGCTCGGTCGGCACAACGTATCCAATGCTCTAGGAGCAATCGCGGCGGGCTTGACGTTGGGGCTTAGCGTAGAAGAGATTCAACGGGGTATTTCGAGTTTGACGACGACTAAGATGCGTTTCGAGGTTATCAGACGCGACGGGCTGACGATTGTCAATGACGCCTACAACGCAAGCCCGGCATCAATGCGTGTGGCGATTAGGACGACTTCGGAAGTCTACAACGGGCGACTGATTGCGGTCTTGGGCGACATGCTGGAGCTTGGCGAGATTGCGGAACGGGTTCATCGTGAGATTGGCGCGGAGCTTGTCGAGAACAAATTTGACACGCTGATAACTCTTGGCGAGCTTGGCAAATTCATAGCGGCGGGCGCACGTGAGGCGGGCTTGGAAAAAGTTTACACGTTCGACACGCACGAGGCAGCCGCGAAAAAGATTCTGGAGATTGTCCGCGTTGGCGACACGATTTTATTTAAGGCGTCGCACGTCATGCACATGGAAAAAATCATCGAGCTGATATGAGTAAGCTGGAAAAACTTCTTCAACGAATCAAAAACAATCCGAAGACCGTCCGCTTTGAAGAGCTTGATAAAATACTTACAAACGCGGGCTATGAACGTGCTCAACCTCGGCGCGGCTCAAGTCATTACACCTACCGAAAATCCGACAGAGTTCCCATAACCATTCCTCGTCAGATACCGTTCGTTCATGAAGGTTACGTGCACAATGTGATTCGAGAAATGAATTTTTAATTCAAGGGAGAAATTTTTATGGAAGCAGAAAAAAATTTGGAATACTACGCGGCGTTGCCTTATGAAATTAAAATCACGCCTTCGCCTGAGGGCGGTTACGTTGCGACGATACCTGACTTGCCTGGTTGCATAACTCAAGGCGAAACTCGTTTGGAAGTTCTCGAAATGATTGAGGATGCAAAAATTTGTTGGCTGGAGGCGGCTTTGGATTTGGGAGAGTCGATTGACGAGCCAGACTGGGATTTGTACAACGGGCGATTAAATTTGCGCATTCCAAAGAGTCTGCACAGGAAACTTGCGGAGAGTGCCAAGCGTGAAGGCGTCAAACTCAATCAGCTGGCGATTTATCTTATGGCGAACGGTATCGGCGAACAATTAACGGATAAGTAGGTTTAAACTATGGAGAAACTTTTAATAGCCGGAGCAATCGCGGCGGGCGTGGTCATCATGCTTGCGCCGATTTGTATTCCAATCTTGCACCGATTAAAGTTCGGGCAGAGCATACGCGAGGAAGGACCCAAGAGTCATCAGGCGAAGAGCGGCACCCCGACTATGGGCGGAATATTTCTAATCGCGGGCATCGTCGTGGCAACGCTGATTCAAGCCGACTGGAACGCGGAAATTTTCCTTGCGCTTTTTATCCTGCTCGGACATTTTATTTTGGGCTTCGTTGACGATTACTTAAAGGTCGTCCACAAACACAATCAAGGACTGCTTGCCCGTTACAAGCTCGCGGGACAAGTTCTAATCGCCATCGTGACGACGGTCGTTGCAGGTGAGCTACTAACCAGCTTCAGCCCGACGATTTGGATTCCGATTGCCGACGTGACGATTGAGGCGGGGAACTTGTACTTGCCGTTCATGTTCTTTGTAATGGTTGGGGCGTCCAATGCCGTGAACTTGACGGACGGGCTAGACGGGCTGGCATCGGGTTGCATGGCGATTGCGGCGAGTTGCTACGCGGTGATATGTTTGCTGACGGGGCATAATGATTTAGCAATCTTCTGCGCGGCGATTGTCGGGGCGTGTGTCGGGTTCTTGAGATTCAACTTTCACCCGGCAAAAGTCTTCATGGGCGACACGGGCTCTTTGGCATTGGGAGGAGCGTTCGCGGCAGTGGGTATCTTATCGCGGACGGAAATCCTGTTAGCGGTCGTAGGGTTCGTATTCGTCTGCGAGGCGTTGTCGGTTATCTTGCAAGTCATCTCGTTCAAGTCGACGGGCAAGCGTATCTTCCGCATGAGTCCGATTCATCATCACTTCGAGCTTGGCGGCTGGTCAGAAGTTAAGGTCGTCTTTGTCTTCTGGACTGTCGGACTAATCGCGGGCGTCGTCGGCTTGAGCATGTTATAAGGGGTAATCATCATGGAAAAAGTTTTAGTAATCGGCGCGGCGAGGAGCGGCATTGCGGCGGCGAAAATTTTGCACGAACGCGGCGCACAAGTCATTCTAAGCGATAGCAAACCAGAGTTGCAACTTGACCTTGACGGCGTGGAAATAAAACTCGGCAAGCAAACGGAAGACCTTCTAAGCGGAGTTGATAAAATCATCGTGTCGCCCGCCGTGCCGATAAAGATTCCGTTGCTTAGGGCGGCGGCGTCGAGGGGCATTCCGATTATAAGCGAGGTCGAATTTGCTTACGGCTTAGCGAAGTCTCCAATATGCGCGGTGACCGGCACCAACGGCAAGACGACGACGGTTACATTGCTTGGGCTGTTGCTTAAGGAAAAATTCGCTAAGGTCGGCGTCGGCGGCAATATCGGCGTGCCATTGTGCGAAGTCGCTTTGGAAGTCGGCGCGGGCGGCTATCTTGCGGCGGAGATTTCAAGCTATCAAATGGAGGCAACGCGGAACTTTAAGCCGCACATCTCAGCGATACTCAACATCACGCCCGACCACCTTAAGCGGCATGGTTCAATGGAAGTTTATCAGGCGATGAAGGAAAAGATTTTCGCTCAACAGACCGCCGAAGACTTCCTGATTTTGAACTACGACGACGAACGCACCCGCGAGATTAAAGACCGCGCCGCTTGCCGAGTGCTTTACTTCAGCAGACAACGCGAGCTTGCCGAGGGCGCGTTCATTAAAGATAATCGGCTGGTGATAAGGTTCAACGGGACGCATGAGCTTTGCACGATTGACGAACTGGGCATTAAGGGCGGGCACAACGTCGAAAATGCGTTGGCGGCGTCGCTTATGGCGTTTTTGGCGGGCGTCGACGCTGATAAGATTTCGTCCGTGCTGAAGACTTTCCAAGGCGTCGAACACCGGATAGAATTCGTTCGCGAGCTTGACAACGTGAAGTACTACAACGACAGCAAGGCGACTAACACCGACTCGGCGATTAAAGCGTTGGAGACGTTCGCGGGGCATATCGTTTTGATTGCGGGCGGCGACGATAAGGGAACTGACCTTGCGGACTTCTTGCGGCTCGTCAATGAACGCGTCGATTGGCTGATACTCGTCGGCGATGCGGCGGCTCGCTTCAAAGCGTGCGCCCTTGAAAGCGGCTATCCTGCCGATAAGATTCTGGAGGCGGGCTACTCTATGGAACGGGCAGTTGCGCTTGCCAAAAATATTTCTCGTCCGCCGCAAGTCGTGTTGCTTAGTCCTGCGTGTGCTAGCTTCGACATGTACAGCGACTTCGAGGAGCGCGGGCGGGATTTCAAGCGCATTGTTCGAGAGCTTTGACTATGGGTTATATCTATTTGGCACTGGCGATTGTCTTGGAGCTGTGCGGCACGACTTGTATGAAGTTATCGGACGGCTTCGAGCATAAACCGTTCGCAATCGCAACGCTGACTTTCTACGGCTTCTGCTTTTACTTCTTCGCGCTGTCGTTAAAAAGTGTTCAACTCAACATTGCTTACGCGACTTGAGGCGGCTTAGGTGTCGTGCTTGCGGCAGTCGTCGCTAAAGTACTTTTTCAAGAAAGCATCTCGACGCCGGGTTTGATTGGAATTGTCCTAATCGTCGTCGGCGTGGTGCTGTGTAATTTTTTTTGGAACGAATCATTGAATGAAGATGAAAGAGGAGTAATTACTTTGGAGCAAAGGATAGAAACTTTCGGTGCGGAAAAAATTTTTATCGCGGTGTTTATCGTCTTTGGCGTGATGATTTGTTTCATGCGCCCGCCCTATCAGCTAATGGACGAAATAAACCACCTTCCGCGAGCGTGGCAAATCTCCGAAGGCATCTTCCTTAGCCCGACGATGACAATAAGGGAGTTCGCAGGACTAGGAGACCTTCGCGCTAGGAAAATCTTTGACTTGAGCATTGCGCCCGCCGACGCTTGGAACGACAAAGTTTATATCGCTGAAGTGCCCGTGTCATTCCTGCCCGACAACTTCATAACCGACGCAAATCATAAGCATTACATTCAAGCCTTCACGGTTGCCGACATTCAAACCTTCTTGTCGACGCCGTTAAACGCTGAAGAGCACGAGCCGATTCAAATTCCAAATACGGGCGTTTATCCTCCGCTAACATATCTGCCGCAAGCCGCCGTTGCGTTTATCGGACGAGCTTTGAACTTGAACGCGGGAATAATCTTCTACCTCATGGGCTTAAGCGGGTTAATCTTCGTGGCGGCGTGCGTCTGGTGGTCGATGAAGTTCTTGCCCGAAGCTAAGCCGCTGATATTTCTTTTGGCGATGATGCCAATGTTCATAGTCGAGGCAGCATCGACTTCTGCGGACGCGGTGACCTTCGGCGTGTGCTTATTGGGGGCGGCGTGGCTGTTGTCGCTTAGGAACTCGACGGCAAGATTATCCCGCGGCGAACTCGTCGGGCTGGTAGTCTTATCGATAATGCTTGCCTGTTCCAAGTCGGTTTACGGGACGATACTGCTACTTTACTTCTTGATACCGCGTGAACGGGTCAAACACTTTTGGACACTCGGCGCGGCTCTTCTCCTGCTGAACTTATTCCTGTTGTCTGCGTGGTCGTGGTTGTCAGTGGAGTTGTCGGACGCCGCACTTTACACGAATTATTATCTAGGTTACACAGACAGAAACTTAGCGGCGCAAAAACTTTTCGTCATGGAACATCCGCTGGCGTTCTTCGCGGCGATGATGAATTCGTTTGCAGAACAGTGGGTGGGTTATATTGCTCACTTTATTGGCATCTGGGGTTTCCTGTGGAATGTCATGTTGTCCCCGTGGTTTTATATCTCATACGGGCTGACGATAATCTTCTTTGCGCTGACAAATGGTTTGCGTCTTAAGCTCGGCGAACGTGCGCTGTTAGTCTTTGCCGCCGCAGTCTCGACTTTTGCGTTTTTCTTCGTGCACTATCTTAAGTGGTCGCCCGTCGGCAGAAACTTCATTGGCGGAATTCAAGGGCGGTACTTTATCCCCGTTGCCTTGATGATGTTCGGTGCCCTGTCAATCTTGCCGCCCATGCGTCACAAAAACTTAATCGCTTTGGCGGCGGGCGTCTTCAGCGGCGTTGTTATGTTGCTGACGAATTATATTGCGTTCTATTGATTGGAGGTTTTAAAAATGAAAATTGTTGTACTAGACGGTTACACACTAAACCCCGGCGACTTAAGCTGGGACGCGTTAAAGGCTCTGGGCGATTGTAAAGTTTACGACCGCACGAGCTTGACGGACGAGGCGGAGATTATCTCTAGGATTGGCGACGCGCAGATTGTCATCACGAACAAGACGCCACTGACTAGACGAATCCTCGACGCCTGCAACGTGAAGTATATCGGCGTGCTCGCCACGGGCTATAACGTCGTGGACATTCAAGCGGCTAAGGAAAAGAATATCCCCGTAACGAACATTCCCACCTACGGCACGCAGTCGGTTGCTCAATTCGCGTTCGCTCTGCTGTTGGAAATTTGTCATCACGTGGCGCATCACTCTCAAGCCGTGCAAGAGGGGCGTTGGGCTGGCAGTCCAGATTTCTGCTTCTGGGATTATCCGCTGATTGAACTCGCCGGCAAAACTATGGGCATTATCGGCTACGGTCGAATCGGTCAAGCCACGGGCAAACTTGCTCAGGCGTTCGGCATGAAGGTTATCGCGTTCGACTCAATGCGCGAAGTCGGAACCAAACTCGGCGATTGTACCTTCGTTGAGCTGGACGAACTCTTTAAAGCCTCGGACGTTATCGCCCTGCATTGTCCGCTGTTCCCGTCGACGCAAGGCATTATCTGCAAAGAGAATATCGCCAAGATGAAGGACGGAGTAATCATCATCAACAACAGCCGCGGCGGTCTCGTCGTCGAAGAGGATTTGCGGGCGGCTCTCGACAGCGGAAAAGTTTTGGCGGCGGGCGTCGACGTTGTAAGCACGGAACCGATTAAAGCCGACAATCCCTTGCTGGGTGCTAAGAACTGTTTTATCACGCCGCATATCTCTTGGGCACCGAAGGAATCTCGCGAACGCCTGATGAATATCGCCGTGGACAATCTCAAAGCGTGGCTCGCCGGTCAGCCCGTCAACGTCGTCAATCAATGACATGCGGCGAATAATTTTCCTGTTCCTGTTCGACGCGTTGATAAGTGGGGCGGTGGCGGCGTGGCTGTACTTCACGAGGGGAATCGACGCGGCATTGACGACGGGGCTTTCAATCTTCGTAGCGTTCTCTCCGATGTGCTTAGCCTTAGCGTCGTTGCCCGTCTACCTCGTGCGCAGGAAGATTTCAAAGCTCGGCGTAAAGACCAATAACCCCGACGCACTCAAGACTTTAACGGATATTGGAGTTGTCGCCTTGCCTTATAATCGGGTTTTGACGGGCGGCGAGTACTACATAACCGACTTGGTGCCCGAAGGCTTGAATCAACCGACGCTACTGGCAATGGCGGCTGGCACCGAAACCGACGCGGAAAATCTTTTAGGGCGGACGATTTACGACACGGCGGCGGCTAGAGGTTTGCGGTTGCAACAGTCCAAAGACTTCACGGAGCGGGCTGGTTGCGGCGTCGAGGCGACAGTCAGAGGGACGATTATGCGCGTGGGCAATCCGGCATGGCTTGAAAGTCTCGGCGTGTCGATAAGCGCGAACCTTCGCACTAAGATTGACCAACTGCTAGTCAAAGGCAAGACAGTCTTGATTGTCGCGACGGGTCGAATAGCTCGCGGCGTCATTGCACTAAAAGACGAGGTAAGCGACGAGGCGATTAAATTCCTGCACGCGTTGAGGGCGGAGAAGATTGAAACGCTCCTGCTGACGGCTCAGCCAAAGAAGATGACCAGTTGGATAACGAAAAACTTTGCGCTTGATAACGTCCGCACGAACCTGACGCCCGAAGGCAAAGCCCGCGAAGTTCAAATCTTCCGCGCCAAAGGAAAAATCGTAGCGGTAATCGGCAACGACCTGCACGACTTGCCCGCCCTTAGAAGTGCCGACGTATCGTTTTTGTTAGCGGGCGGCTCGTTGGCTCCTTCGGACGAGGTCAAGCTTGATTTTGAAATCCCGACGCTTGAAAGCCTCTTGGCAATCCGAAAAGCCGCCGTGAACGTTGCCCGCGTCTTGAAGGTCAATCGATGGCTCGCGTTGCTGTCGTGGGTCGTGTTAGTGCCGCCGGCGATTATTTCCGCGTTGGAGTCGCCGCCGATACCTTTCCACCCATTAGCGGCGGTCGCGGGCGTGGCAGTCTTCAGCGTAATAATCTTAGTCAACTCTTTAAAAGTAAGATAAGGAGGTTCAGCATTGAAATACATCAGCACACGTTCAAAGATAAAACCAATAAGTTCGGCGGAAGCAATCCTTAGGGGTCTTGCGGCGGATGGCGGACTATTCGTACCAGAAAAAATTCCAAAGGTCACACTCGAAGAACTCGACGGCTTTAGGAGCAAAACCTACGAGCAACTGTCCGCGTGGCTCCTCGGAAAATATTTGACGGACTACACGGAAGACGAGCTCGGCGAATGTGCGGAACTTGCTTATAACTGGTTCGACGTGACGGCGCGGGTACCCGTCGCAATCCTAATCCAAGACATGAAAAACCCCGTGGCACCCGTCGGCAATATGGAGCTGTGGCACGGACCGACTTCCGCTTTTAAGGACGTGGCATTGCAAATGTTGCCGCACCTTATGCGCATGGCTCTAAAGAAGGTCGGCGAGACGAAGACTATCTTAATCCTCGTGGCGACCTCCGGTGACACGGGCAAGGCGGCTTTGGCGGGCTTCGCGGACGTGCCGCAAACTAAAATCATGGTCTTCTATCCCGACGGCGGCGTAAGCAAGATTCAACGACTGCAAATGGTTACGCAAGCCGGCTCCAATGTCAATGTCACGGCGGTCAGAGGAAATTTCGACGACGCGCAAAACGGCGTTAAGAAAATCTTCGGCGATAAGGCAATCCGTAAAGAACTCGATAAGCTGGGAGTCAAGCTCAGCTCTGCGAACTCGATTAACTGGGGGCGGCTCGTCCCGCAAATCGTCTATTACTTCGCCGGCTACCTCGAATTCGTCAAGACGGAACAAATTAAGCTTGGCGACCCAATTATTATCAGCGTGCCCACCGGCAACTTCGGAAACATTCTCGCCGCCTACTACGCCTTGCGCATGGGGTTACCCGTCAAAAAATTAATCTGCGCCTCGAACGTCAACAACGTCCTCACGGAATTTTTCTCGACTGGCGTCTACAACCGCAACCGAAAATTTTTCAAGACGATTACGCCTTCAATGGATATTCTCATCTCAAGCAATCTCGAACGCCTGCTTTATCACGAATCGGGCGGCGACTTCAGGCAGGTTAGCAAATATATGGCGGAGCTTAATTCTAATGGTCGCTACGTCATCGACAAAGACTTAAAGGCGCGGCTCGATAAAATCTTCCACGCCGAATACGTCACCGAGGACGAGACTAAACTTTTTATCAAGCGCGTTTACGGCTCGTTTAAGTATCTGCTCGACACGCACAGCGCGGTTTCAATCGCCGCCCTGAGCAAGTACCGTAGCAAGACCAAAGATTTAACACCCGCCCTAAGTGCCTCGACTGCCAGCCCGTATAAGTTCACAAGCTCGGTATTGGAGGCTTTGGAGCTACCGATTGAAGGGCTTGACGACTTCGCGCAAATCAATCTCCTTAACAAAAAGACCAGTTTCAAAGTTCCAAAGAATCTCGCCGTACTCAACGCCGCGCAAATTTTGCACAACGACGTTTGCGACAAAGACGAAATGCCGCAACGCGTTTTGGACTTCGCCGCAAAGTAAGCAAAAAAATTTCCCTCCAACGCGGAGGGATTTTTTATTTGACGCCGACAATCTTATCGTCGCTGAGGAATGACTCAATCCACGCCTCGACGAAGGCTTCATCAATCGTCACACGCGCAAGGACATCGCCGAACATTTCCCTAACGTCGCGGCAGAATTCCTCGGCTCCCGCTTTAATCTCCCGTAAATCACGGCGCGGAAAAGTTTTCATCAGCTCCTTAAAATAGGGTTCCAAGTCGCCCGAATGACTTAAACTCGGCACTCCGCAGAACCAATAGCCAACCTCCCGCCACGTGTGCAGGATAAGCCGCCCGCTATCTTCCGTCAGTCGATTGCTCAGCCCAAACGGGTCGTGAAACTTCTTCGCCAACACCACGCCCAAACATATCCCCGCATAAAGCGACAACTTATAATCAAGCCGCTCCAGAAGATTTTTCCCGAACGGCACCTGCGAAAACAAATTCAACGCGCTCATCGTGTGACAAGTTCCCAAGCCGCGTTCGGAGGGCAGTTGAATATCGCTAACCTCATCGTCGCCAATGTGCATAAAATCCTCCGCCCGCTCCTCAAGCTGATTCCAAATCGTTGCCGTGTCCTTGCGCAAGCCCGTTTCGCCCGAAAGCAGAAGTTTATCGTAGCCCTCGACGCCGCATTTACTCAGCAAGCGTTCAAGGTCAGGCGTCTGCAAAGGCGTATCGCAGATAATCCAAACCTCCTTGCCCGCCGCGACTGCCGCCTTAAACCAATCGACGACCCGTGCACGCGGCAGAGCCAATGAAACTTCCGTCGAGACCTCTAGCTCACGAATTTTTTTGCAAGTCGCCTCGTCAAGCCCGCTAAGTTCCGAGAAGTTTTTATATACCTCGTCAAGGGTCAAGTCGCCGTCCTCTTCCGCTTTGGCTCTTAGCGTCGGAAAGTCGAATTCACGACCGAGCAACGCCTCAACCTTAAGCCCGACAAGCTCGCGGACATGATACGATTTGGCGACGCCGCGCATTAACAGCGTATCGAACACGTCAAAGGAAATAATTTCGTTGCAAGGGATGATTCGTTCTTTGAACTCTTCCTCGTCGCGCCCATAGTATTGCCAAAGATTTTTACTGCCGCCGTTGACAGAGTACGTAAAAGTCTTCGGGTCGAATTCGTAGCACTTCATGCCCTGCGCCCGTGCCGCCAACAGTATCGAACGTTCAAAGGCGTGAGCAATCGTCCCGTCCTTTTGCCCTTGTTCGGTCGGGAAGTCCTCAAGCGTCAGCCCAATGCTAAAGAACTTTCCAATAGCCTGCGTCCTTGCCCAAAACATCGTGCCCGCCGGGAAGTCAAAGTAGTCGGTTTTGTTCGGCGGAATACCTGCGCGGCTCAAAAGTTTTCGTCCGGCGTCGCGATTTGAAAGCCAAGTGAAGCTCGCGTAGAAGACATTATCGGCGGGGCGCGGATAGATGACGCCAACCGATTTATCATCGTCGAAGGCTTTAAAGATTTGCCTGATACTTTCGGGCGAACCTAACAGCGCGTCGAACAGATAATTGCGCCAAGACTGCAACTCGCTACCCGTGTGCAATGACTTTTTGGAGTGAATGTGCAAAGCGAAATCGTATTCGGGCAAGAGGTCAGCAAAGCCGACAAGGAAAGGAGCCACGTCCCGTCCGCGATTGGGCACGGCACGCACGATGACTTTTTCCGCGTTTGGAATCTTCTTGAAGGCGTCATGAACTTTACCTGCCGCCTCGCCGTCGATGATTGAAATCAGCGCGTCGAATTTGTAAGGCATGTTCGCGCAGTAAGCCGCCATGTCGTCTAGCAAGTCAAGATAAAAGATGTGCGCTTGAATGGCAATCCGTCCGGGCTGTGAAAGAAGTTCGCCGCCGAAGGTCTCGCTGTAAATGCCATAAGAGTGTTCGACGGGCGGCTTTAGTTGCCACGTCTGCGACATTTTCCAAAGGTTATAACGGTTCGTGTTCTTCAAAAGCGGCGCAAGGGTCGTGTAGAATTTGTCCTTGAGCTTAGCTTTCCTTTGCTCGTCAAATGGCAGTATCTTGTACAGGAGGCGGACGGCAGTCATAGCCTTTTCCTTGACGGCGATTGACGCTTTAGATTCTCGCGGCTTCGGCGGGGATTTTAACTTGCGTATCTGAAGTTTCTTGTTGAGTTCGGTTAGGGCTTTTATTCTTTTGCCTAGGACGGCAGAAAAATTTTCCTCGCGCTCGCCGAATACTTCAAAGGTCACGTGCCCAGTCAGATTGTCGACGTTGAATAAAATCTGTGGGTCAATCGTCCAGAACCTGTGGAAGCCGTCAACTACTTCATAGGCGTTGCTCGCGGCGATTCCATATGGCTTGCCGTTAATCAGCACGCGGTTTATCTTGACGGAAATAAAATTCTTGTCGGGGTCGAAGCGCAGAACTTTAATCGGGTCTTCTAAGTCGAGGTCAAAGCGTGCGTAAAACTTTTGGGACGTGTCGACGCTGATAATCTTCTCCGCCGCCTTAGTGGACGCGTAATCGTCGTTGATAAAAAGTTCCGTGCGGAGCATGTCGAGTTTCTGCGTCAGGTTGAACACGTCAAAGGAGCCGCCGTCCCTTAGGAAAGTTTTTTCGTCGTAGCCGTAGAGGTTTTTTATCTGCGTGGCGTCGTGCGGATTGTTCAGCAGATTTTTTATCAGCTCCAAGCCAACGAGTTGCCAGGCGGGAATCTTCTTATCGAGGCAAAACTTAGCCAAAGCGAAGCGTCGATTAATCTTGCCGTCAATCCGAAAGTTCGCGGCGTCGGGGAAGACCTCAAGGAAAAATTTATCGTCGGGGAAGCTGTCGACGAACTCCCGCGCTATGAAGAAATTTTCCAAGTCCGCACGAATTAACCTATCACGAGTCGTTGCCGAGGTGTTCTCTTGCCGCGTGCGCCGCAACCTAAACTTCGTAAGGCGTTCGGGCAAAATAAAAATCTCCGCGTGGAAGCAGAGACGAATCCACATGAGGTAATCGGGCAACTGCCAAAGCCCGTGTGTATCAAGCAGGCGACATGCCTTGAATACTTCGCGACGGAGCATCACGGACGGATGGCAAAGGCAGTTGGCATTATAGAAGAAATAGTTTAGCCACTCGGCTCGCGTGCGATTGGGCTGGTCGAAAATATTTTTGTAGTAGTCGCCCGCGTCAAGCTCACGTGGCTTGCCGAACTCGTCGACGAACTCAACCCACGTGAAGCACGCGGCGAAATTTTCGTTGCTGTCGAGGAAGGCAACCTGCTTTTCCAATTTATCGGGCGTCCACAGGTCGTCAGAGTGGTGCACGGCGATATATTTCCCCCGCGCAAATTCAATCGCCTCACTCACGGCAATGACGGGTCCGCGGTTCTCGTCGTAGAGGAAAGTTTTTATGCGCGGGTCGTCGAAGGCTTTTATAGTGTCTTGGCTGTCGTCCTGCGAGCCGTCGTCGACGATTAATAGTTCAAAGTCCGTGAACGTCTGCTTGAGGACGCTTTTAATCGCCGCCGCCACGAACGCCCCGTGATTATAACTCGTCAATATCACGCTGACCTTAGGCAATCACATCACCTCCGACAGGTCGGCAATACAGCCCGCCCAACTCAAGCCGACGCCGTAGCCCGCAAGCATGACACACTTTAAACTCTGTGCGCCGACTTCTTTAACGACCTGTTCAATCGCAAGCGGCACACTCCCCGAAACCAGATTGCCCGTCTTGGATATGTCGTTGTGGAAGGGAACTTCATTCAAGCCCGCCTTGTCTCTAAGGTAAGTCATCATGAACTTGTTCGCCTGGTGGAAGATGCAATAATCCAAGTCGGCGCGGGTGAGCTTAGCGGCGGTCAACACAGCGTCGACGAGCGGCGGCACTTCTCTAAGCGTGAAATAAGTTATCGCCATGCCGTCCATAAAAATTTCGTAGTTTGAGCGGTAGTTGCCGTTCTCGTCCGTAGAAAAGACTTCGGGATTTTCGCGGGGCAAATGACGACTGCCGCCGACCGGGATAATCAGCTTATCATAGCGCGAGCCGTCCGAGCCAAAGACGAACGCCCGAAGACTTTCTTTATCGCCGCCGTCAATCCAAGTAGCCGTCGCCCCGTCCCCGAATAGCGGACGAGTCGCTTTGTCGCGGGCGTTGATATATTTCGTGTAGACGCTTGAGGTTATGAACAGAATCTTTTTGGCAAGCCCAGTCTCAATCAGCCCCTTAGCAATCGCAAGCCCATAGACGTAGCCCGAACAGCCTAACGAAATATCCATGGTGCCGACGGATTTTTTTAAGCCTAAGCGGTGTTGCAAATGTCCTGCCGTGTGCGGCCCTAAATGGTCGGGGTGTTGCGTGCAAAGCAGGATAAAATCTGTCTCGTGGCGGTCTATGTTGTGTTCGGCAAAAAGTTTTTCGGCGGCTTTGAAAGCCAAGTCGCCCGCTGCCTCGTCCTTGCCGCAGATATGTCGACACTGCACGCCAAGTTTTTTTATGAAGCGGGCGTCCACCAGCTCCGAATTGCTTTCTATCGTCGCGGGCAAGTATGAACTTATCGCTCGTATCCTTGCAAACATTTCCTCAGCTCCTAAAGCTCTTGAGTATCGCGCAAATTTTCCTAACGTCGTCTTCAGTCAGCTCGCCATACATCGGAAGGCTTAAGACCTGTTTAGCAATGGCATTGGCGGCTGGCAAATTAGCGGGGCTTGACGAACTCAACTGACGATAGCAAGTGAACTCACTGCAAAGCGGATGAAAGTATTTGCGCGTGTAAACGTTGAAGTTCTTAAACGCCCCGTAGACATAATCCCGCGACCGCCCGAAGACTTCTTCCTCAATGCGAACGACGTAATACTGATAGTTCAGCTTAACATCGTCGGCGACCTTCGGCATGAGCTTTAAGCCCTCGACCTCGGCAAGTTCCTCGTTGTAGACCTCGTGCAGTCGTTTACGCTTTAGACGCTCGTCCTCGACGTAGCTTAGCATGATTCGACCAATCGCCGCCCGCACCTCGTCGAGCTTGCCATTGATGCCGGGCATAACGACTTCTTCCTCGTTCTTTATGCCGAAATTCTTCAGCAGGTCAATCCGTTGCTTAGTGTTCTCGTCGTGCATGACAAGCGCGCCGCCTTCGACCGTATGATAAAGTTTCGTGGCGTGGAAGCTCAGCATTGAAATATCGCCGAACGTCCCAATGCCCCGCCCGCCAATCTCAACGCCGAACGTGTGCGCCGCGTCATAGACAACCCGCAAGCCGTAACGGTCAGCGACCTCCTGAATCTTTTCCACGTCGCACGGTATCCCAAAGACATGCACAGGCAGGATAGCCGTTGTCTTGGGCGTTATCATCGACTCAATCTTATCGGCGTCAAGGTTCATGGTTTCGGCGTCCACGTCGCAGAATATCGGCTCAATGTTATTCCAACTCAAGACATGCGGCGTTGCGGCGAACGTAAAAGGCGTCGTGATGACTTGCCCACTTAGCCGCAAGCTTTGACAGGCGACCATTAATGCTATCGTCCCGTTGTTGAACAGCGACAAGTGCGGCACTTTAAGGAACGCTTTAAGCTCCTGTTCAAGCATCGTGTGCTGTGGTCCGTTGTTAGTCAGCCACTTTGTCGCCCAAATGTCGCGTAGCTTGTCCGTGACTTCTTCAATCGTCGGGAAGACCGGTCGCGTCACGTAAATTCTTTTATCGAACGGTTCAATCATTTTGCTTAGCCTCCTTTGCTTTGCGAAGTTTATCAGCCGCCGGCGGGTCAATTTTCTCCAGATAAGTCAGCGGGACGGTTCGCGGATTTCCCTTCGTCAGCTCGTAGACTTTCCGATAGCTCGCCTCGGCTTTATCGGCTTGCCCTTGCTCGTCGAAGATGTCGCCCTGCAACTTGTACGGGATTGGATTTTTATCGTCAAGCGTCAAGGCTCGGTCAATGTCCTCAAGCGCAAGTTCAAGCTCGCCGCGCATATGCCGAACGTCCGCCCGATTTAGGAAGTTGTAAAGGTTGTTCGGGTCTTTAGCAACTGCGGCGTCCGTGTCGACAAGTGCGCCTTCATAGTCGCCGACAATCGCCTTAGCCCGCCCGCGAATCCCTAAACACTCCGCCATGTCGTCTTGATTCTTTGCACTAAGGGCGCGTTCAATCTCCATAAGCGCAAGTTCGCCCTGCCCGTGGTCGTTGTAAATGTCGGCGTTGATTCGCAGTTGCTCCGCCGCCTTAGCTTTGGCATTGTCGGCGGCGTCCCTAACCTTAGCCCAAGCAATCGCCCGTGCCGCGTCCGCCTCGTGAATCCTCTGACGTATACGCGGACTTTCAAAGTAATACGCCTTTTGGACTGCCGTTTGAATCTTATCGCCGAGATTGTAAAGCCTAGACAACTCCCTTAGCTCCCGATAAGCAAAGTCATCGTTTAGGAATTCCGTTTGATTGCCGACGCGGCGAAAGTTCCAGCCGTCAATCGAATCGTAATCGTGGAAAGCCTTGCTCAAGCCACCCGCGAAGTAGTAAGCATTAACCGCCGCGCTATTGGAGTCGTCGCCTATGTTCATCGAGTAGAAGACCTCCAAGCCGTCAATGAACACCAGATACGCCCGGTCGACTTTGCGAACCTTGACATGCCCGCCGCCGTAAGTGGTCATCAGCTCCGATAATTTAGCCTCGCGCTTATCGGTGTCGGGGTGGTCGCTTAAGGTCTGGTCGTCGGGCGTGTCGTGTGCGTCGAACTCCAAAACGTTCTGCGTTTCGTAACGGACGTAGTAGCCCAGACGATTCATAGCCGCCGCGCCGCCGCCGGGATTAAATCCCGCACTTGTCATAAGGTAGAAGCCGCCCTCGTCCGCCTCGTACTCGACGGGCACATTGATATTCTTTGCAATCGAGTAATCGACCATCGCCGAGAACTTATTCCAGTCAATGTTCCTGCCGTTGTCCGCGTTCATGCCGACCATCATCGCGCCGAGGGATTGGGCTACGGCTTGCGCATAACTCTTGGCGGAATGTTGTTCAAGCCCGTGGGTCATCTCGTGAGCAAGGACGGCGGCAAGTTGATTCTCGTCTAGGTTAAGCCCGCGAACCAGCCCGCGATTGACGCTGATATAATTCATCGGGTAGCAGGCGGCGTTGAATTTCTCGTCGTCGTTGACGTGCCACACGAACGGCAGAGAGTTTACCCTAAGTTCGTATTGCCCGTAGCGGACGAGCCGTTGCATAACCGAATCGACAACCTCGACATCATGCTTATTCTTATCGGTGCCGTTCTTTTGCATGTCCTGCTTGCGGACGGACATTTGCGCATCGACGTTGTTGCCGAGGGCGAGCATTTCCCTAAGCGTCGACTGATAAGCCGCGAACACGCCCAGAGCCTCCGCCGCGATTGCCCACGCGTCAGCCGCTACGACGTGCACGGGACTTAATATCGCCGCCAACGTCACCAATAAGACGATTAAGGATTTCATGACTTGTCAATCACAATGCGCGGGAAGAGTTGCTCAGGCTTGCCGACCTCGTGATTGGGTTCAAGCAGTCCGAAAGTCTCCGCGTCATCAAGTCTAGGCTCCGAATTGACTTTGAGCTGAGCGCGTATCTTTTGAGCCGTCGACGGCATGAACGGCGCGATTAGCAGGCTGACAATCCTAAGCGACTCGGCTAGGTTGTAAAGGACGTTCGCAAGTGCTTGACGCTGAGTTTCGTCTTTGGCGAGTTTCCAAGGCGCGGTTTCGTCAATGTACTTGTTCGCCCGCCCGATAAACTTCCACACGACCTTAACCGCGTCCGAAAGTAGGATTGCCTCCATGAGCTTGCGATAATCCTTTGCCGTGTCGATTGCCTCTTGCCGGAACGACTTATCAAGGTCGGTGCCTTCCGTTGACTGCAGGAGGATTCCCTTTTGGAATTTGCCAATCATGTTAAGCGTTCGGTGCAGGAGATTGCCGAGGTCGTTAGCTAAGTCGGCGTTAATCCTCTGAATCAAAGCGTCGCGATTGAAGTTGCCGTCAAGCCCAAGTGTAATCTCGCGCAGGAGGAAATATCGGATAGCGTCCGCGCCGAATTCCTCAACCAACGCCACGGGGTCGACGACGTTGCCTTTTGACTTCGACATTTTATCGCCGTCGGTGACTAACCAACCATGCCCGTAAATCTGCTTAGGTAGCGGAAGACCAGCCGCCATGAGCATTGCCGGCCAAATGATTGAATGGAAGCGGACGATTTCTTTTCCGACGAGGTGAATATCCGCCGGCCAAAACTTTTTCATTTCGGGATTGTGAATCAGCGGCGTGATATAGTTGATAACGGCGTCGAACCAAACGTAAATGACGTGGCGTTGGTCGTCGGGCACGGGAATCCCCCAATCAAACGACGTGCGCGATATGCACAAATCCTCCAGCCCTTGCTTGATGAAGTTAATCATCTCGTTGCGCCGCGAGGTCGGCACGATGAATTCGGGGTGTTCGTCAATGTGTTTAAGCAAAGCGTCGGCATATTTGGACAGGCGGAAGAAGTAAGCCTCCTCCGAGACGCGCTCAACGGGGCGATGACAATCGGGGCAACAGCCGTTCTCGTCAAGTTGCAACTCCGTCCAATACGACTCGCAAGGCGTGCAATAAAGTCCGGTATATTCTCCCTTGTAAATGTCGCCGTTCGCCTTAATCCGCCGGAAAATTTCCTGCACAACCTGTTCATGGCGTGGCTCGCTCGTTCGTATGAAGTCGTCGTTCGAGATATGAAACTTTTTCCAGAGGTCTTTGAAACTGTCGACAATCGGGTCAATGTACTCAAGCGGCGTTTTGCCCTCGGCTTGTGCGGTGCGTTGAATCTTTTGCCCGTGTTCGTCAGAGCCAGTCAGGAAGAAGACTTCATAGCCCGCCAGCCGTTTGAAACGTGCGATAGCGTCGGCAATGGTCGTGCAATAGGCGTGACCGATGTGAAGTTTTGCGCTGGGGTAGTAAATCGGCGTCGTGATGTAAAATGTTTTCATTGAGTGTCCTCCTTAAGCAGTGTGTTATAAATTTCGCGGCGGCTGACGTTGAATCGCTTTGCCGCCTCGCGCATTGCGGATTTCTTATCAAGTCCTTGCTCCAAAAGTTTTCGGTAGAAGTCAAGCGGCGTGTCCTCAAGCGGCGGCGGCTTGTGGTTACCTTCCACGATGATTACGAATTCCCCGCGTGGCTCGTCTAGGCGTTCAATCAGCTCGCTTAGCGTCCCGCGTAAAAATTCTTCATGGACTTTGGTCAGCTCGCGTGCAAGGACTGTTTCCCGTTCCCCGAAGACTTCCGCAAGCTCCGATAAAAAATCTTTCAGGCGATGCGGTGCCTCGTAGAAGATTATCGTTGCCTCGACCGTCGAAAGTCTTTCCAAAAGCTCGCGGCGATTCTTCTTTGTCTTGGGCGCGAAGCCTGCGAATAAAAATTTTGACGTGTCTAGCCCCGAACATATCAGCGCACTCAAGGCGGCGTTGGCTCCGGGTATCGGGCAAACGTCTATCCCCGCGTCGATTGCAAGCCTCACTAAGTCTGCGCCTGGGTCACAGATTGCCGGCAAGCCCGCGTCACTCACCACGGCAACCGATTCGCCCGCCTGCAACCTTTGCAAAATCTTTTCGGCGGCGGACGCCTTGCAATTCTCATCGAACCGTATTAGCGGCGTGTGTATGTCAAAGTGCGTCAAAAGCTTCCGAGTGCGTCGCGTGTCTTCCGCCGCGATTAAGTCGACTTCGCGCAGGATTCGCACGGCTCTAAACGTCATGTCCTCAAGGTTGCCAATCGGCGTCGCGCACAAGTACAGCAACTTCACACCTCCAAAGCTTTTCTCACTAGATGCAACGTTCACGTTGCCCAAAAATTTTTTGCCATTATAGCACAGTTCGCGGCAATGTGATATAGTTTCGGCAAGGAGGGACGGCAATGATTGTTAAGACCTTGTACCGCGTGAAATTCTTCGATACTGACGTTATGGGCGTCGTGCACCACGCGAACTATATCCGCTGGTTCGAGACGGGGCGCGTTGAGTTCTTGCGAGAACTCGGCATCGACCTAAACGAGATGATGAGCGACGGGATTTTATTTCCGATTGTCGAGATTACGGCGAAGTTTCATGCCCCCGCGAAGTTCGATGACGAGCTGGAGATTATCACGACGGCGGAGGCTTTGACTAAGGCTAAGATGAAGTTCGATTACGTGATACGCAAGCGCGGCGAGGAAAAAATTTTGGCGGAGGGAACAAGCCTGAATGTCTTCACGAACGAAGGGAAGATATGCCGCTTGCCCGATAGGTATTATTCGCGACTGATACGAGGCTTAGAATGAGTCGGCGACTTTTTATCAAGGTGTTAATCGCGTTGGGACTCGGCGCATACTTCCCGAAGCTGGCGGAGGCTGAACGGCTTGAGGAATTGCACACGCCGCAAGACGGCTACGAGCCACTGACGAGCGTAAAATTTCTGCGGCAAGTCGTCACGCGTGATTCAAGGGTCTCGCGAATGATAATGTGGCAGGCGGAAGCGGAAGAACCTTTTCAAGTGGAATGGCAACTTGTCGGCGAGGAGGCGGCGCACTTCTCCGAGGTCAAGCGACGAGACTTAATCTATTCGTGCAAGCTTGAAGGACTAAAGGCGGCGAGTTTGTATAAGTTCCGAATCGTGGCGGGCGAACGGGCGACTTCATGGCAAGAGTTGCGGACGGCGGGCGATGGGGCATTCCAAATGATAATTTTCGCGGACAGTCAATGCGAGCATTACGACGTTTGGCAGAGGACAGCGGACGCGGCGCACGAACTTTATCCCGACGCGGAGCTTGTGACGGTTATCGGCGACTTGGTGGACAACGGCGAGGCGGATTATCAATGGCGGGCGTGGCACGTGTCGGCGGCTAAGATTTTATCGGGGCGGACGTTTGCGCCGGTCATGGGTAATCACGAGTGCTACGGCGTCGATTGGTTCAATGCCTTGCCGACGGGCTACCTTAATCAGTTCAACTTGCCCGATAACGACGCTAAGAACCTGGGCGGCTACTTCTATTCCTTCGACTACGGGGCGGCGCATTTCTTTATCCTGAACACGCAATTTGCAGAGCTGGACAAGTTCAAGCCGAACATGCAAGCCGCGCAGGAGTATTGGCTCCGACGCGACGCCGCCAACGTCAATCGCCCGTGGAAGATTGTTTTCATGCACAAGGACATTTACGACTACGGGCAAGACAGGTTCAACGACATTGCGGATAGGCTTATGGAGCTGTTCGAGGAGCTGGAAATTGATTTGGTGTTCACGGGGCATTTGCATACCTATCGCAATCGCGGACGGATAAAAGGCACGACTTACATCTTGTGCGGGCGGGCTGGCGACCAAAAATATGTTGAGCCGCACTCGACGATTGACAACGTAGCGTATCCGAATCAGCGCGAGGAGCCAGAAAGTTTCATCGCGTTGGACGTTCAAGCTTCGGAACTGCACTTGACGGCACGCACAGTCAAAGGCGAGCTTTTGGACGACTTCACACTAAGGAGGAATGATTAAATGAATTTGCAAGGCTTAATCGTCTGCCGCAACCTATTGGACGAAGATATTTTCACGGGCGCGGCCGACAAGTTCGACACTGCCGCTAAACTGATTGAACGGGCGGAACGGCTCGGCTTGAGCGGCAATCTCTTTCGGGCGTATCTGATTTACCTTCTGGCGCACGAACCTAACCTTATCTCCACGACGATTGAATCAAGCGGCGGCGTTATCGGCGAGAGCCTCCGCGAAGTTTTCAAACACGACGTGGAAATTTTACTGCCGATACTGCGCGGCGAACTCTGGAGCGATTTAAAAATCCTCGACATATACAAGCCGACCGCCGCGAGCAACGACGATGCACTTAGCGAACTTCTTCGACGGCTGGACAAGCTCACGACCGCAGAGGAAATCGCCGACGCCTTTATCGAACACTGGCGACGCTTCGGCTACGGCGACATTGCGACCTATCGCGCCTTCCGCTGGGATAAAAATATCATCGGCATTCGTCACTTTGAAACGATTCGCCTTGACGACCTAATCGGCTACGCGCACCAGAAAGACCTTTTGACAGGCAACACAACCGCCTTTGTCGACGGCAAGCCCGCTAACAACGTTCTGCTCGTCGGGGCACGCGGCACAGGTAAATCATCGGGCGTCAAAGCTCTGGTCAACGAATACTATTCGCAAGGGCTAAGGCTCGTCCAAATCACTAAACCGCAACTGAAATTCCTGCCCGAAATCATGGAGACGTTGCGGCGGTTCATGAGCAAGCGGTTTATCGTCTTCCTAGATGATTTGTCGTTTGAGGAGTCGGAGGGCGAGTATAAACATCTGAAGTCGGCGATTGAAGGCGGCGTGGAGTCTCGTCCGGAAAATGTTTTAATCTACGCCACAAGCAATCGGCGACACCTTATCCGCGAGACTTGGCGCGACCGCGACGAGGGGCACGAGGAACTTTATCGCGACGACAGCTTGAACGAAACGATTTCCCTATCAGACAGGTTCGGGCTGATAATTCACTACTACGCGCCAACGCAGGCGGAGTACCTTGAGATAATCCGCAGTATGTTGAGGCGGCGGGGCATTGAGCTTGACGCGGAAACGTTGCGGCTTGAGGGCTTGCGTTGGGAAATGTCGCATTCGGGGCGCAACGGGCGCACGGCTCAACAGTTCGTCAATTACTATTTGGGGCAACGGTGATGGCAATGGTCTATCTTATCGGCGCGGGTCCAGGCGACGTGGGATTGTTGACGCTTAGGGCTTGCGAACTCTTGCAGGCGGCGGACGTCGTGATTTATGACAGGTTAGCCGATGACGCTATCTTGAAGCTCTGCTCGGCGGCGAAGAAAATTTACGTTGGCAAGGCGGCGGGGCGTCATACCCTCAAGCAGGAGGAGATTAATCAACTGCTAGTCGAGGAGGCGCGGCTCAATAAAATCGTCGTTAGGCTAAAGGGCGGCGACCCATTTGTCTTCGGGCGCGGTGGTGAGGAGGCTCTTTATCTGCGCGAACACGGCTTGCCCTTCGAGATTGTCCCCGGCGTCACGAGTGCGATTGCAGTCCCTGCCTACGCTGGAATTCCCGTAACTCATCGCGGCATCGCTACGAGCTTTGCAGTCGTCACGGGGCACGAAGACCCACTTAAGCCCGAATCGTCAATCTGCTGGGATAAACTCTCTACGGCGGTCGACACGCTGATTTTCCTAATGGGCGTCGCTAATCTGCCGCAAATCGTCAGTAAGCTCATCGAACACGGACGCAACCCCGATACGCCCGCCGCGTTGATTCGTTGGGGCACGAAGCCTGAACAAGAAGTAATCGTCACGACGCTTGCCGAGGCTCCGCACGCAAACATTGAGCCGCCCGCTATCTTTATCGTCGGCGAGGTCGTCAGCCTCCGCGAACAACTCAAATGGTTCGAGGCGCGTCCGCTGTTCGGCAAAAGGATTTTGGTCACGCGAGCACGTGCTCAAGCCTCCAAGCTGTCTAAGGCTTTGCAAGACCTCGGCGCACACGTCATAGAGTGCCCGACAATAAAAATCGCCGCGCCGTCCGATAACTTTCGTCAGCTTGACAAGGCGATAAAAAATCTTCGCGGCTATGATTGGGTAGTCTTCACCAGTGCAAACGGCGTCGACAAGTTCTTCAATCGGCTGACACTTCAAGGACGCGACGCACGGGCTTTGAATCAGGTTGCGGCAATCGGTTCGGCGACGGCGGCGAGGCTTTCAAACTTCGGGATAATCGCGGACATCATGCCTAAGGATTTTGTCGCGGAAAGCTTAGCCGAATCACTCAAGGACGTTGTAGGCGGTAAGAAAATTTTGCTTGCACGGGCGGAGATTGCTCGTGATGTCTTGCCGGAAATATTGAAGAATTTCGGCGCGGAGGTCACGGTTGCTCCCGCTTATCAAACCTTGTCCGAAGCGTCCGCTCAGATTGACTTCGACGCGCTTGACTTAGTGACGTTCACCAGCTCTTCAACTGTCAAGAACTTCATCGCGGCTTACGGCGTGGACTGCTTGAAAAAAATTCCTTCGGCGGCAATCGGTTCGATAACTGCCAAGACTTTGGAAAACTTCGGCGTGGCGGCTGAGGTTGTCGCGGAAGAATTCACAATCAGCGGACTTGTCGAGGCGATTAGGAAATTTTATGAACGACGATAAACAATTCAACGAAGACGAGCTTTACGCAGTCGAAGAGACGGACGACGACCTTTACGCGGAAAAAGTTTCCCTCGACAAGGAGACGCGCCCGAAGACTTTCCACAGCAAAAACTTCGTCGACAGCGAGACGCAAGCGGCGGAGGATAAAGCAAAGTCTTCGACGCACGAGCCAGAGCTTAAAGCTAAACTGTCGCATGCGGAAACAAGCGGCGTAGCAATCTCGGCGGTCATGCTAGTTTACGCCCTAGCCGAAGCGGATAAGCCGCTGTTCTTTCTGTCGACCGCGTTGCTGACGTTCCTATTGCGCCCGCTAATCGGTGCCCTCTTCGGCAAGCACAATCGCGCCGTCCAAAATGCCCTGCATAGCTTTAGCCTCGTGATGTTTATCGGGGCGTTGCTTATGCTGTTCCTGTGAAGTTTGATAATTGGCGGCGCGGGTGCTATACTGTTCTAAAAATTGGAAGAGGTGAGAATGTGCAAGAACTAAACTTTGGACACGGGAAGATTATCCCAGTCAATCTCGAACACGAGATGAAATTCTCTTACATAGATTACGCAATGTCGGTTATCGTGTCACGCGCCCTGCCCGACGTGCGCGACGGTTTAAAGCCCGTGCACCGCAGAATCCTTTACGCAATGCAAGAGGCAGGCATGACCAGCGGCAAGCCTTACAAGAAGTCGGCACGTATCGTCGGTGAGGTTTTGGGTAAATATCATCCGCACGGCGATACTTCTGTCTATGATGCGATCGTTCGTATGGCGCAGGATTTCTCTATGCGGTACCTGCTAGCCGACGGGCACGGCAACTTTGGTTCGGTAGACGGTGACCCAGCCGCCGCCATGCGTTATACCGAAGTCCGCATGTCGAAGATTTCCGAGCTTATGCTTCAGGACATCGAAAAAGACACCGTGGACTTCATGCCCAACTACGACGAATCACTCAAGGAACCGTCAGTTCTGCCCGCGAAGTTCCCTCAGCTGCTAGTCAATGGCTCATCGGGTATCGCGGTGGCCATGGCTACGAACATTCCCCCGCACAACATAGGCGAGATTATCGACGCGACACTTTATCTAATCGACGAGCCAGACGCCTCGACCCGCGAGCTTATGAAGATTGTTAAAGGTCCCGACTTCCCGACCGCCGGCTTGATTATCGGCAAGGAAGGAATTCGCGATGCTTATGCCTCTGGACGCGGCGCAATCAAAATGCGGGCGAGAACGTCGATTGAAAAGCTTTCTAACGGTAAAAGTCGTATCCTCGTCACGGAGCTACCGTATCAAGTCAACAAGGCGCGACTGATAGAAAAGATTGCCGACCTCGTCCGCGACAAGACGATTGAGGGCATAACCGATTTACGCGACGAGTCTGACCGCGAGGGCATGAGGATTGCTATCGACCTTCGCCGCGACGCCACGCCGCAAATCATCTTGAATCAGCTGTTCAAGCATACGCAAATGCAAGATACCTTCGGCGTGAATATGATTGCGCTAGTCGACGGCAAGCCGCAGCTCCTCAACCTCAAGGAAATCCTCAAGCACTACATCAGGCATCAAGAGGAAGTCATCACGCGGCGCACACGCTTTGACTTAGCTAAGGCTCGCGCACGTGCCCACATACTTGAGGGCTTGACGACGGCGGTTAAGAGTCTCGAACGAGTGATTAAGATTGTCCGCGATAGTTCGTCAGTGGCAGACGCTAAGTCGGAGCTTATGAGTTGGTTTGAATTCAGCGACGTGCAGGCTCAAGCGATTTTGGATTTGCGTTTGCAGAAGCTAACAGGGCTTGAACGTTCCAAACTCGACGAGGAATATCGCAACGTCATCGCGGCGATTAAGGACTATGAATTGATTCTCGGCGACGAACAACGGATACTGCAGATAATCAAAGACGAGCTGACGGCGGTTAAGGAAAAGTTCAATGACGACCGGCGTACAGAGATTGTCGGCGAGGAGCTGTCAGCGTTCGAGGCGGAGGACTTGATTGACGACGATGATATTGTTGTTACCTTGACGCACGGCGGCTACGTCAAGCGAATCGACCTAGACGCCTATAAGCGGCAGAAACGTGGCGGCGTCGGTGTAACGGGCATGGGCACTAAGGAAGAAGACTTCGTGGAACAGATTCTGATAACCACGACGCACCATACAATTTTATTTTTCACGAACAAGGGCAAAGTCTTCCACCTCAAAGCCTATCAAATCGCCGAATCGGGACGCGCCGCCAAAGGTAACCACATTAGCAACCTTTTGATGATTGAGGCGGGCGAGAAAATTACCGCGATGATTAAGGTTAGGAACTTCGACCCGACGCGCTATCTGTTCATGGCGACGCGCAAAGGTATCGTCAAGAAGACTCAGCTTAGCGAGTTTAGCTCGATGATGAAACGCGGCATGATTGCTATCAAGCTAGATAAGGACGACGAGTTGATTGGCGTCAAGTTCACGGAGGGCGAACGATTTATAATCCTCGGCACCGCGCAAGGCATGACAATTTCTTTTGCGGAAGAGGAAGTGCGTTCAATGGGGCGGTCGGCTCGCGGCGTCAAAGGCATTCAGCTTAAGCGCGGTGACCGTGTAATTGGCATGGATAAACTACGGCGCGGGGCTGAAGTCTTGACCGTCAGTGCGGAGGGCATTGGCAAGCGCACGCCCGCCGAAGAGTATCGACCGCAGGGGCGCGGCGGCAAAGGTCTTATCAACATGAAGATAACCGAGAAGACTGGCGAAGTCGTCGGGATTAAAGTTGTCACGCCCGACCAAGAGTTGCTTTTGATAACCACTGAAGGCTTTGTGATTCGCACGAGCATAGACGACATCGGCTTGCAGGGGCGCAATACTCAAGGCGTTATCCTCATGAAGACAAAGGAAGATGACCGCGTTGCCTCTTTGGCGACGGTTACTCTTAAGAATGATTAAAGACTTGACCTGAAGTCGGCTTGACGTTATAGAATCGGAAAAAATTTATGGAGAGTGATTTGCATGGCATTTGTATGGAATATCCCGACGAAGATTTTATTTGGCGCGGGCAAGCTCGGCGAACTGCACAAAGAGACGCCGCTTGGCAAGAAGGCTTTGATTGTCATATCAAACGGACGCTCGACGAAGAATAATGGCAGTCTCGATAAGTTGCAAGAGGAGCTGACGGCTTGGGGCGCGGAGTACGTCGTCTTCAACAAGATTGCGGCGAATCCGATTGAACCGACTGTGCAAGAGGGCGTCGACTTCGGGCGCGATAACGGCTGTGATTTCGTGGTAGGTTTAGGCGGAGGCTCGGTGCTCGACGCGGCTAAGGCGATTGCCTCGATGATTCCGCAAAAGGAAGGTCGCGTTTGGGATTACATTATGTTTGGCACGGGCGGCAAGAAGCCGTTGACGGAAAAAGCGTTGCCGTTCATAGCGATAACGACGAGTGCGGGTACCGGTTCGGAAGTCGACGTGGGCGCAGTCATCACCAACCCGACGACTAACGAGAAAACTGCCTTCTTTGGAAGCTATCCAGTCTTGGCGATTGTCGACCCGCTATATATGCTGACTGTTCCCAAACATTTCACGGCGTATCAAGGCTTCGATGCCTTCTTCCACAATGCCGAAGGTTACATCTCCAACGCGTGCAACGAGGCGTCCGCGATGATTGAGCTTACGGCTATTGCAAAGCTCGCGAAGTACTTGCCCCTTGCCGTTAATGACGGACAGAACCTTGAGGCTCGGACGCAGGTCGCCTTTGCAAATACTCTCGGCGGCATGTCAATGGACGTTTGCGTTTGCACGGCGGAGCATTCGTTAGAACATGCCTTGAGCGCGTATCATCAGGAGTTGCCACACGGCGCGGGCTTGATTATGTTGTCGGTTGCTTACTTTAGTCACTTCGTGGAAAAGCACGCCTGCGACGACAAGTTCATAGACATGGCGCGGGCAATGGGCAAGGTCAATGCCGATAAGCCCGAAGACTTCATCGCGGCGTTAAAGGAAATGCAAGCGGCTTGCGGCGTCGATAACTTGAAGATGAGCGACTACGGCATAACGCCCGAAGAGTTCCCTAAGATGGTTCAAAATACCCGCGACGCTATGGGCTTCCTCCTGCAGTTCGACCCGATTGCCTTAACCGATGAAGACATGCTAAACATCTACAAGAAGTCTTACCGCTGATACTTAACGCCCAATAAAAAAGCACTCACTCAATTTGAGCGGGTGCTGATTTTTTTATTTGTTGGGCGATGTCGAGACTTTAAGAATTTGTGTTTGTTGGCGGCTGATTAGGAAATTGATACCCAGGATTTTGATTCGGAATTTGTATGTTAATTTGACTGGCGTTTTCAACCGCTTGACTGACTGCTAAAACCATTTGATTAGGATTCGCCATACAGTTATAACCGGCAATTCCGCCAAGTGCCGCTGAACTTATCGCAACTTCGCCAAAGCCAAAAATTCTTCCCCAAAAACCTTGATTAAAACTGATGTCTTGTATGTTTCTAAGCGGAACTCTTTTTATTTCTCGGCTGATTAAACCGAACCGAACATAAAACGCTTGATTCGTCAAAACCAACTGATCAAACCACCATCTTAAACACTGATAAGCACAATTAAAAGCAAGTGGTATTCCTACGATGAGACCAATCGTTAAAAGTCCAACAATAAAACCAATCACGTTAATCGCCAAAAAGAACCAATGCTTACGGAAACGCAAAATTTCTTTTTCGTCATTGCCAAAAAAATCCATGATTTAACCTCCTAAGATTCATAACCTCGTTGACGGTCTTCCGCCAAAAATAAGTTGAATGGCATCCTGTGCCTCACGCCGCCAGAGCGATTATCACCGCGATTAAAATTTTTTCATCGAATGACCTCCATTCTTTCGTCTACAAAATTGACAATACTTTCCCGCCCATTATCCCCCCCCCCAATGCCCTATTGTCAAGCTTTACAAAAAAAGTTTTCGTACCTGTCAAGACTTGTAATGAAAAATTTTTCGTGCTATTATCTGCGCCGAAGAAGGAAACGTCTGGGGTGTGCGAGGACTCAGATAATGTCTAACCTACATTAAAATTAGGGAACCTGAATTGATTTCGGAAGATGGAAAATTGTCCGTGAGACAAGTAACAGAGACCGAGCTTAAGGAACCCACCTGCGAGTAAGCAGGTTTAGACATTCAGAGGAACCGGCACTTTGGAAGCCTTTTTCAGGAGAGGCCGCTGATTACAATCGGCGGTCTCTTCTTGCGTTTGCAAACGAAATTTTATAAACTAGCGGCGAGGTGAATTGATATGGCAGTAAAGATAGGAAGTACGGCAATGCCCGCGTCCCCGTTTGAAATGCTACGCGGCGTGAGTGAACACCCACGAGACAAGGAATTGAGTTTCGAGACGGAGCTAATGGAGCAACAATCCGAGGGCGTCTCTCATGAAGAAATGGAAGCGATGCTCAAAAAGATTGACGAACAAGCGACCCGACTCACCAAGACGCCGACTTATGAGGAGCTTAAAGAGTACCGTACGCTGATAAAAAACTTTATCGGGGCGGCAGTCAGCAATATGTACGAGGTGCACACGTCCGCCGGCTGGGACAGAATGGGTCGGCAACGCGTTTATACTACGGTGAGGAAAATCGACCGCAAGCTTGAGGATATGGCGGAGCGAATTCGGCTGGGGCAATCGGATCAGCTTGACGTAATCGCCGCACATGACGCTATCCGCGGAATGCTCGTCGATATATTCATGTGATGATTGGCTGGAAAAATTTAATCGGACACGCCGCGACGATTGCTTATCTCAGGAAGAACATCGCCGAAGAAAAATTTCCGCACGCCGTGATATTTTCTGGCGCGGAGGGTATCGGCAAAAGGTTGGCGGCTGAAGTCTGCGCGGCGGCTCTGCTGTGTGAAAGCCCCGTTGACGGTTCCCCGTGCGGCGTCTGTGAAAGCTGTCATCTCGTGGCGGCGAGGACTCACCCGGATTTTTACGTTGTGGAGGCGGAGGAGACTAAGACCGCCCGCAATATCAAAATCGGGCAGATAAGAGACTTGCAAGCCGAAGTAGCATTGCGCCCGATAAACTCCGTGCGGCGCGTGGTGATAATCGACGGGGCGGAACTCATGAACAAGGCGGCGGCGAACTGTCTGCTTAAAACAATCGAGGAACCGCCGAGCCAAACGATATTTATCCTGCTGACGGCGAATCGAACGGGCTTGCTGATGACGATTCGTTCACGGTGTATGACGGTGCACTTTGACAAGCTCACGCCCAAGCAGATTGCTGAAGAGTTGATTAATCGCGGCGTCGACGTGCAAGAGGCGCAAAGGCTATCGGTGATTGCGGGCGGCAGTTTCGGACGTGCGTTAATGCTAAGGGATTCGGGCGGCGCAGAACTTCGCGAAGTGGCATTAGACACGCTAGAAAAGATTTCACGTGCGGAACTCACGAACGAAGACATTTTCAAGCAAGGGGCGTTAATGGCGGATTGGTCGCGGGACAAATTCTCGGACTTCCTAACGCACGTACAAAAACTTTTGCGGGACATCTGCTTTGCCGAGGTTTTGGAGCCGCATAACCCAGACCTCGTGCCGCGCCTGAACAAGATAAATCTTCCCGAACGAAAAATCTTTTTGATGATAGAGGCGGGCGCGAAAGTTCATCGGCGGCTGAAGTCGAACGCGAGCTTGCGACTGCTAGCCGAGGCATATCTTATGGAACTTAGGAACCTTCGCTGACGGCGGAGGTTTTTATAAAGATTTAATTTGCAAAAGGACATTGCGGTTGTTATCATTGCGGCGGAGGTGGTCTATATGACGAAAGACGCGATAAAGGTTGCGTGCGAGAATCGGAAGGCACGCCACGATTATTTTATCCATGAGACTTTCGAGGCAGGCATTGAGCTTAAAGGGACGGAGGTCAAAAGCCTGCGGGCGGGCAAGGCGAACTTGCGCGACAGCTATGCCGAGGTCAAGGACGGTGAAATTTTCGTCGAGCACATGCATATCAGCCCGTATGAGCAGGGAAATATCTTCAATCATGAGCCTTTGCGCCCGCGTCGATTGCTCCTGCATAAACGTGAGATTCTAAAGCTCTTCGGCAAGACACGCGAGAAAGGCTTTACGTTGGTTCCGCTCAAGATTTACTTCAAAAAGGGGCGGGCGAAGATGGAACTAGCCTTGGCGAGCGGCAAGCACAACTACGATAAGCGCGACGCCTTGCACGAAAAATCCGCCCAACGTGACATCGAACGGGCAATGAAGGAGAGGTCAAGATGATTAAGAAAATTTTTGCCGCGGTAATGATGATTGCCCTTATGGCTGTCACGCAGAACGCCTACGCCGCGCCAGAGATAAACTATCAAGTGCACGTCCAAGATATTGGCTGGATGCATCCCGTCGCCGAAGATCAAGTAGCTGGCACTGAAGGTAGAGGCAAACGCATTGAGGCGATAATTATAAATTGCTCCTCGCCTATCGAGTACAATGCGCACCTTCAAGATTGGGGCTGGCAAGGCTGGGTTAGTCAGGGCTACATCGCCGGCACCGTGAACGAGGGACGCCGCCTTGAGGGAATCCGAATTCGTTTCGCTGATAGCACTGCGGACAGATACGACATCTATTATCGGGCTTATGTTCAAGATATTGGCTGGCAACGCTGGGTTAAAAACGGTCAAGTCGCCGGGACTGAAGGTCGGGGCAAACGCATGGAGGCTTTGCAAATCCGAATCGTGCGCAAAGATGAGAGTTTCGGCAATGACAGATACGACAGCGACCGCTACGGCAACGATAGGTATCACCACGGCAGACACAGACATAGACGCGGCTACGATTACTACGATGATGATGACTACTACGGCTATTATCGGTAAGGATTAACATGAACATCTTAAAGACATATTCTAAAGCTTTAAAACTTTACAGAGCAAAAAATTACGACGAGGCATTGAAGATTTTAACCAAAGTCAAAGCCGCCGCCCCGCATTGGGATAAACCATTCTTGCTAGAGGTTTTCATAAGACGTGACAAAGGCGAGCGGGTTAAAACCTTGCCTATGCTAGAAAAGCTTCTGCCGCGTTTGAAATATTCTTCGCCAGAGGATAAAGCTATGGCAGCGGAGGCGTTTAATTGCTTGGGTTCAGTGAACAGATTTATCGGACACAATGAAGAGGCGGTACGAGCCTTTTGTTTGTCGGCAAGTCTATCGCACAAAAACAATAATGCTTGCGACGAGATAAGCAACGCTCTGTTCACGGCAAGCAGTGCGGAAAATTTTTCTGCCGAAGACTTTCAAGCACTCTACGCCGAGTACAAAAAATATCTGGCGGACATCGTGCCCTATCCGAAAAAGTTTTACGAGCATAAAAAGATTCGCGTGGGTTTCGTGTCTGCTAACTTTCAATGGAGCGTCGTCATGTCGTGGAGTTGGTATTTCTTTAACGGCACGTTCGACGATAAAGCATTTGCGATTTATTGCTACTCAAATGTCAAGGAGCCTGACAACGTCACGGAGCTTTTCCGCAAGGTCGTCAAAAATTGGCGGGATATCCACAACTTGACGGACGAGGCAGCGGCTAAGCTGATCCGCGACGATGAAATTGACATTCTCTTTGACCTGGACGGGCACACACAAAACAATCGGCTGCGTGTGGCGGCGTATCGACCGGCTAGCGTGCAAATCTCCGGCGTGGGCTACATGAACTCGACGGGGCTTGAGTGCTTTGATTACTTCCTGTCTGACGTTTACTGCGCTGGCGACGAAAATTATTTCACGGAGAAACTTATCGTCTTGCCGCATAGTCATATCTGTTACGAGTCGCCGATTAAGATTGAGCCAGCCGCCACTCCGCCTTGCCTTAGAAATAATTTCGTGACGTTCGGGAGCTTTAACAACTTCGCAAAGGTCACTGATTCGATTCTAATTGCCTGGAAAAAAATTCTCGACGCCGTGCCCGATAGCCGCTTGCTCCTCAAGCATAAAATCTTCAGCAACGACGACGGGAGGGAATTCGTAAGCGAACGCATGAAAAGTTTTGGCTTCGACCTAGCGCGGGTGGAAATGCGCGGCTTCTCGGATCATCATTATCTCGTTGAATATGGAGACATGGATATTGCCCTTGATACCTTCCCTTATACCGGCGGCGTGACGACCTGTGAGGCTTTATATATGGGAGTTCCCGTCGTTAGTTTGTACGGAGACAGGCACGGAACGCGCTTTGGGCTGAGTATTCTAAGTAACGTTGGGCTTGGTGAATTGGCTGTTGCCTCTTATGATGATTACGTCGGGCGGGCTGTCATACTTGCAAGTGATTGGGAGCTATTAGCTATCCTCCGAAAAAATTTGCGGGTGATGATGAAGAAATCTCCGCTCATGGATTCGGCAGGCTACATTCGCGAAGTCGAACAAGCCTTTATCAAAGTCCTAAACGAGGCGAGGCAAGCTGAATAAAAAAATTAGCGGCTCGGAAGAGTCGCTTTTAATTTTGTCAGAAGTCGTAGCGAACGCCCACGAACACCGCTAGAAATCATTTAGAACAGTCCCTTGCTGAAAGGAATTCCCTTTGGCATGAAGTCCTTATCGCTCTTGCCCTTGATGATGACTTTATCAACGTACTTGTTCACGCGCTTGGCAATGAGTTTCGCCGAATCCTCGACCGACTCCATATAAGCCTGCGTCCACACATCGTCAAAACCTTTGCCTGGGCTGTGGTGCTTTATCGCCTTCCCAGTGAAATTGTTTTCCCAGACGACCTCGCCAGTCTCAACGCTGATGAATTGCATGTTGACGACGGTATTAAGGGCGGTGCGTTTCGTAACGTCCAAAAGACTGCCGAAGCCGAGCAAGCCTACGCCCGCGCCGACCCGCCGCAACGTCTTATCGCGATTGCTTGAACCGCTACCGCCCAATGAAAGCCCGCCGCCGACAATCCCAGTAATCAAGCCAATAGCTTTGTCTTCAACCTTTGTGGCTCCCAGGGCAAGCACTTCACAGCGAACGACATAATCCACGCCGAAGTTCTTATAAAACGACTGCTCGAAGTCTTTAGCAACTGTGGAGGCTCGCGGCAACTCAACAGCGTCGAAAATCAGAATCTCTCCAATGTTCTCAGCGATGTAGTTTTGTTCGATTAGGGTCTCTGCAGGAGTCTGTTCCTCGCCAGAAGTATTTGTATCGACGACCGTCACGAGGTTTTTCTCAATGAGCTTATCGTTCAAGAAGAGTTCCAAGCTCTGAGCCGTGCCGAGTTCTTTATGCCGGGAGCCGTCCTTGACCTCGACCGCGATTTTTATTCGGTCTTCCTCCGGCAAGCCCTCGTTCTTAGCCGATACCGCGCCTTGCATGACAAGCAACATCGCTAAGCAAAGCAGGAAAATTTTTCTTATCATAATCTCGCCTCCGTTTTTTTCCGAAATTATACAACAGACACCGGCGAAAAAAAATCCCTCGACGATTGCTCGCAGGGAAAATTTTTATTGGCGGCTCCGCTCAAGGTTCAGGACATCGATAAAGGCTTTCCCCATTTCACGGGCGTAACCTTCTGCGTCCATAAGCGGCGATTTTTTAACCATTTTCTGCAGATTTTTTTTGAGGATAGAAAGCAATTCCCAATCGCTCGCTAGTAGCACGGCTCTTTGAACGTATTCATCGTAGGAAGCAACTGCCAGCTCCTTGAGTCCTGCGTTGCTTAGAATGCTAAGCCCGCAACGGGTAGCATGCCGGTCGCCGTACAAGCTAACGACTGGCACGCCCATAAGCAAAGCCTCGGCAGTCGTCGTGACCCCGGTATAAGGAAACGTATCCAAGGCAATGTCCATGTCGTTGTAATCGAGCGGGTGTTTCTTAGAAAAACCGCGTAGCTCCACACGATTTAAATCAATGCCAAGACGTTCCAAGCGTTTGCCAACAAATTCTCTGCCGCCTTCCACGCCGTAAACTCTATTCTTGAGGAGAAGACGGCTATTAGGCACGGCGTCCAAGATTCTCTTCCAGGCGATTAACATTGAATCCGTTATCTTCCTGTACTGATTGAAGCTCCCGAAAGTCACGTAACCATTTTTAAGGCAGGGCGGCTCCGGTACAGATTTAAACCTCGTCAACTTGCCGAAGGGCGTGTAGCAAACGTGAGTATGCGACATAGCGATAAAATCCTCAGTGAAGTAATGAGAGCTATCGCCAAGGCAATACTTGTCCGTCAAAAAATAATCAACCGTCTTAAGCCCCGTAGAAGACGTGAACCCAATTCCCGATATCTGAACGGTTGCTGGACGATATTCCATAACGCCCAAACGGTTGTAATTCGTGTGACCGCTTAAGTCAAAGAGGATGTCAATTTCGTCGTCGCGGATAAGCTCAGCCGCCGCCTTGTCCGTCATTCCGCGAATATCCCGCCAGCCTTCGACATTTGAGCGCAAACGCTCTGTAACGTTGTCGTCTTTTTTACTATTTGAATAGCAATACGTCTCGAACAAATTTTTATTGAGCCTAGTCAACAACGCCCACGACCAACTCATTACGACATGACCATAAAAATCTGCAGATAAAAAACCTACGCGAATCTTTTCATGATTATAAAATGGCTTTGGGAAAGGTTCAACGGTAAAAGAACTTCTGAACTTGTCATAAATGGCGTGGAAATCTTCGGCAGCAGCATTTTCCTTAGTGTGCATATTAAAGCACAATTGACTAATGGCGTAATAAAATAAATTATCTTTCGTGTGGGTTATTGTCTTAAAGAAGCAATTCAAACTTTCATCTATCAAACCTAATTGTGAGCAACATACACCGAGTCTATTTAAACAGTCATAATAAGTTTTTTTGTCTCCGGGCGAAGAGTGAGGCAACAAAGGCATCAATTTCTTCAAGGAGTGATACTCTTTGAGGAAACTTTTAGTATTGAAAAAAATGAAAGCTTCAATGTAATAGAAGTCCTTTTCATTCGACCGCATTTTGTAGAGTAGTTCCAATGCCTTATCGAAATTTTTTGCCTCCAACTCTTTGATGACCTTTGAGTATTTCTTTTTTACTTTCATTGCTTATGCCCCTTTAAGAAGTGTTCGATACGGTTCAATGCCTCGGAAATTTTATTGACGCTCGTAGCGTAGGAGCAACGCACATGACCTGCGCCGCATTTGCCAAAAGCCGTGCCAGGGACAAGGGCTACATGCTCGGCTTGAATCAAACGCTCGGCGAACTCCTCTGAAGTCAAACCGCTCGACGTGATGTCAGGGAAGATATAGAACGCGCCCCGCGGTTCGAAACTCTCCAAGCCCAAAGTCTTAAAGCCGTCGTAAATCAATCGGCGGCGGCGGTCGTAGTCGGCGACCATTTTAAGCATATACTTTTCTCCGCGCTTGAGTGCCTCCACAGCTGCCATTTGCGCGGTTATCGGCGCACAGAGAATCGTGTACTGGTGAATCTTCGTCATCGCTCCGATAAAATCTGGATTGCTCAGCGCGTACCCGATACGCCAACCAGTCATCGCATACGCCTTGCTGAATCCGTTAAGCAAAATCGTCCGGTCGCGCATGTTCGGCAGGGTAGCAAAGCATTCGTGAACGCCGCCATAAGTCAAATCGCCGTAAATCTCGTCGCTGATAACAATCAAGTCGTGCGCCTCGGCGAAGTCCGCAATCTTCAACAGGTCGTCGCGTTCCATAATCGCGCCCGTCGGGTTGTTCGGGTAGCCGATTAAAATTGCCTTTGTCTTAGGAGTAATGAACGGTTCCAACTCTTCGGGCGTGATTCGGAATTCGTTTTCAATCTTCGCGGGCACGCTGACAGGCACGCCGTTGGCAAGGAAGGTGCACGCTTGATAAGAGACGTAGCACGGCTCTGGAATCAAAACTTCGTCGCCGGGGTCGAGTATCGCACGCAACGCCAGGTCAAGAGCCTCGCTCACGCCGACTGTAACCAAAATTTCCGTGTCAGCGTCGTAGCTTAGGTCGAACTTGTCGACGTAGTGGCGGGCAATCTCCTTCCGCAGTTCAGGCATTCCGCGATTAGCCGTGTAGCTCGTGTAGCCGCGTTCCAAACCGTAGACGCAACTCTCGCGAATCGTCCATGGCGTCACGAAGTCAGGCTCGCCCACGCCCAAAGAGATAACGTCCTGCATTTTCGCCGCGATGTCAAAGAATTTCCTTATACCGCTCGGCGCGATTGACTTAACGGAGTTCGACAGCCTAGCTTGCCACGTCATGGCGAAACCACCAACCTGCGGTCGCGGTCGTCGTCTTCCATTATCACGCCGTCTTTCTTGTACGCCTTCAACATGAAATGACTTCGCGTTTGCGTCACGCCCTCAATCGGCGCAAGTCTCGTCGCTACGAAATTTGCCACGTCCTTTAACGACTTGCCCTCAATGATTACCAGCAGGTCAAAGTTGCCGCTCATTAGATAAACCGTGCGCACCTCGTCGAAGCGGTAAATCTTCTCGGCAATGGCATCAAAGCCGACCTCTCGTTGCGGTGTCAAGTTAATTTCGATTATCGCCGTGACGACATCATCGCCGAACTTTTCCCAATTTATCAGCGCACCATACGACAGGATTATTTTTTCCTTCTCCAGCACGGCAATATCTTTTTCAATCTCGTACTCGGACTTTTGCAACATGCTCGCTAGCTCGCCCGTCGAAAGCCGCGCATTGTGCTCCAGCAGTTCCAATATCTCTTTCATGTCAAATCACCTCAACTTTTAAAAAGTTGCCAAATAGCGGTCGCGGCGGACGTTACGACTAATCGAAGTCAATCGCCGCGTTCGTACGCAACGCTAGCGCATTGCTAGTTGCGATTAATTAAATCATTCTATCATCATCGAGTAAAAAACTTCGGCGTCGTGTAGCTCGGCAAAAGTCTTTATCGCCTCCATGCCTCCGCGACTGTGATCCATTTTGTCATTGAGCGATAGCAACAGCTCCAAGAAGTTTTCAACGGTCAATCGCCGCTTTGAAATGGTCGTCAAGACTGCCGCGAACTCGATAGCCCGATAAGCCGTGACGAACACCCGACTATTGAACGCCGCCCCGCCCGCGAACGCGCAAGGATAGCACCGCATGACGAATTCATTGACCAAATAATTTTCCAAGACGACGGCGAAACTCCCGCGCAGTTGAACTAGGATATTTCCTCTGTGCGTCAAGTAAACCTCGGCTAGCTGATTCTTCTTGGCAACGGATAAGCTTGCGTCGTACATTTCCCCGAAGACTTCCGCCAAAGCCGCCGCGTGATTCAAGGCGTCAAAGTCGACTGGCACGGATATTTTCTCCCCGAAGAACTCGCAAAGCTCCTTAAGCCGCTGATTAATCGATAGCTCCCGACGCTGAAGAATTCTTATCGCCGCCCGCTGACGGTCTATGAACTCATCGGCGGGCATTGAAAGTCTTTCCGTGAAGTCGAATACCTGCCGCGCCCTCAGCTCGTCGACGACTTCAAAATCAATCGGCTCGTCCCTTAGCAAAATCAGAATCGCCGCGATTGGGCAAGTCAGCGTCATTGCCTGCGAATAAACTTCTGCGCCGAGCTTGTACGTCACACGCGGGAAGCTTTGACAGACTGCCGTTAAGAATTCCTCGCCGTGTTTGAGCTGAAGCTTGCACAAAAAGTTTTCGTCTAGGAACGGGCACGCACCAGACTTTTGCATTTGGAACGCTTGCCCCGATTCGTCTACGTGGCGGAAGATTTCTTCGCGGGCGGCGGCGGGGAGACGCAAATATTTTTCCCGCGTCTCCTCGTCAAGCACAATCCGCCAATCTCGACAGCACCGCGAATTGCAAGCCTTGCCGTCACACTTGAACGCCCTAATGTAAGTCGGACGATAAATTTTCATCTGATAAAATGCGTCGGCGTCCACGGCTCAACCTTTGGCAAGCCGAACTGTTCTTTGCCAAGCGCGATACTCTTCATAAGGAACGTCATGTTGCGGGCAAGCGTGCGCATCGTCTGCAAGCCTTCGGCGTCTTGAGTTGCCTCGCCGGGGTTCATGCCGTAAACCATATTCCAATATTGGCTAGTGGCAATCGTCATGCCCGTGTTGCCGAAATATTTATTGAACACGTCGTAAGCCGCCGAGCACCCGCCCCGCCGAGCAACCACTACGCCCGCGCCGACCTTGCCAGTCTTGTCCTGCGTGAACGTGCTGTAGAAGAGCCTATCGAGGAAAGCAAGAGCCGTGCCATTGGGCGAGGCGAAGTAGACCGGCGCACCGATAACGAACCCTTCCGCCTCCATGAAGTAAGGCGCAATCTCATTAACCACGTCGTCGAAAACGCATTTGCCGCGCTGAAAACAACTTTGGCAGGCGACGCACCCACGAATGCCCTTGTTGCCGATGTGCAAGTACTTCGTCTCGATGCCCTCCGCCTCGAAAACTTTAATCATCTCGTTCAGCGCAATGCTCGTGTTGCCGTTTGCTTTCGGCGAGCCGTTGACCAACAGAACTTTCATTGTTAATCGCTCCTTTCCATACGCTTTGTGCTATATTTTGACGCGGCAAGCGAAAATCCTTTTACAACATGCTATCAATCTCCTTGAACAGTTCGGCGACAAGTTGAGCTTCAGGAACTTTGCGGACGATTTGCCCTTTGCGGAAGATGATTCCTTCTCCGTCGGCTCCAGCAATGCCAACATCAGCCGTCCGAGCCTCACCAGGTCCATTGACGACGCAACCCATTACCGCGACTGTCAGCGGCTGTTTGATTGTCGAAATCTTTTCCTCGACCTGCGCGGCGATTGCGGGCAAGTCAATCCGTGTGCGTCCGCAAGTCGGGCAAGCAATTAACGTGACGCCGCCTTCACGTAAGCCCAGCGACTTGAGAATTTCTTTGGCGACTTTGACTTCAGCGATTGGGTCGCCCGTCAACGAAACGCGGATTGTATCGCCAATGCCCTCCGCGAGCAACGCGCCGATTCCCACCGCCGACTTTATCACGCCGCTATTAATCGTGCCCGCCTCCGTGATTCCCAAATGCAAAGGGTAGTTCGTCAGCCGACTTGCCAAACGATAAGCCGCCAACGTCAACGGCACGTCGTGCGCCTTCAGGGAAATTTTTATGTCGAAGAAGTCTTCCGCCTCCAAAATCGCGACGTGCGCCATTGCCGATTCGACCAGAGCCTCAGCCGTCGCCCCGCCGTACTTGGCTAAGAGCTTGCGACTTAATGACCCCGCGTTGACACCTATCCTTATCGGTATTCGGGACGCTCGCGCAGACTTGACGACCTCTCTAACGTGAGCCGCCCCGCCAATATTGCCAGGGTTCAATCGCAACGCCGCCACGCCTTGAGCAATCGCCTCCAACGCCAGCTTATAATCAAAGTGAATGTCCGCGACAATCGGTACGTCCACTGCAGAGACAATCGCGCCTAAGGACTTCGCCGCCGTCATATCGGGCACGGCAACGCGGACAATGTCGCAACCCTCCGCCGCGAGCCTTTGGACTTGTTCAATCGTCGCCGCCGTGTCGTGAGTCTTCGTGTTCGTCATGGACTGGATACTAATCGCCGCCCCGCCACCAACTTTGACGCCTCCGACGTTGATTTGCCGTGTCAACTTCCTATCAAACATCAATAAGCCCCCTTGCCTTTGAAGACCGCCTTAACAGTTTTGAACAGATACATCAAGTCAATCCAAACCGACCAGTTGCGAACGTACCACGTGTCCATCGCGACGCGTTCGGGATAGGTCGTGTCACTGCGCCCGCTAACCTGCCACATGCCCGTTATCCCCGGCAAAACCATGTAATATTCGCGAATGTTCTTGCCGTAGCGCACGACCTCCGCTTGAACAATCGGACGCGGTCCAACTAAACTCATCTCGCCGCGTATCACGTTCCAAAGTTGCGGCAACTCGTCTAAGCTCGTCCGTCGAAGGAAATTTCCCAGCTTGGTTACTCGTGGGTCATGAGTCAGCTTGAAAGTCTCTTCCCATTCGCGTCGCGCCTCCGGATTCTCGGCTAGGTATTCTTTTAACTTCGCCTCGGCGTCGGGTATCATCGTCTGGAACTTGTAGCACGGAAATTTTTTGCCCGCCGCCCCAACTCGTTTGTGAGCAAAGATTACGTGCCCGCGGTTGTCAATCGCCACTGCCAACGCAATCGCCAGCAGGATAGGAGAAATCATCAGCCCGCCGACAATCGTAAGCGTTAAGTCGAAAATCCTTTTGATAACTCGGTTGTATGGTCGCGATAGGTTATTGCGTAGGTTGAGCAGTAAAATTTTTTCGCTGAACAGGAGAGACAGCTCCACGCTAGACATCGGCGTACCGATTAAGTCGGGCACGAACGAGATATTTTTGACGTGCGGTTGAATGTCGCTGATTAGTGATTGAAGGCGTTCCTTGCCCAGACCCGGCGCGGCGATTATGACTGTCTTGACGCAAGCCGCCCGAATGATTCTGCGTGCCTCGTCGAAACCGCCGAGTATCGGGAATTCCTTCGGGAGCGTCGCGGAAATTGGGTGGTCGTCAATCAGCCCGACGACTTTATAACGATAGCCCAAATCCTCCCGCCAGAATTTTATCAGTCGCTCCGCCGTCAGCCCCGCGCCAATTAGGATTATCGGCTCATAGAAGATATTTCGCCGCTTCATGAATTTTAGCGCACAGTACCGAATCAAACAGACGTTGACGAGGACGAACAGCCCGAACAGGATTATAAACAGCCGCGAGGATTGGTCGCTTGCCTTAAGGAAGTAGATGATTATTATCGACGCCATCCAGCCCGCGAAGACCGATTGGAAAATATCGCGCATGGTGTCCACGACGGGTTTCATTTGCCGATACGAACGCGATTGACCGAGGAAGATTATAAACAACAGCGGCACGGCTCCATAAATGTAAGCGTCGCCATAAAGATAAGTAACGCGGTTCCACGTGTCGAGAGCGTCGCGCAGGATAAAGGCGAGGTGTTCGCTTAGGACTACGCCGACATAATCAAGGAACAAGAATAAAAGCGGCGGCGCGATTGACCTTAGGGGCGTCGGATTCTTTGACATGTTCTTTCCTCTTCCAAAAATTTTTTGCCCATTGTAACACAGCAGACGATAAATTTAAAAGCGGCTCCGATTTTGGAACCGCTTAGGGATTTCTATGTGGTGTGCTCGGCGGGAGTCGAACCCACGCTTCAAGCTCCGGAGGCTTACGTCCTATCCGCTGGACTACGAGCACAACGCGTCAAAGTTTTGCTAAAAGTTCTCTCGTATGCTTAGCGACGTCTTCGGGCTTGACATTTTTATTGCGAGCTACGCCCGACTCAATGGCAGCCTTAGCGACAGCCGCCGCGACCGTCGGGGCAACGCGTTCATCAAAAGGCGTCGTGATTACATGTTCTTCGTTGAGCTCGTCTTCGCTGACAAGGGAGGCAATCGCATAAGCCGCCGCGATTTTCATTTCCTCGTTGACGTCAGTCGCCCGCACGTCCAAAGCTCCTCTGAATATGCCAGGGAACGCAAGCAGATTGTTGACTTGATTTGGGAAGTCACTGCGACCCGTGGCTACGACGCGAGCACCCGCCGCCTTAGCCTTGTCGGGCATAATCTCAGGCGTCGGATTAGCCATTGCCAATATAATTGCGTCTTTGTTCATGGACTTAACCATTTCTTCCGTTAAGAGGTTAGCCTTCGACACGCCGATAAAAACGTCCGCGCCTTGGATAATATCGACGAGTTGCCCAGCCTCATGATTACAGTTCGTGACGGCTGCGATTTGGTCTTTGTAAGGATTCATGCCCTTGCCGCGTCCCTCGTAAATTGCCCCCGTTGAATCGCACAGCACGACATCTTCCGCGCCCATTTTCTGAATCAGATAAGTAATCGCCATGCCCGCCGCGCCCGCGCCATTGACGACAACTTTTATATTCTCGAACTTCTTGCCGACGAGCCTAAGGGCATTAATCAGAGCCGCCGCAACGACAATCGCCGTGCCGTGTTGGTCGTCGTGGAAAACGGGAATATCAACGGAGTCTTTCAAAGCCTGTTCAATGTCGAAACATTCGGGAGCTTTGATGTCCTCAAGGTTAATGCCGCCAAAGCTCGGAGCCATAAGCTGAATCGTCTTGATGATTTCGGGGACGCTCTTTGTATTGAGGCAAATGGGAATTGCATCGACGCCCGCGAACCCTTTAAACAGAATCGCTTTGCCTTCCATGACGGGAAGCCCTGCCCCCGCGCCGATGTCACCCAAGCCGAGAACCGCCGTGCCGTTCGTGACGACTGCTACGAGATTGCCGCGGTTGGTGTAGTCGTAAATCTTCTCGTAATCTGCTTTTATCTCAAGGCAAGGAGCCGCAACGCCCGGCGTATATGCAAGCGTTAAATCTTTGTTCGTCTTCAGCGGCACTTTGCTCTTGACTTCGAGTTTACCTTGATGCGCCTTATGAAGAGCGAGTGCTTCTTTGTCGACGTTTGCCACTTCTAATTCATCCTTTCAAGTCATATCTTACCAATAACGCGGCTTATTATATTCGGCGCAAAAAATAATTTCAAGCCCGCGTTCCCTTGAATACAATATTTTTTGACTGTCTGAAAAATTTTTGAACAGTGGCTTGCAAACGAAAATATTTTCTGCTACAGTTAAACAACAGGAGGGATAAGAATGTTAAAAAATTAATCTGGTTCTAAAAATTCTCTAATCATTTCAAAATATAATTCGCGCTAATCCTATTAAAACATAAACGCCACAGAGCCGAAAAGATGTCCCCGCATCGAGGTCGGCGGCAAATATCTGCGGTGCCCACCAAGCGTCGCAATCGGGAGGTGAGATATGAAGAAATCATTCAGAGTCCAAATAAAAAATCAAGACGGAGGCAAGAGCTTCCGTCTTTTTTCGTGTATATGATATGCTTGTTAAGTGTCGCTTTTGTGCGGTTGCCATTCAACTTGGATTTTAATCTCCTCGTTCGCTTTTGCTTCAACAATACATGCGTAGGGTTTATCGCACCAAGAAGAGATGCGGGTGTTAAAAATGTTTTTTCCGTTCACAGTAAGTTTGGTGTAGTCAATCCAATAGGGAATTCGTTTGGCAATGCCATTAGCCCAATCTTCGGAGTTGCGAACGTCCATGCCTCTGAGATTTAAGTTAATTTTTCCGTTTGCAGTGGCTTTAGCAACAAACATCAGCTCTCCGTCTGAAGACTGGACTATATAGCCAATGCCATTACGCTGAAACCAGTTAGGCTTTGATACGCTTGCTTTGTCGTCAGAGGTAGAAAGGATTTGGAAATCGCCCGTAGTGCTCATAAATTTAGCGTCTATCCTAGCGGTGGTAAAAGGATTGAACTTACGAGAAGTAGAGCTTTCAATCTTAGGCGGCTGAAGAATTATGACTTTTTGTTCAGGCGCAGTGACTTTGGGCGTCTCGACTTTTGGTTCAGGTTTAGGCGGCGGAGCAATTTCGATTGTGTCAGCTCTGTATGGTTGCCACTCGATATGGATTTTAATTTCCTCATTGGCTTTTACTCCCACCATGTCATAAACGTAAGGCTTATCGTGCCAAGTGGGCGTGGGCGTGTTGAATATCGTCTTTCCGTTTATCACGAGCTTAGTAAAGTCAATCCAATACGGTATTAAGCCAGCATGATTTTTATTTGCAACATAATCTCCTCCAAGACGTAGTTGCACATTTCCTTCCGTTATAGTTTTGGCGACGATATCCAAATCTCCCGTATAGGAATTAATTACGTGACAGGTACCTTCTCTTTGCCACCAGTCAGGTTTGCTTAACTCGGCTTTGTCATCTGAAACGGAGAGGAGTTGAATCGTTTCCCTGTCCATTTTTTTATCAATGAGGACAAATATTCTGGCGGTGTAATAGAGACGGAACTTATTAAATATCTTGCTGTAATAATCTTTACTTTTACCTTTATTTTTATCCTCTTTTTCAATAAAGCTAAAGAGAAACGGTAATATCGCCGCCAAATCACCAGAGGTTTTGAATAATTCTCTATGTAAAAACTTATAAACTTCCTCGCTGTCAAGTTCTTTTCTGGCACTGTAGGTTTGGTTAAGAGTCCACCCAAAAGTTTTACGGGCTGCCTCTAAACAATAAAGGGGATTTTCTGCCAAGACTTCGTGTTCCTTTTCCAATTCATACAAACTCTTAGCGAACTTTACGAAAGAAGAAAACCAATGCCGACACTGTTCTTGCGGTGGTCTAGTCCGTCGAGACATAGCATGGTCATTAAAAGTCCTATAGAAGTAAAGTGGAGTTGAGATTCGCAGAAATCTTCTTGCGTGGCAATACATATCGATAACCCCTGCAAAATCTCCCGCTAGCGGCAAATAAAAAAAGAAAATTTTGTTTCTGAGCATGAAGTCGCGCCGAACAAATTTTGTCCAAGCAGCATGAAAATTTCCTTCGCGGGGTTCAAGAAGGAGCCGACTAAGATTAGTACTTGGATCATCTATAACTAAATCTGTATTAACCCAATTCATTTTCTGACTCGTGCCATCTTTATAAAGAAAAATATTATTCGGTGCATTCCAATAATAGCATGAACTGGTATAAACGACATCGACCTCATAAAGGATTGCTGCCTTATACAAAGTCTCAAGTGCAGTACCCAAAATCATGTCATCGCTATCGATAAATTGAATGTACTCGCCACGCGCCAACATCAATCCAATATTTCGCGGAGGACAATCACTGCCCGAATTCTTTTCCGTACTGGCAAGCTTGAGCCGCCCATTAAATTTCGGCATGTAACTTTCTACGACTTCAACGGAATTATCCGTCGAGCAGTCATCTACCACGATTACTTCAAAGTCTTGAAACGTCTGAATTAAAAGGCTGTCGAGGCAATCACTGATACGTTTTTCCTCGTTGTACATTGGAATGACTACAGAAACGGCAGGGATTTTTCGATAAGGAAGGCTGGTTCCAGACAAGGATTTTTCTGTATCAGCGTCAACCCATGGCGTCTTTAAGAAATACTTCATGAACAGCTGATTATAAGGATCATTCGTGTCCATAATAAAACTATATTTCATGTCCACGTAATGGTAAATCTTTTTGTTGATAGACTGTTCGTTATCACGACGGGCAATTCCAACAAAGCGATTAAACTTTACAGGCAATTTTAGATACGAGGTGGAGAAACAATAATTTAAAATATCCTGATCAAAGTATGGAAACTGTGGATGTTCAATAATGAATTTTATTCCCTTTAAAATTGTATCTTCTTCTTTATGCAAAGCTTTTAAATTCATTAACAGAATTCCGGCATTGAAATAATTTTCTTCTTCCACTACATCATAACTAACTAAAGGACATTCTTTTTTTAATGGTACGCCAATATCAACCTCTGGAATAGCTCCAAGAGGTTTATCGCCCAATTCAACCTGCCAAAACTCCGCAATGTCGAGATTAACGATAATATCCGAGTCCAGATAGATTGCTTTTTCTATCTTCTGCGGGAGAAGAAGATGCGGGATAAAAAATCGATAGAACGTTGCGATACTGACGTGAGCTTCATTAACTTTTGGAAAGCATTCTTCTATTTTCTCGAGCCTATCGGCGCACAGCTCTTCCACGTTATAAAACTTCAGCTGTTGCCTGTAGCGTTCGGCGATTTGAATGAACTTATCGCGGTTGTCGTCCGTCAATGTATTGTCGTGCAAAAGATGAACAGTGATTGACGGTAGGTGGGGGGGGGGTATGGTTCTCAAAGAGCGAGAGCATTGCCGTGCCCGTGAACTTTGAATAATGCCCCGCTTTGTCGTACAAGGCAAAACAAACATGAATCATAAAAATCACTCCTTATATTATCAATGTCAGGAAAGAACCTTAAATTAGGTATCGCTCCGGTGCGGGAGCCACTCGACATGAATTTTGATTTCCTCATGAGCTTTGGCGTCTATGGTGTATGTATAAGAGTCATGGAGCCAAGTGGGAGTTAACTTGTCGATTATCGGCTCATCGTTTACTATCAGCTTGGTGTAGTCAATCCAATAGGGAATGCGTTTGTCTTGGGGGTCGCGGACATCAAGACCCCTAAGCTTTAACTGAATTTTTCCATCTGCTGTAGCCTCGGCGATGAAGTCCAATTTCCCCGCATAAGATTCAAGCTGATAACCGACTCCGCCTCTTTGCAACCATCTGGGCTTTTCTATCGTAGCTTTGTCGTCGGAGACGGAGACAATTTGGAAATCGCCTTCCTTAGACATCAACTTAGTATCGATTCTGGCAGTGATAAATGGCTTGAAACTGTCGGGAATTAAATTTTCTACCTTAACGGGTGGCGGAGTCTCTGCTTTTAATTCGATTGTGTCCGCTCTATGCGGGAGCCATTCGACATGAATTTTGATTTTCTCGTCCGCTTTTACGTTCATTTTATAGTTGTAAGGCTTATTGTGCCAGGTGGACGTGGGCTTATCGAATATCGTTTCTTCATTGACTGTCAGCTTTGTGTAGTCTATCCAATAGGGAATGTGTTTGGAATCGTCTTCGGGGTCGCGGACATCAAGACCCCTAAGCTTTAACTGAATTTTTCCATCTGCTGTAGCCTCGGCGATGAAGTCCAATTTCCCCGCATAAGATTCAAGCTGATAACCGACTCCGCCTCTTTGCAACCATCTGGGCTTTTGTATGCTTGCTTCGTCGTCGGAGACGGAGACAATTTGGAAATCGCCTTCCTTAGACATCAACTTAGTATCGATTCTGGCAGTGATAAATGGCTTGAAACTGTCGGGGATTAAATTTTCTACCTTAACGGGTGGCGGAGTCTCTGCTTTTAATTCGATTGTGTCCGCTCTATGCGGGAGCCACTCGACATGGATTTTGATTTCCTCGTCCGCTTTTACGTTCATTTTATAGTTGTAAGGCTTATCGTGCCAAACGGGCTTAAGCGTATCGAATATCGTTTCTTCATTTACAGTCAGCTTGGTGTAGTCAATCCAATAGGGAATGCGTTTGGCGTTGTCTTCGGAGCTACGTATATCCACGCCTTTTAGCCCAAACTCGATTTTTCCATCTACAACAGGATTGACGACGATTTCCAATTCTCCGACACAAGATTGAATCATATAACCGACGCCGCTTTTTTGTAACCATCTTGGCTTTTGTACTTTTGCTTTTTTATCGGATATGGAAAGTATTTGGAAATCAACCTTCGTTGATAATGACTTAATATCGATTCGCGCCGTGAAGTAGCTTTGGAATCTATTAGCTATTTCGGAATAGTATTCGTTAGTTTTTATCTCGCCATCAATAAAACTGAAAAGAAATGACAACGACAACGCTGATAAATCGGAAATTTTTTTGGTAAATTCGCTATGTAAAACCTTGAAAAACTCGGTGCTATCGATTTCTTTTCTAGCCTCTTCGGTTCGATTAAGATACCACATAAACCTTTGTCTTAACGCTATTAAGCCATAAATAGGATTTTCCTTCAAAACTTCACTTTTTCTTTCCACCTCTAAAAAACTTCTGGTGAAATTCTCGAAGTCCGAAAACCAATAAAGGCATTGTTCTTGCGGTTTCTTAAGTTGCCGTGTAATAGAATTATTGTATCGTCTATAGAAGTAAAGCGGCGTTGAAATTCTCAAAAACCGCCTCGCGTGACAATAGACACCGACAACCCAAATAAAGTCTCCCCCGTGCGATATATTCGGGAAGAAAATTTTGTTCTCAAGTAAGAACTTTCTTCGACAAAATCTTGTCCATGGAGTATGAAACTCCCCGCCTTGGTTTTCAGGTAATAACCGACTAAGATTTTTATTTAGGTCGTTAATAATCAACTCTGTATTGATGTTAGCATTAATACCACCTTTTCTAACATAGACGTCATCCGGTGCTGTCAAGTTATAATGTGCACTGGTGTAAACCACGTCAGCATTATAGAGAATTGCCGCCGTATAAAAGGTCTCAAGCGCAGTACTCAAAATCATGTCATCAGCATCTAAGAAGTATACATACTCACCGCGAGTAAGTTTCAAACCGATATTGCGCGGAATATATCCTCCTCCTCCCGAATTCTTTTTTGTCTTAGTCAGTTTGAGCCTTCCGCCAAATTTCGGCAGATAACGCTTGACTATAGCAACAGAATTATCGGTAGAACAATCATCGACGACTATAACCTCAAAAGCTTGAAATGTTTGGATTAAGAGACTGTCTAGGCACTCGCCAATGTACTCTTGCATGTTATACAGCGGAATAACTACCGAAATGGGATAGCTTTTTCGAGAAGGATGTCCTCCAGACAAGGCAACTGCTGTGTCAGCGTCAACCCAAGGCGTTTTGGTGAAGTAATTCATGAACGTCTGATTAAACGGATCCCTACTATTCATAATAAAGCTAAGTCTGCTTGCCGCGAAATGGTAAATCTTTTTATCGATAAGGAGTTCGTTTTCACGCCGGGCATTTAAAACAAAGCGATTGAACTTCGTTGGCAATTTAAGGTACGAGGTCGAGAAACAGTAATTCAAAATGTCTTGGTCGAGAAATTCAAACTGCGGATGCTCGCTGATAAATTTTATTCCTTCCAATAAGTTAGCTTCTTCCTCACGCAGAACTTTCAAATTCATCAGCAGAACACCAGAATTAAGATAGTCCTCTGGATTTACAACGCCTTCGCTTAAAATGGCGATATATCCTTTTTTGGTTTTAATGCCAACGTCTTTATTGCTGAATTGATTGATTTCGGGAATTGCGCCAAAAGGTTTATCGTCCAGTTCAATTTGCCATAGCTCTGCAATGTCGAGATTTACGACTATATCCGAGTCAAGATAGATTGCCTTTTCTATACCCTGCGGGAGAAGAAGTTCCGGAATAAAAAATCGATAGAACATCGCGATACTGTGGCGGTCGGCATAAACATCTGGAAAGTATAAAATCATTTGCTCGAATCTATCTGTACAAAGTTCCTCGACGTTATAAAACTTCAGTTGTTGCCCGTAGCGTTCGGCGATTTGAATGAGCTTATCGCGATTGTCTTGAGTCAAGGTATTGTCGTGCAAAAGATGAACAGTGATTGACGGCAGGTGGGGGGGGGTATGGTTCTCAAAGAGCGAGAGCATTGCCGTGCCTGTGAACTTTGAATAATGCCTTGCTGGGTCGTAAAGAGAAAAACATACATGGATCATAGAATCACTTCCTACTTTATGTACTTGTGCTAACTTGGCACTGTCATTAAGGTCTTGCTTTCCAATGCATTTCTATTAGGTTTAGGAAATTCCTGCCGTGCGTCTCGAAGCTGACGTTAAAAATTTCGGCAAGGGTCGCGGCGATGTCTGCAAAAGTCGATAGCGTGCCGAGATTGACGCCCGCTTTAATTCGTGCGCCGTGAATAATCAGCGGGACGTTCTCGCGGGTGTGGTCGGTACCTTTGGCGGCGGGGTCGCAACCGTGGTCGGCGGTTATCATCAACAAATCGTCCGCCCGCATCCGCCTTAAAAATTCGCCAAGCTCCGCGTCAAAGGTCGTCATGGCTTGCGCGTAGCCGTCAACGTCGCGGCGGTGTCCGAACTTCATATCAAAATCAACCAGGTTCACGAAGCACAGCCCTCTAAAGTCCTCGTCCATAAGCCGTAAAATTTTGTTCATGCCGTCCGAGTTATCGACGTTGACGCCCAGCGAACGACTTATCCCTTGCCCCGCGAATATGTCTTGAATCTTGCCGACGCCAATCGTCGCGAAGCCTTTCTTCTGCAAAGCATCAAGGACAGTATCGGCGGGCGGCGTCAAAGAAAAATCATGGCGGAGGGGCGTGCGTTCATAGTTTGGAAATTCTCCGACGAACGGACGAGCGATAATCCTTCCGACACCGTGGACGCCCTGCATAATCTTCCGCGCCGTCCGGCAGAAGTTGTACAGCTCCTCGACGGGGATAATCTTTTCGTGCGCGGCAATCTGCAAGACGCTATCCGCCGACGTGTAGACGATTAAAGCTCCCGTCGCCTCGTGCTCGCGTCCGAAGTCATGAATAACTTGCGTCCCCGAATAGGGCTTGTTGCATAGAATCTTCCGCCCGAAACTTTTTTCAAGCTCGGCAATCACGTCCGGCGGGAAGCCTTCGGGGTAAGTCGGCAAGGGGCGTTCAGAAATGATGCCGGCAATTTCCCAGTGACCAATCGTGGTATCCTTGCCCACCGACGCCTCACGAACTCTGGCGAACGACCCGCAAGGATTTTCTTCACGCCGTCCAAAGTCTATGCCGTCGATATTGAACAAACCGAGCCGAGCTAAATTGGGCGTGCGAAACTTCTTCGACGCGGCGATTGACTTCAAAGTATTTGGGTTGTCGTCGCCGAAAGCTTTTGCGTCCGACGCCCCGCCAATGCCTACGCTATCCAAAACGATTAAGAACACGCGATTAATTTTCTCCACTGTGAATCCTCCCTTTGCTTTAGTCAGTGCGTGCCGCCTTCATAGCCAACTTGTTAGCGTACATTTCCTTATCCGCCCGTTTGAAGACTTCGTCCGCCATCTTATCGTTTGCTGTGTAGAAGGCAAGACCGACCGCCGCCGAAACTTTTTCCCACGGCTCAAGCGACTTGTTAGCATTTTTACGAGCCATCTCCGCATTGAACTGCTTGACGAAGTACTTGCTCAACGAAACTTTATCGCCCTCAAGAACCACGACGAATTCATCGCCGCCAATCCGATAAACATTCTCCTCGCCGAAGACCGAACAGATTAGCTTGCTCGCGTTCAAAAGGTAAGTGTTGCCTTTCTCGTGCCCGTAAGTATCGTTGACTTTCTTTAAGTAGTTCACGTCGACCATAGCAATACAGAACTTCGCAACGCCCGCAGAAATTTTTTCGTCAAGCAGAGCCGTCGCCTCGTCATAGGCGGCTTTATTCTTTATGCCCGTCAACGAATCCTTATGCGCTAGTTCGTCCATCTCAGCGACTTGCCGTTTTGCCCGCCGCAACCTCTCGAAGTAGTCCTTAGCGTTCTGCGTCGTCTTCAACAGCGCGTGATATAAATTTTCTATCTCGTCGCCCGTGTGAATCTTGAGCCGCTTTATCTGTTCGACGTTATTGGCGCAGTACTCGGAGTTGTCGTAAGCAAAGTTGTTCGCGCAATAAGCCATGGTGTTGACTGGCAAGACGATATTATTTTCCACGAACCGCAAGCCGATTACGAAGACGAACACGAAGCACCCCGAAAACAACGCGAGCACCTTAGCAGTAAACGCCCTGCCGTAGTCGGAGATTAAGTCCAAAGTCAGTTCAATCACGACGTAGCATTGAGCCTTTCCCGCCGCGTCATAAACTGGTTTGCAAAGCGTCAAGAGGTCGTCGGCGATTATCGGCGGAATCGGTCTGCCTGCGATCAGGTCGTCGAGGTGCTCCAAAATTTTTTCGTTGGAAGAGTTCCCGTCGCTGTTGAAGATGACTTGCGAACCCGTCGCAGAAAATTTTTCCACGCGAAGATTTCTAACGTCGGGATTGCTATTCCTTATGCTAAGAAGATTTTCTTCAAGGTAAGCGGGACTCTGCGCGGCGGCAAGCTGGCTGGCGGCAATGGTCGCTAAGCCGTCGGCAATCTTCACCTGCACGCCAACGCACGCTTGCTCGAAAATCCTGTAGCTGATTGACGCAATCGACGCCGCAATAAAAAGCGAACTCAACATCAAGATTAGAAGAATCTTCACGCGGAGCGACGACTTTGGACACTTTCGGGCATAAACTGCGCTCTTCATCTCGGCGGTTAGTGGTGCCTGTCTTTGACCTAAGCCGCTAAAAATATCTTTCACACGTGGCGGAAGGAACTTCAACAGCACGAACGCCGCTAAGACGACTAAGCCCTTGTCGAGAAGCTCCCGCAGGAAAATCGCCGTGAAGTTCATTTGGATTTCGCTTAGGGCTTGGACGACGCCATTGCAAAATAAAAACTTCCCGATGAACTCGCTTAGGGTCGTCGCTATCAGAGCTAACGGGGGTATCGTCAAGAGTGTCTTTGGCAAAGTTTGGAAGTAGCCGCGCCGGGCAAGGAACGTCGTACAAATCGCGGCGAAGATGCTAACCGAGCAATAATACATCTCGCTTTCGTCAATAAATGAAGTTAGGAAATGCGTAGCGAACCCGACGACAATACCAGGCACGTAGCCGCTCATCATTGCGATTAAAACCGTGCCGCCCGTGTCCAAATACAGCGGCAAGCCCAAAGTCCTCACGACGAACCAGCCGCATAAGTTCAAACCGACAGCCCCGACGCATATCACAATCGGGGACGGCAAATTATTCTTCATGTCAATCAGTCCTTGCTGCCTTCATTGCCAACTTGTTAGCGTACATCTCTTTATCAGCCCGCTTGAAGACGTCGTCCGCTGTCTTGTCCTTGCCCGCCTCGTAGTAAGCAACGCCAGTCGCCGCCGAAACCTTTTCCCACAAAGCAAGCATTTCATTGGAAAGCTTATGATTCATCTCAACCCCGAACTGCGCCACGAAGTATTTGCACAGCGAAACTTTATCGCCCTCGATTAGCACGACGAATTCATCACCGCCCACGCGATAGACATGTTCCTTGCCGAAGACGCCGCAAGCCAGCCGACAAGCATTAATCAGATATTCATTGCCGCGTTCGTGCCCGTAGGTGTCATTGACGCGCTTCAGATAGTTTACGTCAATCATCACGATACAAAACTTAGCGTCGCCCGCCGCAATCTTCTTATCGATTTTGGCAATCTCTTCGGTGTAAGCGGTTTTGTTCTTAACGCCCGTCAACGAGTCAATGTGCGCTATCTTGTCCATCTCCAAAACTTTTACTTGCATGTCAGCCACTTGCCCTTTGGCGCGTTGCAGATACTTAAAATAGTTCAAAAGGTTTTCCGTCGTCCGAATCAGCGCGGAGTAAAGATTTTCTATCTCGTCGCCCGTTTTGATTCTCAAGCTCTTCATGCGTTCGATATTTTTTTCGCGAGCCGCCTCGTTGTCGTAGGAAAAATTTTTAGCGCAATAAGCCATGGTGTTTACGGGCAAGATAATGTTGTTCTCCACGAACGCAAGCCCTATCGCAAAGATAAAGATAAAGCACCCCGCGAACAGGGCAATCAACTTGATAACGAAAGTGCGAGCGTAATCGGATAAGATGTCCATCGACAAATCCACCGCCGCATAGCATTGGCAATCGCCGTTCTTGTCGTAGAGCGGCTTATACAGCGTAAGCAAGTAGCCGTATTCGTCGTCAGTGATTATCGGCGGAATGGGTTTACCCGCAAGCAAATCATCAATGTAAGGCTTAAGGCTCTCTTCAAACTCCACGACATCGCCGGGCTTATCAGCCTCAATCATCGACGTGTTTAGGTCAAAGATGACGTGAAAGCCGTCCGCCTCGACTTTGTAGACGTAGATAAACTTTATGTCGCTGTTGGTGTTCTTTAGGGTATAGAGCTTTTCTTCAATCTTCCGGTATTCTTCGAGGATGCGCCCATGCTTTATGTAATCGTCGACGTGTTCGGGATTTATATTGCTCAATACAACGCTGTCCATTGCGTCAACGGATTTAATGCGGTCGTCAATGGCGGCGTCCTTGAAGAGCAGATAACTTATCAGCGCGATAGAGAACGACACGAACAGCGAGCTAAGCATTAGAAGTGTAAGCGTCTTTGTCCTTAGCGACGACGATAAATAGTTTCTCTCGTTCAAGGCGTCTTTCATTTCGTCAGGTAGCGGGGCTTGCCTTCTTCCCAGTGAACGCAACGATTCTTTGACATCGGGCGGCGAGAACCTCAGCAGGACGAACGCCACGAGCAAGGACAAGCCCTTATCAATGACTTCGTTAAGGAGATTGCCGCCGAAACTCGATTCAAACTCATTGACTGACTTAAGGAGGTTCGTTGAGTTCAGGAAGTCTTCTATTAGCAAGTCGCACGTGCCAGTTATCAAAGCTAGCGGGATAATCAAGACGAACATTTTTATGTAGCTATCGAAGAAGCCCCGCCGCGCAGAAAACGCCGCGAAGATTGCAACGAGGATACTGACTGAGCCGTAATACATTTCCGAGGGCGTGAAACCCGCTTTAACAAGATTGGTTAGGAACCCGACGACGATGCCTGGCACGTAGCCGCCGAGTGCCGCGATATAAATTGTGCCCGCCGTGTCGAGGTAGACGGGCAAATTAAAGTATTGCGCGAATGCCGAGCCTGCCACGTTCATAAGCAAGCCACCAATGCAAAACAGAATGATTTTTCCTGCAGACATCTGACGCGCTCCCTTGCTAAGAATTTTTTCAGATTATATCACAGCCGCAGATTTTATGTTATAATCAACGAAATTTTTAGTTAGGAGGTGCGGATTCATGAAAAGATTTCTGACTGTTTTACTTATCGCCGGAAATTTGTTTTTTATGCCCGCCGCCAGTGCTGAGATTAAAACCTATGATGGCGTCGGAGAATATATCATGAGTGATTTTGAAACTTTCGACGTGGCTCAACAACGAGCCAAGCAACGCGCCGAACAAAATGCTTGCGAACAAGCTGGCGTTTATGTCGAGAGCCGCACCGAAGTCCGCAATGCACAAGTCACCAAAGACGAGATTATCACCATGACGAGCGGCATTCTAAAAATCGTCGACGTGCAATACAAGCGCGAGATTCTAAACGATAACACGACGAGGATTCGTGCGACCGTAAAGGCGAACATCGACAGCGACGACATCAACAAATGGCTTGCAAAAGGTTCAGGGGAGCGAGCGACACTCGGCGAACAAAACGAAGAACTCCGCCGCGCCAATGCCGAACAAGACAAACAAATCGCCGAACTCAAGCAACAACTAGCCAATATGAAGACGCAACAAGACAAAGAAAGAATTAAGCAAAAGATTATCGACGGAGATAAATTTTCCTTATCAGAGCAAAAACTCAAAGTAGGGATTAAGTTCGGGACAAGCGGTGACTTTAATAATGCAATAACCTTCTACACAAAAGCTATTGAATTAAATTCAAATAATAATTATGCCTATTATCTGCGTGCTGTGGCTTATAAAGCTCTTAAAAAGTATAAGCAAGCGATTGAAGATTATAATAAGTCTATTGTATTAAATCCTTATAATGGAAATGCTTATAGTGGTCTTGGCGATTGCTATAGATCTCTTAAAAATTATGATAAGGCAATAGAAAATTATAATAAAGCACTTAAGATTAATCCAAAAGATTCTTTGACTTACACTAGCCGGGGTCTATGTTATCAAGCCATTGGTAACTATTCACAAGCTAAAGCTGATTTTTATAAATCAGACAATCTAAAAAATCATCACGATTGAAAATTTTTAGTTAGGAGCGTGTTCATTGCAATTACTTTACAACCTAGCGGCGATACTCGTCGTGATACTAATAATCCCCGTGTTCATGATTCGTTCGATACGCGAGCGCGGATTCGTCGAGAGAATCAAGCAGAGCTTCGGCTTCTTCCCTAAGGGCGCACTCGACCCCGTGGCGAAAAAGAATTGTATCTGGGTGCACGCGGCGTCCGTCGGAGAAATAGTAGCGACTAGTCCCCTTATCAAAGAATTCCGCCGCGAATTTCCCAAGTCGCCAATCCTTGTATCGGTCGTTACAACTTCGGGCTACGAGATGGCGAACCGAATCATCAAGGACGCCGACAGCATAATTTATTTCCCGCTGGATTTGCCGTTCGTATCGGCGGCTGTCTTCCGAAGAATCTTCCCGCGAGTCTTCCTCAACGTCGAGACGGAGCTTTGGCCAAACTTCCTAAAGGCGGCAAGAGAAAACCGCGTGCCCGTCATGATGGTCAACGGTCGCATATCGGAAAAGAGCGTCAAGCGTTATAAGTACATGTTCTCAATCCTGCGGGATATGATTGGCACGGTGAAACTTTTCGCTATGGCGTCGCCAGTCGACGCGGGCTACGTTAAGCAACTCGGCGCACCCGATGAACTCGTAACTATCACGGGCAACACGAAATTTGACCAAACCTACACGGACGTAACCAACGAACAGCGACAGAAGATTTTATCGGACATGGGCTTGACTGACGCTAAAGAAATTTTTTTAGCGGGTAGCACTCATCGCGGCGAAGAAAACTTTGTGCTTAAGGCGTTCAAGGCAATCCGCGAGAATCACCCAAAAGCTCGGCTCGTCATTGCTCCGCGTGAACTCCTGCGAACCCGTGAAGTCGTAGCCCTGTGCAAGGCGGCGGGCTTTACAGTCGGCACAAGGACTGAACTGCAGAAGCGTCCGCCCGCTAACGAAGACATAATTATCCTAGACACAATCGGCGAACTCGGACAGGTCTATAGCGTCGGCGATGTGATTTACGTCGGCGGCAGTCTCGTATCGCACGGCGGGCATAATATCCTTGAGCCGGCGGCGCACGGCAAAGCGATTATCGTCGGGCACCACATGGAAAACTTTAAAGACTTGCACGCGCTCTTCAAAGGTCGCAACGCCTGCATCACCGTAAACGATGCCGAAGAGCTTGCCGCACAAGCTAAGAAACTTTTCGACGACCCGAACGAACGCCGCCGCCTTGAGGAAGAAACGCTTAAGATTGTCCACGAGAACCGCGGAGCCTCTCGCAAGTCGGCAATACTCCTTCGCAAGATGTTGACTGAGTACGAAGCTAGGGAAAATGGACGGCACCTGCGCACGACGGAGAAGATTGAAAACCTTCAAACATACTTCCTGCGGCTCGTCCACGGCGAAGACATTCACGGACCGATTGACCAACTGGTAATGCTCGTGCTGTTCGTGTTCTCGTTGATTTATAAGTCGCTAGTCAATCTGCGGCTCATGGGTTATCAGCTAGGCTTTTCGGGCAAGGAGCGATTAAATTGTTTCGTGATAAGCCTGGGCAATATAACAGTCGGCGGCACGGGCAAAACTCCTACGGCTCAACGGCTCGCAAAGGAAATACGGGACATGGGCTATCGCGTCGTGATTCTAAATCGCGGCTATCGTGCGAAGTTTTATGGCGAGGTCGGCATTGTCAGCGACGGCAAAAACCTTAACATGAACGCAACCGAGGCGGGCGATGAAGCTTACATGTTGGCTAAGCACCTACCGAACGTGCCAGTTCTAATCGGGGCGCGGCGAGCCGTCTCAGGACAATACGCTATCGAGAATTTCGGCGCGGAGGTCGTGATACTCGACGACGGCTATCAGCATTGGCAAGTTATTCGCGACTTAGATATTCTCCTAATCGATGCGGTCTCAGTCTTCGGCAATGGGCATTTGCTTCCGCGTGGCACTCTTCGCGAGTCCATGTCGCATATCAGCCGCGCTGACGTCTGCTTACTGACGAAGGTCGACCAAGCCCGCGAAGGCTCCCGCGATTTGATTCGGCAGACTGTACGCAAATATAATTCGTCCGCGCTCTTAGTTGAAAGCATTCACGAGCCGCGCTGTCTGATTCCGCTTGCCGAGTGGTCGACTAACCTAGCGGGCGAAGGCATAAACGTTGCGACGATTAACGGGCGTAAAGTTATGGCGGTCTCGGCTATCGGCAATCCCGCCTCGTTTGAACGGACGCTTCGAGATTTGGGCGCGGAGATTGTTTCAAGCCTGCGATACCCCGACCACCACGACTACACGATTATGGAGATGGAAGACATCTTGCGGCAAGCTGATTCATTCGCGGCGGAGATGATTATCGTCACGGAGAAGGACGCAGTTAAAATCCCCGACGAAGTCGCAAAAGAGACGTGGAATATTCCCATTTACGTTATAAGCGTCGAGGTGAAGTTTCAATCGGGCGCGGACGACTTCAAAAAACTTTTACGCGACAGGTTGGAAGCTAAGGTCAAAAGAAAAGCCAAATGAACTAAAGAAACCATTAGGAGGAATTTAGAATGAAAATAATTTTGACGGGAGACAGACCCACGGGTAAACTTCATCTCGGACACTACGTCGGCAGTCTTCGCGAGCGGGTGCGCTTGCAGAACAGCGGCGAGTTCGACGAGATTTATATCATGATAGCCGACGCGCAAGCTTTGACTGACCACGCGGGCACTCCGGCTAAGGTTCACGAAAATATTTTGAACGTCGCGCTGGATTATCTTGCCGTCGGGATTGACCCTGCTAAGTCGACGATTTTTATCCAGTCGCAAATCCCGCAACTGTTCGAGCTTACGGCTTACTACATGAATATCGTTACGGTGTCGAGGCTTGAACGCAATCCGACAGTCAAAGCGGAGATTGCTCAGAAAAATTTCGAGGCGAGCATACCCGCCGGCTTCCTGTGCTATCCCGTCAGTCAAGCCGCAGACATCACCGCCTTTGACGCAAACTTAGTTCCCGTCGGCGAAGACCAAGCCCCAATGCTTGAACAGACTCGCGAAATCGTCCGCAAAATGCACGAGCTTTACGGCGAAGGAATTTTGGTTGAGCCGGAGATTTTCCTTCCGCAAAGTCAAGTTTGCAGACGACTGCCCGGCATTGACGGCAAGGCTAAAATGAGTAAGACGCTCGGCAATGCAATCTACCTGAACGACGACAGCCAGACCGTCGCGGCGAAGATTAAGAACATGTACACCGACCCGACGCACATAAAAATTTCTGACCCTGGGCACATTGAAGGCAACGTCGTCTTTACGTATCTGGACGCCTTCAGCAATGACCCGGAAAAGGTCGCCGAACTCAAGGAGCACTATCAACGCGGCGGATTGGGTGATGTTGCCGTCAAAAAATATCTGAGCGAGGTTTTGGAAGAGACTTTGGAGCCGATTCGCCGTCGTCATGCTCAATACGAGGCGCGCCCCGATGAAGTCATGGATATTCTAAAGGAAGGCACCAAGAAGGCTCGCGCTAAGGCGTCGAAGGTTCTTAACCGCGTCAAACGCGCCATGAAGATAGATTACTTTAATGTCTAAGGAGGCTCATCACATGAAAAAATTTCTAAGCTTAGCCCTAATCGTAACGTTGATATTGTCGCTGACTGCTTGCGCGGACGCCGCTAAGAAGGAAAAGATAAAATTCAACAAGCGGCAACTCAAGAAGATTGAACTGGTCGAGGCACCTTTGCACGGCTCGCCGATGATTGTCCTGCGTCAAGATTATTCCGACGTTCCAATTTTCGGCGAACCCGTCGCCACCCCAGAACAGATGGTGAACTTCATTAACAAGCGCAATCCCGACCCGAAACTCAACTGCACAGTCAAACAGCTCGTGCACCTTTACTATCTTGAGGGAGGGCGCGAGGGCATTCGACCCGACATCGCGCTTTGTCAGTCGATTAAGGAGACGGGCACTTGGGCTTATGGCGGCGACGTTATCCCCGAACAGAATAATTATTGCGGATTGGGCACCACGGGCGGCGGCGTCAAAGGCGAATTCTTTGCAACTCCTCAGCTCGGAGTCCGTGCACATATTCAACACCTGCTGTCTTACACGTCAAAGCGTCCGCCTAAAGTTGAAATCGTTGACCCGCGCTACGAGCTGATACAAAAATTCCGCCCGCAAATCTTCGGCAAGCTCACCAAATGGACAGACCTTAACGGCGTGTGGGCTGTGCCCGGTCATCATTACGGCGAGGACATTTTAAACTTGTGGGTTCAAGCGCAAACACCCGATGGCTCCGATGCTTCTTGGGAGGCGGCTGATTTGAAAGTTCTGCTTGAAGACGACAAGGCGGCGGCTTATGTCTATCGCGGAATCGTCAACATGGAGCGCGGGAATTTATACGAGGCTACCGCTGACTTTGAAATTGCCTTGAAGACGGAGCCGGAACTTAAAGAAGCTCTCTTCGACTTGGCACTTGCCGAGGAAAAACTTTCCGACATCGACGACGCGATTGAGACTTATGACGACCTCTTAGCAATCGACGATAAGTTTGTTTACGCGTGGTACAATCGCGGTCGGCTCAAGCTTGCCAAAAACGACTTCAAGGGCGCGATAAGTGATTTTGAATCCGCAATGGCTATCGAGACGATTCACCCTGACGCTTACAACAATATCGCCGTCGCCTATTTCAAGCAAAAGAAGTACGAGGACGCCTGGCAATACATGCAAAGAGCCGCCGAGCAAAGTTCGACCAATCCCGTTGTCAAAGAGAACTACGAGAAATTCGCCGCCTACGTCAAAGTCAAAAAGTGATTTCGGAGGAAGAGCTTATGCACCTTTATTTTTGCATTGGCGCAAATAAAATCGTCGATGTGGATAAGAATTTTTATGAGGATGATAATGAAAATGCTTTAACGTTAGGAGCCATGTCTTACATTAATGGCTTAGATTTTTGGTGTGGCGGGCAAAAGAATATCCCCAATATTTTAGTAGGTCGCTATTGTTCATTGTCGCGGGAGTTGCTGTTCATCATAGGTTTTAATCATAACTATAAAGCCATTACAACTTACCCTAAATATGGACGCTCAAATATTAGTTCAAAGAATCCTCGTCAAATCATTATCGGGCATGACGTTTGGATTGGTCATGGAGCAACGATTATGGGCGGCGTGAAAATTGGTAATGGTGCTGTCATCGGCGCAAAAGCCGTTGTCGCCAAAGATATTCCGCCCTATGCAATCGCCGTCGGCAATCCGGCACGGGTCGTGAAGTATCGCTTTGACGAGGAGATGATTAGAAAGTTTCTCGCCGTCAAGTGGTGGAATTGGGATAGAAACAAAATCGAGCAACTTATTCCACAGTCAGGGAACATGGAGAAATTTTTGGAGGCTCACTACTCCCCAGAGCTTGAAGAGTTCCCCGAAGACAATTTCAGCCGACAACTTAAGACGTTGACGGGGGGGGGGGGGTATATCAATTTATCCCCGACTTCCAAGCAACTCAGCCGCTGTGGTCTAAGGTCGTCAAGGAGTTCACGCAAGCAAAGTTGGCGGACGCCGTGCTTGTCATTTGGCTCGGCAAAGACACGACAGACGAAAACGCCAAAGCTTTGACAGCGGCTATCGGCGACAACAAAAATATCCTCACGTTCAAGCACGCGGAAAATTTTTCACCGACGGCACTTAGGCTCGCTACGCACTTTATCACAACCCGCGAAAGTGAGACGCTTGAGGCTTTGGATTATCTTTGGAACACGGACGTTAAGATTATCTCCGCGCTTGACTACAGGATTTTCCTTCAGCCTAAGCCCAAAGAAAATTCTTCAGCTGTGAAACCTCAAGGCACGCGACTTATCACGGCGGACGACATGATTAACTTTGGAACGCTTGATTATCTTTGGAATGACTAAAAACTTTGGGAGGTTGAGACTTTGAAATTTGCAAGGCGCATGGAAAATTTCGGCGAGGGAGTCTTCGCTAGGCTTGCCGCCCTGAAGAAACAAAAAACTTCGGCGAGCGAAGAAGTCATCGATTTATCAATCGGAGCACCGAACATACCGCCGCCCGCGCACGTCATGAAAGTTTTAGCGGCGGAGGCACTCAAGCCGGAGAATTACGTTTACGCAGTAACTGACACCCGCGAGCTTTTGAACGAGGCGGCTGATTGGTATCGTCGACGTTACGGCGTGGAAATTGACCCTGCCTCGGAAATTTGTTCGCTGTATGGTTCGCAAGAGGGCTTATCGCACATTGCCTTGACCTTGATTGACGACGGCGATTTAACTTTGGTTCCTGACCCGTGCTACCCTATCTTCGCTGACGGTCCGAAGATTGCAGGCTCGAAGATTTTTTTTATGCCGCAACTCCGTGAGCACGATTACATTATTCAGCTTGATAAGATTCCCGCAGATGTTGCCGCCCGCGCAAAATTTATGGTCGTTTCCTATCCGAACAACCCGACGACCGCCATTGCGCCCGCCGACTTTTACGAACGGCTGATTCACTTCGCTAAACGCAATGATATTGTCGTACTGCACGATAACGCTTACAGCGAATTGATTTTTGACGGGACACGCGGCTTGAGTTTCTTAAGCTTCAAAGGTGCTAAAGATGTCGGCGTTGAATTTAATTCGCTGTCTAAGACTTACGGCATTGCGGGAGCGCGCGTCGGCTTTTGCTTAGGCAATCGTGAAGTCGTCAGGCGCGTCAAACTCCTCAAGAGCAACATAGATTATGGATTGTTCTTGCCGATTCAAAAGGCGGCGATTGCGGCGTTGCAAAGTCCGCAAGAAGTCATAGACAAGACACGGGCGGCTTATGTTGAACGGCGCGATGTTTTGGTCGACGGATTGAACGCGGCGGGCTGGCATATCGATAAACCTAAAGCAACGATGTTCGTCTGGGCACCCGTCCCAAAAGGTTTCAGCACGTCGGAAGAATTCGTTAAAATTTTTCTTGATAAGTCCAACGTGCTCGTGACTCCTGGCAGTGCTTTCGGTCCGAGCGGAGAAGGCTTTGTAAGAATGGCACTAGTACAGACCGCCAACACGATGAAAAAAGTTGCCGAACAAGTTAAACGGACGATTAGATAAACGGCAACGAAAAAGCCCGCCTCCATGAGGCGGGCTTTTGAATTTCTATTTGGCAGGGGCAGAAGGACTTGAACCCTCAGCCTACGGTTTTGGAGACCGTTGCTCTACCAATTGAGCTATACCCCTGTGGGGCGACTCGTGGGAATCGAACCCACGCATATCGGAGCCACAATCCGACGTGTTAACCACTTCACCAGAGCCGCCATTTTCAAATTAAGCCTTGAATCTTTTCAGACCCAAGGCTGA
>JAFWWC010000041.1 GCA_017518105.1 Selenomonadaceae bacterium
AGTAGCAATTCGCGTTCCGTTATGCTAAGATGCTTGTAACTCATGGTGCTCCCTGCTTTCTTTTTGAGTTATAAATATCTTAGCAGGAAACTATGAGCTTTTCTATCTGTTGCACTTACATTGTACATTCACGCGTCCAAAGAAAAGTTACAAAAGAAAGGACGCCTCGCGGGGGCGTTCCGCGCTATGAAACATCCATGTTTCAAACGCGCGGCGGCTGCCGTCCTTGGCAGCCGGTCTCTAGCTACGTTCAAGATTACGTTACTTTATGAAAATAATTTCATGTCCTTAGCTTGTTCGCGAAGAAGGGCAATCCTCTCGTCGGTGTCGGGGTGTGTCGAGAACAAATTCTTTAACGCCTTCTTCGAGTTCTCCAGCGGATTGACGATGAACATATGAGCCGTAGCAGTTCCAGCTTTCTGCATGGGGGCGGCGGTCTTTGCGTAGTATTCAATCTTCTCTAGGGCGTTGGCTAAGTATATTGGGTTGCCGCAAATCTCTCCGCCCGTCTTGTCAGCGTCATATTCCCGCGAACGAGATACGGCAAGTTGAATCAGAGTAGCGGCAAGGGGAGCGACAATCACTGCGGCAAGGAAACCGATAATCCCGCCTCTGTCATCGTCATCGGAGCGCGTACCGAAGATTGCGCCCCATTGAACTATATCGGCAACCAGAGAGATGACGCCCGCCATAGCCGCCGCGACTGTCCCGATTAGAATATCCCTGTGCTTGACGTGCGCCAGTTCATGACCGAGCACGCCGGAGATTTCGTTAGCGTCGAGTGTCTGCATTATGCCAGTCGTGACTGCAACCGCCGCATGGTCGGGATTCCTGCCAGTAGCGAAGGCATTTGGCACGGGAGAATCAATCACGTAGACGCGGGGCATTGGAAGTTCAGCCTTCTTCGCGAGGTTGGCGACGATATTATAAAGTTGCGGGGCGTCAGCCTCAGTGACTTCGCGGGCGTCGTAACTCTTAAGCACAATCGAATCGCTGAACCAGTAGCTACCAAAGTTCATGGCAATGGCAATCACCAGCATAATCATCGCGCCCATTGAGTCGCCGACCAGCCCGCCTATCGCCACCATCAAGCCCGTTAGCAACGCCATTAGTACAAATGTCTTAAAGATATTCATGATAAGTCCTCCTTTCGCGCAGATTATAAGAGCGATTCTATCTTTCGGCAAGACTTTAAAATACTTTAATTGATGGTGCGTCTCGTGCGTGCTAATCTTTCCCCACTCTTCTACTTTGCGAGTCTCATATCCCAATTCGGCTCATTGACTACATAGAAATGTTTCACCGGCATTTACGTGAGCATTACTTACATCTTCCTCCCCAAAAATTATCTGACGAAGATGACCTTAGGCAAATCGCTGTAGCTAACCATGCCCATTGAAATCATCACCTCCGGCTGAAGATTTTTCACGCCGTAAATGTTTATATCATAAATCACGGGCGAGAACGTCTCATCAAGATCGAGTCCCGTCGCATCCACAATTAAGCCAGTATAATTCATGCTCTGCAACTATTGAATTATCACAGGTTATCACGCCATGCTTGGGCTTGTCCAAAAGATGATAATTGCCTTCGACTGCCAAACCGCTCTTGCCGTAAAGCTCAACATGGTCTACATGTTAGTGGAAGTATACACATCAATTTTTGCAGTCACACGACACGTTGAGTTATTTACGCGACTTTCGTTAAGAATTTTGATTCGTTTGACATAGCCTTGTTCCCATTCCAGTCACTGTTATTTTTTGGGCTAAAACATTACCATAGAAACATGTCAAATTTTTTGATTATACGGCTGAAAATAATCCTCTGTCGAAAAACTTGCGGCGGAGGATTTTTTTTGCTATCATGTGGGAAATTTTTAGGAGAGGTGACTTTAATGGATAGCAAAGTTTTATTCAACGTTCAATACGGTCTCTTCGTCCTTAGCGCACGCGACGGCGACAAGGATAACGCCTGCATAATCAATACGGTGACGCAAGTGACTGCCGCGCCTATCACGAAGGATAGAATTTCAATCGCCGTGAACAAATCGAACTACACGCACGACATCATCGCTAAAACAAAGAAATTTACGGTATCGATTATCTCCGAGGCGGCGACTTTCGACCTTTTTAAGCATTTTGGCTTCCAAAGCGGCAAGAACGTCGACAAGTTCGCGGATTTCGATAAAGTTCAGCGCACAGCCAATGGAACGCTTGCGATAACCGAGGGCACGAACTCATTTATAAGCGCGAACGTGATTCAGCAGGTCGAATTGGATACGCACTCGATTTTTATCGCTGAAGTGGTCGATATGGAGAAATTTAATAACGTTCCGTCGACGACTTACAATTATTATCAGGCGCACATCAAACCAAAGCCGGCAGTCAAGGCGACGGGCAAAACTAAATGGGTTTGTAGGATTTGCGGTTACGTTCACGAGGGCGACGAGCCTCCGGCGATTTGTCCGCTGTGCAAACACCCGTCCACGGACTTTGAAAAAGTCGTAGAAGAGGCTCCCGCCGAAAATCCGAAGAAAAATCCTTATGAAGGCACCAAAACGGAAAAAAATCTTCGTGAGGCGTTCGCGGGCGAATCTCAAGCACGGAATATGTACACGTACTTTGCAAGCGTGGCGAAGAAGAACGGCTACGAACAAATTGCCGCGTTATTCCTCAAAACCGCCGACAACGAGAAGGAACACGCAAAACTTTGGTTTAAGGCGTTGGGCGAGCTTGGAACTGTGGAAGAAAATCTTGTTCACGCGGCAGACGGCGAAAAATTCGAGTGGACGGACATGTATCCGCGAATGGCACGCGAGGCGGACGAAGAAGGCTTCCACGAGCTTGCAGAACAGTTCCGCGGCGTGGCGGCAATCGAAAAACATCACGAGGAACGCTATCGCAAGCTGTTAAAGAACGTCGAGGCGCAAGAAGTCTTCAAAAAGGCGGGCGTAACGCTTTGGGAGTGCAGGAACTGCGGACATTTGGTTTTGAGCACGACGGCTCCTGAACTTTGCCCTGTATGCAATCACCCGCAAAGCTTTTTCGAGGTCAATTCGGAAAATTATTGAATTGTTCGCGCTCAGCTTGGGGTGCGTGGATTGAAAAGAGGTAAACGCAGAGAATTACTAAGCTTTAAGGCAAAAAAATTAGGCGAACGGTTGAAATTAACCGCTCGCCTTTTTGATTGTCAATTATCCAAGCCTTGCCGCGTTTTATGTAGCAAAGACATTTTCATATCGTAATAATCGGGCGTCATGTCGAGATAATGGCGGTGAGGATTCTCAAAACGTTGTTCCTCCTGCCAAATTTCTTTTTCAAGCTGATATTTAACGTAATCGCGAATTTCACTAATGGTCGGCAGAGTTTCGACGCGCCGCCCGTCCTTAATGTAGAGTTTCGATAATTTTTTAGCCGTGCAATTCTCAAAGCGGCGATTCTTCCACGGCTTAACGGGGTCGACGTAGCGGAAGGGCTTAGACATGTCAACAGGCTCATCGAACAGGGCAATCAAATCGGCTTCGGCGTGTCCGTCGGCATTGTAGACGCGATAAATACTTTTGACGCCGGGATTAGTAATCTTCTCAATGTTTTCGCTGACTTTGATACGCGGAACGAATTCTCCGCCCTCCTCGACCGCGACAATCTTATAAACCGCCCCGAAGACCGGCTCAGACTTCGCAGTAATCAGCCGTTCGCCGACGCCAAAGGAATCAATCGCCGCGCCCTGACTTATCAGCGAAGTAATCGTGAATTCGTCCAAACTATTGCTTGCAATGATTCTGCAGTCGTTTAAGCCGGCGTCGTCCAACATCTTGCGAATTTTTTTAGACAGATAAGCCAAGTCGCCCGAATCAATCCGAACTCCGCGAAGTCGTTTGCCTTTAGGCTCCAAAACTTCTTTAGCAACTCGAATCGCGTTTGGAATGCCGCTATGGACAACATCGTAGGTATCAACAAGCAAAGTCGTCGAATCGGGATAAACTTCGGCATATTTTTTGAAAGCGGCGAACTCATCGCGGAAATACATAACCCAACTATGCGCCATAGTGCCGTTGACGGGGATATTAAAGAGTTGCCCCGCCGAGACAGTCGCGGTACCGTTCACGCCGCCGATAAAGGCAGCTCTAGCCCCATAAGTCGCCGCGTCCATGTTGTGAGCGCGTCTGGCTCCGAAATCCGAAACGAAACGCCCTTCAGCCGCCCGAACGATACGCCGAGCCTTAGTCGCAATCAGTGATTGATGATTAATTTGGGCAAGGATAGCCGTTTCGACAAGTTGAGCGTCAATCAGGTTGGCAACGACGGTTAAACACGGCTCGTTAGGATACATAATCGTGCCTTCGGGGAAAGCGTAAATGTCTCCGCGGAAATGGAAGTCTTTGAGGCTCTCTAAGAAGTTTTCGTCGAAAATTTTTTGCTCACGAAGGTAATCAATATCCTTCGCGCTGAATTGCATGTTCTCGACGTACTCAATCACCTGTTCAAGCCCCGCGAAGATTGCGAAGCCGCCCGCGTCAGGATTACGCCGATAAAAAACGTCAAATGCTACGCGAGTATTTTCCCCGCCGTTGACAAAATAGCCATTCGCCATCGTCATTTCGTAGAAATCCATCATCATCGAGAGATTTCTTTTATCAAACTGCGACATCGATAATTCCTCCATAAAAAAAACCTTAACTCTTCCGAATCAAGGTTGATATTTGTTATTGGCGGGAAAATTCCTTCAAGCGTTCCACATTTTTGCTTTGAGCACGTCATAATAATTTTTGTCGTCGAACTTGACGATTTGCGCCGAATCCTTAGCTTTGCGGATAATAACGTCGTCATTGGGCTGAATTTTATGACTAACTTGCCCGTCGAGCGTGACCATAACATCTTGAGCGGCGGAAATCTTAATTAAAACTTCTTCGTCCTCGTTTACGATAAGCGGGCGCATTTGGAAGGTATGCGGGCAAATCGGCGTCAAAAGCAGGGCGCGAATCGTCGGATTGAGGATTGGCCCTCCGGCACTCAATGAATAAGCCGTCGAACCCGTCGGACTGGAAACAATCAGCCCGTCCGCCTTGTAATCCATTAAATGCGTCTGATTAATGTACAAGCCTAGGTGCAACATGCGAGCGACGCCGCCTTTGGTGATAACAACGTCGTTAATCGCGTTGCCCAGAAATTTTTCGCCTAAATCGTTGCGAACGTAGCCGCTGAGTAAAAGTCGCCGTTCAACTCGATATTGCCCCGCCAAAATCTTTCCTAGGCGGCTTTCGAGTTCACGCGGCTCAATATCAGCTAAGAAACCGAGCGTGCCGAGATTAATCCCGCAGACAGGAACGCTTTGCCCGCTGAATCGTCGACAAACGCCCAATAAAGTCCCGTCTCCGCCAATACTCAACGCCATATCGACATGAACCCTTTCGACGCAGGGCAAGCCGTATTCATCTTTGCGAAACTGCCGAGCCTCCGTCGCGGGCATGACTAGTCGCACGTCCTTGTTGTGATAGAAATTAAAAATGCGGTCGACAATCTCACCTGCCCGCCGCTTACTTATGTTCGGGAAAACCGCCAACTGCATCATACCCGCATCAACTCCAAACATCGTCCGAAAAATATCAGTCCAATTCTTCATGCGCCGAATCAACCACCGCTGAAACTTCAACGACCGCCGACGCCTCGTCCTTTATCAAGTGCGCAAGATATTCTATGTTGCCTTCCGGACCTTTGACAGGTGAAAAGTCCAAAGCCACGGCTCCAAAGCCGATTTCAGCCGCGAAATTCAAAACCCGTTCGATAACCGCCGCATGAATCTTTTTATCACGGACGACTCCGCGTTTGCCGACATGTTCGCGACCCGCCTCGAACTGCGGCTTAATCAACGCTACGACCTCGCCCGAATCCTTTAGCAAGTCATAGACGACGGGCAAGACCTTTTCCAATGAGATAAACGCCACGTCGATTGACGCGAAGTCGGGCAAGCCGTAATACAAATCCTGCCTCGTGACGTTGCGGATATTCGTCCGCTCCATGTTGACGACTTGCACATTGCTACGGAGCTTCCACGCCAACTGACCATAGCCCACATCGATAGCGTAAACCATTTTTGCGCCGTGCTGTAGCATGCAATCGGTAAAGCCGCCCGTAGACGCCCCGACATCAGCCGCAATCCGTCCGCTCATGTTAATCTTGAACACGTCGAGGGCTTTTTGAAGTTTCAAGCCGCCGCGACTTACGAAAGGCATTTCTTCGCCGAGAATCCTAATCTGCGCGTCGGGAGCAATCAGCGTGCCTGCCTTGTCGACCTTCTGCCCGTTCACGAGTACTTTCCCCGCCATAATCATTGCCTTAGCGCGGGCGCGGCTGTCGAAAAACTTTTTCTCCGTCAAAACCATGTCAAGTCGTTCTTTCATGTCGTCACCGTTAAGAATCCGAAGATTAATTCATTGAGCCGAACGAGTATCCGCTGAGCAATCTTTTCCGCCGTCAAGCCGCACATGTCCAATAGCTCGGCGCGTGTTCCCTGCTCAATGAACTCGTCCTTTATGCCGAGCCTCAAAAGCGGCGTTGAAATTTTTTCGTCCGCTAAGAACTCCGCGACCGCCGACCCAAAGCCGCCGTTTAATGTTCCCTCTTCGCACGTGACTAAAAGCTTTGCCGAGCGCGCCGATTGTTTGATAAGTTCCGTGTCGAATGGTTTGACGAATCGGACGTTCACCACGTCAGCGGAAATCTTTTTATCGTTAAGGAGTCTCGACGCCTCGACGCAAGCTTTAACCATCGTCCCGACTGCAAAGATTGCAACCTCGGCCGATTGACTTTGCTTGACGACCTCCGCCTTGCCCCAAGAAATTTCTGACGGTTGAGCCTCGACATTGACGCCAAGCCCCGCGCCTCGTGGATAACGTATCGCAACGGGTTTGTCCTGCGTGAATGCCGCGAATATCATTTGCCTAAGTTCGTTCTCGTCTTTTGGCGCAAGGATATTCATATTGGGTATCGTCCGCAGATATGCCAAGTCGAACGCCCCATGATGAGTTGCGCCGTCCTCGCCGACTAGCCCCGCCCTATCCAAACACAACAGCACCGGCAGATTTTGTAAGCACACGTCGTGGAGGATTTGGTCATAAGCCCGCTGCATGAAGGTCGAATAAATCGCAACGACTGGTCTAAGTCCGCCCGCCGCCATGCCTGCCGCCAAAGTTACTGCGTGTTCCTCGGCAATTCCTACGTCAAAGAATCGGTGCGGGAATCGTTCGGCGAACTTCTTTAAGCCCGTGCCCGTCGGCATTGCGGCAGTTATCGCCACGATTCTTTCATCACGTGCCGCGCAGTCAATCACCGCTTGCGAAAAAATTTCCGTGTAGCTCGGCGGCGACTTCTTCTTGATGACTTGCCCCGTTGCCTTGTCGAACTTGCCGACGCCATGAAACTTTTCGGGCGCGGTCTCGGCTGGTGGATAGCCCTTGCCCTTAGTCGTGTTTACATGAATCAGTACTGGAGCATTAATCACACCCACGCGGCTGAAAACGTCCTTCAAGCCTCCGATGTCGTGCCCGTCAATCGGTCCCAGATAAGTAAAGCCCAAAGCCTCGAACATTGCGCCAGGGAAGACTGCCGCCGACACTCCCGCCTTAACCGAGTTAGCCGCTAGCAAAATTTTTTCGCTGAGGTCGCGGAAAGGAATGTTCTTAACGAATTCTTCAAACTCTTTCTTAGCGCGATGGAATTGCGGCTTGAGACGGATTTTGGAAAGATATTCCGACAACGCGCCGACGTTCTTATCAATCGACATTTCGTTATCGTTTAGGACGACGAGCAGATTTTTCTTGAGTTGCCCGGCGTGATTGAGAGCCTCGAACGCCATGCCGCCAGTTAAAGCCCCGTCGCCTATGACCGCGATGACTTTGCGCTTGACCTTTTCAATCTCGGAGGCAATCAGAAATCCCAAAGCCGCACTAATCGACGTGGACGCATGACCGACACCAAAAGAATCAAAAGGCGACTCGACACGTTTAGGAAAGCCCGTAATGCCTCCCAAAGTCCTCAGCGTGTGGAATGTGTCGCGTCGCCCTGTTAAAATTTTGTGCGTATAAGCTTGGTGTCCGACGTCCCAAATAAGTCTATCTTTGCTGAAGTCAAACACCGAATACAGCGCAAGCGTCAGCTCGACCGTGCCGAGGCTTGGCGCAAGATGTCCGCCGTTTTTTGCGACCGTCGTCAAGATTAGCTCGCGAATTTCGCCCGCCAGCTCTTCCAGTTCAACTAGGCTCAGCGTTTGAAGTTGGGCGGGTAAGTTTAATCTCTTCAACAGTCCCGTGTTAATCTCTCCTCAAAATTAAAGGTCTTGTGCATCGATTCTCTTGTAGCGTTTGCCGTCAACAATCAAATTTGCCTCGTTGTATTCAACGTCGACGACCGAAGCAACCGGAATTTCTTGCCAAGTGGGTTCATCGTTCATGTAGTGCATTCCCTCAATCATTGCGCCAGAGGCAGTATAGGAGACGCGCTCGGAAATGTGATAATATCTCTTGTCGCCTTCCTTCTTGAAGTGAATCGTCGATATGTCGTAGGAAAGGTTTTCGATGCCCGCTGGAACGATAGAATAGTTGCGGTACCAGTCAATCAGATCGTTGCGCCCTTTGTCGCTGTAGTCCATGCGGAATACTCCGCAGAACGTGACATCTTCTCGCTCAGGCGTCATTGCCGTAATCTGAACAGAGTCCGTGTCGAAGGAGATAACGTTCTCGTCGTTGTCGGTGTAAATCTGTTGCCAGTTAGCAGCCAGAGCCGTCGCCGCAATCATCATGACGACCATCAACGTTGTTAAAAAAACTTTCTTCATTACAAACACTCCTTTAAAAAATTTTATCTGCTATTCGGCGCGTTCAATGCAAAATCCTTTTTCAAGCAAATTATTTTTTGCGGGCAATCAGATATTGGACGAGCTCGCGCAAGAAGCCCGACTCCGAGCCGAAATCTTTAAGCGCGTCCAATGCCTCCGCGACTGCCGCTTGAGCCAATCTCTTAGCTTCGTCCAGGGAAGTCAAGCTAACGTAAGTCGATTTATGATTCTTCGCGTCGGAGCCAGTCGGCTTGCCCAAAAGTTTTTCGTCGCCCGTCACGTCGAGTATATCGTCTGTTATCTGGAAGGCTAAGCCGAAGTTCTCCGCGTATCGTGTCAAGCTCTCTAGCTGTTCATGAGTCGCGCCCGCTAAGATTGCGCCCGAACGTATCGCCGCCTTGAATAGTGCGCCCGTCTTGCCCAAATGCATTAGCTTTAACGTCGCTAAGTCGATTTGAACGCCTTCCGAGCGCAAATCAATCGCTTGCCCGCCGACCATGCCCGCTACGCCCGCCGCCGTACTGATTTCCTTTAAGACCGTCAACAAAGTTTCGGGCGGAACGTCTTCTTGCCTAAGCACGACTTCAAAAGCCAAAGTCAACAGCGCGTCGCCCGCAAGGATAGCTGTTGCCTCGCCGAAAACTTTATGATTGGTCAGCTTGCCGCGTCGGTAGTCGTCGTTGTCCATAGCCGGCAGGTCGTCATGAATCAAAGAGTAAGTGTGAATCATCTCCAGCGCATCCGCCACCGTGATGAACTTTTCCCCGCTACCGTCAATCGCGTCCGCCGCCGACATCAAGAGGATTGGACGCAACCTTTTGCCGCCCGCAAGCAAGCTGTATTCCATTGCCCGCATTAAATTTTCGTCAAGCGACCGCGTCCGCCTCAACTCTTTTATCAAGTCCGCTTCGATTAGCTCAACTCTCCGCTGCCATAGCTCCTTAAACATTGTCCTTCCCTCCGAACTTCAAAGCAAAATAATCCTGGCGCATCTGCTGACGTGTCTTAGGGGCGTCCCATAGCTCGCCGATTGAATCTTTCCGCATCGCCGCCGCCAAATGATTGAAAAGGTCGGGGAAGTCCCTTTCAAGCTCGACGATTAGATTTTTTATCCGCTGACGATTAGTCAAGCCGTCGAACGGGCACGACGACTTCAAGACCTCAAAGCCGCGTGTGAAAGTTTTTATCTCGGACTCCCGAACGTAAATCAGCGGACGGATTACAGTTATGTTCGTGCGGTCAAGGTAAGTCTTCGGCTGAAACGTCGTAAGCTGTCCACTAGATAGCAAGCTCATAAAAAAAGTCTCAACGGCGTCGTCGAGGTGATGAGCATAGGCAACCTTATTCGCGCCGAGTTCATTGGCATGACGATTCATCGCCGCCCGCCTGAAATATGCGCACGTATAGCACGGACTCTTATCCCCTTGCTCGTGAATCATGCTTGCCACGTCGACTTCGCGGACTGTGTGACTAATGCCCAGCTCGTTGCAAAACTTTTTGACGGCGGAAAGTTTATCGCTCAAATCGTCGCTGAACTTCGGGTCAATCGTCAGCGCGGCGAGTGAAAACTTTTTCTTCGTGCGTTCCTTAAGCGTCGCTAGTGCGTGAATCAAAAGCAAACTGTCCTTGCCGCCCGATACGCCGATTAAAATCTTGTCGCCGTCGTCAATCAGCCCGAACTCGACGACCGCACGAATTATCTTGCTGAAGATGACTTGCGGCAGTTCATAACGCATTTAACAGTTCCTCGCGATTGACGGCATAAGTTCCGACCTTCGCCACGACGACGCCCGCCGCCACGTTTGCAAGGTAAGCCGCCGCCGCCGAATCAATTCCACCCGCCAAAGCCAACGCGAAAACCGCAATCACCGTATCACCCGCGCCCGATACGTCGAAGACCTCCTGCGCCCGCGCTTTGATGTGGGAAACTTTATCGCCGTCAATCAGGCTCAAGCCCTCCGCCGAACGAGTGACGACCAGTCCACGCAAATTGAATTCGTCGATAACTTTCTGAGCCGCCTCCTCAATCTGCGCGTCGACGTTTGGAATCCTCTTCGGCAAGACGGCGTTAAGCTCTTTAAGGTTCGGCGTAATGAAGGTCGCGTCGAAGTACTTCTGCCAGTTATCGCCCTTCGGGTCGACGACGACGAACTTTTTAGCCGCACGACACGCGCCGATAATCTCGCGGCAAATCTTCTTTGTGCAGACGCCTTTGCCGTAATCCGAGACAATCACGCCGTCGACGTTTGGAAGGCTAGCCGAGAAATTTTTTAACAGCTCGTCTGCCGCCGAAGTGTCAAGCTCGCCCGTGTCCTCGAAGTCCAGACGAATCATTTGCTGATGACCGCTTATCACGCGGATTTTAGTCGTCGTCGGCTTTGAAGTCTCAATCACGCCCGAATAATCGACGCCCAGAGCCTTTAGCTTGCCGAGGAAAATTTCACCGTGATTATCGCGCCCAACTTGCCCGATTATCGACGTTTGACAGCTGAGCAACGCTAAGTTATGAACGACGTTAGCCGCTCCGCCGAGAGTTTCCTTGACTTTCATGACGCGGGCAATCGGTACGGGAGCTTCAGGAGAAATCCTCGTGACTTCGCCGAAATAATACTTATCTAACATCACGTCGCCGACGACCAAGACTTTGCATGAGCCGATACCGTCCGCGACAAAAGTTTTAAGTTCGTCAATCATCTTAACGCCTCGAAAGATTTTTCCGCCGCCTCAATCGTCCGTAAAATGTCTTCTTCGGTGTGAGCCGCTGACATAAACAGCGTCTCGAATTGCGACGGCGCAAGGTAAATGCCCTGCTCTAACATTGCCGCGAAAAATCTTTTGAACTGCTCCTGATTCGCGGAGGCTGATTCGTCGTAGTTGGTAACTGGCTTATCGCTGAAGAATATTCCAAACATTGAACCGGCTTGCGGCGTCTGAATCGTGACGTTTGCCTTTTGCGCGGCTGATTTGAGCCCCTCGACGAGTTTTGAAGTCTTCGCGGAAATTTTTTCCGTCAAGTTGTCTTCAAGCAGAGCCGTCAACGTTTCAATGCCAGCCGTCATTGCGATTGGGTTGCCGCTAAGCGTGCCCGCCTGATAAATCCTGCCGTCGGGCGAAACGTTGCGCATAATGTCTTCGCGACCGCCATAAGCCGCACAGGGCAAGCCGCCGCCGATAATCTTGCCTAAGCACGTCAAGTCGGGTGTGACATGATACTTTTCCTGCGCGCCGCCCAAGGAAACTCGAAAACCGCACATGACTTCATCGAAGATAAGCAACGCTCCAAATGTTTTTGTAATGTCACGCAAGCCGCGCAGATAATTTTCCTTCGGCAAGACAAGTCCCATATTCCCCGCGACAGGCTCGACGATAACGGCGGCAATCTGTTCTCCGCATTGAGCAAAAGCACTTTCGACGGCGGCAAGGTCGTTGTAAGGCAAAGCAATCGTATCTTGCGCCGTGCCACGCGTGACACCTGGGCTTGACGGCTCGCCGAACGTCGCCGCACCGCTTCCCGCCTTAACCAGAAGGCTATCGCTATGTCCATGATAGCAACCAATGAATTTTATAATCTTTTCGCGCCCCGTGTAGCCTCGTGCAACCCTTAACGCACTCATCGTCGCTTCAGTGCCGGAATTTACCATGCGCATAACTTGCATTGACGGAAAAATTTGATTCACGAGCCGAGCCAACTTAGTTTCAAGCAAGGTTGGAGCACCGTAGCTAGTACCGCGAGCAATTTGACGACTCAACGCCGCTACAATCCTAGGATTAGCATGACCCAAGACGAGCGGCCCCCACGAGCCGACATAATCGATATACTCGTTGCCGTCAATGTCGAAAATGTGACTGCCTGCGCCGTGCGAGATGAACGGCGGATTGCTATCGACACTGTTAAACGAACGAACCGGACTGTTTACGCCGCCCGGCATGAATTTTTTAGCCTCAGCGAACGCCGCCGCAGATTTCTTTAAATTCAAGTCGATTCCTCCTCAGAAATTTGATACGCCGATTTTATCACAGCAAACCGAACTTTTGAACGCCGATTTGAATTTTCATAAGGGCTGATATAAAATGCGGTTGTCGTTGTCCGACCCCGATTGTTTGGGACAAAGGGGGTGACAGCGTTGAACGAAATTCGCGACCTCATTAAAAGAATCGTTGCGAGCGTCTTAGGACGTTTCGTATACGATTGGCTCAAAAGTCTTTTCAAGGACAATGACTGAGCCCAAATGCGCTGAAACATAGCGCAACCCCCGAGGGTCTGTTGCAATCAGACTTACTCGGGGGTTTTGCTTTGTGACAACGTTGAACTTTGTAGTTTTGTTTTGTAAAACTTTTTTGCGCAGAATCCTTTTTCAAGGACAATGACTGAGCCTAAACTGCGCTTAGATAGCGCAACCCCCAACAAATGCTGAAAGTTTTGCTTTATGTTTTGGGCATTATATCAGCTCAAAAGATTTTTTCAAGCTTAAAACTCAACGGAGGGCAAATTCTCCACAATCTCAAGCGTTTTCAGGCTCACGGTTATCGAACTCAAGATTAAATCAAAAATATAGCGCGGATTGTCGTGCTCAAGGCTCCAATCGTTCGGGTCGTTGATTATTCCGCTCGCCGAATCAGTTTTGACTTGGTAGCGGTCGATTATCCACTCCAAAGGACTGCGCCCATTTACCACATAATCAAAACTGCGCGGCGGTATGTTTTTTATCGTGATGTGGTCGTTGTAAGTCAAAATCGTCTTGTCTTTGCTTAGGCGCAACTTATTTACCCGATAATCGCCGCCGCCAATCACTTCCACGCCCTCTGGAGCAGGTTGACGCTCGTAATTCAAATGAATATCCGCCAATTCACGCCCCGCCCGCGATAATTCCCAAAATTTATCGCTCAAGGTGATTCGCGGCAAAGATTTCTTTAGCTCATTGGCGAACCGCTCACGATAGCTCGGCAAATGCAAAAATCCGTACACGTAATAGAAAATATCTTCCTTGCTGACGTTCGCGCCATATCTTTTCCGCGCCTCGTTCAATATCCAGTCGCTGATTCCGTCCCGACGCTCCAAATCATCCCCAAAACCGTATAACGTGCCCTGCCGCGCCTCTTCGTACCAATACAGCGGAAAACATTGCGTGCCAGAGTGCAAAGCGTTGAGGTCGATAATTTTATCCGTGATAATCGTTGAAAGTTCTTTTTCGCCGCCAATGCCGCTTACACAGATTAAAAGATTTTCTTCGCGCCCCGTCGGAAAAAATTCGTTAATTATCCTGCGACGATGAATCAAACCTTCGCCGCTGTAAAGATTTGTCTTGCATAATGGTCTATACATTGCCTCAACAATATTTGCGGCGTCAAATTCAATTTCAAGCCCGCGATTTTTATTGGCAACTGCTGAACTCGTCCAAACAAACTTTTTCGTGTCAATTTCGGTTGATTCGTGCGTGTTGTAGTAATCAATCGTCGTTTGAATGTTTTTTTCGAGTTCAGAGCGCGAAAAGTTGTAAATCCATGCGTCGCGACCAGTTTCAAGCCCTCTTGAACGCGTCATGAAGAAATTCTCATAAATGATAATTTTCGGTTCGTGCAGAGAAATGAACGTATCGAAGAGATTTCCGCGTTGATTAATCCAATCGCCGCGTTCATTGGGCGTGATAAGCCGGAAGCCGTCGCCGAAAACATTGCCCGCTAACTTTAGGATATTAAGCTTGTCTTCGCGGGAGAGGTAGTCGCCGATGTCGCGGTAGAAAATCTTCGCGTCGCCCTCGTGAGGAGCCTTAACCAAAATCGTAATGGCAATCGGTGCCCTTGAGCCGCTCCCGAAAATTTTTCCGCCCTCACGCCGTGAAGTTTCACCTTGCGTCCGCTGATTGCCACGAAGATTGAAAACATAAATCTCAGCGAACTCTTCAGCAAAGCATTTGCGCAAGCCGTCCATAGCCGCGCCGTCAATCCAGCCCGCATTAGTCACGAAACCGATAATGCCCTCGGTGATTCGGTCGCTAGCCCAGCGGAAAGCCTTGATATAGCTGTCGTAGAGGGCGTTTTTATTGGTGGCGTCGGTTTTGGCGGCGTAGGTTGCGGCGATTCGACTTTCAAGCTTAGGGTAGTAGTCGTTTTGGTTGTTGTCGTTGGCGGAGCGTTGCCCGACGGAATAGGGCGGATTGCCCACGATGATTTCAATGCGAGTTCGTTGCTGACGTTTGACGCGGGCGGAATTAATTTCAATCGGGTCGCGGAATGATTCGGGGATAATCTGCCCTTTAGCAAGTTCGTCTTGTTCGGCGGCGCGGAAGGTATCAGTCAGGCAAATGCCAGGGAATTGCTGATAAGTTTCGTCGCAGGCGTCGTGGAAGGCGTTTTCGATATTAACGGCGGCAATGTAATAGGCGAGCAGAACGATTTCATTGGCGTGGAGTTCGCGGAAGTATTTTCTAAGCAAATCGCGAGGACGAATCAAGCCAGATTGAATCAGCCGCGTTATAAAAGTTCCAGTGCCGGCGAAAGCGTCTAGGATATGAACATTTTTATCGGAGAGCGTGCGGTTGAAATTCTTTTTAAGAACGGCGTCGACACTTCGCAAGATAAAATCGACGACTTCAACGGGCGTGTAGACGATTCCGAGGCGTTCGACGGTTTTTGGCGTGGCGACCTTAAAAAATTTCTCGTAAAGCTCAATTATCGTTTTCTGCTTATCTTCTGCGCTGTGAGCGACTTGGCAACGTTCGCGGACGGATTGATAGAACTTCTGGAGCTGTTCGGCGTCGGCTTCGGTGTCTTGGGTGTCTATGGCGGCTAAAATCTTCTCAAGCGACTTGGAAACGGGATTATTTTTGACGAAAGAGTATCCTTCAAAGAGAGCCTCGAAGACCGGACGGGCGATTAGATGATGTGCAAGCATTTCTATAGCAGTATCAGTCCCGATTTCGGCGTTTAGATTGCTTGAGAGGCTTTGGATAAAAATATCGAACTCGCGCCTGACCTTTGAATCCGTTTTGGTAAGTTCTTTAATGCGGTTTATGTGGCGTTCGGCGATTTGTGCGATGTCCTTAGCCCATTGCTCCCAATATCGGCGATTTCCGACGCGTTCGACCATGCGGGCATAAAGAAAATCCTGCCACTCGCCAAAATTCAATTCGATTTGGATTGGTTCATCATTGCCGACCACCCGCGGGATAGAAATATGGTCGCTCTTCTTGTTAAGCTTGATTTCCTCAATGAAGATGTCAACTCGTCTATCGTGAGCGCGCAGGGCGTTTAGGATTTCCCAAATGACATTGTAAGCCGAGCTAGCGGATAAAACTTCTTCGGGATTCTTTTCGAGCGGCACGACGACGGGGATAATAATGTAGCCGTATTTCTTGCCGGAAGCCTTGCGCATGACACGCCCGACGGCTTGCACGATTTCAACGCGGGATTTCTTCGACGAGGTAAAAATCACAGCGTCTAGGCTGGGCACGTCCACGCCTTCGGACAGGCAACGGGCATTCGTCAGGATTCGGCAGGCGTTGCCGTCCGTGGGAGATTCTTTAAGCCAGCGGAGATTTTTATTGCGGGCGGAACTTTTCTGCTTTCCGTCGACGTGGCGAGCCTCTACGGAGAGAATATCCTTCCTGTGTTCGGCAAGGGCATTGAACACGGCGCAAACGGTTTTGGAGTCGGCAATCTTCGAGCAAAAAGCAACGGCGGTATGCATGGGCGCGGGGTCGAGTTCTAGGAAGTCTTCAGCCCCGATAATCATCTGTTTAGCCAGCGCATTTATACAGCCATTGATTTTAGCCTTGTCGTCGTCGGTCTTATCGGCGGAGGTCTTTTGATTGACGGTGAGCACGATGACTTTGTAATCAGAGAGGAGATTTTTATCGACGGCGTCGCCGAAATTGAGCCGATAAAATTCTTTGCCGTAAGTCGCTTCGTCGTCCATGCTCCAAATCGTGATGTCATTGACGGCGGCTTTAGTCTTTGCTTCGGAAGTGTAAAGGCGGGGCGTTGCCGTCATGTACAGACGCTTGCGGGCTTTGATGAAGTCTTCGTCGTGGACGGCAGTAAATTGGGTTGCCTTGTCCTTGGAAGAACCGGTCGTGCGGTGCGCCTCGTCACAGATGATTAGGTCGAATTCAACCTTAGCGGCGGCAACTTTATCGAGTGATTGATACGTCGAGAAAATAACGGACATGCAATCGCCGCTGAAGTTCTCAAGGCGTTTAAGAATTTCAGCGGGCTTGGTCGTGGCAGGCAAGGGCAGGTTGACGCTTTTAATCTCGTCGGCGTCTTTGGAAACGGTATCATCGGAGCAAACGCAAATGTAATTGAACGGCTCCTCGGCAAAGGTCGCCCACTCATGGAGGATTTGACTTAGCAAAGAAATGCTCGGCACGAGGAAAAGGATTTTACCCTTAGGCGCGAGGGTCTCGGCGATTTTCAGCGACGTGTAAGTTTTGCCAGTTCCGCAAGCCATGATTAACTTGCCGCGGTCGTGATTCTGGAAGTGAGCTTTTGCGGCGTCGATAGCGTTTAGCTGATGTTCTTTAGGCTCGCGGGCGTCTTTGACTGCTTCCTTGCCGAAAATGCCCGCGTCGAGTTTTTCCCAGTCAACAGGAGCCGTGCGCAATTCTTCCAAACCGATTCGGGCGACTTCCGGCGATTGATTCTGCAGAGTTATCTCGGCGTTGTCAGTCAGGTTATCTGAAGTTGAAATCCATAGCCGCGCCGAAAAATTTTTATCGCCGTCGAAAGTCTTCGAGCTGGTGGCAAGGAAGGTATCGACGGCGGCTTTATCGATTAGCGACGTTTCAGCGTAGAATTTACATTGCACAGCCCAGAAATCGCCGCCGCCAGTCTTAGCGACAATATCGATACCCAAATCGACGGTGCCGAGTTCGTCACGGAAAGGAAATTCATTCCAAAGCCACACCTCGGAGAATTTCCCGCGATAAGCTGGATAGGTCAACAAGAAATTTTTCATGAGCCGCTCGAACTTTGCGCCTTTATCACGCTCCGAAATATTTTCGTCGTGATATTTGATTAAAAGTTCGTCAATCGTCATGTAATCACCGCCCAAAAGTTTTTTACATTGTATCATACGAAAAAGACCCCGTCGATTGACGGAGCCTTTGTTGATTTATTTTCTCGCGCTACAAAGTTTTTTACTTGCTTGAGTGAGAGGTTGAAACGCAAAGCTATTTTACTGTTTGGACAAACCTTTTCTTTCGGCTCGAATATTTTTTTGCCAACCGACTAACTTTTATGTATGTTCTTGTCATAAAAAAACTTCTGAAGTAGTTTCTTTATTCTACCACAGAAGGCTTTTTTTCTGTCTTTATTTTTGGGTTATGTCCACGTAGCCGAGGCTTTTTGATTCACTGGGAAAGGGATTTCAGATTGTCTTTAGCGTCTTTATTGTTCGGGTCAAGCTCCAAAGCTTTCTTGAAGTCGGCGGTTGCCTTATCTTGGTCGCCTTTAGCCATGTAAGCTGCGCCGCGATTGTTATAAGCCTGTGCATAAGCCGAATCGAGTTCGATAGCCTTGTTGAAATCGGCGAGTGCTTTATCAATTTCTCCTTTTCCGCCGTAAGCCATGCCGCGATTGTTGTAACCTTCCGCGTAATTCGGGTCGAGCTTAATTGTTTGGGCGAAATCTTTTATCGCGTTGTCAAAATCTTGTTTTTGGCTGTAAGCGATGCCGCGACCGTTGTAAGCGTAAATATTATCGTCATCAAGCTCAAGAGCCTCGGTATAATTCTTAATAGCGTCGTCGAACTTGCCGGCGTCAAGATTTTTATCGCCCTTGTCGATTAAGTCTTGAGTGTTGCTCGTCGAGACTGAAACCGAGCTTTCCGAGTGAAATGACGATTCTGTAGAGCAACCAGCAAAATTTGCCGCCATAATGATACACATGATACCTAACAAAAGCTTTTTCATGATTTTGACCTCCTTATTGTTCCTGTATAAGTTCTTTCTGCCTTTTATACGTTAGAAGGTCGCGTTCGTTACACGTTTTACAAAATTTTTTAAACTATTGTTGTGAAGCATCAAATGAATCAGAATCGCTCAAAGAAGATTTTTCAACTCGTCAGGGTCGGTAAGCCAATCTTCAAGTTTCGGATTATTTGTCGGCTCCCATAAAATTTGTCGAGACTTTTCTCCGCACCAATGACACATTTCAACATCGCCACTAAGCATTGGAAATAATAAAGAAAAATTTGGCGAGTAAATATCGATTCCCGTTGCTCTAGGATAATTTTTAATGTTAAACTTTTCGGCAATTCTGTAACTCAGTGCGTCAATTGGACACTTATAAATTTTGCCGTCACGCATAAAGCGACAATTAGAAGATGCACAATTTTTCTGACTGTCCTTTGGATTATTTTCTGAATGCAATGTTAAAAATACGGTAAATTTATCTGTAATTCTGCCTCCAAGACCAGTAAATACGATTTTATTTGAGTGAAGAATTTCTTTTATTTTATCGATAATTTTTAATGTCGGAGCATAGGGAGACATGTAAACAATACAATTATTCTCGCGAATAGCATCGAGAATTTGTTGTGAAAGAGAGGGAATAAGCAAACCGTTTGTTACGATTATTAATTCAGTTTTCGGCAAGTACTCACGAGAAATTTTTATATTTGTCGAGATTATTTAAGAGCAAAGGTTCTCCACCAAGTAGACGAAATCTTAGAATATCGCTCTTTGATGAAAGAATTCGAATATCTCTCCGAAAAGTTTCCAGAGGATAAATTTCCTTGCGGTTAAAAAGTACTGAAAAATGAGTACAACCTTTACAGTTAAGATTACAAGAGTCGATAAGATTCGTCTCAAGATAGGTAATAAAAGTTTTATCCATCTCAAGCCAATATATTGGAGAAGGCAAAGATTGTCCAGTAAAAAGTCCAACATTCGGAATCTCATGGAATTTGAAAAAGGTGATAAGATTACTGTTTATAAGAGCACCGCGACTATTTGCAAAAATCAAACCGTCGAGTTTGCCTGCATCCACAAGCCTTTTAAATTCGAAGAAAGTTATCGGCTGAAGATTATCGAAAAGATCAATTCTCGCTGAATCATTTGTAAAATCCTTGATAAAGAATTTGAACTCAATCCCTGAGTTTTTCAATTTCCTTTGAATTTGGTTTTGAGAAGCAAATTGTAGCGAACCGCAAATTGCAACTTCCATAAAATATCCCTCCTATAAAATTTTCGACAAGAATAATTTGGTGCGTTCCTCTTTTGGGTTATCGAAGACTTCTTTAGGCTTGCCTTGCTCGACAATGTAGCCGCCGTCGACAAAAAGTAATCTCGTGCCGACTTCGCGGGCAAATCCCATTTCGTGAGTTACGATAATCATAGTCATGCCACTTTCGGCGAGGCGTTGCATAACGTCGAGGACTTCGCCGACCATTTCGGGGTCGAGTGCGCTAGTTGGCTCGTCGAAGAGCATAACTTTAGGATTCATAGCTAAGGCGCGGGCGATGGCGACTCTTTGTTGCTGACCGCCGCTTAATTGATTCGGGTAAGCGTCAAACTTGTCGCCCAAGCCCACGCGGTCTAATAAATCCTGTGCAGTCTGTTCAGCGCGGGACTTTTCCATTTTGCGAACCTTGATTGGCGCGAGCGTGATGTTATCAAGAACAGTCATGTGCGGGAAGAGATTAAAGCGTTGAAAGACCATGCCGACTTCCTCGCGGACTTTGTTAATATTAGCGTCGCTATCGAGTGGGATACCGTCAACGGTAATCGTTCCGCCGGTCGGCTCCTCAAGAAAGTTTATGCACCTTAAAAGCGTCGACTTGCCCGAACCACTCGGACCGATGATAACGACGACTTCGCCTTCAGCAACGTGCAAATCAATCCCCTTTAGGACGTGCAGGTCGCCGAACGACTTCTTTAAGCCTTTAATGTCAATCATAATGCCTTACCTTTAACCGTTGAGACTGCCGATAGAATTAACCGACTTCTCAAGCATACTGTCCTGCGTCATGACTGCTTTGGAGTTCGCCTCGTACAGTCTTTGGTTGTGAATCAGTTCGACCATCTCATAGACAATCGAGGTGTTCGACTTCTCAAGCGAACCTTGAATCAATTCGCCCGACGCCGGACGCGGTTGCATATCGGGATTCATCAGCCGCGGTCGCATGTCCGGATTGACGCCCGCTATCGGAGGGGGATTGCCTTCATTGTCGTTGACGAGGTAATAAAGATTGTCGCCCTGCTTCTGTGAGGCAAGACGATTGCCGAACTCCACGAACTGAATTTGCGCGAGCGGCTGTTGATTATTCATATTGCCGATTGCTATCCAACGATTAGTCACAGGGTCAAGGCGCAATTCCTGCCCAGGCACAGTGACGATACCATTAGCCGTGACGACGACCCTTGAATCAGAGACGTTGTTTGGAATGCGAATCGGATTGCCCGCCGTGTCGAGGAGGTTATAGCCGCGAATATCTTGCAGGTAGCCTTGACTGTTCTTGAAGAAAGCCCCGTTTCGAGAGTAGCGGACGCCATTGGGAGTTTGAAGAGCAAAGAAGCCGTCGCCGACAATCGCCAAGTCGTAAGTGTTGCCCGTGGACTCAAGTGCGCCCTGTTGATAGTCAACGGCAATCTCGTCAATGTAATCGCCTAAGCCGAGCTGCCCGATACTCGGAACGTTGAACGGGTCGGCAGTGAAGCCTTTAATCTGCGTGATGTCTTCTTTGGAGGTTCCAAGCTCCGCCAGCGTGTTAAAGGGTGCGCCGTCCACGCCGAGCACGCCGCCGTTGTCAAAGTCGTTGACGCGCCGAATCAGCATGTTATGAAACTCCTTATGAACGGCAATATCTTTCTTGTAACCAGTCGTCGCGGCGTTGGCTAGGTTCGTCGCGATAACGTCCGTTCGCTTAGCCTCGGTTATCATGCCAGTTGCCGCTGTGTAAAGTCCGCGCCACATTTTATTATCACTCTCCCATTGTTTAGTTTGCCTCGACGCCGCCAACTTTAGTATAAATCATGCCGTTCTTGCCGCGTGTGGAGGACATAATCGAAACAGATTTTACTTCCATTACACCTTTAGGCGGGTTCTTCAGCAGTTCTTCCATACTTCCGTTAAATTCTGCTCTGCGCACTAAGGTTATATGTGGAGAAAATCTTTTTCTGTCGTATGGAATGGAATTTTCCGCCAAGGCTCTGCGCAGTCGTCGAACATAATTTGACAAAGCATTGTTTTCAAGAATTCCCGCCCAATAAATATCTCTGAAAGTCCCAACGCCATCAAGAGCTATGGAAAATGGAGCTAAGGAAACAGAATTCATAGCTTCTAAGACTGCGTTTGGATTACCGTATTCTCCGATAAATGCCAAAGTCAAATGCAGATTCTGAACGGGCGTGAAGTTACCGCGTACCCCTAAAGCTTTCCATTCCGATTGTAAATTCGTCAGTGCTTGCAAAATTTCTTCGTCGAATTCTATCGCTATAAAGAGTCTCATCGTATCATTCCCTTGCGATTATAATTAAATCACCCTGCGCAGGATTTTAAAGCTTTGCAAAGAATTTTTCAAGGAAATATTTTCGGGAGGTATCAACATGGCTGACGAACGATTGATAGTTGCGTTGGACGTGCACACGTTCGACGACGTTAAAAAACTTGTCGGCGAGCTTAGGGACAGCGTGAGCTTTTACAAAGTCGGCATGGAACTTTTTTATTCGGTGGGAGCGGGCGTCGTCGAGTGGCTCAAGTCTCAAGATAAAAAAGTTTTCCTTGACCTCAAGCTCCACGACATACCCAACACGGTGGCGGGCGGCTTGTGTTCGCTTATGGGGTTGGGGGCGGACATCTTGAATATTCACGCGTCGGGCGGCTTTACCATGATGAAGACTGCGGCGGAGGCTCTGCACAAAGAATCGGAACGGCTCGGCGTCGAACGTCCAAAGCTAATCGCGATAACCGTCTTGACGAGTATCAATCAAGCGGAATGGTGCGGCGCGTTGAAAATCTCTGAACAGGTCGTCGAGTTCGCAAGGCAAGCAAAGGCGGCTGGTCTCGACGGTGTAGTAGCGTCGCCGCAAGAGGCAAGATTGATTCGCGAGGCGTGCGGAGAAAATTTTTTAATCGTGACACCGGGCATAAGACCTGCGGGAGCCGACATCAACGACCAACAACGAATTTCCACGCCGACAATCGCCCTTCGGAACGGCGCGACGCATTTGGTAATCGGGCGTCCAATTCGGGCGGCGAAGAGTCCACGCGAGGCGGCTTTAAAGATTTTGGCTGAAATTGACGGGCTATAGAATATGGACAAATCTTGGGAAGCTAGCGGCGTTTATATGCTGACCTGCCGTGTCAATGGCAAACGATATATCGGAAAGTCCGTAAATATCAAACGGCGATTGAATGAGCATAGACGCGGAAAAAGTTACTCGACAATAATCGGCAAAGCCATTGCAAAATATGGCTGGGATGCCTTCGACAAAACTGTATTGGAATTTTGCCCCACCGAAGAGCTTGACGAAAAAGAAATTTACTATATCGCCAAACTCAAGCCGGAATATAATTTGGCTAAGGGCGGCGGCGGTCGTAAAGGATATGTGCCTCTAAGCGCAATAAAAAAATTACAAAAGCCGATAATTTGCATTGACACTGGCGAAATCTTCGACTCGGTAAAAAGTGCCGCTACAAAAGTTGGCGTTACTGATGTGTGTATTTCTCGTGTTTTAAACGGTAGAGGGAAAACGGCGGGCGGTTATCGCTGGGACTATCTGAATCCCGAAGATAAAATCTCTGAAGAAACCAGCAAAAACATGGGGAAAGCTAATCGCGGCAGAAAGCAAAGTGCTGAAGAAGTAGAAAAACGTGCGGCTCAATTAAGAGGGAAAAAGTGTGAGAATTATAATAGCTACAAGAAAGTAATTTGTGTGGAAACGGGAAGAATTTTTGCTTCGGTTAAAGTCGCCGCAGAAACCGTCGGAATTACTCCGGGTTTCTTGTCAAATGTTCTGTGCGGAAGAGCAAAGACGGCATGCGGCTACCATTGGAAATTTGCTAAGGAGGTTTTTTACATGACTGAAAATGAGGTTTACGACTTGTTGGTTGAGACGGGCGCAATTATGACTGGGCATTTCGCTTTATCAAGCGGGCTCCACTCTCCGCACTATGTCGAGAAATTCCGCGTGCTGGAACACCCTTCCTATACTGCAAAACTCTGTCGCGCAATCGCTGAACATTTCAAGGACGCGCAGATTGAGACGGTCGTTGGTCCCGCGACGGGCGGAATTATCCTTGCACATGAAACCGCAATGTCTCTTGGTACGCGGGCAATCTTTACTGAACGCGTCGATGGCGTGATGACTTTCCGTCGCGGCTTTACTCTTCATGAGGGCGAACGCGTCCTAATCGTTGAAGATGTTGTGACGACTGGCGGCTCAGTCCGTGAGGTTATCGACGTGGTTAAAGCCTTCGGAGGCGTGCCCGTGGCGGTGAGTATGCTAGTTGACAGGTCGGGCGGCAAGGCTACCTTCGGGGACGTGCCGAGCTTCGCGCTGTTGCACATGAACGTTGAGACTTACAAGCCCGAAGATTGTCCGCTGTGCAAGGAGAATGTCCCGCTGACTAAACGCGGCTCCACGGGCAAAAAGTAAATGCTGACGACTTTAACGGTTGAGAACTTCGCGCTGATTGAAAACGTCGCTATCGAATTCGGCGCGGGCTTGAATATCTTGACTGGCGAGACGGGCGCGGGCAAATCAATCCTAATCGACGCACTCGGCGCGGTTTTGGGCAATCGTTGCGGCGTAAATCGAATTCGTAAGGGAGCAGACAAATTATCAATCGCGGCGACCTTCTCTGACGGTTTGCGGCTTATGCGGACGGTTTCACGCACTGGAAAAGGCTCAATCACTGCAAACGGCAAGCCAATAACCCTTGCACAGCTGAAAAAACTTTGCGCGAGCTTAATTGACGTTCACGGGCAGAATAAAAGCTTGGAAATCCTTCGCGAGGACAATATTTATCGGCTAATCGACGACGAACAGATTTTTTCCGAACTAAAAGAGTATCAGCGGCTGTATCGTGCGCTTAATTCAAAGATTCGTGAGCTTGCAGACAAAAAATCGGCGCGAGCGGACAATCTTAGGCGGCTGGAGTTCTTGCGTTGGCAGGAAAAGGAAATATCTGCGGCACGACTTAAGCCTAACGAAGATGAAACGCTTGACGCGGAGATAAAAAAGCTTTCGCACGCCGAAAAGATTACCGAACACGTTAAACAGTCCGCGATGATACTAAATGACGGCGATTACGATGTTTTGACGGCGTTGGCTCGTGTGGAAAAGCATTTGGACGACGTGACACGCTATGACGATAAATTGAACTCGGCACGCAAGCTTTTGGAGGACGCAAGAATTAATTTGCGCGAGGCTTATGAAGAAATTCGCGATTACGGCTCAAGTTTGGACTTCGCGCCCGAACGTTTGGACGAAATTCAGGAGCGAGCGGACGTTATTTATAATCTCAAGCAAAAATATGGCGCGTCGGTCAATGAAATCCTAAAACAGCTTGATTCGATACGTGATGACATTGCGGCGGCGGAAAATTTTGATTCGGACGTTGAGGACTTGCAAAAAACTATCGCGGAGCTTAATCGACAAACCAAATCACACGCGGAAAGACTTCTGCAACTGCGACAGGCGGCGGCGAAGACCCTAAGCAAGGCGATTGAGGCGGAAATTAGGCGGCTTGGCATGGAACACGCGCAATTTGAAATCGTAATCGAATCGGCAGATAAATTTTCCTTAAACGGCGGCGATAAGGCAGACATTCTCTTTTGCGCGAACGTCGGAGAGGAAAAATTATCGCTGTCAAAGGTCGTAAGCGGCGGCGAACTGTCGAGAATTGCTTTGGCGATAAAAACCGTGACGGCTGGGCGCGATAATTCGGCGGCAACGATGGTATTCGACGAAATCGACGCGGGATTAGGCGGAGTCACGGCAAAAACAGTCGCGGAGGCTATCGCGAAGGTTTCAAGCGGTCGGCAAGTCTTATGCGTCACTCATTTGGCACAAATCGCGGGCATGGCGGATATTCATTTGCAAATTTCAAAATCGGAGCTGAATGGGCGCACGATAACCAAAATCACGCGCCTTGACGAATCCGAACGCGTAAAAGAGATTGCTCGCATGGCATCGGGCGAAGAATCCACAATTTCAATCGATAACGCCCGCGAAATGATTTCTTCCGCCAATAAATTTAAGAGAATTAATAAGTTTGGTAATGCTTGATAGGAAAAACGCTATGAAAACGCAGGCACCGAAAAAAAATACTCTCGTGAAGACGGCAATCGCCCTTCCCATAATTTTAATCATAATCTTCGCGGGAATCTATTTTAACCTCTTTGGCATCTTCCGCGACGTGCCAAAAGTCGAAGTTCAACCTCGAAATACCTTCAAAAAGACTTTGCACGTTGTCACCGACGCCGATTACTCGCCTTATTCCTACGTTGACGAGAATGGCAACTATCAAGGCTACGATGTGGAGCTGATTAACGAGATTGCTAACCGTTTGCAGATGAATCTTGACCTAACGCTTATGGATTGGAACGACGCTAACAAAATTTTCCTCAGCGGCGGCGCGGATATTATCATGAACATGGAAAGCGACCTGATTATCAACAATCCGAACATAATCGCCACGCTCCCGACGACTGAAAAGCAATATGTCGTTTACGGGCGGAAAAATATCTCGTCAGTCGCTGAACTTTACGGTAGGCGCGTTGCTTCGTTGCATAATATGCCCGGTCTCGGTCTCGACGATGAAATTTCCTACGTTCATTCCTATAAAAAGATTTTTGACGGGCTAAAGAGCGGCGAATACGAATTTGCAATCTGTCCAATACAAGTTGGCGGCGGTTTCGTCGATAAACTCGATATTGATGGCGTTTTCGCAAGTTATGCCGTTCAACACGTCTACGGAACGCTCGCAATGCACCCAGAGGATACTCAACTGCGCGTGCGCGTCAATGCCGTCCTAATTCAAATGCAACAGGAAGGAAGACTCGACACTTTAACAAAAAAATGGATTATAAATCGCTACGAGAACATCACGCTTGAAGAAATGATTACAAGTCGTCCGTGGCTTATCGCATTGATTATTTCGTCGGCACTTTTAGTGATTTTGCTAATCGGATACACCGTCATGCAAATGCGCTACGTCAATTCGCAGGAAGCTTACACTCAACAGCTACAGGAGCATTACGATACGATAAAATTGCAGGGCGAAGAACTAAAAAAACGTCAAGCGGAACTAATCTCCGAAAAAGAACGCGCCGAAGAGGCTAATAAGGCTAAATCAACGTTTTTATCGAACATGAGCCACGATATTAGAACTCCAATGAATGCAATCGTTGGTTATCTCAACTTGGCGAAGGATTTGCATAAAATCTGCGAGGCTTGCCCCTTATACTTGAATAAACCCTGCAAAGATGACGTTCCCGATAAAATGTTCGACTTCCTAAAGAAGATTGACGCCTCCAGCCAGCACTTACTAGCCCTGATTAATGACGTTTTGGAGATGAGCCGCATTGAATCCGGCAAAATGGAGCTTGAACTCGACGGCATGAACATTGTTACGGCTCTTGATGAGGTTCACGACATGTTCGCAACTCAAATGGCAGGCAAAAAGATTAATTTCAGCGTAGATAGCTCCGGCGTCCGCGATAAGTTCGTTATTTGTGATAAAAATCGTCTTAACCGCGTCTTGCTGAACCTTTTGAGCAATGCTTACAAGTTCACGCCCGAAGGCGGAGAAATTTCCGTGACACTCAAGCAGATTAGTGAAGTCCGCGACGTTTTTGCCGATTATGAACTGCGAGTTAAGGATAGCGGCATTGGCATGACGCCCGAATTCGCCGCGAAGGTTTTTGAGGCTTTTGAACGCGAAAGAACTTCCACCGTCAGCAAAATTCAAGGAACGGGGCTGGGCATGGCGATTACAAAAAGTATAATCGACCTAATGGGCGGCACGATTGAAGTTATCACCGCGCCGGGCGAAGGTACCGAATTTATCATCGAAATTACTTTTGAACTCGCCGAAGATATGCAAGAGGAAATTATTGACGAGAAAGCCGCGCAGGTCGTCGACTTCACCAATAAAAAACTCCTGCTCGTCGACGATATTGAAGTTAATCGCGAAATTGCTAAGATGTTGCTTGAAAGTGAAGGTTTTATCGTCGATACGGCAAGCGACGGTTCCGAGGCAGTAAAAAAGGTCGCGGAGAGTGCCGCGGGCGATTATGACGCTGTGTTAATGGATATTCAAATGCCGATAATGAATGGCTACGAGGCGGCGCGAGAAATTCGCAAACTCGACAACAAAAAACTTGCTAGCGTCCCGATAATCGCAATGACTGCCAACGCCTTTAGCGAGGACGTGAAGAATGCCCTTGATGCCGGCATGAACGGACATATCGCTAAGCCAATCGACGTGCCAAAGATGATGGAGACGCTCGCAAAGATTCTTCCAGCTTAAAAATTTAATCCCGTCGACGAGGCGGGCTTTTTTTTTGCCTAATATAAAAATCCGGTATTTCGGATAAAAATCCTGTATGCTGGATTTTTCAGTCCCTCTCAAGCCCTCAGAAGGGGCTTTTTTTATTACTTCGCGTATTGACGCCATTTAGCCTTTTGAAAAATCCGATATTCTGGATTTTCCCATTTGCACCGAAAATCGCCCCTCAAAAGAGGGTTAAACGACCCGAAACCCTTTTTGAAGCTCAAAAAGCACTTTCAACGCTCAAATTAGCTTTCAAAGTCCGTTCACAGCTCCAAAATCCGTTCAGAGCAAAATTTTTCGTCGCGAACGCAAAAAAAATCCTCCGCCGAGCTTTTTCGACAGAGGATTTAATTTTTTCGAGCGTTTCATTGCAGATTCGGGATTACAGACCAGTCGCACGAGTGATGACGCTTCATAACCTCAAAATTCGCTAAAAACCATTCATGAATATTGTATCCGTCATCCATTGTCACATCTACGCAGTAAGTTTTTCCGTCAGATAAAGTTATCGTATTCCAAAAATGCCAACTACCATCAAACTTTCCACCAATCCTTCTGACATTAAGACCTGCCATGCGTCCTAACATATAAAACGCGTCTGAATAGCCTTGACATTGCGCGTAACCGTCAATTAACGCACCTAGAGCTGTTTTATCTCGTTCATTTTCATTTTTGTATTGTAAAACACGTTTGCAAATCTCATCGTGAATATAACGAGCCTTTTCTACTTCTGAATTACGTTTATTTGCCTCGTAAACTATTCCGACTGCGATATTGTAAAGTTTTTGCTCTTCAGCAGTAAGATTCTTCCAAGCCATATGTGGTTCTCTACTAAGATAAGCATTCGCTACGTGATTGCCTAGAAAATCCTTTGTTATCTTGCAAATAAATTTTCCTGTTCCGAAAGTGACTAATTCTAAATGAACATTAGGAGCTGGGGCAATATATTGAGCAAGTTCAAAGTTAAAATTATCGAATTCAACTTGATTACTAATTTTCTCACTCAGAAAAATAAAATAGAACGTTGTTTGCCCTTTGCGGCGTCTATTCTCAATATAAGTTGCGAGTTCGTCTTTAGTGACGAATATTGGAGCTTTATTCCAATCAATATCGGCGGCGGCGGCGATTTGCGCACTCAAAATAAACACGGCGAGTATCACAGCGGTAAAAATCTTTTTCACGTCGAACACCTCCTAAAATTTTTCTTATCATAGCAAAAATTTCGTCTCATGCAAGCTAAAAAATAATCCTCTGACGAAAAATAAACGTCGGGGGATTTTTTGATTTGACAATGGAAATATTTCTGCTAAGATTGATTTGGAGATGATTTTATGGGCGAAATAGAGATTGGCGATTTGATAGTTGAATGGGACGACAACAAAGCTGAGATGAATTGGAAAAAGCACAGAATACATTTTGAGGACGCCGCGTTGATTTTTCTTGACGAAAACAGAATTGATGAGTTTGATGAAGAGCATAGCGATTATGAGGAACGCAGAAAAGTAATTGGCATGGTTGAAAATATCTTATTCGTTGTATATACTGAACGCGGAGAAAAATTGAGGCTAATATCAGCTCGAAATGCTACGCGAAGGGAAAAGGAGGATTATTATGGGCAGTTTTATAATTAAACCTGATATGAAACCGCTTTATACGTATGAAGAGATGCGCGAGATAGCAAAAGTTGAACTTGAAAGGCTAAAAAATATAAGCGACGAAGAACACGACAAAGATATTGACTTCAGCGACATTCCACCGACGACTGATGAAGAATTTAAGAGATTTTTCAAAATTAATCCAAGAACGCCTGAACAATGGGAACAATATCATAAATACTGTCCTAAACACGTACAGGAACGGCACGAAAAACAACGTAAACTTTACGGGAGAGCAATATTTTGAAAAAATAAATCCTCTGACGAAAAAACTTTCGACGGGGGATTTTTTTGTTGAGATTTTAATAATCGTTTGCTATATTAGGCAAAAATGGAAGGAGGAGCAGTCATGTTGAGGAAAATTATTGCGGCGATGAGTGCGCTAGCGATTATCTGTTCGCTGAACCTATGCGAGGCAAAAAAAGTCGTCGCAGTCATGCCGCTGGAAAATGTTTCGGGCTATGATGAAGAATTAGTCGCCGAAATCATGACGGAGCAATTAATAGTCGCGATTCATTCAAGTGGACTGTATACAGTGGTCGAACGGGCGCAAATGGGGACAATTTTAAGGGAACAGGGCTTTCAAAATATCGCAGTCGACCCAAGTCAGGCAGTGGAGCTAGGAAAACTCACCGGCGCGGATTATTCTATGATAGGCAAGGTCACAATGGCAGTAGCGGAAGTAAATCCGACTTTAACAGCCGTTACGGGTCTAAGCAACATATTTAAGCTTGAGGGGCTAGGAGAAATCGTCGCGGAACACGTTCACAAGGTCAAAGGGCGGATTGCGTTGGAATTTCGCCTAGTAGACAACACGACGGGCGAAATAATCATGGCAAAGACGGTAGAGGGTAGCAAAAGCGGTTCAACGGCAAATGCCGCCTTCAATAACGCGTGCAAAGTCGCGGCGGACAACTTTTTAAAGGAATTAGACAGCATAAATCCGTTTCGCGCCCGCGTAGCCGCCATAAACGGCTCGGATATTTACATTGACCAAGGTTCAAATGCGGGATTGCGCGTCGGAGATATTTTAATCGTCGCCAGAGAGAGTGAACCTATCGTTGTGAACGGAAAAATCGTTGCAATGAAGCAAAACGAGATTGGAAAGGTAAAAGTCGTCGAAGTCAATTCGGATTACGCGGTTTGCCGTTCTGAAGGGCTTGGAAATAGTATTTGTCAAGGCGACGTGGTAAAAAGGGGTTGAAATCATGAAAAAGTTTGCGATTATCGTTTTAGCCCTGCTGATAGCGTTAAGTTCGACGGCATTGGCTAAAAACGTGACAGTAACCGGAAAAGGCATGACGCCGACGGAAGCGGAGAACGATGCGTTGCGTGCGGCGGTAGAAAATACTTTAGGCGTGTTAGTCGACTCGGAAACGCTCGTGCAGAACAGCATGTTGATTAGCGACCAGATTTATACGCAATCAAGAGGTTTCGTCAATGAATACAGGGTTATTAGTCGTGAAGAAGTCAACGGTACTTGGCTCGTGACGATTAATGCGACAGTCGACGACCAACCGAATTCAAAACTGATGAATGAGCTTACGAGGCTTGGAATCATCAATGTACAGCTCCGAAATCCGAAAATCGCCGTTTACGTCCCCGAACAGCATTTAAATTACAATATTGGCGGTTCGGGCGGCGAAACTGCTATTGTTAAGACGTTAATTAACGCTGGATTTAATTTTGTAACGGAAGTTGGCACGGGTTTAAACTATCAAAGCCCAATGAGTATGAATGTTGCCCAAATGAAAGCGGCGGCGGAGAAATTCGGCGTTGACATTATGATTGTTGGCGAAAGTTTTAGTGAGGGCGTCGGCGACATGGGAAATTACTTGCCGGGCAATCAGCGGACGAATATGCAAGCTTGTCGGGCTCGTGTCGAGGCTAAAATGTTCATCGTGCGGACGGGTCAAGTTATCGCGGCGGACGGCAAATACGGTTCAGCCTATGATAATTCGGAAGCGATTGCCGCTAAGAAGGCTTTGACTTCTGCGGGCGAGCAAATGGGCAATTATTTCGTCGAACAGATAACGGGCATGTACACCAGCCGTCAGGGCGTCGAAGTGGTCGTTTACGGCGCGGATTTCAGCAAAATTAATCTGGTTCAGAGCGCATTGGGCAGAATTAGCCGCGTCAAGAACTTCAACCTGTCCAGCTACGAAAATGGGCGTGCAGTCTTTACTGTAATGTATGGCGGCTCCCCGCAAACGCTTTTTAATGAGATTCAAGCGCAAACTCCCGCCGATTTGACTTTGCAATCACTAACCTACAACACTTTGACGATTTCTGTCCGCTGAAAATTATTTTTTCATTAAGAATCCATTTTTCCTTATGGACAAGACAAAAATAATCGATTAGAATACTGAAAAGTTTTCATTAAGGTTTCATAAGGAGGAATAGTCCATGAAGAATAAGATAACGGTCAACAAGTTCAACGAGAAGCTCCACTTCTACTTAATCTCGAACGGAAAGAGGTACTATCTCTTCACGCAGGACTTTTCAAAGGGCGTTTATCAGTTTTTCAAGGGCGGACGTTCTGAATCCGAGTTGCACAAGTACAATCTTTGGAGGAAGAATCCCCGCTTAGACAAAACGATTGAGAAGTTGCCGATGTATATGCGTTACGTGTTAAAAGAGGACAATGCCGCGTGAAAATGACTAATCAGACAAAAAAATTATCTCCCGCCGAAAATTTGACGGGAGATTTTATTTTGCTTTCAGATTACCAGGGCTGAGGAGTCATCGGAGTGACGACGCCGAACTTGTAACCCCAGTTGCGGAGCATTTTAATCAGTTCGGGCAGAGCTTTGACGGTCTCGCCCTTATCGCTGTTTGAATGCATTAAGATAATCACGAACGGCGGCGGATTATCGCCCAAATACTTGAGGACGTTGTTAATCTGCGTGGAGGCATTTGGCTTTGAGGGCGTGGCGTCTTCGGTCAAGGCGTTCCAATCGTGTTCGACGTAGCCGCAACTGTCAATCATCGACCAATAATCGCCGTTAAACATGCCGACACCGCCTGGAGCCCGAATTATGAACGGGCGGACGCCGATAACGTTTTTAATCGCGTTATCGGTTTGGATAATCTGTTCCATGAACGACCACGGGCTTTTATAAAGTTCTTCGTAGCGGTGATTGTAGCTGTGATTGCCGATTGCGTGCCCCTCGTTGAAGATGCGCCTTAAAACGTTAGGATAAGCCTCGACCATGTTGCCGCAGACGTAAAAGGTCGCCTTGACTCCTTCGGCTTTGAGGATGTCCAAAATTTGCGGCGTGATTTTATCGTCGGGGCCGTCGTCGAAAGTCAGATAAACGACCGATTCCGCCTCGTAAGGCTCAAGGTAAGGCAACTCGAACGGCAAACCTTTTTCCTGCCGCTCCCAGAGAATATATTTATCGTAAACGGGCTTAGTTGGGTCGCTTAGTTGAAGATTGGACAGGTCGTCATTTGCCAAAATGTAATCTATATCGGGCTGTGCTTGCGGCGTAGGTTCTGGTTCTTGCGGCTCCTCGGCTGATTCAGTGTTAGTAGTCTCTTGCGGCGTCGCTACCTCGGTCGGGATTTGATTTGGGTCGCTAGCTTTTTTTTCTTGTCCGCAACCGACAAGGCACGCCGTCAGCAAAATCATCATCAAACAAAAAAATTTCTTCATGAGATACTCCTTTCGATAAACTTGCGTAACTATAACGCAACCTGAAGTTAGAATCAAGAAAATTTTTTTCGCGGCTAAAAGGGTTGACGGCAAAAAGCGGGAAATAACCTTTGCAAACTGATTTAAACGGAGATGATAAGATGATTGGCAAGAAAGACGTCCTGCACAACTCGCAGAACATTTACTATCGCTCGACGGTCGGGGCGGCGGAGGCTGGCTCAACTTTGCGGCTCGGCATTAGCATTAAGTCAGACGCCGTAATCAAACAAGTCCTCTTGCACACCTGGGAAGAGGGCGCGGGCGAGAAATGGTCTAACCTTGCGACTAAGGACGGCGATAAGGCGGCGGAGAAATTTTATTCGCTGACGTTCAAAATGCCAGATAAGGGTTGCTTGCTTTGGTACTACTTTATAATCGTCACGGGCGGCAAGACTTACTACTACGGCAACAACTCTGAACTGCTCGGCGGCGTCGGAGAACTGTACGATCACATTCCGCCCGCCTTCCAAATCACGGTCTATCAGAAGGGCGCGAAGACTCCCGATTGGTTTAAGCACGCCGTCATGTATCAAATCTTCCCTGACAGGTTCTATCGCGACGGCAACGAGATTATCGAGAAGGAAGGCGCAGTTTATCACGCGAGCTGGAGTGATGACCCCGTTTATTTCAAAGACACTGACCGCGACGAGATTTTGGCTTATGACTTCTTCGGCGGAAACCTGCGCGGCGTCGAGAAGAAGCTTGACTATCTTAAGGAACTGGGAATCACGGCGATATATTTTAATCCCGTCTTCGAGTCGGAAAGCAATCATCACTATGACACGGGCGACTATCACAAGATTGACCCGATACTCGGCACCAACGACGACTTCAAGCACCTAATCGACACGGCGGCGGCTAAGGGCATTCGTATCATAATCGACGGCGTCTTCAGTCACACCGGCTCCAATAGCATTTACTTCAACCGCAAGGGCAAGTATGATTCGGTCGGCGCGTTTCAGTCGAAGGATTCACCCTATTACGAGTGGTACGACTTCCGCAACTACCCAACGGACTACGACAGCTGGTGGAACTTCCCGACGCTCCCGAACGTCAGAGAGACGACGCCGAGCTACATGGATTTCATCATACGCGACAAGGACAGCGTTTTAAAGCATTGGACGCGGGAAGGCATTAGCGGTTGGCGGCTTGATGTCATTGACGAGTTGCCCGCCGAGTTCAGTCGCCTGTTCTTTGCTGAGCTTAAGAAGCTCAATCCCGATGCCGTGATGATTGGCGAAGTCTGGGAGGACGCCTCGAATAAGATTGCTTACGGCGTGCAACGTCAGTACCTTTGCGGCTACGAAATGGATTCGGCGATGAATTATCCATTGCGGGCGCACATCTTCGACTTTATCCTTGGGCAGATTGACGGCGAACTTTGTATGCGGCGTATGGAAAGCCTGCGCGAGAACTATCCTAAGGAAAACTTCTACGCGATGATGAACCTGATTGCAAGCCATGACATAATGCGCCCGATGACAATCTTTGGCGAGGCTCCGTACTATGACCAAATGCCCTATTACGAGCAGTCGCAATTCAGGCTTGACGAGGCGGCGGAGAAACTCGGCAAGGCGCGTTTAAAGATGGCGGCTCTGTGGCAGATGACTTATCCGGGCGTGCCGTGCATTTATTACGGCGATGAAATTGGTATGCAGGGCTTCAAAGACCCGACGAACCGCAGACCGTATCCTTGGGGCGGCGGTGACCAAGATTTGCTTGCGACGTACAAGAAGTTCATTAAGCTCCGCAATGACAGCTTAGCACTGCAGACGGGCGAACTACTTCCACTGCCGAGCAAGGGCGATATCGTTGCTTATGCCCGCGTGATTCGTGGCGGACATGATGTCTTCGGGCACGAGGCGAAGAATGATATTTATCTGGTGGCGTTCAATCGGAATAAGACACGCGGCAAGGAAGTTTCCTTCGACGTGAGCGATTTTGCTAATGGACAGTTCGTTGACGCCTTCGACGCGGACAATCCCAAGCGCAAATTCCCTGTGACTCGTGGACGTGTGACTTTTAAGCTTGAGGCTTTGGAAGGAATTCTTCTGCACCACGTCCCGCAAAAGCAGAACTACGACCGCCGTGCAGGAATTATCTTGCACCCGACGAGCTTGCCGAGCAAATACGGTATCGGCGACATGGGCAAGGAAGCTTATGACTTTATCGACTACCTCAAGGCGGCGGGACAATCCATTTGGCAAATCCTTCCGCTCAATCCCGTCGGCTATGGTTACTCGCCTTATCAATCGCCAAGTGCGTTCGCGGGCAACCCCATGATAATTTCAATCGACGCGCTGATTGCAGACGGACTCCTCAAGGCGGACGATATAAAAGTTCCGCTTAGACTTGCAAAGACAAAGTTCGTTGACTTCGAGGCGGTCGACAAGCTCAAGACTGCGGCACTAAAGAAAGCGTTCGAGAACTTCAAAGCTAAGCTCAAGAAGGACGCCGCCCTTAAAAAAGACTTTGAGAAGTTCAGCGCGGAGCAAAAGTATTGGCTGGAGGATTACGCCCTGTTCGCGGCGATAAAGCAAAAGAACGGCGGCGCGTATTGGGTCGATTGGGACGTTAAGATTAAACAGCGCGATAAAAAAGTTTTGGCGGCGTTGAAGAAGGAGCTTGCCGACGAAATTTTATTCACGGAATTTGAACAGTTCATTTTTGCGCGGCAATGGGATAAGCTTCATGCGTATGCATTGGAGCGCGGGATACAGATTATGGGCGACATGCCGATATTCGTTTCAGCGGACAGCGCGGACGCTTGGGCGAATCAACAGGAGTTCCAGCTTGACGAGGAAGGACATCCCGAAAAGGTCGCGGGAGTTCCGCCCGATTATTTCAGTGCGACGGGTCAGCTTTGGGGCAATCCGCAATACGATTGGGACGAGATGAAGGCGACGCATTATAAGTGGTGGAAGCTGAGGTTCAAGAGAATTTACGAGATAGTCGACATCGTGAGGGTTGACCATTTCCGCGGCTTCGAGGCTTATTGGTCGGTTGACGGCGACGCGAAGACTGCCATTGACGGCGAGTGGATTAAAGGACCGGGCTTGGGGTTCTTCAAGGAGATTCGCAAGGAAATTGGCGACGCGCAGATTGTAGCCGAGGATTTGGGAGTTATCACGGACGAGGTTGAGGCTCTTAGGCAAGATTGCGGCTTCCCCGGCATGAAGGTCTTGCATTTCGAGTTGCACTTTAACGAGCAAGGTCGCATTGGCTTTGCGCCGCCAGAGAATTCTATAACCTACACGGGCACGCACGACAACAATACGACGGTCGGCTGGTTCATGGAAGACATTGACCCCGACAGCAAGACGACGATAGCCGCGTTGATTGGTGCAGACGTGCGCCGCCCCGATGACGTGTGCAAGAAGCTGATTGAGTTTGCTTACGCGTCGAACTCCCGCTTTGCTATCGTGCCAATGCAAGACGTTTTGAAACTCGACAGCCGCAACCGCATGAACACACCCGGCACCGTCGGCACGAATTGGGGCTGGAGACTCAAGCCCGATTACTTGGCTGAGGCGGAGGCGGACAAGCTCAAGGCTCTTTGCAATAAATATCTTAGATAGGGACTAGGGACTAGTAGAAGAAAGTTTTAAGCTTGTCCCTTAATCCTTACACTGGAGGTAGTAGCATGAAAAAATTTCTAACTAAGCTTGCCATTGGCTTAGCGGCTCTGTCGCTTGTGAATGTTGACGCCGAAGCTTGTACGATTATGCTAGTGACTAAGGGCGCGTCGGCAGACGGCAATGTTTTCGTTTCGCATTGTGACGACGGATTTGAAAACGACCCAAATGTCTTCTTCGTGCCCGCGAAAAATCACAAGAAGGGAAGTCTTCGCCCCATTTATACCAGTGCCGCCGCGACCAAGGCGATTGGTCATATCCCCGAAGTCGAGCACACTTACGCTTATATCGACGCTGATTATCCCGCCGTAAACGAACACGGCTTGATGCTCGCCGAATGTACTGACCTTTGCGCTTGGCTACCGGAAATTCCCTATAAAGAAGGCGGCGGAATTTTTTATTCGTCTGAACTTGGGCGCGTGGCTATGGAACGTTGCAAAACGGCGCGGGAAGCAATTAAGCTTATGGGCGAGCTTGTCGACGAGTACGGGATTTACGGCAGATCAAAGACAATGTTTGTTGCCGATAAGGACGAGGGCTGGATTTTTGAAATGCAACCGACGCCTTCGGGCAAGGGCGGCTTATGGATTGCAGAGAAAATCCCTGACGGGCATTTCTCCATTGCGGCTAATCAGCTTAGAATTCACGCCATAAGAGAGGGCGACTCAAATCAAATTTTCAACCCGAACTTGCCGCAGATGTTAAAGGAACTCGGCTGGGCGGCTTATGACGAGCAGGGCAATTTGGATTGGGTAAAATCACTTCGCGCCGAGGAATTGAACCACCCGTATTATTCAATGCGGCGGGTGTGGCGTGGGCTTGATACCGTTGCGCCGTCGCTGAAGCTTTCGCCCACAGTTGATAGCCACGATTCCGATTATTATCCGTTGAGCGTTAAGCCCGATAAAAAGTTGGCGATAACCGACGTTATGAGCTTGTACCGCGATTATTATCAAGGCACCGAATTTGACATGACGACGAAATACTCTGCGGGCGTGCACGGTTCGCCGTATGATTACGCAGAAAATAGCGAGCGGGCGATTCTTTCGGCGGATACGAGTTATACATATATTGCGCAAGTCAATGACAAGTTGCCCGCGCCAGTCTGTTGGGTGTCGGTTAACACGCCGTTTGAAAATCCTTTCGTGCCTTTCACCGTGGCGAAAATGCCCGACGCTTACAATTTTGCGCTCAAAGATAAATACGATGATTCCAAAATGTTTTGGGCGTCTAGCCAAGTCACGGCTTTAAGTCTCGGTTATTGGAATTCTTTGGGCGGCACGGTTAGCGATGCGGTTAATCAATCCGAAAAAAATTCGCTGGAGCTGGTCGAGTCGTCGCTCAATCTGTCAAAAAATAAATTTGCCGCGACGTTGAATCAAAACGCGCTTAAAGTCTTTGAGGATTGGAAAAATCTATACACGCGGCTTTTGGTTGAACATAACGGCGGCGCGGGCGTCAAATATCACGAACATAATTTACCTGCACCCGACGCTCCAACCGAATATTAATTTCTGAAAGGCTATGTTATGGCTGTTGGAAAAACTTTTATCGTCGAGAAGACTTGCCCAATATGCGAGCAGACGTTCAGAGTTGTTAAGACGCGTTCGCGGAAGATTGCAGTTACCAGACGCGATGACGACGGCTGTACGCATTACGTAGAATTCAACCCGTATTATTACACCGTTTGGGTCTGCGAGCATTGCGGCTTTGCGGCGGACGAAAAGACCTTCACAACCAAGATAACCGACCGCCACTTGACGATTTTGCGAGCCGTCTTGCTTACGAAGAACATTAAGATACCGTTCGTGGAGGAGCGCACGCTTGGAGAGGCGGCAACGGCTTTTCGGTTGGCGTTGAAGTTTCAGGATTTGATTCACGGCAAGTCGTCGAAGAAAGCTAAGTATGCTCATCAGCTAGCGTGGATTTATCGGGAGGCGGGCGACACGACGCAGGAGAACGAGTTTCTAGCGAAGGCGGCGGACTTCTATGAGGATGCCCTAATGCGGGAGAGTTTCCCAATCGGCGAGCTGACGGATAACGCGGTTATGTATGTAGTGGCGGCGATTTATTGGCGGCTCGGCGAGCGGCAGAAGGCTACGACGTATTTATCAAAGCTGATAAGTGATAAGGGCGTGCGTGAACGCGAACCGAGGATTCATGATAAGGCGCGGGACTTGTGGGGCGACATTCGCGCCGCTAAGAAAAAGTAGTTTGGAAGGTGATTCGTTATTATCAAGAAGAGTTTTTGTCGAGTGGCGGCGAGCGTTCTCGTGCTGATGATTTTAATTTGTGCGGGTGCTCCCGCTTGCTCGGCGAAGAAAAAGATTGTTCAGGAAAAGATTCTTTACATACCGCACGACAGCCGCCCGATAGTCAATCAGCAGACGATTGAGATATTGGAGAAAGCAGGCGTTCAAATCGTGTCGCCGCCCGTGGAACTGCTCGGCGACCGTGAAAACCTCGGCGACCCGGACTTGCTTTGGGATTGGCTGAGGAAGAACGCGACCAAGGATTTAACAGCGGCGGTCATCTCGTCAGACTCTTTGCTTTATGGAAGTCTGGTTGGCTCCCGTAAGCACGAGTACGACGGCGATGAGATTCTAGCTCGTGCAGATTTGTTTACCGAGTTTAGACGCAAGCATAAGAAGTTGCCGCTGTATGTGTTCGGGTCAATCATGCGCACGCCGCGCACGGGTCTAGCGTCGGGCTACGAGGAGCCGGATTATTATCGCTACTACGGCACGAACATTTTCCGCTTAACCGAGCTAATGGACAAGCAGGAACTTGAAGGTTTGACGACGCGGGAAATTAAAGAGTTCAATTTTTTGCAACGGCTGATTCCGCAGAAGGCTCTCGAAGACTGGATGGGGCGTCGCGAGAAAAATTTTGACGCGAACAAGAAGCTAATCGATTACGCCCGCGACAACACGTTTGATTATCTTTTGCTCGGTCGCGACGACAATGCGCCTTATTCGCAGACGCACAACGAAGGTCGCAAGCTTTTGGAGTACGGGCACGGCATTGGCGGCAACAAATATTTGACGACGGCGGGCATTGATGAATTCGGGCTGTTGCTCTTGGCGCGGGCAGTCAATGAGCGTGCAAAGACTTCGCCGAGCGTCTACGTCAAGTATAACTGGGGGCGCGGCGCGTTGACGGTTCCGGCTTACTCCGACGAGGAGATTGATACTTCGATTCGGGCGGCGATTCAAGTGGCGGGCGCGAAGTTCACTGACGACGAAGACCGCGCAGATTTTATCCTTGCCGTGAACACAAACCCCGACGGCGAGACTTTCGAGGCTAACAGCACGACTAACGACGGCACGCCCCGCCAAGGCACGAGTTTTTTTGCTGATACCGTGCAAGACTACGTAAGCGGCGGGCGCAAAGTCATCGTCGCTGATATTGCCTTCGCTAACGGTTCGGACAATGCGTTAATGGAGCAACTTAAAAATCGCGGGTTGCTGTTCAAGCTTCGGGCTTACTCTGGTTGGAATACGCCGACGAACTCAAGCGGCTTTGCTCTAAGCGAAGGTATCTTATCCGCACGCATGAAGGACAACGCCGTTAAGGAATTGCTCCTGCACCGCTACCTTGACGACTGGGCTTATCAGGCGAATGTTCGACAGGTCGGCGCGGGTCAGTTAGATTGGATTGCCGGCGACGGTCGCTACGAGGTTCTAGACGACAAGCGGGACAGTATCGCTGATAGTTGTGCGTTGTTAATTGAGACCTTCGCGAAGAGGAACTTGCCGCCGTTCACGGGCAATGATAATATTCGCGTGCAGTTCCCATGGAATAGAATGTTTGAGGCGGATATATCTATCGTTCTTCCGCAACGCAATACCGAACGCGAACGGACTACAAAAACTCGGCGACGCGGCTGATTGGAGGAAAGAATTTGCAGGACAAGAACTTCATAACGATAGCACTGCCGAAGGGAAAACTTTTCGGACTGAGTGCGGAGCTTCTTAGGAAAGTAGGTTGGACGGCTGAAGGTCTTCACGAGAAATCGCGCAAGCTAATCATCACCAACGAGGCGGCGCGGCTAAAATTCATCATCACGAAGACGGCGGACGTTCCCACTTACGTTGAATACGGCGCGGCGGACATCGGCATAATCGGCAAGGACGTTATCTTAGAGTCGGGCAAGGACGTTTACGAGCTACTAGACCTAGGCTTTGGGGCGTGTCATCTGATGATGGCAGTTCCCAAGGATAAGAGGCGTCCGAGGCTTGAAGACTACGCACATACCCGCGTTGCTACGAAATTCCCGCGCATCGCTGAAAGTTTCTTCGCGGCGCAGGGAATGCAAATGGAGTACATAAAGCTGAACGGTTCGATTGAGCTTGCCCCGATAATCGGCATGTCTGAAAGTATCGTTGACATTGTGGAGACGGGCACCACGCTCCGCGAAAACAACCTTGAGGAAATCGTCACGATTATGAACGCGACGGCGCGGCTCATTGCCAACCGCGTAAGCTACAAGCTAAAGTTTGACCGAATCAATCAGCTCGTCAACGACCTCAAGGCAATCCTCAACTGACTTTGCAAGCGTATGTAAATTAACATAGAGACTCGCTCGATTCTTTGCGGGCGGGTAATTTTTTTGCGTATAACTTGCGCGGTAAAAATAACTGTGCTAAAATGCGCCTGTCTTTTTTCAGAGAAGAGGTGAACTAAAATGTCAGCTTACTGCGAGATTTGTAAGAAGGGCGCGATGTCGGGTATGAACGTGAGCCATTCGCACCTGAAGACCAAACGCAAATGGAAGCCGAATATCCAGCGCGTGCGTGCCATTGTCGACGGCGAGATTAAACGCGTCAACGTCTGCACCCGTTGCCTTCGTTCCGGCAAAGTCCAGCGTGCAATCTGATTTGAGCAAAATAAAACTCCTCGACTGATAACGGTTGAGGAGTTTTTGATTTGTCTTCCCGAAAAAATTATCTGCTTAAGGTTCCGTGTTCGCGAACTTCATCTGTTGCCTTGCGCATGATTGCGAACGACTCTTGGACGCCTTCGGAAGTCGGCTTATAGTTTGCCGCGTGTCGACTGTCAATGCCTATGCCGCCCGCCTCCGCCGCCGCGTCGATGTTCGCGCCGATGAAGATATAGTTCCAGTCGTATTCCTTAGTCGTCGCCTCGACCAAAGCTTTGACTTTTGCCTTAGTGAATTCCTTGCTGGCGTTCTCGTAGCCGTCAGTCATAATCATCACTAGCACGCGCCTTTTAGCGGGACAAATCTTTTTGCTTTCCAAACGGCTAAGGGTCTCGGTAATCGTCCTGCCCACAGCGTCAAGCAGAGCCGTCGTGCCGCGTGCGTAGTATTGCTCGGAAGTCAGTTCGGGGACAGCGTTTATGTCTGTGGCGTCAGAAATTTTTTCGTATTGGTCGTCGAACAGGACTGTTGTAACCTCCGCCGCGCCCGCCTTAGTCTTTTGCTGTTCGATAAAGGAATTGTAGCCGCCGATAGTGTCTGCGGCTAGGTTGCTCATGGAGCCAGAGCGGTCGAGGATGCAAATTATCTGTACTGGCTCGGCTTGAGTCTTCTGGCAATCGGCGGTATGTTTGTGCGTGAGCTGAATTGGTTCTTTGACGGGCGTCTCAACGGGTGGCGTCTTTGAATAAGCTTGCCCGACGAACAAAAGCATTAGCACGGAAAGTATCAGTACCCTAAACATTTTAATCGCCTCCTAGTTGTCAATCTCGAAGTCGCTACGGAGTTTGATAGCCTCGGCAATGTGCTGTGATGAAATTAAATCCATTCCGCCCGCAAGGTCTGCAATCGTCCGCCCGACTTTGATTATCCTGTCGTAGGAGCGTGCGGACAATTTTTTTGTCTCGAAAACTTTCTTAAGCAAGACTTCGGCGGCGGGCTCCAGCACACACAACTTTTGAATCAATGCGTGTGTCATTTGTGCATTGCAAAAGAGATGATACTTGGCAAGGCGTCGCGTTTGAATTTCCCTTGCCGCTGAAACCCGCTTGCGAATCATGCTTGAAGGTTCATTCCTGCGTTTGGAGCTTAGGTCGTCGTATTTGACACGCGGCACGCGCAGTTGAATATCGATTCGGTCGAGAAGCGGTCCAGATAATCGGCGCGTGTATTTTTTTATCTCAAGGGTCGAACAGCGGCAAACGTGGTCAGGGTCGCCATTCCAACCGCACGGGCAAGGATTCATTGCGCAAATCAGAATCATGCTTGAGGGGAAGGTTAAAGTCCCGTTCACACGACTGATTGTGATTTGCCGTTCTTCAAGCGGTTCGCGCAGAGCCTCTAATACGGGCTTTCTGAATTCGGGCAACTCGTCGAGGAATAAAACTCCGTTGTGCGCGAGCGTGACTTGACCGGGCGTGGGATTGGAGCCGCCGCCGATTATCGCTGCCGTCGAGGCGTCGTGGTTCGGGTTTTGGAAAGGACGCTTTGTCATAAGTCCGCTACCTTGCGGGAGCTTGCCGGCGATGCTGTAAATCTTCGTGACCTCTAGTGCCTCTTCGCGAGTCATCTCCGGCAAAATTGAACTCATGCGTTTGGCTAGCATAGTTTTGCCCGAACCAGGCACGCCGACCATTAAGACGTTATGCCCGCCCGCCGCCGCAATCTCCAACGCACGCTTAGCCATGAATTGTCCTTGCACGTCCGCGAAGTCGTCGACCAACTCTACGAACCCTTCCGGCTCTTCGACGGGCTGCGGCAATGCGGGGTCTAGCTCAATCTCTCCGTCGAGGAAGTCCACCAGCTCTATTAAAGTTCTCGGCGCGTAAACTTCCAGTCCGTCAACTAGCAATGCCTCGTTGATGTTCTCCTGCGCAACGATTATTTTCTTGAAACCTTGCTCACGAGCCGTCACGGCTATTGGCAAGACGCCCGCCACAGGTCGCAAGTTTCCTTCCAACGACAGCTCAGCGATAAATAAAAACTCTTCACACGTAGAAGGACGCAATCTCCCTTGCGCGGCTAGAAGTCCAACCGCTATCGGCAAATCCAGCCCAGCACTTTCCTTTTTGATACTGGCGGGCGCAAGGTTGATTGTAATCTTTTCGGCACGCGACCGAAGCCCGGAATTTTTTATCGCAGTCCTCACCCGTTCTTTAGATTCACGCACGGCGACCGAGGGCAAGCCGACTATGTCAAAGGCGGGCAAGCCGTTTGAGCTGTCGACTTCGACGGAGATTATCAGCCCGTCAACGCCCTGCGTCGTCGCTCCAAAAGTTCTTGCGTACAAAATTTTCCTCCTCAACCTTTCGGTTCATAACTTCTAAAAATTTCTACGAAACGACGGATTCTAGCCGAGTGAATCCATTTGCCGACCTGCGCCCCCTTAAGTTCGGGCGGTGCGTCCTTCCCACTGACTTTTAATAGCTCGTCGATAATCTCCTGCGCGTGTTCCAAATAGGGCGGCAAGCCGTGATTGTCGAGGCGGATTATGTCGCAGAAGTCCTTTACGGCAGATTTCAAGCTTAACAGCAAGTCGACAATCTTGCCCGCCTTGCTGAGTCGCGGTGCCCGCATGTGTTCGCGAATTACTAACGCCGCAAACTTCTTCCACTCGTTCGGCAAAATCATTCGCTGATTCATTTGGCTAAGGACTTCTAGCCCGCGTTTTTCGTGCTGGTAGTGGTGCGGGAGCATCTCTTCGGGCGTGGTGCCTTTGCCTATATCGTGCATGAGTGCCGCGAACCTCACGACGGGTTTAGGATTGACTTTTGCTACGTCGTCTACAATCTTTAGCGTGTGCTCATAGGCGTCGCCTTCGGGGTGATAAATCGTCGGCTGAACTTTACCCCGCAACCTCGCAAGCTCTGGAAAAGTTATTTCGAGTAAGTTCGCCCGTTCCAAGCTCCTAAAAAAAATCGACGGCTTGTTGGTTTTAAGTGCAGTTTCCAGCTCGTCGAATATTCTTTCTGTCGGCTCGTCAGCAAGCTCCCGTCCGCAACGCCTCATTGCCTCGATTGTCTCCGCGCAGATTTCAAAGCCAAATTGCGCCGATTGCCTCGCTGCCCGCAATGCCCTTACTGGGTCGTCTGTGAAGTGTTCACTCACGGCGCGGATTTTTTTATTAATCACGTCTTCGCGCCCGCCGAACGGGTCAATCAACTCGCCGCTTAGAAGTTCAATCGCCATAGCGTTAATTGTCGTATCGCGTCGGAATAAATCCTGTTCAATCGTCACGTCCGGCGAAAAGAGAATCTCGAAGCCGCGATAGCCCGTGCCGACTTTGCGTTCGGTGCGGGCGAAGGCGACTTCGCAAAATTTCTCGTCAATGTCAACGGAGTAGACTGGGAAAGACTTGCCGAACTTCGCCGCATTAGGGAACGCCTCGGCAAAAGTCATCTCGTCGACGCCCGCCACGCAATAATCTTTATCGTGGGCTTTGACGCCTCGGAACTTGTCACGGACTGCGCCGCCGACCAGATACGCCTTGCCGCCCAGCTCGTGAACTTTTTTAGCAAAATCAAGTTCAGTCATGGTAAATCCTTAATCACCAATCCTATCGCGCAAAATGACATCGTGACTGCCGCCCTCGACAATGCTAGTTGCCGAGACCAAAGTTATCTTAGCCTTGTCGCGCAGTTCAGCCAAAGTCAACGCGCCGCAGTTGCACATCGTCGAACGAATCTTTGACAGCGTGCTGTTCATGTTGTCCTTGAGCGAGCCAGCGTAGGGAACGTAAGAATCGACGCCCTCCTCAAAGGACAGTTTCTTATCGCCGCCGAGGTCATAACGTTGCCAGTTGCGAGCGCGGTTGGAGCCTTCGCCCCAGTATTCTTTGTAATAAGTTCCGTTGATTCTAATCTTATCGGTTGGCGACTCGTCGAAGCGTGAAAAGTATCTGCCGAGCATGAGGAAATCCGCACCCATAGCCAAGGCAAGTGTCATGTGGTAATCGTGGACAATGCCGCCGTCGGAGCACACTGGGATATAAACGCCCTTTTCCTTGAAGTATTCGTCACGCGCCCGGCACACATCGATAACCGCCGTAGCTTGACCGCGTCCGATGCCTTTAGTCTCACGGGTTATGCAAATCGAGCCGCCGCCTATGCCGACCTTAACGAAATCCGCGCCCGCGTCCGCCAAGAACCTAAAGCCCTCCGCGTCGACGACATTGCCCGCACCAACTTTGACTTCCTCGCCGAAGGTCTTATGAATGTATTCAAGCGTAATCTTTTGCCATTCGCTGAAACCTTCGGAAGAATCAATGCACAGCACGTCCGCACCGGCCTTTAGCAAGGCGGGCACGCGTTCGGCATAGTCACGAGTATTAATGCCCGCGCCGACCACGTAGCGTTTCTTGCGGTCGATAAGCTCAAGCGGATTTATCTTGTTGTCGGTGTAGTCTTTGCGGAAGACCATGTAGCGCAGGCGTTGCTTCTTGTCGACGAGCGGGAGCATATTTAGCTTGTGTTCCCAGATTAAGTCGTTCGCCATAGGTAGCGTTGTCGTGTCGGCGTCGGCGTAGATTAGCTTTTCAAAGGGCGTCATGAAATCTTTAACAAGTTCGTCGCCAGTCATGCGGGAGATTCGATAATCGCGGCTCGTCACAATGCCTAGGAGCTTGCCCGTCGGCTTGCCGTCTTCGGTGACTGCCATTGTTGAATGCCCCGTTGTATTGAGGAGGTCAAGCATTTCTCGGAGCGTCGTCGTCGGCTTTAGGTTTGAATCACTCGACACGAACCCAGATTTGTAATTCTTGACGCGGGCAACCATCGCCGCTTGCTCCTTAATCGGTTGCGAGCCGAAGATAAACGAGATGCCGCCTTCCTTAGCCAGAGCGATTGCCATTGTGTCGTTGGAGACTGACTGCATAATTGCCGAGGTCATTGGAATATTCATCATGAGCTTGCACCCTTCGCCGCGCCGGAATTTTATCAGCGGTGTGCTAAGGTCGACGTTCGCGGGGATGCAGTCTGTGGACGAGTAGCCCGGAACTAGCAGATACTCTCCGAAGGTGTGTGATAGTTCTTGATAATAAAATGCCAAGTCAATCCCTCCCGAAAAATTTTTATGCTTTACTTCCCAAAATCCCGATTCATGTCCACGAACTCAATCAGCTCGTCCACGCTGTAGCACTCGATGACTTCCGCGCAAGTCTCCTTGATTAGCTGTTGCAACTTGTGGAAGTCTCCGTTCGGCGGAAAAGGCTCCTCGGCGTTCAGGACGGCAGTTAAGCTTTCGGGGCGAATGTAAGCGGCGGGATAAAAGCCCTTGTACAGAATCAGATTGCCCGCCACGCCCGTCGATACGATTATAAGTTCGCCGTAAGTCTCGCTGTTAAGGTTGCGGCTCGTCCCCACGGCAAAACTTTCCGTCAACGCGGCTTGAACGTCTGCCTTAGTGTTCATGTCGTCGCCTCCCGCAAAAAATTTTTGTGCTAATTCTGCAGGCTACGCGATAATTCCTGCGCGGTCGTCGGCAAAAAAAATCCCGCCACGTCGACGGGAAGAAGTTTAGTCACGGAGACTTCATTTAGCGTTGCGTTTGGCGGTCAAGTACTCGTCCATACTCTTAGCAACAATCTTGGAATATTTCACGGCAAGGACAACATTTTTAGCACCGATAACGACATCGCCGCTACTGAAGACGCCTTCGCGAGTGGTGCGCCCCGCCTCGTCCACGACGATTAAGCCGTTGTTATCAACCCTCAAATCGTGCGTCGTGTTTACTATTTTATCCTTTGGTCCTTGGCTTATGGCAATGATTGTACTGTCGGCGGGCATGAGAACGGGTTCTTCTTCGCGAATCAGATTGCCTTGCTTGTCATAAATTCTGGGCGTGAGGAGCGGTCCTTCCTCGGTGAACTCTTTAATCGCCATGCCCTGTTGAAGTTCGATACCGTCAACTGCCGCGTAATCGAGCTCGCGCTGACTGGCAGCAATCCTCTGGCGGCGTGCGTAAAGCGTGACATGCCGACTGCCTTGACGGATAACAGTTCGTGCCACGTCGATTGCACTGTTGCCCGCTCCGATAATCGCCACGTTGTCGCCGAGGTCGTAAGCGTCGGGGTTCTGCAGATAGTCAATCGCGTAGTGGACGTTGCCGAGGCTCTCGCCTTTGACGTGAGGTCTACGCGGACGCCAAACGCCCGTGCCGATAAAAATTGCGTCATAGCCGTCGTTAAAGAGGTCGTCTAGGTGCAACGCGCCGCCAATCGCCGTGTTCGGGCGGAAGTGAATCCCCATTTGCCTGAGCTTGACTTGATAGCGGTCGAGAATCTTCTTTGGCAGACGGAAGGCGGGAATGCCATAACGCATCATGCCGCCGACCTTGTCCATGCGTTCAAAGATTGTGATTCGATAACCCAGAGCCGCCAGCTTAATGGCAATCGTGATGCCCGCAGGCCCCGAACCGATTATCGCGACGCGTTGACCGGTGTCGGGGGCGCGTTCTAGGCTTATCTTGTCAAAGTAGAAATCGGAGATGTAATTTTCGATACTGGGAATTTGAATTGCCGAGCCGTCCTTGCGCTTGCCCTGAATGCAGTTGCCTTCGCATTGGTTTTCGTGGTCGCAGACAAGGGAGCAGACGACGCTCAGCGGGTTGTTATCGAAGAGCATACGCCCCGCCTCCACCGTTTGACCAGCTAAGAACAGGCGAATCATTTCGGGGATATTGGTTTCAATCGGGCAACCTTTGATTCGGCAAAGCGGCTTCTTGCATTGCAGACACCGCCGCGCCTCTTCGATTACGTGTGCAGCCATAGTTTTTCCCTCCTAAAATTTTATCCTCTGAACAGTTGAACCCAGTAGTGATGATAGGTCGAGTAGTCTTCGTAAGCGTAGCCGACGCCAAGTTCGCGGAAGTTAGGGTTTAAAATGTTTTCGCGATGACCTTCGGAGTTCATCCACTGTTCGACGGTCTCTTGTGCCGACGCATGACCCGCCGCGATATTTTCTCCGCAAGTCCTTCCGCGATTCCTCATCACCGTAAAGCAATCCGAGCCGTCGGGGCGTGTGTGCGAAAAGACTTCGACTATCTCGCGTGCCCTAATCGCTGATTCCTCTTGCAAATCGTCAGCCAACCTCAGCGGCGCGGCTCCGACTTTCGCCCGTTCAGCGTTGACTAAGTTAAGAACCTCGACCGCGAAACTTTCTGCGGCAAGGGCAACGCTCATACCCGACAACAGAAAAATTACCGCGACGCTCAATAAAAACTTTCTCATGGCTCTCCCTCCTTGCAATGAACTTTGACAGCTTCCAAAAGATTTCCGCCCGCGAATAAAATTCCCGCCCGAAGACCCGCCGCCTTAGCCGCCTCAATGTCGCGTTCGCTGTCGCCAAACATGATAGCTTGCGCGGGATTTATGTTGAAGTCTTCGCACGCCCGCAGAATCAAACCGGGCTTGGGCTTACGACAGTCGCACTCGCCGCTGAAGTCCGGGTGGTGCGGGCAATAATAAAAGCCGTCGATATGTGCACCGACCTCCGCCAAACTCTTTTGCATGAAGTCATGAAGTTTATCGACCTCCCGCGCCGTGTACAGCCCACGAGCAATGCCGCTTTGATTCGTGACGACGATTGCCAACAGCCCGCGTCCGTTGCAAAACTTAATCGCGTCCCGTGCGCCGTCAATCCATTTGAACTTCTCGACCTCCCACAGATAGCCGACCTCCTCATTTAAGACGCCGTCCCTGTCAAAGAATATCGCTTGAATCATTTCGCTCAACTCCTCGGCAGGGAAATTCTGCGCCGCTTAAAAATTTTCCTGCAAAAGCTTGCCGATTCGATTTTTGGCGCGTATAATGTCAAAATATCAAGATGAGGTGATTAATCATGTTGAACAACAAAGCAGACACGATTGAAGAATACATACTCAAGCGTTTAATGCAAAACGCGGACAGACAGATTGAGCTTAAGCGGACAGCTCTTGCTAACGAGGTAAGTTGCGCCCCGTCGCAGATAAGTTACGTCTTGAGCACGCGCTTCACGACGGACAAGGGCTTTATCGTGGAGTCGCGGCGGGGATTGGGCGGTTACATTCGCATTGCGCTGATTACCGAGGAACTCGACCGCAAACAACTCTTATATCAGCGGTTTCTTGAAGAAATCGATGAAAATACGCCGTTCGCACACGTCAAATCGATGATTGAGTTCCTTTTGGACAACAAACTAATCACGCGGCGCGAGGCAGAACTTGTCGCGCAGATGTCAGCCAACCTTTACGAGTCGGAGGAGACAGGCGAGCTTGAGGCGGCGGAACGCGCAAGGTTAATCCGTTCAATATTCGTGACACTGGCTAAAATAACCTAAGCGGCTCCATTAAATCTGCAAAAAGGGCGACGAACTCATAAAAGTCCGCCGCTTTTTTGTTTCTGCGCAGGAAAATTGTTTTTAAAGCCCAAAAGAATTGACTGCAACTGAAAAATCAAGTAAAATCACTACGAGGTGATTGAAATGTATAATGGAAACCTAAAACAGGATTTGAAGGACGAATTTGAATTTATTTTCGGCACTAACAAAGATTTCTTTAACCCGATGGACGAAAAAAAGACTTTCAGCGTTATGAATGAAAGAGGATACTATATAAATCAAG
>JAFWWC010000042.1 GCA_017518105.1 Selenomonadaceae bacterium
CGCGCCGACTCAATGACGCTCCTTACAAAGTATTTCGGCGAGGTCGAGACTTCACAGGGCAAAGGCTACCTCTTTGAACGCGTGATTGATTTCGACGGCAAGGCAAGCAAAACCATGCTAAACCTTTTTGAGGAAGCTATCCGCGATAAAAAACTTTTGCCGAGCCTAGAAAAAATTTTGCTGGACTTCAAGCGCGTTTACTTTGCGGAAAAGATTCCGTTGGCGGGCATCGACGCGGACAATTACCTCGTGCAAAAAATTTCTCCAACTGAAACCCGCGTCCGAATTATCGACAACATAGGAACCTCCGCATTTATTCCGCTGGCTTATTACTTTGACGCCTTCGCCGAGAAGAGAGCTAGAAAGTATTGGCAAATGTTCGCAAGGGAAGTAAGCAAGCGGTATCGGATTTTGTTTCCGGAAGAATTCTTGAGAAAGTTGGCTGAGTAAATGAATCGAACAACGCGGACGCTCATAAAAATATTTTTAATCGCGGCGGTGACAGTGGCTTGCGCGGCGGCGGCGTATTACCTCGGCTCAAATGTCACGGGACACGCACTAGCGACGGCTTCGGATAACATGAACTATTCGCGCTGGCAGGAGAAGTTTTTTGCCTTGACGCGGACAACGGCTTTAATCAACGGGCTGTGCGCTCTGCTCTGGTTCTTAGCGGCTAGGTTCTTCTTTACAGTCGACGAGGCAACGGGGGCGGGCAAGCGAATCATTTGGGCGGCGTTGCTTATGGCGTCGCTGGCAATAAGTTTAGGCGTCCCGCACTTGTACGCGCCGATGCTCGGAATCAAACTCAACGGGATAATCTTCGGGCTAAACGCGGTAATCTTCACGGGGCTGGGCTATTGGTTCTTAACAATCTTCACGACGCCGCTTGCTTTTAAATACACGCCATTAGGAGCGCAATTTTTCGGGAGGCGAGGCGTATGAGCTACTACTTTTTATCAATCGGCGGCACGGGCGCAAAGGTCATGGAGAGTTTGACGCACCTTTGCATTGCGGGCTTGTTGCCGAGCAACGAACGACTTTATATCGCGGCGATTGACCCGGACGTAGGCAACGGCAACTTAGAAAGGACTTCCACTGCCCTGAATAACTTCGCCGTCTTCCAAAATTTATCCGTCGGCAATGACACGTCGCTTTTCAAGAATAAGATTTCAATCGTGCGCCCGTTCCCGTGGAATCCGACTGGACACGACAAGACCCTTGACGACCTCATCGAATTCTATCACCATAGCCGCTCGCCCGTCGGCAATCTCTACGAAGTCCTTTACACAAAAAAAGAACGCGACACCACGCTCAACGAAGGCTTCCGCGGGCATCCGTCGATTGGGGCGGCGGTTCTGGCTAAGAAGTTCGAGGACGGCTCCCGACTCACCGCTCAAATTGAAAAGGTAATCAGCGAAGGCGACGCCGTGAAAATTTTTCTGGCGGGTTCAGTCTTCGGCGGCACGGGTGCGGCGGGTCTTCCGACGATTGCCCGCCTGCTTAAGAATAACCTTGCCGATTACGCGGACAGGGTTTCAATCGGCGGCGTGCTGATTCTTCCGTACTTCAGCTTCACGCCGACTAACAAGCTTGACGAACTCTTTGCACGCAGCGAAAACTTTTTGCCGAACACTAAGGCGGCTTTGAAATATTATTCGGAGAAAGAAAACCTCTTCGACGCGACTTACTTTGTTGGCGATACGGTGATGACTCCCGTCAGCGAATTTTCCGTAGGCTCGGCGAATCAACGCAACGAGGCTCACGTCGTCGAACTTTATGCGGCATTGGCGGCGGCGGACTTCTACTCGCGACCCCTGCACGCCCCGAAAATCTTCAAGTACATTTGCCACCACGAACGCGATAAATTTTCTTGGAGCGACTTCCCCGCCTCCGCCGAACGCTTTGTGCAGTTCGCCCGATTCATCTTTGCTTACGTCCATTTGATTAAGCCCGTGCTCCTCGATTTGGTTTCCGGCTCGGCGAAGGCTTATAAGTATCCGTGGTTCGTTGACTTCTTCGACGGCGTGGACATAACCGCTCCCGATGTTGTGAACTTTACCTTTTATGCGGAGGCGTTCGCGGCGTGGCTCAAGCAGATTGAAACGCTAAATGGTCGCGAAGTCTTCTTGATTGATTCGGCTATGTTCGAGGCTAACCCCGCTAAGATTGTCGACAAGAAACTTTTCGCCATGCTCGACGGTAGCAAATCCAACTTGACACTCCACGAGATATTTTATCGGCTAACGGAACCTTTCAAGGCTGATTCATCGGTTAAAGGCTTCGGAAAGTTTCTGCGGCGGCTGTATGATGTCTGCGCTGTCTAGCCGGTGACGGCTTTGCGTTTGGTTACGTAGTTCCAAATCGTAACGATAGCGGTAGCGAAAATCTTTGCTAGCATGTAATGCACCCTCATAACGTCGACGAAGAACCACATGCACAGCTGATTGAGTCCGAGCCCTATGACGCCCGTCCCAAAGAAGATTATCGCTTGACGGGTCGTTTGTTTCTTCGCACCTTTGAAAACGTAAATGACGCACAGCCAATAATTGAAGACGACAGTCACGCTAAACGAAATCGCCGACGAATAAAGGTAGTAAAGCCCGACGAATTCCGTAAGCACGAATAGCAAGCCATAATCCATAAGGAACGAGACGCCGCCCACGAAACAAAAGCGGACGATTTCTAACATGCGTTCACGAGTCATTTAATCACCTCAAGGTTAGCAAAGTTTATCGCTGAAATATTTTTCTCGGCAAGCAAGGCAAGCACTCGCGGTGAAATCACTGCGGCAAGTTCCGCCTCGAAGTCGTGCGACCATTGGCAAAAGTCCTGTAGCGTCTTGTTATCGGTGCCGGGGTGTAGCATAACCTCCGTTGTGCCCGACTGCATGTGTTCAATCAGATTGACTAGGAAAGTTTCGTTAACAGCCTCGCCGGCGACAATGCCCGCGAAATGGTCAGGCGTCGCGAAACTTTTTTTGTGCGCTTGATGAGCCGTGAGCTTAGCCAAAGAACCTAAGCCCAATCGCCCAACGAATTTTCCTAGGCTGTCTAGTTCGCCGTCAAAGAGTCTCGCATTAGCCACGCGCACGGCTTTAATCCCCGCCGCCGCCGCTAAATCAAACGCAATCTCTGATATGCCGGGCACGTGGTGCAGGTGTTGATGACTGTCGAAATGCGTCAATGTCAAGCCTGCCCGCTGAATCTTTTCTAACTGTGCGGCTAGCTCCGAACGAACTTCCGCCAAGGAAATCTTGCCGATTAGGTATCGTTTCAAAAATTTTATGTAGTCGCCGTGAAAAAATCCCTCCTCCGTGACGAGCGAAGGAATTTCTTTTGGCGGGAGAATCGGATTGCCATTGGCAAGCGTGAAGTGAATCCCGACGCCCAAGCCTTTAAGCCGCTTTGCAAGCTTAATCGCGTCGTCGAAGGCAACCCCGCCCGCCATAAGCGTCGCCGAACGTAAGCAACCCGAATTGAACGCCCGCTCCACAGCACGATTAATCAGCTCGTGCCGCCCGAAGTCGTCCGCGTTCACGATGATATTTTTCAAGTCGAAACCTCCTTGACCTCTGCAGGAAAAATTTTTATCCGCCCGAATACCTTTGACAAAAAATTTTAACGGAGCGTGATGTATGAGTTCAATGATTGTAGGGGTCGTCGCTTTCCTGATTGACGCGCTGATTGGCGACCCGCGTAGCAGACTTCATCCCGTCGTTTTGATTGGCAACTTAATTTCCTTGCTCGAAAAACTTTTGCGCCGCGACCTTGACAGCCCAACGAATAAAATCATCAAGGGCGGAATCCTCGTTAGCGTCGTCGTAGCTGTGGCATTGCTCGTTGGCTTGTGTGTCGAAGCTTTATTGCAAGACGTTCCGAGCCTCGCCGCCCAAATTTTTATTCAAGCGTTGGTGCTTAGTTTCATGATTAGCCCCCGCAGTTTGGGCGACGCTGGACGAGAGATTTATTATTTGCTGGAAAGAGAAGACCTCGCCCGCGCCCGCGAGAAGGTCGGCTGGATTGTCGGACGCGATACGCAAAACCTAAACGAGGCGGAAGTCACCCGCGCCACCGTCGAGACCGTCGCCGAAAATACCGTTGACGGAATCATATCGCCGCTATTTTACTTCGCGATTGGCGGCTTGCCCCTTGCCATCGCTTATCGGGCGATTAACACGATGGATTCAATGCTCGGCTACAAGAACGATAAATATCTTTACTTCGGACGCGTGGCGGCTCGGCTTGACGACGTGGCGAATTTCATTCCTGCACGACTGACGGGCTTGCTATTCATTTGCGCGGCGGTCGTTTTGAACCTCGATTACAAGAACGCCCTAAAGATGATGAGACGCGACGCCCGAAAACATCCAAGTCCGAATGGGGGCTGGGCTGAGGCGACTGTCGCGGGAGCTTTGCGAATACGTCTGGGCGGCATGAACTACTACTTTGGCAAGCCGCACTTTAGAGCCTACATGGGCGAGCCAGAAGAAAATTTAGAAGCGGTGCACATACTCGGCGCGATTCGCATGATGTACACCGCCACGATTTTATTCTTGATGATAGCCTGCGCAATTCGTTAATCGAAGACACGCGGCAGAAGGTCAGCAATGTCAATGGTAATGGGCATGAAGTAAAGCCCGCCGCTCGAAGTCTTGATGAAGTCAATCACGCGCTTAGCAAAGTCGATATTCCAATCCATCGTCGGCTTGAAGTCGTTCGGGAAAACCGCCTTGTCCTTGCGTTCCCAATAGCCTTTGGAACGATTGCTGAAGACCGGCGACACGCCCCAATAGACTTCGTGCCCGTCAAGCAGGTCAGCGTACATTTCCAAGAACCGCATATCGAAGAACGGCTGCGTAAAGAATCCGACTGCTCCGGCTTGAGCTTTACGCTCCACGCGATAGAGTTCGTCGCGAATGCCGCTGCGGTATTGGTCGATGCCCGCATAAACTTTCACGTCAGGTAGCTCCTCGCGGAACTTGCGGATAACGTCAATCGTCTCCGTCGGGTAAACCGTGCGCGTTAAGTCCTTGGGCGGATCGCCAACGATAATCAGCACTTCTTTGATTCCGAGCTTGATAAAGTCGTCGCGCATGGGTAGCGGCTTCGATAAGTCAATGTCCATTGCCCGCACGTGTGGTATCGTCGGGAGCGCGGGCTGAGTGACTTTAGCCGCCTGCCACGGTCGCAAGCCGAAACTCATAAGGTCGGGAATGTTCACGCAATCGACCTGCGGATATTTTTTTATAACGTCGATGTCCGCCTGTAAGCTCGCCTCGTCACGCGGAATGATTTCAACAGCTATCCTTCCCATAAAATCTCCTCCATTAGTAAAAGTCATAGGCGGATTGTAAAATGTTTTGGCGCGGGTGTCTACCTATTTTTTTTTGCGCAAAGGTCTGATATAATCGGCGCGTGATTTTAGAGAGGAAGTGCTTGTAATGATAAAGTTGTTCGTGACTGACATTGACGGGACGCTTTTGCCGGTGGGTAGTGGCGTCGTCCCAGAGAAAAATATTGAGGCAGTCCGAGCCATGAGGAAAGCGGGCGTTAAGGTCGTAATCGCGACGGGCAGAATGTACAGTGCCGCATTGCCGATAGCTAAGCAGCTCGGCGAACACATACCGATAATCGCTTACAACGGAGCCGTGATAAAGTCTTCGGCGGGCGAAGTCCTCCACGCGCAGTATTTGGACGCGGCGATTGCCCTTGAGCTGATAAATTTCTTCGAGGAGCGCGGCTGGCATTTGCAAAGCTATTCGGGCGAAGTCCTCTACGTTCCAAAGCGCAATGACCTGGTTAAGTTCTACGAGACGATGATACGAGTTCAGGCGGTCGAGGTCGGCTGGCAAGGACTGCGCGAACGAGTTAAAGACGTGCCAAAGCTCTTGACCGTGTCTGATACTCCCGAAGAGGCATTGCAGAAACTTGACGAGGCAACAAAGACTTTCGGCGGACGAGCGGAAATAACGCGTTCGGCGGCACGCTTTACGGAGTTCATGTCGTTGGGCGTCTCGAAGGCGGGCGCGATTAAAATTTTGGCGGACAAGCTCGGAATCGACAACGCGGAGATTTTAGCAATCGGCGACTCGGATAACGATTTGCAGATGATTACTTCGGTCGGGTGCGGCGTGGCTATGGGTAATGCCGTTGCTGCCTTAAAAGCCGCTTGCCCGCGGATAACCGACACTTGCGAGAACGCCGGCTTCGCTAAAGCTGTCTATGATTACGTCTTGTGAGGAAAGATTATGGAAGAGATAAAAGAGTTCGCGGACAAGTCGCGGATAATCATAGTGACAGGCATGAGCGGCAGTGGCAAAACACAGGCTTGCCGATACCTTGAAGACCTCGGATATTTCTGCGTGGACAACTTGCCGCCCGTCTTTATCCCAAAGTTCGTGGAGCTGTGCACACACGCTAAGGGGCATTTCAATAAGATGGTGTTCGTGGTCGACACTCGGAGCCGAGAATTTTTTGATGACCTAGTGCAAGTGCTAGACGACATGGACAAGGCGAATCAAGATTATGAAATGCTTTTCATGGACGCAAGCGACGATGTGATTATCCGCCGCTACAAGGAGACGCGCCGCCGTCACCCGATGGCACCCGCAACGAGAATTTCAGACGGCGTCTTCAAGGAACGCAAACGTTTGGAGGGCGTGCGCTCGAAGGCAACTTACGTAATCGACACGTCCAACCTATCGAGAGCCGAGTTGCGCGATAAAATTCATCTGCTATTCGGCAAGGGCGACGGCGACATCATGAACATTGCGGTGCTATCGTTCGGCTTCAAGTTCGGTATGCCGCTCGATGCTGACATGGTTCTTGATGTGCGGTTCCTGCCCAATCCTTTTTACGTTCAGGAGCTAAGGCACAAAAGCGGTAGCGTCCCAGAGGTCGCCGCGTATATCGAAGGCAAGACCGTTACGCAGGACTATCTTAGGCGGCTGGATTCGTTCATTGATTTCCTCGTTCCGCAATACGTCCGCGAGGGCAAAAGTCAGCTCGTCATTGCAATCGGCTGTACGGGCGGCATGCATCGTTCGGTTTTCGTGGCTAAGCACATTTACGACTTGCTATCAAAGAAAGGCTACGCCGTCAATCTGGAGCACCGCGACCTTATGAAAAACGACGTGTGGGAAGTCTAATCATGTTCCATTTATTGAAGTGGCTTTATCCGGGCATGAAGATGAAGCGTTGGTTGCTCCTCTTTGCAATAGGCGTTATGCTTTTCAGCCTAGGCGGCGCACTGGCGATTAACTACGAATACCTCGGACGCCTTGAAGAAGAAATCTTCTTGCTCGTCTATCGTGCGGTCGGCAGTTACAACTACACGATAACGGCGGGCGTCGGCTTAGTCATCGTGGTAATCGGCTCGTGCTTGATGCTTTGGGCGACGCGTTCAATCATTCGTTCGATAATCGCAGTGCTTATCCCCGACCGCTCGGAAAGTCTTGTAGACATGATTTATCAGGAACGCAAACTCGGACGCGGACCAACAATTACGGTTATCGGCGGCGGGCATGGGCTAAGCGTCCTCTTGCGCGGGATAAAAACTTCTACAAACAATGTCTCGGCTATCGTGACGGTGGCTGACGACGGCGGGAGCTCTGGACGCCTGCGCGAGGAGCTAGGAATCATTCCGCCCGGCGACCTTCGGAACTGTCTGGTTGCCTTGGCGGATACCGAACCGCTCATGGAAAAACTTTTCCAATATCGCTTCGAAGGCAACACCGCGCTTGCTGGTCACAGCTTCGGCAATCTGTTTATCGCGGCGATGAATGAAGTTACTGGCGATATGGAAACCGCCCTTAAAGAGTCGTCGAAGGTCTTAGCGGTCAAGGGGCGTGTCATTCCCGCGAGCAAAGAAAGCGTCCGCCTAGATGCCGTGATGATGGATGGCACCGTCGTCGAGGGTGAATCACAAATCCCCGAAGCCCATAAGAAAATCCGACGCGTGCAACTCTTCCCTAGGAAAGTTTCAGCCGTCCCCGCCGCATTGGAGGCTATCGAATCCGCCGACGCAATCATTTTGGGACCTGGGAGCTTGTATACGAGTATCATGCCCAATCTTTTGGTCGAAGGCGTCGCCGATGCTCTCAAGCGTTCAAAGGCGATTAAGATTTATATCTGCAACGTCCTCACTCAGCCCGGCGAAACGGACAACTACACCGCCTCACGTCATGCAAAGGCAATCCTAGACCACACGGGGCACGGCACGATTGATTATGTGCTAGTCAACTCTACGCCGATTCCCGAAGAGCTGTGGAAGAACACGCAAGCCACGCCCGTTGAGATTGATGAGGATAACGTCAACGCTTTGGGCTGTGGACTTATCAAAGCAGACTTGATGAGCACAAAGGAAATCGGACGCCACGACTCCGCTAAACTTTGCGCGGCGGTCATGAAGATTATTTACAGCTTTGGGAATAGGGGTTGAGGTCATGTCGTCATACGCTCAAGATGTCAAAAACGAATTGGCGCACGCCTTTGACGCGGACATTGATTGCTTGCGTGCGGAGTTCGTAGCGTTGCTCAGGGTCGGCGCAAAGAAAATCGACGGGCGGCTTGAGTTCACGACTTCAAACGCCGCAGTCGCCCGCCGAGTCATCAAGCTGGCTAAAAAATTCTTCCCGCACGTCAAGCCCGAAGTCGCCGCCGTCCGCCGCAAGAAGTTGCTAAAAGGGTTGCAGTACGTCGTAAAGTTTATCATAGCGGGCGAGGTACAAAACTTCTTCGACACGCTAGACAATGCCGAGCTACTAAAGCGCACGCGATTTAAGGTTGCGTATCTTCGCGGGGCATTTTTGGCGGGCGGCTCTGTCAATCGCCCCGAAGGTCAATACCTTTTGCAAATCGTAAGCAGGACAGTTTCGGAGCAAATTCATATCCGCGACCTGTTGAGAAAGCTCGATTTCAACGCGGGATTTTCTGAACGCAAAAAAAGATTCGTCGTGTGGATTAGGGAAGGCGACTCCGTCTGTGACTTCTTGGGGATGGTTGGAGCGGCGGCGGCTGTCGAACGCTTCGAGGTCGCCCGCAACCTAAAGGAAGTCCGCCTGCAAGTCAATCGTATCGTAAACGTGGAGACGGCTGCCCTTAACAAGTCAATCAACGCCGCGCAACGTCAGCTTGCCGACATAAAACTTTTGCTTGATAAGCAAGCTCCCGTTAATGACAAGTTGCGGGAGGCAATGACTGTTCGCTTGGAAAATCCCACGTGCACAATCGACGAGCTAGCGGAGAAAATCGGCATGAGCCACGCGGGAATTTTCTACCGGTTCAAAGTGATTCACCGCTTAGCAAAAAAATTCAGCAAGAAATAATTGGAGGTTCAAAATATGCGGGGCTTAAGTGCCGCCTTTACGACAGACTTTCTTATAGCGTTCGCAGTGGTCACAGTGATTCTGATAATGTTTGGCTTGATAATGAATTTGTATTCGGAGCTGTCGTCGCTGAGGAAGCGATATAGGAAAATGATGATGGGCGCGGAGGATATGAGTATTGAACGAATGCTCGCCGAACATACAGCCGAGGTAAATGACGCCCTTAACGAGAATAAAAAGTTCCACAGCAAGCTTAATAACCTCGATGAGCTGGTGCGCAGTTCTCTGGCACGAGTGGCGGTGATTCACTTCGACGCCTTCGAGCAGACTGGACAAAATTTGAGTTGGTGCGTTGCCATTCTCGACAGGAATAATAATGGCGTCGTTTTCTCGTCGATTTGCGGGCAAGAGGCGGAACGCAATTACGCCAAGCCCATTGAAGGCGGACGCACCACCGCGAACTACAAGCTAACTAAGGAAGAGGAACAGGCTATTCGGCAAGCCATGAATCGTTGAGGAGGTTTGTATGGAAGAAAAAGTTTCAAAGCCGCCAGCCAAGATTGAGAGCTATTCAATCAGCATAAAGGGCGGCGACAAGGAAAGGACAATTCAGCTGTCGTCGGGCATGTTCCGTTTTGGCGTGGCAAGCGTGATACTCGGCGGACTGCTCCTAGTCGGGACGGCGGCTTTCTCCTTTTACAGCGCAATGCGTATGCAACGCGACGCCGCGACAATCAACGAGATTGAACAAGCGGCGGAGCTTCGGCAAGAACAACTATTGACCCTATCCAAGAAGGCAGCGACCCTCTCCGAGACAATCCAAAACCTCGCACAGCAGGAACAGGAGCTTAGGATACAAGCGGGACTCAATCCGCCCAAAGAAGACACGCCGCCCGCCGAGGCTCCTGCCCTAAGCGAACAGGAACTCAAGATTCAATCGATAATCAAATCGGTCAAGGAACGTCAGAAACCCGCCGCAGAGGCTCCTCAAGCTCAAGAAGTCCACGACGGGCAAGGCGGTCCTGTTGAGGAATTGGACATTGCGGAAGTCTCCGAGGCTTTGGACATGTTGGAGGCTAGGGTCAGCACGCGCAAGGAAAGTCTCAACGATTTCCAAAACGAACTCAAGCAGCAGCGCGAACAACTTGCACGAGGCGCGGCTATGGCAAGCGGCTACAGTCCTGGTTCGGGCAGTTGGTCGGCTCCTTCTGGCAGTGTTCAATTCGACTTTGCAAACGGTCTGCCGATTATCCCTTCCGCAGGTTCGATTCCGGCTCCTGGTTCCTTCCCGTTCGACCCAAGCCTTGTCGGCGGCTCTGGCGCGGCTGATTCCCATATCCCGTCAATCTGGCCCACGACCGGTGTTGTGACTTCGCCTTACGGCTTGCGTTGGGGCGGCACGGACTTTCATCCGGGCATGGACATTGCTAACGATATGGGCACACCGATTGTCGCCACGGCTGATGGCGTCGTTGAGTACGCAGGCTGGAATTCGGGCGGCTATGGTAACATGGTCGACATCAATCACGGCAACGGTATCATGACTCGTTATGGGCACGCCTCGCAAGTCGTCGTAAGCGTCGGGCAACAAGTTAAGCGTGGGCAATTAATCGCTTACATGGGTTCGACGGGCTTTAGCACAGGTCCTCACGTCCATTACGAAGTTCACGTAAACGGCAACCGCGTCAATCCTATCAGTTATCTTTAAGGAGGTCTTTATTTTGAAAAACTTTGTTAAACTCATTCAGCAGGCTTATAAGGAATATTTCCCGACTACAGTTCAAAAACTCGTCGATAACAAAATTCCCTTCGCATTTCTGTCAAGAAATCCAACAGATAAAATCATCGCGGCAATGAATGATCTTCGCGCACATAAATTAAATATTTCAAGTCTTATTATCATATCCCCCCCCCCAGTCAACCTTGACATAAACGTTATTCAACTGAAAGAAGCTGTGCAGATTTATCCGCAACCCGAATATATTTTCACGGCTGACATTATTGACTCAAGACTTGCGCTTAAAAATTTCCCAGCGTCTAAAGTTGTTACATGCAATAAGACAAATCCAAAATCTTGGTACAAAGCATTTATGACGCACCTCGACGAACTGCAAAACGTGTATGAATCTCTGATTGATGAGGAGTCTAATAAAACTTTTTGCGGCTACTGGTTGGCGCACACTTCAAATCAATTAGGCAGGGTTATCCACTCGAAAGTAGAGCATTACATGTGTCCCGGTTTTATACCCGAAAAGGATGCAATCATTCTTGAAGCGGGAGCCTATGACGGCGGCACGGCTACTATTCTTTCCGAAATGGGATACCGAGTTTATACCTTCGAGATGGACAAAATAAATTTTGATAGAACGAGTAAAGTTGCCGAAGAAAAAAATTTCGTCGTAGAGAATATGGCATTGGGTTCCTATAAACACATGCTTCGTTACGCCGCTACTGGAAAAGGTAATAATAGTTTGAAAAAGAGCGGTGAAGATTTGGTGGAAGTCATAACGCTTGATAGCTATGTTCGAGATAAAAATTTGCCATGCGTCGATATGATAAAGCTGGATGTGGAAGGCGCGGAACTTGATATTTTGAAAGGCGCAAAAACCACCATCGCTCGCTATAAACCGATTCTTGCGCTCAGTGCTTATCACAAGGAAGAGGATTTTTGGACACTAATGAACTTTGTTAAGTCGATTCGTCCTGATTATGAATTTGCACTCCGTCATTGTTATGAAAATCCCGAAGACGAACCTATGAGTTTTAAAAACGGTGTAGATCATCTGATAAATTTAGGATTGGAACCTGATTTAAGAAATTGGTGGGAATGCATTTTATTCGCCCGATAAAAAAACAAGCACCCGTTAAGGATGCTTGCAATGGTCTTTGATAAAAATTTACTTCAACGTAACACCGACGCGGCTATCCATCATGTAAGGAATGGAAATCGCAACGCCTTTCATGTCGTCGAGGGGATAGGGCAAAGCTTTTCCGTCTTGGTCGTAGGTTCCCATAACCCAGAACAGAATATCGACTTGACCAGAGGACAACGCCGCACCACGAGCACCCGCCTCAACGGAGACAAGCTCAAAGTTTTTGTTGATGCGTTTGCCGAGTTCGCTGAGGAATGCGACGTTGAAACCTGCGGGCGTGTTGTTGGCAAGGATGCAGTCCAAAGCCGGCATGTCACCAGTCACAGCGATTTTGAGGGTCTCGGCTCCGTCAATCTTGGGAACTTCAGCCGCAACGGGGTCATCGCCCGCCAACTCCGTGATGTTTTCCTTGATGAGCTTTTGGAGCGTACCGTCAGCTCTCATGGCGGCGATAGCTTCGTTAATCTCGTCGATTTGCGCCTTAGATTTCTCCTGCATTGCCATTGAGTAGCCCAGAATCGGCTTGAGGTTGTCGTCAATTAGCTTGAGGTCGTCATTGTGCTTTACAATGTAGTTGCCGACTGTCTTGGGTGTCGCGAAGCGGTCAATTTGTTTGGACTTAAGAGCCATAATCATTGAGTTCATATTGTCGAAGAAAACGACCGTGCTGGGGGCAGTGTAGCCTGCAGGTTGCCCTTCAAGCTCGGCGATGTTCTTAGTCCAGCGTTTGTAGCCTTCCTCGTCCAGACCGATTGGCATGAGTGCACCGACTTTACTCTCCGATTTCTGCTCGTTCGCTGGCGGAGCAGGTTCTTCCGCTTTCTTGTCGCCGCCGCCGCAACCCGCGCACGTAAGCAACATAACAAGTGCCAATAATAACCCGAATAACCTTTTCATTAGCGAACCTCCTTCTAAAAATATTTAATCGTCAATAATTGACTGCCCGCATTATACAAGGCAGTTGTCAAATTTTCAACATAAATTTAAGGGGGATTTACCTTGAAGAAATATTTCTTAGCCGTTCTCGTCGAGAACAAACCCGGCGTCTTAGCGCACGTCTCTGGGCTAATCAGCCGCCGCGCCTTTAACATCGAGAGCATCTCGGCTGGTTACACCGAGGAGCCGTCCGTCACGAGGATTAATATCGTCGTCAGCGTCGAGTCCGAAAACGAACTTGACCAGGTCGTTAATCAGCTTAGCAAGCTCATCGACGTGATTAAAATCGTCAACCTTAGCAAGTCGCCGTCCATTGAACGCGAACTCGTCATGATTAAGGTTCGTGCAAGCAAGGAGACTCGCGCCGACCTGGTGAGCGTCGTGGACATCTTCCGCGCACAGATTGTCGACATAACCTCGGAGAACGTCGTTATAGAACTCACAGGCAGTCAGAACAAAATCGACGCCATATGCGAAGTCCTCAGCGATTACGAGATTGTCGAGATTGCTCGCACTGGGACGATTGCCCTTTCCCGCGGTCCGATTCCCGTCAAGGCAATGTGATGCGTAAAATTCTTTTGCTAATATGCGCGGCGTTGATGATGATTGGTTGCGGCAATCAAGTCCAAACGGTGCCGCCGCTACCTGGAACGTTGCCGAAGGCTTTAACCGCTCAGAAGGTCGACACGGACATTTATTTTGACGCTACCGTATCAATGCGGGGCTTCACGACTTTGGCGGCGGGCAATGTCTATCTCACGTTGCCTGACTTGCTCGGCGACCTTTGCGGCTCCTTGGGCGAAGTGAAATTCTACAGCTTCGGCGAACAGATTCACGCCCTCGACGGCAGAACTTATCGGCAATTCACAACGCCCGCAGTCTACACCGAACCGATTACCGCCGTTGCCAACGTCGTCGACCGTGCGGACGTCAATCACCTGTCGATTATCGTCACTGACCTTTTCGAGAGTGATTCGGATTGGAGCAACGTCGCCCAGAAGATTCGCGAGAAATTTTTTGCTAATCACATGAGCGTTGCCGTCGTGGGCATTCGGAATTCTTTCAACGGGGAAATCTTTGACGTGGGATTAGAGGCGGCGAAATTCAATTACAACTCGTGGGACAATCCCGACCGCTACCGCCCGTTTTATCTGCTAGTCATGGGGCAAGACGACGTTGTTAAAAATTTCCTGCGCAAGTTCAATGAGCGGCAGACGCTACCCAATGACACGGGCTACTTGCTTTTATCGGAGAGCTTGACGGAGACGACCAGCGACTTTGCGACCTTCACGCTACAGGAGCAGGAAAATTTTTACTCCGATGACACTTTGGGCTTGGATAGCCGCGTTAAGGAGTTCGGGCTTGATTCGTTCGTTGAGCCTGCCGCCTTCCTTCTGAATTGGCAATACGAGCCGCCGTTGGGAGCTTGTCCGCTTGACTTGTCGCAGGTCAATACGTCGGTTGAAGTCTTTTCGGTTGCGGGCGAGGAGTGGACGCCGCTTAACTCAAATGATGTGCGCGTCAGCCTACTCAAGGACGACCGCCAGCCCGAAATGTTTTTAGTCAAAGTCTCGTTGACGCCAGAAAAATCTTTGGCGGAAGGCAAATTAAACTTCGTGCGCGTCAAAGTCATGCCGACGGAACAGGGCTACAAATTGCCGGCGTGGGTCGAAGCGTGGAGCGTGACTGTTGACGGCTCGGCAAGGAATTTCGACGGCTCTAAGACTGTAAACCTAACACGCGTCCTCGGCTCGCTGAAGGATTCAATTTTCGCGGCGGCGCGTCCTTCCCTGCTTAACATAAACTTCGTCGTCACGCCGTAAACAAAAAACCTCGGAGCCTTAACGCAAGCTCTGAGGTTTTAACTTTACCTGTCGATATTAGACGCCGCCATAAGCTCGCCGACCATTACTTCATCGTTAGGGTTGCTCTCGTCCAAAATGTTTAGCAAGCTTATCGCACAATCGAGGGCGTCTAAGTCCGGCTGATGCAGGTCGTATGAATCGTGGTGCGCCTCCAAGAACCTTTCCTGCCGAATCCTTTCCAGCTGTTCGAGTATGTCCTTTGTCTTCATGTCAATCACCTCGCGCCGATTATAATACCGAGAAAAATTTTTGTCAGCTGTAAGCCGCTAAATAAGGAGACGAATTAAAATGCAAAACCAATCTGAGCAAGCAAAGAAGATTAAAGAAGCTGAGCAAGCATTTGATAGACGACGACGAACTTTCGGATTAATCGTCGCGCCTATCCTCGCAATCGCAGTAATGTTAATGCCGATTGACGCCTTAACTTTGGAGGCGCATAAACTCTTAGCAATAATGGTATTTGTCGCGCTGTGGTGGATAACTGAACCTGTTCCAATCCCAGTCACGTCGCTTTTGGGTCCAACGCTTGCAGTTGTCACGGGTGCAATCCCAGTCAACGCAGCGTTCGCGGCATTTTCCAACCCGATGATATTCTTGTTCATGGGCGGCTTTATCTTGGCTAAGGCAATGATGATGCACGGGCTAGATAAACGCTTTGCCTATTGGTTGCTGTCAAGGAGTTGGGTCGGGTCGAATCCACGAAGAATCTTTCTGGCAATCGGATTGGCGACGGCTCTTTGCTCTGGCTGGGTGAGCAATACCGCAACCGCCGCGATGATGTTCCCGATTTGTTTAGGGCTTTTGAACTCGATTAAAGACATGATGGCGGCGAACGGGCGCGAGATTGACCTTTCCGAATACAAATACGCGACGGGGCTTATGCTCATGACTGCTTATTCAGCGTCGATTGGCGGCGTCCTAACTCCGATTGGCACGCCCCCGAACTTAATCATGCTCGGCTTTCTCGACTCAATGCAAGACATTCACATTTCCTTTTTCGAGTGGATGATTTGGGGTTTCGCCGCTATGGTTTTGTACTTCATAATCGCTTATATCGTGCTGTCGAAGATGTTTCCGCCTGACGTAGATAAAATCGACGGCGCGGAAGAATTCATACGCGCAAGGATAGCTGAGCTCGGCTCGTGGACGCGGGCGCAAAAGAATACGTTGTGCGCGTTCATGCTGGCGGTTGCTCTGTGGATTATCCCCGGCTTTTTGAACATGTTCTTAGGCTCGGAGAGTCCGATTTTAAAAATGTACAACCAACTCTTTCCTGAGGCGATTGCGGCTATGGCGGGCGCGTTATTACTCTTTATCCTACCCGTGAACTTTTCCAAACGCGAATTTACAATCAGTTGGAAGGAGGCTTCAGCGGGTATCGAGTGGGGCACGCTGATTTTATTTGGCGGCGGGCTTGCTATGGGCGGAATGATGTACAAAACGGGCTTATCGAAATGGCTCGGCGATTTAATCGTTGGGGCGATGGGCGGCGCGGCGTCGCAAGTCGTTTTAGTCGCGGTGTTCTCGGTCTTGGCGTTGCTGTTGTCCGAATTGACTTCACACACGGCGGCAACCAACATGATTGGACCTTTGGCGATAACGATTGCGGTTTCGGCTGGCTTAAGTCCCGTGCCAGTGTCGGTCGGCATTGCGCTTAGTGCGTCGCTCGGATTTATGTTGCCGGTCTCCACGCCGCCCAATGCTATCGTTTATGCTAGCGGCTACGTCCCGATTACCAAGATGATTAAGACGGGCGTTTACATTGACTTCATCGGGATTGCGTTCGTCACGATTCCGATTGCGATTTGGCTCGTGAGCATGGTTGTCGGCTGATGCAAAATTTTGCGCGGCAAAATCTTTTCTGCTACAATCTACAAAAATTTTTGGAGCTGATGATTTGGAACGACTGCAAAAGCTAATCGCCCGTGCTGGTATCTGTTCGCGGCGCGAGGCGGAGAAATTAATCTCGGCGGGGCGCGTGACTGTCGACGGAAAAATTATTCACGAGCTGGGGGCTAAAGCTTCAACCAATCAAAAAATCTGCGTCGACGGCAAGCCGCTACACCTCGGCGCGGAAAAGATTTATCTCATGCTAAACAAGCCCCGCGGCTACGTCTCGACTTTGCATGACGAACGCGGACGCAAAACTATCTTAGACTTAATCGACACTTCCGAACGCGTCTACCCCGTCGGCAGGCTCGATTTGAATTCGGAAGGGCTAATCCTCCTCACTAACGACGGCGACTTGACTAACGCATTGATTCATCCCCGCTACGAGGTCTCGAAGACTTATCGCGCTAAAGTCTCTGGCGAAATCACCGAAGAGAAACTCGACCGCCTCCGCGCAGGACTCGAACTTGACGACGGCTTGACTGCCCCCGCTGAAGTCTACTGGCTTGATAAAGATTTGGTCGAAGTCACGATTCATGAGGGACGCAATCGGCAAGTGCGGCGTATGTTTGCGGCAATCGGTTGCGACGTTAAAAGGTTGCGGCGGATAAAGTTCGCGGGCTTGACATTGGACGGCTTAAAAGTCGGCGCGTTCAGAGAATTAACAGCGGAAGAAGTCGCACGGCTCAAAGGAGACTTACCTTGAAGAAAATCATTGTAATTGGCGGCGGCGCGTCGGGTATGATGTCGGCGATTCAAGCGGCGGCGGGCGGCGCGAACGTCACGTTGCTTGAGAAAATGCCCCGCGTCGGTCGCAAGCTCAGTATCACGGGAAAAGGTCGTTGCAATCTGACGAACGCGGCTGACGTTTCCGAAGTCGTGAAGAACATTCCAGGCAATGGCAAGTTCCTGTTCAGTGCGTTGAAGAAGTTTTCGCCCGCCGATACCGTGAACTTCTTTAACAAGCTCGGCGTCGCAACGAAGATTGAACGCGGCGGCAGAGTTTTTCCCGCAAGCGACGACGCAAACGAAGTTATCGACGCGCTATTGAGGCAGTTAGCGATTGTCGGCGTAGACGTTCGGACAAGTTCGCCCGTGACGGAAATTATCGCCGAAGGTAAAAAGATTCGCGGCGTCGTGGTCGGCAGAAAAGTTTTGACGGCGGACGCAATCATTTTGGCGACGGGCGGCGCGAGTTATCCTGCGACGGGTTCGACGGGCGACGGATTTAGGTTTGCTCGGCGGCTCGGTCACAACGTCACGGAGCTTTTGCCGGCACTCGTCCCGCTTGAAACGGAAGAAGACTTCGTTAAAGACTTGCAAGGGCTATCGCTTAGAAATGTCCGCGTTAAACTCTTGGCTGACGGTCGGAAGGTCGCTGAACTTTTCGGGGAGATGTTGTTTACGCACTTCGGAGTTTCAGGACCGATTATCTTGACGCTAAGCCGACAAGTCGCACGACTTTTGGCAGAGGGTCGCTTTGTTGAGGTGGAGATAAATTTAAAGCCGGCACTCACGCCCGAACAACTCGACGCCCGAATCCTACGCGACTTCGACAAGTTCAAACGGCGGACGATTAAAAATTCACTCGGCGAGCTCCTTCCGTCCAAACTCATACCGATTATCCTAGACCAGACTTATCTTGACGAAAACAGACGCGTTGACGAAATCACTCAAGCACAGCGGCGACGGCTCGTCGAAGTGCTACGCGGCTTGCCCTTGACGATAACAAAGACGCGCCCCCTAGCAGAAGCAATCGTGACTTCGGGCGGCGTCTCCGTCAAAGAGATTGACCCGCGAACAATGCAATCAAAACTCGTGGAAGGGTTATTCATCGTCGGTGAGGTCGCGGACGTGGACGGGTTCACGGGCGGATTTAACTTGCAGGCGGCTTGGGCTATGGGCTACGTCGCTGGAACGAGTGCGGCAAGATAGAAAAATTTTTCATGCAACAGGATTTTTCCCCGCAACCATAGAAAAAGGCGGCGTTGAATTTATTTTTTATATTGAGTGAGGAGGTCGGGGGAATTGATGTTTCTACTTGCGCTGTCGCCGATATTGTGGCTCGTCATCGCGCTCAGCGTCATTAAAATGGCGGCGTGGAAGGCGTGCTTAGTCGCGCTGGCAATCTCATTAGCCGTCGGCATGGGCGTCTGGGATATGGAAAGCGTTCGGGCGATTGAATCCGTGCTTGAAGGCGTCGCCTTGGCGTGTTGGCCAATCTTGCTAGTTATCGTAGCGGCAATCTTTACTTACAACCTAACACTGCATACTAAAGCAATGGACACGATTAAAGACATGCTAACGAGCGTCAGCCACGATAAACGCGTTCTGATTCTTTTAATCGGCTGGGGCTTCGGCGGCTTCTTGGAGGGTATGGCGGGCTTCGGCACGGCGATTGCTGTTCCGGCGGGTATGCTCGCGGGCATTGGCATTAATCCTATTTTATCCGTTTCAGTTTGTCTTATCGCTAACTCGGTGCCGACGGCTTATGGTTCAATCGGCATTCCGCTCGTAACGCTGGGAAGTGTCACGGGCTTTGATGCGGTTCAGCTCGCTACGTTTACTTCACTGCAACTCGGAGTTCTTACGTTGCTTTGTCCGTGGCTTATGGTCATCGTAACGGGCGGCGGGCTCAAAGGTTTAAAGGGCATGACGATGCTTTGCTTGGGGGCGGGGCTTGCGTTCTTTATTCCTGAACTTGCGCTATCGATGTTCGTCGGTCCGGAGCTGGCAGTCGTGGCGGGCGCGATTTGCACTATGGGCACGATTGTTTTTCTCGCGAAGAAATTTCCAATCAACGACCCCGAATTTGCCATGAGCGACCAGGCGCACGCTAAAATCACGACCGCGCAGGGAATCAACGCATGCTTGCCGTTCATACTGATTTTTATTTTCCTGCTGTTCACGAGTAAGCTTGTCCCGCCGATTAACTCGTTCCTTATGCAATTCAAATCGGCGGTTCCGATTTACAACGGCGAGGGCGGCGTCCCTTATACGTTCGTCTGGATAAATACTCCCGGCGTGCTGATACTGCTGGCGGCGTTCATTGCGGGCAGTAAGCAGGGCGCAGGCTTCGGAGAAATGCTCGGCGTGCTAAAAAAGACGATTAACGGCTTGAAATTCACGATGGTTACGATTATCGCGGTCATTGCCACGGCTAAGGTTATGGGCTACAGCGGCATGACGAATCAGATTGCGGATACGGCGGTTGCGGCGACTGGCACGGCTTATCCTCTGATTGCGGCGTTCCTCGGCTCGGTCGGTACGTATATCACAGGCTCTGCGACCTCAAGTTGCGTTCTGTTCGGCAAATTGCAAGTCGTAGCAAGTCAGGCAATCGGCGCGAATGAAACTGTTCAAGCGTGGGTGGCGGCGGCTAATGCTACGGGAGCTTGTGCGGGTAAGATGATTTCTCCGCTGTCAATCGCAATCGGCTCGGCGGCTATCGGCGTTAAGGGCGCAGACTCTCAGCTATTGGCGTTCGCGGTCAAGATTTATATTCCGTTCGTGATATTCATGGGCGCGGTCGTTTACCTCGGACAAACTTTAATTGGTTAGGGAGGCTTGCTGATGAAGATTTACACGAAAACGGGCGACGCGGGCTTGACGAGCCTTTACACGGGCGAACGCGTCGAGAAAAATTCACTGCGGGTTCAAGTCTACGGCGCGATTGACGAGGCTGACTCGGCGTTGGGATTGGCAAGGGCTTTTGTCGAGGTCGAGGACGTGCAAGAGAAAATTTTTGACGTACAGAAACTTTTGCCGAGACTTATGGCGGACTTCGCGAGCTTGAATCGGGAGCCGACGATAACCGCGGGCGACGTTGCAAATCTTGAACAGGAGATGGACGCGTTAGAAGAGCTGTTGCCGCCGCTGAGAGAATTTTTAATCCCCGGCGCGTCGAAGGGCGGAGCCTTCCTAGACTTAGCAAGGACGATAACGCGGCGTGCCGAGCGGCTGGCTTGCGAGCTGTCAAAGTCGGAGCCTGTCCACGAGGTCGATAAGATTTTCCTAAACCGGCTGTCAGATTACTGCTTCCTGCTCATGCGCCGCGAAGACTTGAGACTTTGAACTAAGATACGCAACAAAAAAACCGTTCCCCAGATTGAGGAGCGGTTCTTTTTATCGGCGTTAAATTTATTCTTGTTCAGGTTGCGAAACTTCGGGAGTTTCTTCGGGCGTCGTCTCGTAGACGTGAGCAACGCTTGAGATGTCGACTTGATATTTGGTGCCGTCCTTCTCGACGACGATGCTAGGTGTGCCTTCAACGATTGATACGCCGCTAACGACGCCCGTCATTTTTTCGGTATGGCTAATCGGGTTGCCTTCCGCGTCGGCTTCGTTAATCGTTTCCATCCAATCGATACTCTTGCCAATCATGCCGCTAAGTTGCCCGACGAGAACGGACGTATCGATATTGCCGACAGTCTTGCCGAGTTCTTCAAGGGCTTCATAAACGTTAGTCATCTGCTCAAGGGAACTGAACTGCGCAAGCTGTGCAATGAATTCGCCGTTTTCCTGCGGGTTGAGCGGGTCTTGATTCTGAAGCTGAGTGACTAGCAGTTGCAGGAAAGTCTCCTTGCCGAGGTCGTCGTTAGCTTTGGTCTCTTTGGGGTGCGATGCCTCATAAGCGTCGGCATTGTAAGTCACGCCGTTGACGGTGATTGTGTTAAGTGCGTTTGCCATATTATCTCCTCCAATTTTTTAAACGGAATAATCAACGCCGTCCGTGGCGGGGCTTTCATTGACAGGTTGGGCGGCGTCAACGTCACGTTCGAGGGCGTCGAGATTGATTCGGCGATTGCCCTGACGAGACTGGCGATTTTGTTGCCAAGCCTGTCCTCCTTGACCGTTCATCAAGCCGCCGTCATTCAAGTTCGCGGAGACCTCGACATTATCGACTTTAAGTCCGGCGTTGTTGAGCTCTTGACGGAGCTGAACGAGTGAGTTTTCTATAATCGTACGAACTTGGGCGTTGTCGCTGTGGAAGCTGGCATTAATCGCGCCGCTTTGGCTGACGGAAATTCTAAGCGTCAAGTCGCCGAGGTGTTCAGGATTGAGCTTGATGACCATTTGTGTATTTTCCGCCGTGCGAATCAGTCTAGCTTGACGGACAATTTGCGCGGGCACATCGAAATTATCTTGAGGCATAGGCGGAGCTTCGGGAGCCTGAACGGGAGCCGCCGCCGGTTGAGGTGCGTCATTTGTCGTCAAAGGAACGGTGAAGACTTCTGCGCCCGTCGAGACTTGTTGCGGCTGAGGTGCGTCAGTTGTCGCTTGGAAGGGTTGGAAGGTTTGTTGCGCGTCTCGTTGCTGAGGTTCTTGCTCGAATTGTTGCGGCGTCGATTGCGGCGGCGTGACTGGTGCGGCGGTCGGTGCGTCTTCAGCCTGTATATTCACGCCGAGTAATTCGGAAAAGTTTTGCGGCGCGGGGCGTTCGTCGACTCTGATTGATTGGGCTTGTGCTTGAACAATCGGTTGCGTCTCGACAAATTGCGCTTGCTGATTAGTCGTCGTCGGCTGAATCGGTTGTGCTTGCTGATTAATCGGCGTCGGCTTAACAGGTTGTTCTTGCTGATTAATCGTAGTCAACGGCTTAACAGGTTGTTCTTGCTGATTAATCGTAATCGGCTTAACAGGTTGTTCTTGCTGATTAATCGTAATCGGCTGAATGGGTTGTTCTTGCTGATTAGTCGTCTGCGGTTGAACGGGTTGTTCTTGCTGATTAGTCGTCAACGGCTTAACAGGTTGTTCTTGCTGATTAATCGTAGTCAACGGCTTAACAGGTTGTTCTTGCTGATTAATCGTAGTCAACGGCTTAACAGGTTGTTCTTGCTGATTAATCGTAGTCAACGGCTGAACGGATTGTTCTTGCTGATTAATCGTAATCGGCTGAATGGGTTGTTCTTGCTGATTAATCGTCGTCGGCTGAATGGGTTGTTCTTGAGGATTAATCATCGTCAACGGCTGAATGGGTTGTTCTTGAGGATTAATCATCGTCAACGGTTGAATCGATTGTTCTTGAGGATTAATCGTCGTCAGCGGTTGAATCGGCTGTGCTTGAGGATTAATCGTCAACGGCTGAATCGGCTGTTCTTGAAGAGTAATCGTTGTCAACGGCTGAATCGGTTGATTTTGCTGATTAATCGACGTCGTTAGCGGCTGAATGGGTTGTTCTTGAGGATTAATTGTCGTCAACGGTTGAATCGGCTGTTCTTGAAGATTAATCGTTGTCAACGGCTGAATGGGTTGTTCTCGAGGATTAATCGTTGTCAACGGCTGAATGGGTTGTTCTTGAGGATTAATCATCGTCAACGGTTGAATCGATTGTTCTTGAGGATTAATCGTCGTCAGCGGCTGAATCGGCTGTTCTTGAGGATTAGTCGTCGTCAGCGGTTGAACGGGTTGATTTTGCTGATTAAGCGTCGTCAACGGCTGAATGGGTTGATTTTGCTGATTAGTCGTCGTCAGCGGCTGAATGGGTTGATTTTGCTGATTAATCGTTGTCGTCAACGGTTGAACGGGCTGATTTTGCTGATTAGTCGTCGTCAACAGCTGAACAGGTTGATTTTGTTGATTAGTCGTCGTCAACAGCTGAACAGGTTGATTTTGTTGATTAGTCGTCGTCAGCGGCTGAATGGGCTGTTCTTGCTGATTAGTCGTCGTCAACAGCTGAACAGGCTGTTCTTGCTGATTAATCGTCGGCGGTTGAATCGGCTGTTCTTGAGGATTAATCGTCGTCAACGGCTGAATGGGTTGTTCTTGAGGATTAATCATCGTCAACGGTTGAACGAGCTGATTTTGCTGATTAATAGTTGTCGTCAACGGTTGAACGGGCTGTTCTTGCTGATTAAGCGTCGTTGTCAACGGCTGAATCGGCTGTGCTTGCTGATTAGTCGTTGTCAACGGTTGAATCGGCTGTTCTTGCTGATTAATCGTCGTTGGTTGAATCGGCTGTTCTTGCTGATTAGTCGTCGTCGGCTGAATCGGTTGAGCTTGCTGATTAATCGTCATTGGCTGAATCGGTTGTTCTTGCTGATTAAGCGGCGATTGAATTTCAATTACTCGCCACCCGCCCAACATGTTAAGCATTGATTGCGCGTTATCGTTGCCCTTTTGCGGCATGAGCGTCATTAAATTCGGTGCAGTCGAAGAAATTTCCTTAACACCTTCAACTTTTGGGGCTTCATTAGGGATAATCGGTTTCGTCGCCAAAAGTGCTTCCGAATTCAATCCGAAGAAATAATTAATCGCAGGGAAGGTCGCCGGCTGATTATTTGGCTCCTCGACCGGTTTTTCTTCCACAAAAGAAATATCCGCAGAATTATTCTCCCTTTGGAAGGTCATCGGCTGATTTTTAGGTTCATCAACGGGTTTTTCCTCGACAGAAGAAATATCCGCAGAATTATTCACCCTTTGGGAAGTCATCGGCTGATTTTTAGGCTCTTCAACGGGTTTTTCTTCTACAAAAGAAATATCCGCAGGCGATTTTTCTTGCACGGGCTTTATATCCTTCGGTTTGGCTTCGGAGGAAATTTTTTCGTCCTGCTTAGGTGCATCCTGCGGAGTTTCACTCTTTCCTTGAGCTTGCGTATCGTTTTTCTCCGTATCTACTTCTTTTGCGTCCGATTCGACCTGCGCGGCGGTTTCTTCCGTGTTTTGCAAGCCTTGAAGGCTTTGTTTTGCCTCGTCGAGCTTTGCATTGACTTTATCGAGCGTTGCATTGAAATTTCTTTTGCCCGCCCGCGTCGGCTGTCTATATCTCGGCTGCGTGCCTCGCGATATTACATTTTTTTGCGACGTCGCCGGTTGTGTCGGAGCTATCATCATTATATTTGCGTTGTTTGCCATTTTTCCTCACCTCTCTCGAAAGTTTATCGTAAATTTTCCCCGCACAGTTAAATCAATCAATAATTGCTCCGCCTAAAACTTCATCGCCGTCGTAGAAGACAATCGACTGACCAGGCGTAATTGCGCGTTGCGGCTCCGAAAATTCAACCCGCAAACTGTTTCCCGCCTCAAAAACTCTGCAATCGGCGAATTTGGAACCGTAGCGAATCTTTGCTTGCATTTCTTTAGGCAAAATCGGCTTGTAAATCCAGTGAACGTCGCTTGCCGTCAAAATTTTAGAAAAAAGTTTGTCATTCGTGTTCACGACGACTTTTTTATTGGCAACATCAAGATTTGTGACGTAAAGTGGCTCTGGCGCGGCAATTCCCAAGCCTTTACGCTGTCCAATCGTGTAATTCGCTACGCCTCTATGATTTCCTAAAACTTTTCCGCTTGAATCGACGATTTCGCCCGCTTGCAACGCCTCAGCCGAAGAATTTCTTTCCAAAATAAATTTTTTATAGTCGTCATCGGGCACAAAGCAAATTTCTTGGCTATCTGGCTTATCTGCGACTGGTAAATTTAATTCTTCGGCTAAATTTCTCGTCTCAACCTTAGAAAAGTCGCCGAGTGGCAAAATAATCCGCGAAAGTTTATCCGCCGTTAGGTTGTAAAGCACGTATGACTGGTCTTTTTTAATATCGGCGGCTCTTTTTAACTTGAATCGCCCGTCCTCGAAGATAATTCTTGCATAATGACCTGTTGAAAGGAAATCCGCGCCCAAATCGCTTGCGAAGTCGAACAGCGCACCGAATTTTATAAATTTATTGCATTGAACGCAAGGATTAGGCGTTTTGCCGCGCAGATATTCATTGACGAAGTAATTTTCGACCTTATCTCGGAAAATTTGCCTGAAGTCGGCTACGAAATGACTTATGCCTAAGAAATCGCAAACATTTTTAGCATCGGCGACTGATTTTTGATTATCTGATAGCAACATAGTAATTCCGACGACTTCAAATTGATTTTTGAGCAAAAGAGCGGCGGCAAGTGAGCTATCAACGCCTCCACTCATCGCGACGGCAATTTTTTTCATAAAAAACACCTCCGCGAGTGATTATAACATAAAAAAACGGTTTGAAAATGATTTTGGAGGCTTGAAAACGATTTTGGAGCTTTGAAACGGGTTTCGGGTCGTTTAACCCTCTTTTGAAGGGCGATTTTTAGGGTCGATTTGGAAATTCTATTTAAATATAATTTTAGGGCTAGGAAAATGGCGTTGTAATGCGGATTTTTCAGGGCATAAAAAAAACGCCCCATTTTTGAGGCTGATTTAGAGGTCGGATTGAGAAATTCTATTTAAATATAATTTTCTATTTGGGCAAAAAAAATCCCGCCGAAGCGGGGAAAAATGATTTAAACGTTATCTTGTCTAGGTTTAGGCAGTTCGTAAACGTCGGTGTGCAGGAATTCGCTTTTGATGACTTCGCCGCCATTATACCAGACGCGATAAATCGACGGTTTCATATCCGAACCTTCGCGCTCAATAGCAATATCCGCGCCGCCTAGGTCAGATTTCGTGCCCAAAACGTAAACGCTTAAAGTTGAGCCGTAAGCCTCCGCGATTAGATAAACATTGTGCGGAAAATCGTTGCGGAACTTAAAATCAAGGTAACCATCAGCAACGGTAGCATCTCTGCCCGGCGCAACGTAAGTTGATTGATAAAAATGCGGCGTGCGTTCAGTAGGGGTGAGTCCGGCGAGCAAAACGGCATTATACAGCGTCGAACTGACTTGACAGACGCCTCCGCCGTAATCTTCGGCTGGTCGCCCATTAATAATCACGCCCGCGACTTTATAACCCGCGTCCCAAGTCCTTTCGCCGACAGTATCGTTAAAAGAGAACGTCCACGACGGTTTAACGATTTTATTTGAGATAGCGTTCGCCGCGAGCCAAATATTATCGCCGCGGTCGCCAGGATAGTAATAAGTGCTGAACGAGCCGAGGACTGAATCAATTTCGGCAATATCTTCGGTCGTTATGAAGGGTTGAATGTCTTCTGGGACTAAATCAATCGCTCCGCTAGGCAAATTCAACGTTGTGAGCGGAGCTTTCAAATTTTCGGCGATTTCTTGAGTATTAAGCTTTTTACCGATGACGCCGGGGAATTTTTGGATTGCGCCGTCCGAAGACAATTCAATAACGGCGTTTACGGGGTCGCGATTGACTTTAGCGGCGATTTCGTTAAGTTTTTCGTCAAGGAGCGTCGAATCGTATTGAGCGGCGAGTTGAACGCTACGACCGTTGAGCAAACACCTAATTTGGTCGTTAAAGTTGCCGATTGTCGAACCGCCGCGCCCAAAACTGAACGCATCTTGCGTTGCCTTGTCGATTTGGGCAGTTAAATTAATTTCTTCGGGTGTGATGACGAATTCTTCGCCCTCGTAGCGGAATTTAAGCTCGTGAACCCTTTTAGCGGCAATATTTGCAAAAAATTTTTCCGCAGTGACTTTATCGAGTCCGCCGATAGGTTGATTTTCAAAACGCACGCCGAGAACGATTTTATTGCTGTCAGCGACCGAACTAGACACTCCCAAAGCCCCGACGCCGACTATAGCCACCGTTGAGGCGATAATTGCCGCCGCGCTCTTTGTCGAGAGCAAATTTTTAATGTTGAACTTTTGAACTTCTGAATTCTCCACAAAAATTTCGCCTCCATGTTTTATTCAGCTTATTATACCCGAAAAAAATTTAATTTCAATTCACGCGGCAAATTTTTAGGTCGTTATGCCAATGAACGTAGCCGCCAGACAAACTCAAGTAAGGATTTGGGCTTACAACGTTAAATTGGACGGCGCAAGGGACAAAATCGCACAATTCAACCGAACTAAGCGTTTCATCGACGGGAGAAGAGATTACGCAAGCAATATCGTAGAGTTCTTGCCGCAATTCGACCTTAAATTGCCAATCGACAACGTAAATTTCGCCCGCCTTGCCGTCGACGATGGCTTTTATGTCGTTGAAGCGGGAATCTGTGTAGACTAAATCAATTCCGGTAGCGTTTCGGATATGATAACCCATGCCGAGGAACGAAATATCACTTTTGAAGCGGATAATCATGCGCAAAACGACTTCTTGCCCGAAAATAACTTCGTTAATGAGTTCGCTGTTAAGATTTAGCAGTTGAACGTTCTCAAAAGTTGCTCGACCGTCGCCGCCACGCTGATACGTTGCGTTTTTCATAAAAATTTCCTTTCCGCGCTCCAAATTCTCTTTGGAAAAGTTTTCTCTGTCGAATTTTTTATCTGAGCGGAGATTATTGGCGAGATTGCTTTGAAATTGGGCTTGCGCGTCTGTTAATTCGCCGCGAGACTCGATTAACATGTTGCGATAGACTTCGACGACCTCTTTAGCGGACGAATCCATTAAAATTTTACCGTTCTGCATTAAAAAGGCGCGTTCGCAAAGATTTTTGAGCGCAAAGGTATCGTGACTGACAAAAATGACCGTAACGCCGCCTTGAATCATTGAACGCATCTTATCCATACATTTACTTTGGAAAAAAGCATCGCCGACGCTCAAAGCCTCGTCGACAATCAAAATATCGGGTTCGACGAAGGCATTTACGGCAAAAGCGAGCCTTGCGAACATGCCTGACGAATAAGTTTTGACTGGTTGATTGATAAAGTCGCCAATATCGGCGAACGCGATGATATTTTCTAGTTTTGCGTCCATAACGTCGCGATTGTGCCCGATTAGAAGTCCATTCATGTAAATATTTTCTACGCCGGTCATTTCGGGATTAAAACCTGCGCCGAGCTCCAAAAGTGACGCAATACGCCCGTTGACTTCGATTTTGCCGCTTGTGGGAGTTAAAACGCCTGTAATAATTTTTAAAAGGGTAGATTTGCCCGCACCGTTCTTTCCGACGAGTCCAACGTTTTCTCCGCGCCTAATTTCAAAGGAAACGTCTTCAAGGGCGTAAAAGTCTCTGCTGTAGCGTTTATGGAACGGGTGGAAGGTTTCTTTAAGCCTATCGATGTCCCGTTCGTAGATTTTATAAATTTTCGTGAGGTGTTCGGCTTTGATTGCGAAATCCAAGAGAATTTCTCCTTACAACTTGAATTGAGCGACTTCACCGCGCATTTCGTTAGCGAGTTCCGATAAAGTCTTGCTGGCGTCAGCGACTTCCTGCATAGCGGCGGATTGTTCCTGCGTTGCGGCACTTACAGAACTTGCATTCTCGCTTGAACGGTTTGCAATCGCTTTTACGTGCTCGACTGCCGTTAATATCTCCTTGTTGCTCGCGTCCACGGCTACAATATCTTTCAAGCTCCGGCTGACGTTCTCTGTAAGCTTTGAAGCTTGAGTTTCTATATCGATAAAGGCTTTGCCAGTCTCCGCGACGGATTTTGTACCTTCTTTGACGCTTTGATTGCCCTGTTCGATAGATTCGACCGCAGAAGTTGTATCCTGTTGAATCGTGGCGATGAGTTTGGCAATATTGCCCGCCGCCTCGCTCGACTGTTCAGCAAGCTTGCGAACCTCCTCCGCCACGACAGAAAAGCCGCGACCTTGTTCGCCAGCACGAGCCGCCTCGATTGCCGCATTTAGTGCTAAAAGATTCGTCTGACCCGCAATGCCGCTAATCGTCTCGACAATCTGCCCAATCTCGTCCGAACGCTTGCCGAGTTCGCCGATGACTTGCGCCGAGGAGCTAACCTGTTGTTCGATATTCTTCATGACATCAACAGCCGCCTCGACCTTCTCTTTGCCGAGTGCCGCATTGTTCGCGCTGTCAATGGCTATCTGTTCCATTTGCGTTGCCGTCGTGCGCAAGTCATCCATTCTGTCGTGCATGTCTTGGATTCGTTCTTCCAACGTCTCAATCGTCCGTTCCTGGTCAACGGTGCCTTGCGTCAATACTTCTATGTTCTGAGCTACGACGGTTATTGATTCGTTCGTCTGCTGAGTGCCGGCGGTTAATTCCTCACTCGACGCCGCGACCCGTTCCGAACACTCCGAGATTTTAGTCATGAGATTTTTAAGCTTATGCTTCATGTCGTTGATACTCTCTGACAGGGTGCCGAGTTCGTCCCGCGACTTAATCTCTAAGTCATCAATTCGCAGGTTGCCCGCCGAAACTTTCTTGACAGCCCCGACGACCTCTCCGACTTGCCCGACCATTTTGCCGATAACGTAATTGGACGCAAGCCCGCAAAGAATCACAATCACCACGACCGCCAACGCTATCGACAAAATCAGATTGTCCCTTACGTCGTCCATCTCGTGAACGCTCACGCCCACGAAGAGCATTCCAATCGTCTTGCCCGTGGTGTCTTTAATCGGTTGATAAGCGGCGTAGTGGTCTTCGCCCATGACTGACGCCTTGCCCACGAAAAATTTCCCTTGAGTGATTACGTTATCAATGACAGCCTCTGAAGCCTTGGTTCCGACCTGACGATTGCCCGCCGCGTCTTTAACTGTCGTGGCAACGCGAGTATCGCCGTTAAAGATTGTGACCTTGCCGTTACAAATATTGCTTAGGAAGTCGGCAATCTCGTTCACGCCGTCAATCTGTTGCCCGCCCTTAAAGAGTATTCCGTTTTGAACGTGCCAATCGCCGTAGTAGCGACTATTTACAATCTCCGTAAGCGACTGAACATCGGCGGCGGCTTTCATCTCCAAAGTTCGAGCAAAGCCTTCCTCCGCCCGAATATATCCGATAATCCCCATTAGCACACATGCGACGATTACAATGACATTAACTGCTAGGATTGCTTTAGTCTTAAGTCCCATTGACGAGCCCTCCCAAAAATTTTTCGCCATGATAACAAAAAAAATCCCCCGCAACAATACGGAGGAAACTTTTTCGAAGTAGCAATGCGCTAGCGTTGCGTACGAACGCGGTTGTTACGTCCAAATTCTTGACTAGTCCGCCGCGACCACTGGATGCAACGTCCACGTTGCCCGCCGCAATTTGGCAGAGGGAAAAGTTTTTATCGAGGAGATTTTCAGTTGGTGATGCCAGGGCGCGTCATCTTTTCGGGCGACATGTAAACCTTAAGCTGTTCTTCGGTGAGGATTCCCTTTTCCAAGATGATTTCGCGAATCGGGCGGCGGGTTGCGTACGCTTCCTTTGCAAGCATGGAACATTGTTCGTAGCCGAGGTGCGGGAGCAGAGCTGTCACAACACCAACAGAGCTATCCAACCACTTCTGGCATTGTTCGCGGTTCGGTTCAAGACCCGTCAAGAGTTTGTCTACGAAAGTCCGCGACGCATTGGCAAGATAATTCATCGACGAGCACAGGTTATAAGCCATAATCGGTTCCATGACGTTGAGTTCGAACTGTCCGTTCTCGACGCCGAGGGTAACAGCCAAATCGTTGCCGATGACTTGATAGCACGCCTGGTCCATGACCTCAGCGATAACGGGATTGACTTTGCCGGGCATAATCGACGAGCCAGGCTGACGCTTAGGCAGGAAGATTTCATTCAAGCCGCAACGAGGACCCGACGCCATAAGGCGGAAGTCGTTCGCCATTTTGATAAGGACAAGGGCGGTATTCTTCAAAGCGGAGCTAACGTCGACAAAGCCGTCTGTATTGTTGGTGGCGTCGATTATGTTCGTTGAGGTCTCGAAATTCTCGTGAGTGATTTCGCGGAGCTTGCGGGCGACAATCTTGATGTAAGCGGGCTCAGCGTTAAGACCAGTGCCGACGGCGGTACCGCCCATGTTGATTAGGCGGATACTGTCAATCGCCCACTCGATACGGCGGATACTGCGACGAATTGCCGAAGCATACGAGCCCATCTCTTGACCAAGCGTAATCGGAACGGCGTCTTGCAAATGCGTGCGCCCCATCTTGAGAATATCTTTGTACTCTTCCGCCTTCTGCTCAAGGGCATGGGCAAGATAATCAAGGGCGTTAATGACGTTATGGCTCTTGTAAGTCAAGCAGACTTTAATCGCCGTCGGGAGGGAGTCGTTAGTCGATTGCGCCATGTTCGCGTGGTTGTTCGGGCTGATGATGTCGTAGCGTCCCTTTTCCTCGCCGATAATCTCAAGCGCACGGTTGCAAAGAACTTCGTTCATGTTCATATTAATTGAAGTGCCCGCGCCGCCTTGAATCGGGTCAACAGGGAACTGGTCGATGAACTGCCCGTCGATAATCTCTTCCGCCGCCTGAACAAGTGCGTTGCCAATTTTCCTGTCGAGGCGTCCAGTCTCCATGTTAGCCTGCGCCGCCGCCTTCTTGACTTTGGCAAGCGACTTAATGAAGTCCTCATCGAGCCTGCGTCCGGTGATTGTGAAGTTCTCGATAGCCCGCATAGTTTGCACGCCGTAATAAACTTCGTCGGGAACTTCAATCTCTCCTAAAAAGTCGTGTTCCTTTCTCATGTTAGCACCCTCTATGTAAAGTTTTGTACTGCCGCTTATAAGACCACGTTAGCCAAAGCCATGCCGACCGCCACGCTAACAATACACGTAATCAAGCCGGGGATTTGGAAGCTGTGGTTAAAGACGAACTTGCCAATCTGCGTCGTGCCCGTGCGGTCAAAGGCGATACCTGCCAGAACAGTCGCGTAAATCGGAACGAGGAAGTAACCGTTGACTGCAGGGAACATACCAATCATAGCCGGCGGCGTGATTCCCAGTGTGATTCCAAGCGGAGCCAACGCGCCAATCGTGCCCGCCTGACTTAAGATAACTGCACTCAACAGGAACAGGATAATCGCGAAGACCCAAGGATAAGTTGAGATTAGGTCAGCGGCACCGGATTTGATGAAGTCGATATTATTGCGCGTGAGAGTATCGCCCGCCCACGTCAAGCCGAAGATACAATAGACGCCCATTAAGCCGTTGCGGAAAACGGACTGTTCGATAATTGAATTGACTTTGACGCCGCAAGCGATAATCATGACGCCCGCCATAGCCATCATAACCATTTCAATGCACATAGTCATCGTAAAGGAAACCATCTTGTCGCCGAGCATAGCCGACGGACGCAACTCAGGGAAGATACCGAAGATGACGACGATAACTGTTGCCAGAAGGTAAATCCAGACGGCACGTTTAGTCGAGGCGGAGAACTCTTTAGCCTCAGCGATTTGAGCTTTCTCGTTAATGGGAGCAGCCTCACCGCGTGCGACGCGGTCGAGATACTCTTGGTCTTCGGAAAGTTCTTTGCCCATACGAGCCGCCCATAACGAACCGCACACGACACCGATAAGCGTCGAGGGAATACAGACGATTAGAATATCAATGAGCGTGACGCCCTGCGGAGACAACAGCCCGACGAGTGCGACGGTAGCGGCGGAAATCGGACAGGCAGTAATCGCTTGTTGAGAGGCGATAACCGACATTGAAATTGGTCGTTCGGGACGGACGCCCGCCTCGCGAGCCACTTCAGCGATAACTGGCAGGATACCGAACGAGATATTGCCCGTGCCGCACATGAACGTAAAGACCCAACTAATAATCGGAGCATAATAGCTAATGCGGTTCGGATTCTTGCGCAAGAGCTTGACGGCGATTTGAATCAGATAATCCATGCCGCCAGATGCTTGCAGAGTCGCCGCGATAACAACGACCGTCATGATAATCATAATGACATCGATAGCGGGATTGCCCGGCGCGAGTCCGAAGCCGAAAACTAAAATTGCAATGGCAAAACCACTCGACATGCCCAGGAAAATTCCTCCGTAGCGTGCGCCGATGATTAACATCGCCAGCACTACCGCTAATTCAGCCCAAAACATAAAACCACCCCTTTTACAGAAATTCTTTCTTGTATACAAAACATGAGCCAATTTTAGCCGTCCGCCTAGTAATCGTCAATCCAATATATTTTTATGGTTGATTGTCTATTTGTTAATAGGAACGGGGAAACGTCAAAGATTGACTGTGCAAAGTAAGTAAGATATAATCGCCCAAATTGATTCATAGAAAATTCAGGAGGAAACGACATGTGCGGGATAGTTGGATACATTGGCGATAAAAAGGCGGCACCGATTCTTTTGGACGGGCTAACGAAATTGGAATATAGAGGTTATGACTCGGCGGGGATAGCGGTCGATTGCGGCGACGAGATTTTTATTGAGAAATCCGTTGGGAGGTTAGACGCGCTCAAAGACAAGCTAAAGAACAGATTGCCCGTCGGCACGGTGGGCATTGGTCATACGCGTTGGGCGACGCACGGCAGACCGTCGGACAGCAACGCCCACCCTCACACCGATTGCCACGGTGATTTCGTCGTCGTGCACAACGGCATTATCGAAAACTATCTGCCGCTCAAAGAGGAGTTAATCGCTCGCGGGCATAAGTTCACGTCCGAAACTGATACGGAGGTTATCGCGCACTTGCTGGAGGAAGTTTATCAAGGCGACTTCGTGGCGGCAGTTCGTGAAGTCCTAAGCAAGGTCGAAGGCTCCTACTCGTTGGCGTTCATGGCGAAGGCTCACCCCGACATTTTACTCTGCGCCAAGCAGGACAATCCGTTAATCGTTGGCTTGGGCAAAGGGGAAAACTTCATCGCCTCGGACATTCCCGCCATTATCAATCACACACGAGACACTTACATTTTGAACGACGGCGAACTTGCCCTTGTCAAAAAAGATTCCGTGCTCGTCATGAACCGTCAAGGCGGTATCGTCGTAAAGAAAATCTTTCACGTGACTTGGAACGCTGAGGCGGCGGAAAAAGGCGGCTACGAACACTTCATGCTTAAGGAGATTAACGAGCAACCCAAAGCCGTCCGCGACACCATGAGCAAACGCATTGCCAAAGACGGCGCGTCAATCGTCCTAGACGAACTGAACTGGGATAAAGACTTCCTTGACGGCATTGACAAAATTTATATCGTAGCGTGCGGCACGGCTTATCATGCGGGGCTTGTCGGGAAATTTTATATCGAGAAGCTAGCCCGCAAGTTGGTTGAAGTCGATTTGGCTAGCGAGTATCGATACCGCAACCCAATTGTTGACGACAAGACGCTTGTTATCGTCGTCAGTCAGTCGGGCGAGACTTCAGACACTTTAGCCGCCTTGAAAGAATCTAAACGGCTCGGCGCGAAGACTTTAGCGATAACCAACGTCGTCGGCTCGTCGATAGCTCGTGAAGCTCATCAAGTCATTCACACGTGGGCAGGTCCGGAGATTGCAGTTGCCTCGACCAAAGCTTACACCACGCAACTAATCCTAATGTTCATGCTAGCTTTGTACATGGCTCAGCTTTGCGAGACGTTGCCCGCCGAGAGAGTCCGCGAATTGATTTGCAAGCTGAAGAAAATCCCCGCGCAGATTTCGGAGACGCTTTCCGACGTGGAGCCGATTAAAACTTTTGCAAGGCAATACGGCTTCAATGAGGACGTGTTTTATATCGGGCGTTCGTTGGATTATTCCGTTGCCTTGGAGGGCGCACTTAAGCTCAAAGAGATTTCCTACATTCACGCGGAGGCTTATGCGTCAGGCGAACTCAAGCACGGGACATTAGCTTTAATCGTCGAGGGCGTGCCAGTTATCGCGCTTGCCACTCAAAAGAGCGTCTACGAAAAAACTTTGTCGAACATCAAGGAAGTCAAAGCACGCGACGCGATTGTTATCGGCATAGCGGCGGCGGGCGATACCGAGCTTGAAAAATATCTCGACCACGTTATCTTCGTGCCGGAGACCGACGAGCTGTTGATACCGCTTTTAACTGTCGTCCCGTTGCAACTCCTTGCTTACTACGCGGCGATAACTCGTGGCTGCGACGTGGACAAGCCCCGCAATCTTGCAAAGTCCGTGACTGTTGAGTAATGAACGCTTTCTTTCAAGACGAAGACTCGAAGCTTTATCTTGCCGACGCCTTAGCACTGTTGCCGAGGTTCCCCGCCGAGTTCGCTGACGTTATCTTTGCTGACCCGCCCTATTTCCTGTCGAACGGTGGCATCACTTGCAATAGCGGTAAAATGGTTTCCGTCAACAAGGGCGACTGGGATAAAGTAGCGACGCTTGAAGATAAGCACCAGTTCAATCGGCGGTGGATAAGACGTTGCAAGCGAATTCTCAAGCCGAACGGAACGATTTGGATTAGCGGCACCTTGCACAGCATTTATTCGGTCGGCATGGCTCTGGAGCAGGAAAGCTTCAAAATCATGAACAACATCACGTGGCAGAAGACGAACCCCGCGCCGAATCTCAGTTGCAGATACTTCACGCACAGCACCGAGACGATTCTTTGGGCAAAAAAAAACTCTTCCGCTAAGCATTACTTCAATTACGAGCTGATGAAGGAGCTTAACGGCGGCAAGCAAATGAAGGACGTTTGGACAGGAGCCTTAACGCCGCAACGAGAAAAACTTTTCGGCAAGCACCCGACGCAGAAGCCGCTTTACTTGCTGGCAAGAATTCTTCTGGCGTCGACTATCGAGGGTGATTTAGTCTTAGACCCTTTCTGCGGCTCAGGGACGACGGGCGTTGCTTGCAAGTTGCTCGGCAGAAAGTTTATCGGCGTCGACAATAACCCCGACTTCATCGCGTTGGCTAAGGAAAGGTTGATTCACGCTCATGAACAGAAACTTTGAAGACTGGCTCGCGACGTTCCGCAGTTCGATTAACGGCTACGACTACTACACGGACTTTGCTAAGGTCTATGACAATGCCGAACGACTTAAGCCGGAGATTTACCTTCTGAACTCGTTGGTTGGCTCGAAGGACATCGAACGCGACTTTGAAAATCTTTTGGCTAAGTATCCCACGTGCTTGCGGGCGGTGCCGATACTGTTGGCTGTCCGTCAGAATGAAATTTTCTGCGCCGATACGAATTACAACTTTGACAAGCCGACGCAATCCGTTGAGCAGTACAAACACTTCATGCGGGCTACGGGGCTTTTCGACTTGTTGGAGAATCACATTATCGCTAACTTGTATGATTACGTGACGGGCGTTGAGGTTGGGCTTGATTCAAACGGCAGGAAGAATCGCGGCGGTCATCAAATGGAAAATCTGGTAGAGAGTTTCTTAAAGCAAGCGGGCGTCGCTTATCGAAAGGAAATGTATCTTGCCGACGTGGAGAAAACTTTTGGGCTTGACCTATCGAAAATTTCTGCGGGCGGGACTTCGACTAAGCGTTTTGATTTCGTCGTTAGGACTTCGGCAGCGGTCTTTGGTATCGAGACGAATTTTTATGCAAGCGGCGGTTCAAAGCTCAATGAGACTGCGCGAAGTTATAAAATGATTGCTGAGGAGTCGAAGAGTATTGGCGGCTTCAAGTTCGTTTGGATAACTGACGGCGACGGTTGGAAGTCTGCGCGGAAGAATTTAAAGGAGACGTTCCTTATCCTCGACACGCTGTACAACATTGCGGACTTGGAGCACGGAACTTTCAGGGAGCTTTTCAATGAGTGAACGAGTAGAAATCTTAGGCGTAAAGGTCGACGCGGTGACAATGTCGCAAGCCGTCGAACGCGTGATAAATTTAGTTGAAGCGGGCAAACCGTCAATGGTAGCGACTGCTAATGCCGAAATGCTCTTGAACGCCACGCACGACGCCGAACTTAAAAAAATATTGAACGCGGCAAGTTTGGTCGTGCCGGACGGCGCAGGAACAGTTTGGGCAGCTCGTCACCTTGGAAAGTTTATGCCCGAACGCGTCGCGGGCTTCGATTTGGTTCAGGAACTGATGAAGATTGCCCCCGCGCATGATTTTAAGTTCTTCCTGTTTGGAGCCGCGCCAGGCATCGCCGATAAAGCCAAAGCCAAAGCCGAGACCCTTTACCCTGGAATAAAAATTGTCGGCACTCGCAACGGCTACTTCAAAGCAGAGGACGAACCAGACATTATCGCCCAAATTAAAAGTTCTCGACCTGATATTCTCCTTGCGGCTTTGGGCGTTCCTAAGCAAGAGAAATGGCTCTTCAAGTACAAAGACGAACTCAAAGTTCCCGTGTCAATCGGCGTGGGCGGAACCTTCGACGTTATGGCGGGTGTCGTCAAGCGTGCGCCGCTGTGGATGCAAAAGGCTCGCCTCGAATGGCTCTTTAGGGCAATGCTCCAGCCCAGCCGCGCAGGAAGATTGCTCGCCTTGCCAAAATTCGTTTGGAAAGTTCATCAGCAAAAAAACGGAGCGTGAGAATCTTGAGCATAATCAGAGAAGGATATTACTTTGCGGGCGTCGCGCTCCTTATCGCGCTTTTCTTCGGCGTGCTGATTCACCCCTACGCCGCGATATTGCCCGCCGTCATTGCTTGTTACTGCATTTATTTTTTCCGTAATCCCAATCGAACAATCCCCGCCGACGAAAATTTAATCGTTTCTCCCGCCGATGGCACCGTTCAAGACGTGGTGGAGGTCGATAGCGATGACTTTGTTAAGGGGGCTTGCCGCAAGGTCATAATTTTTTTATCGGTCTTTGATGTCCATGTTAATCGTAGTCCGATTGCCGGCGAGATTAAAATCCAAAAGTATATCTGCGGACGCTTCCGCCCGGCTTACAAAGATTCCGTCGGCTTCGAGAACGAACGACACCTTATCGGCATTGAAAACGAACGGCTCCGCGTGACTGTCACTCAAGTGGCTGGGATTTTGGCACGGCGTATCGTCAGCTGGGTTACTCTCGATGACAAACTTGAGAAGGGCGAACTCTACGGCTTGATTCGTTTCGGCTCGTGTACGGAAATTGTAATGCCCTCAAGCGTCGAAGTCACGGTTAAGAAGGGCGACAAGGTGCGCGGCGGCGAGTCGATTATCGGTCGGATTAAATGACGCTGAACGATTGAAGATAAATCTTCTGCATGATAGAATAATCGTGCGGAAGATTTTTTTTGCAAGGAGGGAAAGTTATGATTAGGAGGATTCTCATAGCGAACCGCGGAGAAATTGCCGTGCGTGTAATTCGCACCTGTCAGGAACTCGGAATTGAGACCGTCGCGATTTATTCGGACGCCGACAAGGAAGCACTGCACGCACAACTTGCTGACGTTCGTTATCGCGTGGGCACAGAGGACGCCTTCGACAGCTACCTGAACCGCGAGGCAATCATCGACGCGGCGAAGACTACCGAAGCTGATGCAGTTCACCCCGGCTACGGTTTCCTGTCCGAGGATGCAGATTTTGCTCAAATGGTCGTTGATGCGGGCATGACGTGGATTGGTCCCTTGCCTGAAACTATTAGGCTTGTCGGCGACAAGGACGCGGCTCGCAACTCAATGATTCCTTCGGGTATCCCAATGTCAAAAGGCTCCGAACCGCTGACAAGCAATACAATGGCAGTTAAGGCGGCGGCTGAAGTCGGTTATCCCGTCATCTTGAAGCCCGTAAGCGGCGGCGGCGGCAAGGGCATGTTCATCGTCCGCAACGAAGAGGAACTTCATCACGTGCTGGGGCTTGTCGACGTTAAGCAGAACAGATTTTACTTCGAGCACTACATCGAGCATTCGCGGCACATTGAAGTTCAAGTCGTGGCGGATAACTTCGGTAGCGTGATTCACCTTGGCGAGCGCGAATGTTCAATTCAACGCCGCAACCAAAAACTTTTGGAAGAGTCGCCGTCGATAGCTTTAACGCCCGAAATGAGAGAACGCGTCGGCAAGCTTGCAGTCAAGGCGGCTAAGAGCGTTCACTATTCCAATATCGGCACCGTTGAATTCTTGCTTGACCTTGCGACGAACGAATTTTACTTCATGGAAATTAATCCGCGCATTCAAGTCGAACACGGCATAACCGAGGCCGTCACGGGCATTGACTTGGTAAGAACGCAGATTAAAGTTGCGTCGGGTGAGCCGCTTGACTTTACGCAGGCGGACGTTAAGTTCACGGGGCACGCTATCGAGTGCAGAATCAATGCCGAAGACCCCGACCGCAAGTTCATGCCCACGCCCGGCAAGATTGAATTCCTCCACGAGCCTTCAGGTCCTCGCGTTCGGTTTGATAGCGGAGTGACGGCGGGTTTGTCCATCGAACCTTACTACGACTCCTTGATTGCAAAGTTGATTGTTCACGGCAGGACACGCGGCGACGCAATCAGAATCATGAGGCGGGCTTTGAATGAGTTCATGCTCAAGGGCGAAAACAATTTCGTTAAGACGACTGTCCCGCTCCATCAGCAAATCCTCGACGACGAATGGTTCTGCACGGGAAACATCGACACGCAGTTTATCAAGAAACGTCTGCCGGTATACGCGGCGGCTCCCAAGAAACTCACGCTAGAAGACAAAATGGATCCGGATCTCGCCGAACGACTTGCACGCGGTGGTGGACGAATTGACATTGACTACGCATAAAATTTTCTCGGTGATTGGTGATTGGCTTCGACCGATTGCTAATCACTTTTTTTATTTGACAATGAAGGAACTTTAGCAAGACAAGCGAATAGTAGCTAATAATTTCTTTGAAACGGTTGACAGCAAAGGCTGTCGACGCAAAATAATTTTTCGGACAAGGGGAGGCGGCGAAAGTGATTCGTGTTTTGATTGCTGATGACTCGGCTTTTATGCGAAAAGTCCTCTCTGATTTATTCAACAGTCAAAGCGACTTCCAAGTAGTCGGGACGGCGGTAAACGGTCAAGACGCAATCGAGAAGGTAAAAAGGTTTCAACCAGACGTGTTGACGCTTGATGTTATTATGCCGGTAATGGATGGACTGAATGCACTGGCGGTTATCATGGAGCAATGCCCGTTGCCAGTGGTTATGGTCAGCTCCACGACGCAGAAGGGAACGAATGAAACGATACGGGCTCTTGCGTTGGGTGCGGTGGACTTCGTGAGCAAGGCGGGCGGTGCCATTTCAAAAATCGACACGATAAAGGATGAGATTCTAGCGAAGTGCAGATTGGCGGCGAAAACTCATGCACGGAAAAGTTTCGCCGCGAGTAAACCGCTCGTTTATTCCCCGAAGCCGCCGAACGTTGAGCCAACCACGCGCCGCATTGAAGTAAAACGCAGAACGGGACTTGTCTTAGGGCAAAAGCCGACGATAAATCGCGTGCCGTCAACTACAGCCCCCGTCAAGAAAATCATTCCGGGCACAGGCAAAAAACTGGTAGTCATCGGCACATCGACGGGCGGACCGCAAGCATTGCAAGCAGTCATCACGCGCCTACCCAAAAACCTCCCCTGCGGCGTCGTCGTCGTTCAGCACATGCCCGCAGGCTTTACGAAGTCATTAGCGGAAAGGTTGAACTCAATCAGCGAGATAGCAGTCAAGGAGGCGGAGCAAGACGAGATTATAAGACCAGGTCAAGTCTATATTGCGCCGGGCGATTATCATTTGCGAATTGCCCCTGCAGGCGGTGAACGGCGGATTGTCTTGAGTCAGGAGCCGCGGGTCGGCAATCTTCGACCAACTGTCAATTACATGTTCGATTCCGCCGCGCAGTTCGGCAGGGATTTAGTATCGGTGATTATGACTGGCATGGGTTCGGACGGTTGCGAAGGCATGAAAAAAGTTAAGGCGACGGGCGGTTATTCGATAGCTCAAGACGAGGACAGTTGCGTTGTCTACGGAATGCCTAAGGCGGTGGTCGATGCGGGGCTTGCCGATGAGATTCGACCTTTGAATAAAATTGCCGAAGCTATCGTGGAAGCAGTGAGAAGATAGCGGCTTTATTCGATTGATAAACAAACAGGAGGAGTTTAAATGGAAACTAATCAATACATGGATATGTTTCTCGACGAGTCGCATGAACATTTGCAATCGCTAAACGATGGCTTGCTCGGCTTGGAGGACAATGCCGAGGATCTGTCCATACTCAATGAGATTTTCCGCAACGCGCACACGCTCAAAGGGATGTCAGCGACGATGGGTTATAACAAAATCGCCGAGCTGACCCACGAGATGGAAGACGTGCTAGACATGTTGCGCAAGGAGCAATTAGCGGTGACTGGCGATATTATCGATACGCTGTTCAAGTGTATTGACTCGCTGGAGCAAATGATTAACAACGTGGCGAACGGCGACCCTGAAGATCTTATCGATGTATCCGATTTGGTTGCGAAATTGACTGCAATAATGCGTGGCGAAGGTGCACCCGCCGCTCCGAAGGCGGAAGCCTCAACCGAAGAACCTGCCGCCAAAGTAGCGACTACTACGCCCGCTGTAGTTTCCGCTGATGTTCCCGTTGATTTATCGGACACGGAAAAAAGCGTCATCAGCGAGGCGGAAAAGCGCGGCATGCACGGCATTTATCTTAAGGTCACGTTGGCGGAGTCTTGCCTATTGAAGTCGGCGCGGTCTTATATGGTAATGAACGCCTTGGAAGAACTCGGCGAAGTGATTCGGACAATCCCCACCGCAGAGGATTTGGAGCAAGAAAACTTTGAACGCTCCTTTGAAGTCATTTTGATAACCGCCTCAGAAGAAGAACAGATTCATGACGCAGTAGTTGGCATTTCCGAAATCGAGACGGCGGAGACGCAGGTTATAAAATTCGGAGGAACGCCCGCGCCTCAGCCCGAAGTAAAAGCGGCACCCGTTGTCGAACAGAAATCAACTGCACCCGCGACGGCTCCTGCACCAGCCCCCGCCACTAAACCTTCTGCACCGGCGAATAAACCTGCAGCTCAAAGCGGCGGACAATCTGCGGCGGCACAACAAAAGAAAAGTCATGCGGGGCAATCCGTTCGCGTCGACATTGAAAAGCTTGATACGCTGATGAACTTGATGGGCGAGCTTGTTATCAATAAGGTTCGCCTAGAGCAAATCGGACAGACGCATAGACTTTCAGAGCTAACAGAGACTTTGGAGCAAATGGACAGGGTTACGACCGACTTGCAAAATATCGTCATGAAAGTCCGCATGGTTCCCGTCAGCCAAGTCTTTAACCGTTTTCCGCGTATGGTTCGCGACGTTACCAAAGAACTCAACAAGGAAATCAACTTGACAATCGAGGGCGAGGACACCGAGCTTGACCGCACGGTTATCGACGAGATTGGCGACCCGATAATGCACCTTTTGAGGAATTCGCTTGACCACGGTATCGAAATGCCGGACGAGCGCGAGGCTAAGGGCAAGCCGCGTATCGGTGAAGTCGGACTTATCGCACGCCACGAAGGCAACAACGTCGTTATCATGGTCACTGACGACGGCAAAGGCATTGATGCAGATGTCATTCGTCGCAAGGCTGTCGAGAAGGGGCTTTACACTCAAGACGAGGTCGACTCGATGGACGACGCGGACGCCGTCCGAATAGTTTTCCTGCCAGGCTTCTCCACTGCAGAGAAAATCAGCGACATCAGCGGGCGTGGTGTCGGCATGGACGTTGTTAAAAGCAAAATCGAATCGCTTTCCGGGCAAGTCGACGTTGAGACGCACATTAATGAAGGTTCTATCTTCAAGATTAAGTTGCCGCTGACTTTGGCGATTATCCAAGCAATGCTCGTTCAAGTTCAAGCTGAAATGTACGCAATCCCGCTCGCCTCAATCGATAGCACCCTTAGCATTCAGCCGAGCGATATAAGCACAGTGCAAAACAATGAAGTTATCGTCCTGCGCGGCGAAATCATTCCGATAATCCGCATGGAAGAATCGCTGATGGTTCCGCACGTTCACGACACCAAAGAGCTATTTGTCGTGGTAGTGCACGCGGGCGACTCAAAGGCGGGTATCGTCGTCGATAAGCTGATTGGTCAGCAAGAAATCGTTATAAAGACGCTGGGCAATCTGTTCATGGGCTTGAAGATGTTCTCAGGAGCTACGGTGCTCGGCGATGGTCGCGTTGCTTTGATTCTTGACGTGGCGACGATGCTTAACTAAGGAGGAATTTTTATGGCTAAAGACAGCGTGGCGAATAAACCTGCAGTAGTCGACGAGGAAGAACAAGTTCAAGCAATGCAGGTGGTTGCGTTCAAATTGCGCGACGAAGAATACGGCGTGAATATCTTCCACGTGCAGGAAATTCGCAACTTGGTCGACATAACGCGGGTACCGTTCGCGGCGAGTTTCATTAAGGGCGTTATCAATCGGCGCGGCTCGGTTATGCCGGTTATCGACTTGAAGAAACGTCTCGGCATTGAAGAGACGCCTTACACCTCGTTGAGCAGAATCGTTACTGTTATCGTAGATGATTTGCAAGTCGGCATGTTGGTCGACGCCGTGACAGAAGTTTTAACGATTCGCTCCAAACTCGTCGACCCGAAAAAGACCGTGAGCGATAGGGCAATGGAAAAATTCCTAAGCGGCATTGGCAATATCGACGGACGACTTGTTACCATGCTCAACCTTGAGGAGATTGTCAACGCAAATTAATCAGCTTAGAATAAATTTATGGAGATGATTTAAATGGTAGATGAATTCGATTTGACTCCGAATCAGCTAGACGCCATGCGCGAAATCGGAAACGTCGGTGCGGGCAATGCGGCAACAGCCCTTTCGCAGGTGCTCAACAAGAAAATCGATATGAACGTCCCGAAAGTCTCGATTATCCCGATTGAAGACGTTCCCGACCTCGTGGGCGGTCCCGACGCTTTGATTGTCGCAGTCTTCCTGCGTGTCTATGGCAAGGCTCCTGGCAATATCCTGTTCCTCATGCCAAAAGAAAACGCTTTCTATATGGTTGATGACTTGATGGGCAGACCGCACGGCACTACGCAAGAACTCGGCGAAATGGAAGTATCAGCCCTTAAGGAAGTCGGAAACATTTTGACGGGCTCTTATCTAAACTCGTTCTTCCACTTCACGAATATCTCAATGATTCCGTCGATACCGTCTTTAGCACTCGACATGGCAGGCGCAGTCTTAAATATCGTGCTCGTTCAGCTGGGGCAAATGGGCGATTATGCAATGGTTATCGAAACAAAATTCTTGGCTGAAGACGACAGCGTACAAGGACACTTCTTCCTCGTGCCCGACCCCGGCTCGCTGACAACTCTTGTCAAGGCAGTGGGAGTTGAATAATTATGGCAGCTCTTATCAAAGTAGGCATGGCAGATTATAAAGTCGGTCGCTCTCCGTCCACCCTAATAAGCTATGGCTTGGGTTCGTGTATCGGCGTTTCCCTTTACGACCCTGTTAAAAAAGTCGGCGGGCTTCTGCATATCATGTTACCTGACAGCACGCAGGCACGCTTCAGCGACAATCCCGCGAAGTTCGCAGATACGGGTATCCCGCTTATGATTAATGACGTTGTGGCACTGGGCGCGACTAAGGCTCGGCTTCAAGCAAAGATTGCTGGCGGGGCGCAAATGTTTGCCTTCTCCAATGCAAGCGACATCATGAAGGTTGGCTCCCGCAACGCTGAGACTTGCAAGCAGATTCTTCGCCGCAACGGAATTAAAATCGTAGCCGAGGATACCGGCGGCAACTACGGACGCACAGTGTCAATCGACTTGGAGACGGGTGCTTACAAGGTCAAGACTATCGACCGCGGCGAAAAGCTGATTTAACATAGGCGACGTTAAACGATGACCGACATTATAGCGGCGAATTTTTATTGATACGTGGTGAAAAACTTTGACAGGATTTTACGGCTATCTTGAAAGCATCATGCCCATCAAAAGGATAATTATCTCATTGGCGGTCGGCATGGTCTCATTGTTTATCGTACTCATTTCTGGGCTGACAAGCGATTTCGTGAGCGGCGGGACTGTGGCATCGCGAGCTTTATCAGCCTTTTCTTTTACTAGCTTGGTGAGTTTTATTTTTTTGATGAGTTGCGAGGAATACGCTATCTTCAAGACCAAACGCGAGCTTGAACACTTCATAGACGACGCACCCTTTGCCGAGACAAATGAAAACTTCAATCGGGCAGAATACCTCCACGAAGAAGAACCAGTAGCAGAGGACTCCTTCCGCCCGATGGACTTTGGACAGTTCGCGAATCAAAATTGAGTTTAAAGCGTGACGAGGGACGGTGAATAACTATGGAAAGTGACTCGAAGGAAAAAGACATCTCGGCATTGTGGCTAAGGTACAAGGAAACAAAATCCGTGGAAGTGCGCAACGCAATCGCCGAACACTATTTGCCGCTTGTCAGGATTGTCTGCGGGCGTCTGGCAGTGAGCTTGCCGCAACATCTGGATAAGGACGACCTTTTGAGTAGCGGCTTCTTCGGTCTGCTGGACGCGATTGACCGTTTCGACATCACGCGGAATATAAAGTTTGAGACTTATGCAGGCGTTCGGATTCGCGGGGCAATGATTGATTATCTGCGTTCAAAGGATTGGATACCCGTTTCAATGCGGCAAAAGATTCGCAAGTACGAACAGACGGTTTGCAAGCTTGAAACGGAACTTGGGCGGGCGGCGACTGATACGGAGTTGGCAGAGGCATTGGAGATTTCAGTTGATGAACTGCAATTTCTAGTCAGTCAGTGCAACTCGGCGACAGTCATTCCGCTTGAAGATTACCTAAAGACGGACGCCGCCGAAGCAGTCGATACGAACCCCGCGAACTCAACGGAGCTTTTCGAGATAAAAGAGACGCTAGCCAAGGCGATTGAACGCCTGCCAGAAAAGGAAAGAACCGTCGTATCGTTGTACTACTACGAAGAGATGACGCTAAAGGAAATAAGTTTGGTAATGCACTTGACCGAGGCGCGAATCTCCCAACTGCACACGAAGGCGATTTTCAGGATGCGCGGCTATTTGGCGCAAAGCAAAGAAGATTTACTTTAGGAAAGGAGGACGCGGGATGAGTGAAAATCTTATCTTGGGCGGTCCGGCATCCGGTTACAAATACGAGTTCAAACCGGACGGCGTTTATTTGACAGTTTATCCCAATGTGGACGGCGAACGTCTTTTTGAGCTGTCCGATATGCGTCAAATTCTGCGCGATTGTAAAGTTTTGGATTATGACGTTGGGATTCTTTCGCGGACAATGCGCGAGGCTAATGGGCGACCTCAAAGAATCGCCGAGCCTGTGCAAATAACCGAGGACGTTTTAAGGGCGGCAGTCGGCGACGAAAAAATTTTTGCGGGCGATGCGGAAGAGGAGCCTTACGCAAGACTTATCGTCGAAATGCCCCGCGACAAGATGAAGGCGACCATAAAATACGACACGCGGGACGGCGCACGCCTTCCGACAAAAGAAATGGTCATGGCGGCTTTGAGTGATGCGGGCGTGGTCTACGGCATAGACGAGGACGCAATCGACAGCGGAATCCAAAGCTTAACTCCATTTGTTGCGGCGGAAGGGCTCTTGCCCATTCCCGGCGAGAACGCTTACATTGACAGGAAGTTTGATTTGGGCATTCAAGGCAAACCCGTCGTCGATGAGTATGACAAGGTCGACTACAAGGATTTAAATCTGTTCGTGCTTGCCAAAGAGAATCAGACGTTAGCGATTCGCATTCCGCAGACCAAAGGCACGCCTGGCAAAAATATTTTGGGCGAACCAGTCCCCGCGCAGAACGGCAGACCTTGCCCCATGCCCGAAGGGAAAAATACTAAGGTCGTCGGCGAACACAGATTGATTGCCACGGTGAACGGGCAGATTGTCGATAAAGGCTCGCGGATAAGTGTTGACCCAAGACTAGAGATTAAAGGCGGCGTCGGAGTTCAGACGGGCGACATTGAATTTGATGGCACGGTTCAGATTAAAGGCGACGTGGAGCAAGGCTTCAAAGTCAAGGCGACGGGCGACATTGAGATTAAAGGCTCGGTCAACGGCGCGGAGGTCAATGGACGCAACGTCTACATAAGCGGCGGCATTACGGGCGCGGACAGGGCTAAGGTTTATGCTGAACACGACGTGCGAACCGCCTTTGCCGAGAACGCTTTGATTGAGGCGGGCAACGACATTTTTATCGCGGACATTGCTTTGCATTCTCAAATCAGGGCGGGCAAGCGTCTTATCATGGAGGACAAGCACGGGCAGATAACCGGCGGTCATGCTGTGGCGGGCGAGATGGTTAGCGTTAAAGTTATCGGCAATTCGTCCTTTGTCGTCACGAAAGTTTCCGTCGGCGTCGACCCGAACTTGCAGAAGGAGTATCAAGCCTTGCGCAGGACTTACAAGGAGTCCAAGAAACGTTTGACGCACATCATGCAGACGCTTAACACGCTCTCGAAAATTGACATCAACAAGTTGCCGCCCAGCCGCGTGGAATCGATTAATGCTTTGACTCGTTCGCAATTCCCCTTAGCAGGTCAGATTAAACGCGACGAGAAAAGAATCCTAGAGATAGAAGAACAGCTGGTGAACATGAAGAACGGCAAGATTAGAGTTAGCGGCACAATCTATCCCGGCACGCGCCTTTCCGTCAACAACATTCTAAAAAGCATTCAATCGGAATATAAGCATTGTAGCATTGCACTTAATGACGAGGGCGATGTCGAAGTCGGCACCTATTGATTGGAGGGATAAAAAATGGAACTTGCACCGGTTGGAGTACAAATGACGTACGCGAACGCCAACAACGCCTCTCAAATTCAGCAAGACCTGAATAACGCCTCGGCATTGCAACAAGCCTTCCAGACAGTGCGCGAGAAGGAAGACGCTCAGCTTAAGCAAAAGCAGGTTCGCAATAAGGAAGAGGCGGAAGGACGGGTTATCAAGGACGACCCCGACCGTCGGAGCAGGCAGGGCGGCTATTATTATCGTGCTCAGCAACGCGAGGAAGAATACGAAGACGAAGACGAAAATTACGCCGTAGACCCTAGGCGCGGGCACTTCGTGGATATTTCTTTTTAAGATGATTACGGAGTTAATGCTACTGCTGATAGTGGTCGGCGCGGGAATTGTTTTCGTCGCTTGGTCGAACACACGCAGACGCAAGCAAGACATTTTGGAGCGCAGAGAGGTTGCTGACTCGACGGGCAAGCTTAAGCAGGAACTTGAGCGGACAGCTAACGAGATTATCGGGCGCATGGAAAATCACGTTACGCACCTTGAAAACGTTCTCGACGAATCCGAACGCAACCGCACGCAACTTGAAGGACGAGTGACTGAGCTTAAGAAGTTGCTTAAAAAGAGCGAAGGGCAATCCGGCGAGATAAGAGACTTGCTAGCGAGACTTGACGACGCGGGTTTGGAAATCGATTCCATGCAACGCAAGATGGACATCGTCGAACGGAAATTAAATTTGGCAATGACGGCACCGCTACCGATTCAACAGCCCGTCACGATTCCGCAAATGCCGCTTTTCACACAGCCGCAGACCCCGCCGCCAGTCGCACCGATAAAGCCGCCTGAGATAAAAACTCCGCCGATTGCTCCAAAGGTCGAAGTCAAACCGCCGCCGCCGATAAAGACGACGCCTCCCGCGCAAGTGACTACGACTCCCGCTGAACCGATTAATCCTCTCGGACCAATCACAGTGCCGCCGATTATCCGCCCCAAGGAGTTCGATAAGATTTTGGAAGAGTCCTTAGCCGAGCAACCGCCGCCCCCGCGCAAGTCAATCGTCCTGTCGCCCGAAAACAAAAAGCCCGTGGCAGTCATCGACGCCGACCCCGTCAAAATCGAGGCGACGCGCAAGAAATTGCACGAGGCATCAGCGGAAATGGCAAAGCGTTCGCAAGAGGAAACCGAAGACAATCAAGCTAAGCCCCTGCAAAAGAAACGTCGAAGCGCACGCACTGCCCGCGACGTTAGGAAGGCGGCAATCGAAGCGATACGAGCGGCAGAACAAAGTAGCGCAGTCGAAGCAAAGCCCGCACCGCCCCCGCCGAAAAAGATATTGCCCGAACGTCGAGACCTCAAATTGGAAACAACGGATTCATCGGTTATAAAAGAAATGCTCCTGTCAGGCATGTCAATCGAAGACATAGCACGCGAGACGGGGCTTGGGCGCAGTGCAATAGAATTGGTTCAGGAATTGACCCGAAGGCAACTAAACAGAAGATGATGAGCCGCTCCAAGGTGGGCGGAATTTTTTTAGATATAACGAGGTGATTTTATGATGATGACGGGTGCAAGAGCAATCGTCGAATGCTTGCGCGAACGGGGTGTCGATATAATCTTCGGCTATCCGGGCGGAATGATCCTGCCGATGTACGACGCCTTAGTTGAGGAAAAGGAGATTAAACAAATCCTCGTGACGCACGAACAGAACGCGGCACATGCGGCGGACGGTTATGCGCGGGCAACGGGCAAAGTCGGAGTGTGCATGGCGACTTCAGGACCCGGCGCAACAAATTTAGTTACGGGGATAGCTACGGCGTTTATGGATTCAATCCCGCTCGTGGCGATAACCGGACAAGTCGACACCGCGCTTTTAGGTCGCGACGCCTTTCAAGAGACTGACATACTCGATATAACAATGCCAGTAACCAAGCACAATTTCAAAGTCAAGGAGCCGCGACTGTTAATCCCGACGATTCGGCAGGCGTTCGATATTGCAATGAGCGGTCGACGCGGTCCGGTACTCGTCGACGTGCCGCGGGATATTTTCTTCGCCGAGGTCGACTATCGCCCGCAAGAAGTCAAAGAGAAGACGCCTAGCAAACCCGACGCGGACTTTATCATTTGTGCGGCGGAGGCGGCTGACGAAATCGCAAAGGCTGAACGTCCCGCAGTTATCGTGGGCGGCGGAGCAGTCTCGGCGGGCGCGTCCAAAGAGATTATCGCCTTCATTGAGAAATTTAACTTGCCCGTCGTCAATACGCTAATGGGTATCGGAGCAGTACCGCGCAGTCATCCGCAGAACTTAGGCTTTGCGGGTATGCACGGCAAGAAAGCGGCTAATCATGCAATCGCGGCGGCGGATTTGGTTATCGCGATTGGAAGTCGATTCGGCGACAGGCAAACGGGCAACGTCGCCAAGTACACGCAGGCGAAGAAGTTTATCCACATTGACATTGACCCCGCAGAGATTGACAAGAACATTGAGGGCAGTCTCGGCTTAGCGGGCAACATGCAAGTTATCTTAAAGCTTCTCATGCGTCACGAGTCAAACAAAGCCCGCGTTCGTTGGTGGCAACAGATTGAGTCTTGGCAGGAGGAATACGACTACGATTATCAGGTTGACCGCCTAACTGTTCCTTGGGCAATGAATCAGATTGCTAAGAAGACGGCGGGAAAAAATTTTGCATACGCGACGGACGTCGGGCAACATCAAATGTGGGCGGCGTTGCATTTGCACGTTGAGGAGCCTAGGACGTGGTTGACCTCCGGAGGCTTAGGGACGATGGGATTCGGACTGCCGGCGGCGATGGGTGCTCAGCTTGCTTACGGCGATAAGCGGCGAGTAATTTGCGTTACGGGCGACGGCGGCATCAAGATGACGGGCAACGAGTATTACACGATTGCTCGGCTCAAGCTCCCGATAATTTCCCTTATCGTCAACAACACGAGCCTCGGCATGATTCGGCAACTGCAAAAGGTTTTTTACAAGGAACGCTACATTGCTTGCGAGCTGGATTATCCGATGGACTACGTGGCTTATGCTCAAAGCTTCGGCATAAAGGCGGAGGCGGTCTCTACGCAGGAAGAGTTTGCTCACGCATTAGTTGAGGCTCTCGAAGACAAAGACAATCCCCGCGTAATAGTGCTAAACGTCTGGCGCAGTTTCGTTGAGCCGATGACTAAGGCAGGCGCGAATGTTAATGAGTTTGTAGAGTTTAAATGAGGTGTTTGGCATGAAGAAGTTTTTAGCCGTGATGATGTTCGCGCTGATGATTGCGACTCAAGCGCGGGCGGCGGAATTTGAAATGGTCGAGTACTCCGCGCAAGTCAAGTTACAATGGCTGGCGGCGGCTGGCATCCCTGAGGCGCAGAAGTTCCTTAAGCTAATCGACCGACCAGTATTTTTCAACGCGGACAACTTGCAAGACTTCGAGCGACTGGAACTGACGAACAGCCTTTATCAGGAACTGAACATGCAGGCGGCAATGGAATTCGTCCGCGAGAACAATTACAAGAACGTCATGGACTTGGCGTGTAGTCTTTCGCCGCGTGCGATGATTCTCGGCGAGGAGGGGCGCAAGGTTGCAGTCGGCGAGTTGCAAACGGTTTGTCTTATCGGCGACTGGTGCCTTGAGGAATTCGGTAGCAAGAAGGCTGTAAAGAATGTCTGGTACGATGCGTATTGGCTCCAGGATAAAGCCGGCATGATGGCGAGTGCCGACAGTCTCAAGGGCGAAGTCTGTATTATCGAACAGGGTGTTATGATTTATCTTGCCGATGACGTTCGCGCCCAAATGTACGAGAACCTTCGCGACGTTCTGAAGAAGCACGGCGGCTGTTTGATAACTTCTGACTTCACGCAGAAAAAATATTTCACGGACACGGCGGCGGCTCTCTTCGGCGAACAAAATGCCCCGACGCTTTACAACGAGACTAAGGCAATGTATGAAAAAGTTTTCGGCGACAAGATTGCTGACGACCTGCAAGACGAGCAAGAGGCAATGGAGTTCTTAAAGACGCACGGGCTAACGGCTAGGAAGGTTCCGCTCTTCAGCAAGCCACCGACACTTCACATAAGCGGCAAACTCACACCCGTGCAACTGCAAGCCGTCAATGAGCTCACGAGGAAAGAATATCTTTGGGTCATCACCGCGCTTTGATAAAAATATTTTCTGGGACGTTGACGTTGCAACGTTCTGAAAGTATAATCTAGGCGGTTTTTTTAATAAAATTTTTAAGGTATTTAGGAGGGTGTGGTTTATATGGCAAAGGACATCCGAATAAGTTGTCCGCTAAACGGTAAACTCGTGCCGTTGAACTCAATCAACGACCCCGTTTTCGCAAGCGGCGCAATGGGACGCGGTATAGCCGTTCAGGAACCCAAGGGACAAGTTCTCGCACCGTTCGACGGCGAGATAACTGTTTTCTTCCCGACGGGTCACGCTATCGGTCTCAAATCGGATGACGGTATCGAACTGCTGATTCACGTCGGCATGGATACCGTTAAGATGAACGGCGAAGGCTTCACGCCAAAAAAAGAAGCCGGCGACAAGATTAAAAAGGGCGATATACTGCTCGAATTCAGCCCCGACGCAATCAAGAAGGCTGGCTACGAGACAACAACGCCCGTTGTCGTCACCAATCACGCGGACTTCGGCGACATCACCATTGAGCTTGACGGGCAATCAATCACTGCCAAAGCTCCCGCCGAAGAAGCAGCCGCTGCCGGACCCGTTGACGATGACGATGTCATTAAGCAGTTTGCGGGATTGCCTGATGCGGAACGCGTTGCAAAGTCGATTATGCACTACGTCGGCGGTCCCGACAACGTCCGCACGGCTGAACACTGCGCCACGCGTCTGCGCCTAATCGTCAATGACAAGTCCAAGATTCAAGAGAAAAAGATTGAGAACATCGAAGGCGTCAAAGGTCAGTTCTTCGCGGCTCAGCAGTATCAGATTATCTGCGGCACAGGCTTTGTCGACAAAGTCACCGAAGAATTTATCAAGCTTAAACCGTCCTTGGCTGGCGGCGGCGGAAAGGAAGCCGCTTATGCCGAGATGAGCCTTATGCAGAAGATCTCTCGTACCTTGGGCGACGTTTTCGTTCCGATTATCCCCGTCCTCGTTGCAACAGGTCTTTTCATGGGTGCTCGTGGTGCTATCCTTTCACTCGGTAGCGAATGGGATCCCAACTTCTTGCTGATGACTCAGGTTTTGACTGATACGGCGTTTGCATTTTTGCCGGCTCTAGTCTGCTGGTCGACGATGAATAAATTCGGCGGCACAGCTGTTATTGGTATCGTCTTAGGTCTTATGCTCGTCTTCCCTGGCTTGCCGAATGCGTATGTAGTCGGTGGCGCGGCGGCAGAAATCGCCGAAAAAGGTTTAACGTGGGTTGAAGCGTCTGCCTTGCCCGAATACGCTGGCAAAACTCCTATCCCGCTCGACCTCGGCTTTGTGACTATCCCGCTCGTCGGCTATCAAGGTTCAGTTCTTCCTGCACTCGTTTTAGGTATCTTCGCAGCTAAGTTCCAGCAGTTCTTAAAGACTTTTATCCCCGATATGATTGACCTTATTGTTACTCCGTTCCTTACCTTGACAGTCTCGATGGCTCTGGGCTTCTTGGTTGTTGGTCCTATCATGCACGGCTTGGAGTCTTTGGTCTTCGGTGCGGTTCAACAATTCTTGACGATTCCGATTATCGGCGGTCTGATTATCGGCGGCTTGCAACAGGTCATCGTTATCTTCGGTGTCCACCACGTCTTCAGCGCGTTGGAAATCTATCTGCTCTCAACGCAAGGTTCCGACCCCTTCAACGCGATTATCACTTGCGCGACGATTGCTCAAGGTGGTGCGGCATTGGCAGTTTCGCTCAAAACTCAAGACCCGCGCAAACGTGCCCTTTATATTTCCTCGACGGTTCCGGCGTTCTTGGGCATCACTGAACCGGCTATCTTCGGTATCAACCTGCGCTTGATGAAACCCTTCATGTTCGGTTGCGTAGGCGGTGCGGCTGGCGGTGCAGTCTCTAGCTTCCTCGGTCTTGCCGGTACTGGTATGGGTATCACGGTTCTGCCCGGTATGCTCCTTTACATGAACGGTCAAATCGTCCAATACATCATCGTCAACTTAATCGCGTTTGCAGTCGGTTTTGCTCTGACTTACGTATTGTTCAAACACGACGAATAATTTCTGTCATGCGCCTCTGATTTAGAAAGGTTGCCGCGCTCGTTTGGTTAAGATAATTCATGCGGGCGCGGCTCTTTTTAAATAAATTGAGGAGGGGTTTATTATGACTGAACAAGAACGAATTAATTCGGAAGTACAAATGAAATTGGCTCTACAGGACGCGAAGTTTAATGCTTTCGTTCAAGAAATGCGTGACTTTAAAACTGAAATGCGCGACCGCGATAATCAACGAGTAGAAGACATGCGCGAAATTCGAGCAAGCATTGCCGATATGGGTAAACACGTTCGCAATCTGTCAATTACTTCAATGGCGGCTATCGGTGCAATGGTCGTCACGGTTATTATCTCATTGTTAAAAGGTTAGGAGGAATTTTTATGGCAAAGAAGTCTGGCGAAAACTTGGAAGAAATCAAGAAGAGATTTAACAAGGCAGAAGTCGACGCTCGCGCTCGTGAAGCAGTGCTTAAAGGCGGTCGTTGGCATAACATTTTCCACGTCGACGCTCCGTATTCTCTGATTAGCGACCCGAACGGCTTGTGCTGTTGCGACGGCACGTATCACATCTTCTGCCAATGGAACCCCACGCCGATTAATCAGCAATGGCACAAGAATAAATCTTGGATGCACACCGCCACCAAAGATTTTGTCAACTACACCATGCCTGAACTTTCCCTCTGGCCGGGCGACGAGTATGACAAGGACGGTTGCCATAGCGGTTGCGGTTTCGTCGAAGATGGCAAGGTTCGCGTCTTCTACACCTGCAATGCTCGCGATGAGGAATATCGCCGCACAGTCGCGCAACGTTTTGGCACACTGCAGGAAGATGGCTCCGTTGTTAAGGAAGAAATTCAAGTTTACGGCAACCCCGAAGGCTACACCGCCCATTTCAGAGACCCGAATTTTTTCTATCGCAATGGCGTCCGCTACTTCGCAATGGCGTCTCAGCGCATGAGCGACTATCCCGCTAAAAGCTCGCGCCCGACTAATGGTTGCGTTATCATCTACAAAGAAAAACCCGAAGGCGGTTGGGAATGCCTCGGCGAAGTCAAAACCGATTACTACGACTTCGGCTATATGTGGGAATGCCCGAACCTCATGCAGTTCGAGGATATGGACGTTTTGATTGTCTGCCCGCAAGGCGTCAAGCATGAAGAACTTAAATATCAGAATCACTGCTTAGCTGGCTACTTTATTGGGCACTTCAGCGTTGATAGCCTCGATATGATTCACGGCAAGTTCCACGAACTCGACAAGGGCTTTGATTTCTATTCCCCGCAGGTCATTGCTAATGCTAGCCGCCATATTCTGATTGGCTGGATTGGTATGCCCGACCTCACCGACACTGTCGAATCCGCAAAGGACGGTTGGCTTTATACTTTGACTATGCCGCGTGAACTTACAATTCATCAAGGCAAGGTTCGTTCTCAGCCCGTCGAAGAGATGAAGGCTCTGCGCAAGGAACGCACTGATATTGACGTTTCCAATACGCAGAATCTTTATAACCAACTCCCTAAAGGCTCTGAATCTGAACTCGACATAACCTTTGGCGCGGCTCGTAAGGTTGAAGTCTCCGTTAATTGGGGCGATGAAAAATTTGTCATCCAATACGACCGCAATACCCAAATCATCACCCTCGACCGCAATGGCATGAAGCTCGGCGGCAAAGGTATTCGCCCGTTCAATGACGGCAAGAACACCGACGTTGATATAGGCGTTCGCAAGTTTAAGCTCTTCGCGAATCAAAATCTTAACTTCCGCCTGTTTGTCGATAACTCCGCGATTGAACTTTTCTTGCAGGACGGCGAGGAAGCTTGTAGCCTCCTTATCTATCCGGAAGAAGACGTTGCCCCCGTGCTCAAGATTAATGCTGATAAACCGATTCAAAGGGTCTCTGGCAAGGTTTGGGCACTCGGTTCGCTCCACTACGAATAAGCACAAACGGTTTATAAATCTTTTGCCCGTCAACTCGGCGGGCTTTTTTCATGAGGTGATACTGTGGAAGATACGATAAGCGCGATTACTACTGCAGCAGGGGCGGCGGGCGTCGGGATTATTCGATTGAGCGGCGAAGATTCGATTGCCATTGCTGAAAAAATTTTTGATAGACCCCTTGCCGAGGATAGGAAAGTTATTTTCGGGCACGTAAAAAATTTTTCGGGCGAAATCGTTGACGAGGCGATTGCTCTGGTCATGCGTGCGCCGAAATCTTACACAAGGGAAAACGTCGTTGAGTTGCAATGCCACGGCGGAAGCGTCGTCCTGCGTGAAGTCTTACGGCTGACATTCGAGGCGGGCGCACGTCCTGCCGAACGCGGCGAATTCACTAAGCGAGCCTTCCTGAACGGACGCATTGACTTGACGCAAGCACAAGCCGTCCTTGACGTGATTCAGGCTAAGACCGCCGCCGCGTTGACCGTTGCACAAAATCAATTAGCCGGCAAGACTTCAAAGACGATTCACCAGATAAGGCAGGCAATTTTAAATTCCGCCGCACATATCGAGGCAACGATTGACTTCCCAGAAGACGACCTAGACGACGTGACTTTAGCTGAAGTCGATAAGAACATTTCCGCACAGATTGCTAAGCTTGAGGAGCTACTTAGGAATCAGACGGCAGGAAGGATTCTTCGCGAGGGCTTGGAGACCGCGATAATCGGCAAGCCTAACGTCGGCAAGTCTAGCCTGCTGAACTTCTTCGCTAAGGCTGAACGGGCAATCGTCACGGACATACCCGGCACGACCCGCGACAGCATTGAGGAGTTCGTCAACGTCGGCGGCATTCCGCTTAAGATAATCGACACGGCGGGCATAAGGCGTTCGGGCGACGCGGTGGAACGGATTGGTATTGCCCGCGCCCGCGACTGTGCTAAGCGTGCGGAATTGATTCTTGCCTTGTTCGATAGCTCGCGACCACTAGACGACGAGGACGAAGAAATTTTTAGCCTCCTGCACGACCGCGACGCTTTGATTTTGCTGACTAAGATTGACCTGCCGCAAGTCACGACCGCCGAGCTTTTGGCAAAAAAAATCCCCGCCGCAAAAGTGATTGAGTTGTCACTTAAGAACGGCGAGGGTTGCGATAAACTTTTGTCCGCGATAACCGAACACGTCGGCGCGATTGATTTTGAGATGAGCTTTGTCCGCGACGAGCGGGAAGCCGACCTCCTCCGCCGAGCCGTCAAGCATTTGCACGAGGCGCAGGAGACCATTCAAGCGGGCGTCGGGATTGACTTCGTGTCGATTGACCTGCGCGGGGCTTTGGAGTGTCTTAGCGAGCTGACCGGCGAGGCTGTCGGCGAGGACGTCCTTAACGAAATTTTTTCCAAGTTCTGTATTGGCAAGTGATTAAACCTTCTTGAGTTTGGAGCCGCTGATTTTATACGTGTCCTTGTTGATGTGGAAAGTCGAGGCTGTGAAGTCCCTAAGCACAACGGAACCGCCGCTGACGTTGAAAGTAATCGTGCCATTTGATTTATCATAAGCTGTCGTGAACGTCAGGTTATCAAGCGTTAGGGTGTCTTTGTTTTCAAAGCCAAAGATAATGTCGTTGCCGTCGCCCGCCGTGTAAATGAATTTATCCGCGCCGCCATTGCCCCAGAGCGAATCATTGCCCTTGCCGCCGATTAAAGTATCGTTCTTGGAGCCGCCGAAGATTGAATTAGCCAACGCGTTGCCCGTGATTTTAACCGCCTTAGTCCGCGTCGAGGCATCGATAACTTTGGTTGCGGCGTCGACAGTCACGGGCGATTTAGTCGAGTTCGTCACAAGCAAAGCCTTAGTGCCCTTTATGTTGACAGCCGACAGACTTGCCGCCCCTTGAAGAGTAATCTTGCCCGCGTCGATAGCCACGAGAATATTTTTGCCGCTCTTGGTCGTCGAATACGCACCGCCCGCGATTGATAGCGTCGAGGTCGCATTGAACCCTTTGATTAGGTCGTTGCCGTCGCCTGAGGTGTACTTGATAAAAATTTTGGAGCCGTCGCTGATAATCGTATCGTTGCCCTTGCCGCCAGAAATCGTGACGCGTTCGGGGAAGATAGTTTCAATCGTTTCGTATTGCTTAGTCGTTTGGCTGTAGTCGCGATAGTCAACGGTGCGAATGTTCTTGATTAGGTCGTTTCCCGCGCCCGCCTGAATCGTGACGTAGGAGCCGCCGTAATTGGTTATGGTGTCGTTGTCCGAGCCGCCCGCAATTTTGACGCTTGCTCCGCCGAGGCAATAATCATTTCCGTTGCTGATAGAATTTTTGCCCGCGCCCGCGTCGATTGATACCTTGTCGCCGATATTGCTAATGGAGTCGTTGCCCGCGCCGCCTAGGATAGTCGAGCCGTTGCCGCTGAAGTCGTCAGCGTTTGCGTTGTAAAAGTAATCCGTCGGGGCGTAGTAGCGGTAGCCGTTGTAAATCTTATCGTTGCCATCGCCGCCCTTTAGCACAGACTTTGAGCCGTGGCTTATGATAGTATCGTTGCCCGCCCCGCCGCTGATTGAAACGTTAGCCCCGCCGCGTTCAGTTTCCCAGTAGCCGCCGTTTATGATTAAGTCGTTGCCGTCGCCGCCCAATAGCAAGGACTTGTCGCCGCGATTTTTAATCTTATCGTTGCCCGCGCCGCCCGATACGCTGATTGATTTGGCGTTGGTTAGGATAATGTCGTTGCCCGCCTCGCCGAAGACTTGCATTAAGTCGCCGTGAGCCGTGAGCGTATCATTGCCCGCGCCCGCCTTGATAGTTGAGTTCGCGCCGCTACCCGTCAGGAAGTCCGCCTTGCTCGTGCCGCTTATGAGAATTTTATCCTTCCACGCGTAGGAAGAGGAGCTATTGAACGCGTCGGCGGCTTGCTTAGCAAGGTAACGATAGAACATGAAGCCCGCCGCATAATAATTGCTGTTGCCAGTGCCGCTCGTGCTAAGGTCTAGATACTTCTTAAGCGTGTCAGAGTTGCCCGCCAGCTTTTTTATCGTGGAAGTTTTCTTATTGTCTCTGCCGCACGTCAAATCCGCTAAGCCCTCTTCCAAAAACAGCGGGAACGTTCCCATAAAAAAGTTTTGCGCCACGTGCGTGAACTCGTGAGCTATCGTGCGGTCTACGCCGTTGCCTTGATAATCGTTCGTGCCGTTGAAAGTCGTATCGCCCAAATTTATCTTGACGGAGTCACCGACCGTCTGCCCCCAATAGCTTGCGCTAGGGGTCAAGGCAATGTTAATCTCGTCGCCCGTGCGGAAGTCGACGCCGTAGCTTTCTTCAATGAGATTAAGCGCGCCCTCCGCCCACCAACTATAAATGCCGTCGAGAACCTTTTTGCCCTTAGCCGTCAAGGTGTCGCCCGTCGAGGAAATATTTATCGTCACGTCGTCGCGAACGAATGAAGACTTTTTGTAGTTGTTAAGTTTTTGAACGGGCGTTGTTTCTGGAATAATGTCTTTGGCAGTCTTTACGGTCAAGCCGCCCGCGTCCCAACCTGTGATTGCTCCTGTGTCGTCGTTGTCCAAGATGATGCCGCAATATTTTTTAAGGAAGGTGTCCGCGTCGCCCGCTGCCTTGCAATCCGCGACCATGTGATTGATAACGTCTTGAATGCCTTTGAAGTGCGAACACAGCCGGATTGATTCATCGAGCTTAGCCGTGCCAGTGAGCTGCGTTTTAGTCCACGCCTTGACGAGGTTTTTGATAACGTCTTGCCCCGTGTAGCCCGTGCCGTAAACTTTCGTAGTCGTCTTGCCAGAGGAGTCTTTAACGGTGATTGCGCGTCCCTTCATGTCAACCAGCCGCAAAGAGCCGGAGCCGATTTTAAAAATCAAGTCGTTGTCGTCGAAGGAATACTTATCGACCTTGCCCGCCGCAATCTGAATCGTATCGCCGCCGTTGTAGCCTGTGATAGTCTCTTTGCCGTCCGTGTATTTGTAAGTCTTCGCCATGAACATTCCCTCCTTTGAATTGCGTCCAATGATAACAAAGCCGCCGCGTGAATACAAGCCGTTGAAGGTTGACGCCATGCGAGTTTGCGAATAAAATATTTTTCAACGTGAGAAAGGAGCGATTACATGATAAAGATTGGTGAAGAACTCAACGGCTTCCGCCTGAAGAACGCTTCCGAGGTCGAGGAGATTGGCGCGAAGACTTACGAGTTTGAACACGTTAAGACGAGTGCGCGGCTCTTCTACGTCGAGACCGCAGACGACAACAAAGTTTTTTATATCGGGTTCCGCACGCCGCCCAAAGACGATACGGGAGTTGCGCACATCGTCGAACACTCGGTGCTTTGCGGGTCAAAGAAATATCCGCTTAAGGAGCCGTTCGTTGAGTTGGTCAAAGGTTCGCTGAATACTTTCCTAAACGCGATGACGTATCCCGATAAGACAGTTTACCCCGTGGCGAGCCGCAACGCTAAGGACTTCCGCAACCTGCAAGACGTGTACCTTGATGCCGTGTTCAATCCCGCCATGCTGACGACGCCCGAAATCCTCATGCAGGAGGGCTGGCATTATGAAATTGCCGACGCCGAAGCCCCGTTGACTTATAGCGGCGTGGTTTATAACGAGATGAAGGGCGCACTCTCTTCGCCCGACGACATCTTAGGTAGCAAGCTTCAGCACGAGACGTTCCCAGATAATTGTTACGGCTATCAATCGGGCGGCGACCCTGAAGCAATTCCGAGTTTGACGCAAGAAGGCTTCGCCGCTTTCCACCAGAAGTTTTATCACCCGTCGAACAGCTTTATCTATCTTTATGGCGACGTGGACATTGCCGAGCAGCTCGCTTACCTCGACCGCGAATACCTAAGCAAGTTCGATAGGATTGAAGTTGATTCGGCGATTGACTTCCACCCCGCCTTTGACGAGATGAAGCGCGTTGCTGAAGTTTATCCTATTGGCGAAGACGAATCCGCCGCCGAGAAAAGTTTCTTGTCGCTTAATCTGGTCGTGGGCGATACGCTAGACACGCGAACTAATCTTGCCTTGGAAGTCTTGACTCACGCATTGTTCAGCAGTCCTGCCGCGCCTGTCCGCAAGGCTCTGATTGATTCGGGCTTAGGTAAGGATGTTGATGCCGGGCTTGAAGACGATTTGCGCCAGCCGACCTTTACAATCACAATGACGGGTTCGGAGATTGACCGCGTGGAAAAATTCTACAAGCTCCTAACTGATGAACTTCAAAAGCTCGTCGACGGCGGCATTGATAAGACACTGTTGCAGGCGTCGATTAACCTAATGGAGTTCAAACTCCGCGAGGCAGACTTCGGACTTGCGCCTAAGGGATTGATTTACGGCTTGCGGCTCCTAAAGACCTGGCTTTATGGAGGCGACCCGAATGCTTATCTGCGTTATGAAGACGACCTAGCGGCGATTAAGCGCGGACTGGATGAGGGATTGTTTGAGGGCGTCGTGCAGAAATATTTCCTCGACAACCCGCACAAGGTTTTGATGACGCTTGCCCCCGACAAGACTTTTGCTAAGAAACGCGACGCCGCTCAAGCCGCAAAGCTCGCCGAAGTCAAAGCGACGTTGACGCCCGCGCAAATTCAGGAGATTATCAGCACGACGCAAAAGCTTAAACTCCGTCAGCAAACACCTGACGCGCCCGAAGCACTAAAGACGATACCAATCCTCAAGCGTGAAGACCTTCGCAAGGAGGCGGAGCATTTGCCGCTACAGTTCCGCGACCTCGACGGCACGAAGATTTTGTTCAGCAACCTCGACACGCACGGGATAATTTACCTGACGTTCTATTTCGACGCGCTGAAGGTTCCGCAAGATAAACTCTTCCATGCGTACCTGCTCACGAGCCTTTTAAGCAACGTCGACACCAAGCGGCATTCTTATGAAGAACTCGCAATCCTGACTAACCTAAACATCGGCGGATTCGGCTCGACACTCCGTGCTGATTCCGAGAACAGGTTGCCGCACTCGTTCGCGCCGCGCTTAAGAGTTTTCGTTAAAGCCCTAAAGTCGAAGCTCCCTGAGATGACAGACATCCTCGCCGAGATTTTCAACGAGACAACCTTTGACAACAAGAAACGTATTCGCGAACTAATCGAGCAAGACCAAATCGGCTTTGAACTCAACCTACAGAACATGGCGACGACGATAATCTCCGCACAACTCACCGCGTATCAGACGAAGACCGGAGCCTACAACGCCGCCGCTTATCTGCCTTACAACAAGTTCTTAAAAGACTTGCTCGCCGACTTCGATAACAAGTTTGAACAGCTCGTTGACGACCTGTGCGACGTGCGCGACCGCCTGATTAATCGCAACGGCTTGATCGTCAGCGTGACGGCGACCGAGGAGCTTTACAAGGACTTCACGCCGCATTTGTCTGGCTTGTTGAAGTCTTTGACGATTGACGAGTTTAAGCGGGAGCATTACTCCTTCCCGTGCAAGCCGCGCAATGAGGGTTTATACAGTCAAAGCCGCGTGCAATACGTCGGCAAGGGCGCGAACTTCATTGAGCTTGGGCACGAGTACACGGGGGCTTTAAACGTCTTGGAAACGATTCTGCGCTATGAATACTTCTGGACTAAGATTCGCGTGCAGGGCGGAGCCTATGGAGCCTTCGCGAGCTTCAATCGTAACGGTGCATTGTTCTTTGGTTCATACCGCGACCCGAACTTAGCTAAGACGCTTGAGACCTTCGACGGCACGGCGGATTTCCTTAAAGCCTTCGACGTGAGCGAACGCGAGATGGACAAGTACATAATCGGCACGCTGAGCAAGATTGACAAGCCGTTGACGCCGTCGATTAAAGGTCAGCTCGCCGCAGACTTCTGCCTGAGGAATATAACCTATGCCGACCGCCAGAAGTCCCGCAACGAAATCCTTTCCACGCGGCAAGAAGATATTCGCGGCTTATCGAAGCTCGTTGCCGACTGCATGAATCAGAATTGCCTTTGCGTCTTCGGCAATGAGGCTGTCCTAAAAGAGAACGCGGAGACCTTCGGCGAAGTCAAGCAAGCTTTAGAATAAAATTTTTGGAGGGCTAAAGATGAAACAGATTCCATTTAAGGGCGCGTGCGTCGCGATAGTTACACCCTTTGACGAGACGGGCATAAACTTCGCGGAACTCGGACGCATGATTGACGACCAGATTAAAAATCACACGGACGCAATTTGCATAACGGGCACGACGGGCGAGGCGGCTACCATGAACGACGCCGAACACAAAGCCGCGATGAAATTCACCGTCGAACACGTAGCTGGCAGAGTTCCTGTTATCGCGGGCACAGGCTCCAATGACACGGCTTATGCCATTGAGCTTTCACGCTACGCACAGTCCGTCGGGGTTCAAGCGGTTTTACTCGTCACGCCTTACTATAACAAGTGCACGCAAGCAGGGCTGGTCGCACACTACAAAAAAATTGTCGACAGCATTGACATTCCGGCAATCCTCTACAACGTGCCGGGGCGGACGGGCGTCGACATCAAGCCGGAGACTTATGCTAAGCTTTGCAAACACCCGCGCATCGTCGCGACCAAAGAGGCTAACGGCGACTTAACATCAATCCTAAGGACACGCAAGCTTTGCGGTGACGAGCTGGCAATTTATTCGGGCAACGACGACCAAACCGTCCCGATTCTGTCATTGGGCGGCAGCGGGGTTATCTCCGTTATGTCGAACGTCGCGCCGCATGACACGCACCTTATCTGCCAGAATTACTTCGACGGCAAGATTGACGAGGCGTCGCGTATGCAAATCGATTACTGCGACCTAATCGACGCGCTGTTTTGCGAAGTCAATCCGATTCCCGTCAAGGTAGCAATGCGGCTCCTTGGTTGGAACGTCGGCGAATTGCGGTTGCCGCTGTGCGAACCTGAACCAAAGCACCTCGAACAAATCAAAACGGCTCTGAAGGCTCACGGCTTACTTAAGGAGGAGATTTAATTGACCAAAAAATTTTTCGTCGCGGTAATGATGCTGGCGGTGCTGTTCACGTCGTCGATTGCCTTTGCGGCTTTCGAGGAGATGATTGAGGATGATGCCGATATTACTACCATCAAGAGTATAGCGGTAGCCTTCCCGAACTATTACAAGACAGAGGACACCGAGCCTGACATTTACGACTTCATACGGGAAGTCTACAACGCGGGCAGATTCACTTCCAGCCGCGAGATTATATCTTACGAAGACGTTGCCTCCTCTATCAAACGCGATACGGGCATTGACATTCACTCTTTGGACGTCGTCGAAGCCGAGAAGATTTACAAACAATACATTGCCAAATACGCCGACTCCTACCTTATAGTGACCGTCACGAACAGTGCAAAGCGTCCGTGGCTCTTCTTCTACATCTACAACGCCGCAGACTCAAAGCTCATGTACACCTACAGCGTTCAAAGCAACACGCTAGACAAGACGACCAAGGACTACGGTTTGGCGGCGGAGGACTTCTTTAAGCAGTTCGACACGACCGCCAAGAGGAATTTGAGCAAGGAAGAACGTAAAGCCCTTGAGGAAAAACAGAAAGCCGCACGAATCTACAAACGCCACGTCGAGAAGGTGACTTACAAGACAGGTAAGGACAAGGTCGACATGGTTCGCAAGAAATAATCTCACACAGCTAAAAAAAATTTATCCCCCGCACTCAGCGAGGGATTTTTTTTCGGAAGGAGCCTTAGAAATCTTTGTGCTTTTCAATTTCCTCAATGACTTTTTCTTCAACGTGTACTTCAGGCAAAGCGAGATTCTCCGCCGCGAAGTTCAAAGCCATATTAACGTGCTCTTCCTTAGCCGTATCAAGTTTAGCCTCGCGGACGATCTTTGCGGCGTCTTCGACAGACTTAGCCGAAGCCTCAATCAATTTTGCGAGCGTCTCAAGGTGTGAATTGAATTGCTCATTGGTCATGCCTCTATCAAACAATTTAATCGTCTCCTCAAATGAAGTTTATAAAGAAAGTAATCGTCAAGCTGTTGATGAAGTCTGCGAACATGGAACCGACAATAGGGACGAGGATATAAGCTTTGACGGATGGCGCGAACTTGGCAGTAAGAACTTGCATGTTAGCCATAGCGTTAGGCGTCGCGCCCATGCCGAAGCCGCAAGAGCCTGCTGAGAGTATCGCCGCGTCATAGTCTCGACCCAAGACGTTGAAAACGACGAAATACGCGAAGATGAACATTAGCAACGTTTGCCCAACCAACAAGACGACTAAAGGCAGGGCAAGTTCCGCCAACTGCCAAAGCTTTAACGTAATCATTGCGATGCCGAGGAACAGCGATAAGCATATGCCGCCAATATCGTTTATCTCGCCGATATGAACCTTGAATGCTCCAGTGAATTCGCTCCAGTTGCGCATAACCGCCGCTACAATCATTGCGCCGATATAAATCGGGAAGGTCATGCCCGTCTTTGATAACAGTATTGAAACGACGGTGCCCAAGCCCATTGCGATTGCCAGTTGATAAGCGGCGGGCGCGTACATGCTCACGGAACGTTCATGTTTCTTTTCCTCTTCGACAAGCGGGGTATCGTCAGCTTTAACGGCAGTCTTCAATAAGTCTTTGCCGAGAATCAGACGACGACCGAGCGGCCCGCCCATTAAAGAGCCGGCAACCAGTCCGAACGTCGCGGCGGCAGTGCAAAGGGTCGTTGCACCGACTAAGCCTAAGTCCTCAAGCACAGGACCAAACGCGCCCGCCGTGCCATGACCACCAACCATAGAGATTGAACCAGTGCACAGCCCGATAAACGGACTCACGTTTAAGACATTGGATAGGGCGACGGCTAAGAAGTTCTGCGCAAAAATTAACGCGCACACACAGCCTAGGAAAATTATAAGAGCTGTGCCGCCGCTCCTTAGAACTTTGATATTGGCTTGGAAGCCGACCGACGTAAAAAACGCAACCATGCAAACGCTCTTCAAGGTCTCGTCGAATGCAAAGCCGACAATCCCCGACGTGTAGCAGATACAGCTGACGATAGCAAAGAGCAGACCACCGACGACCGGCGACGGGATACAGAACGTCTCAAGGAACTGGATACGCCTCTTTAACAGCGTGCCGACGTAAAGCATAACGACCGCAACCGCCAGCGTCTGATACATGTTGAATTCAATCGTGAACATAAAATCACCTCCCAAAGCTCAATCCTGACTGGCTTTAACTGATTCACTAGATGCGCCGCTATAAACATTGACCTTCACGCCTTGAGATTCGTAATACTTCGCGGCACCAGCATGGAAACTCGCGGGAATATCTTCGACGGCGTATTCAACGTTCAAATCGGCGTTGGACGTGTTGTGCGGAAGGTTCTTTGCGTTCTTTAGGACGAACTCTGTTAGGAAGGAAACGGTATCATCTTTTAAATCAGTGCTAGCGACCAAGACAGCCTTAACGCCGATAGTTTGAACGTCTTCCGTCTGCCCTGCGTAGGTGTTCGCGGGAATAGTGCAACGGGTGTAGCCCTTGTAAAGCTTCATCATGTTGTTCTGAACGTCGGGAGCGATTGACAGGAGCTTGATTTCTTTCCTGCTTGCCAAATCCGCGATTGAAGAAGTCGGAGCACCCGCCGTAATAAAGAAGGCGTCGATATTCCCGCGTTCGAGAGCCGTCGCCGCGTCCGCAAAGGACATGTAATTAATCTCCATCATCTCGAAGGTTAGACCGTGCGACATGAGGATTTGCTCGGCATTTTGGAGGACGCCTGATTCACGTTCGCCGACGGAAATTTTCTTGCCGACCAAGTCGCTTATCTCGTTTATGCCAGAGTCCTTAGCGACGATGATTTGACAAGCCTCGGTATAAAGACCTGCGACCGCCGCATAGCCGACGCCCGGACCCGCCGCCGCGAATATCCCGCGACCATTTACGGCATTGGAGAGGGTATCGCTTTGAACGATTGCCAAATCCAAGAACTTTTCGCGCAGGAGTCGGAGATTGGCGGCGGAGCCTGCGGTAGTCTTCACGTCGAGCGCGTACTTGTTATCCGCGGTTTGAATCAGCTTTGCAAGCTCGGTGCCGTAAGCGTAATACATGCCGCCCGTGCCGCCCGTGCCCAAGCGTATCGCGTTGTTGCCCGCGGACTTTTCGCCGCCGCCGCAACCGACCATTAGCGCGATTATCGGCAAGAGCAGTAAAAGTTTTAAAGCCTTCATGGTTCTGCCTCCCTTATCGTAAGATTTTTTTGTAGTTATCGGGGTCAGTGTCGCCTTCGGTGTTTATGACAAAAATAATTGCGTCCGCGTCAAGCTCAAGAGCGCGGCGAAGTTCGGAAGAATCAAGCGCGGCATTAGCCAAAGCAAAGCCCGCACATCCCGACTCGCCCGAAATGATTCCATTCTCGGCTAAAGTCCTCATGGCGTCGGCGGCAACGTCATCGGTAATCGTCGCGGCGTCTGCGGCGTAGCGTCTAAGAATCTTCCAGGCAAGCTCACAGGGCGTCGCACAATTCAAGCCCGCCATCATCGTTTGCCCGTTGCCCGTCGCCGAATGAATCTTACCATCGCCAACGCGCATCGTCTCGTAGAAGCAAGCGACCTCCGTCGGCTCAACGATTGTAATTCTTGGCGGATTGTCCTTGAAGACTTCAGCGAACACAGCCGCAATCGCGCCCGCCATTGAACCTACGCCCGCTTGCAAAAAAATATGCGTCGGTCTCTGATAATTCATCTGCCGCAACGCCTCGTAAGCCAAAGTCGAGTAGCCAAGCATAATTTGCGCGGGAATGTCTTCGTAGCCCGCCCACGACGTGTCTTGAATCAAATGCCAATGCTTTTCTTCAGCAAGCCGCGCCGTGAACTTAACGCAGTCATCGTAGGTCATGTCGGTTATCTCGACTGTCGCCGAGCCAGCGTCGCGAATTGCTTGCGCCCTAACCTCGACCGTGCCACGCGGCATATAGACGAACGACTTGCAACCGAACAAGCCCGCCGCCCACGAAACGCCCTTGCCGTGATTGCCGTCGGTCGTCGTGATGAAAGTCATCGCGGAGAGTTCGTCGCGGTGTTGGAAGAGTTCTTCAAGCGTCGGATTGCTTAAGCCGAGTTCGCGACTGATAACTTTGTAAATAGCCCAGACGCCGCCGAGCCCCTTGAACGCCTTTAGCCCGAAGCGTTGCGACTCGTCCTTAACATAAACTGAACGAACGCCCTTAAAGTTCTTCAGCTCGATAAGCGGCGTCTCGTTGTAAACATCAAGTGACGTGTGCAACTTGCGAATCGGTTCCGTGGCGGCGAAAGAATAAACCGACGTGTCGACCTGCCCGCCGCGATTTGTGTTTGGCATTAGCTTAATCATAGTCAAGCATAGTCTCCATATTTTCATGCAGGGCGGCAAGGTAATTCTTCAAGTCGTCAGCTACTTCGGGATTGCGCAGGGCGAATTCGATATTGGCTTGAAGGAATCCTATCTTAGTTCCTACGTCGTAGCGGTGCCCCTTGAATATGTAAGCGTACATCGCCTCGTTGCGTGCCAGCCGCTTAAGCCCGTCCGTCAACTGAATTTCTCCGCCCGCGCCAGGCTCCTGCGTCTCAAGGTAAGAAAAAATCGTCGGCGTCAAAATGTATCGTCCAAGGATAGCAATGCGGCTCGGTGCCTCTTCAAGCTTTGGTTTCTCGACTAAGTCTTTGACCTTGTAAACGCCGCCTTCTACGTGCTTGCAATCGACAATGCCGTACTTGTGAACGACATCTTCGGAGACCTCCTGCACGCCGAGAATCGAAGTCTTGTACTCGTTGAAGACCTCAACCATCTGTTGAAGGACGGGTTTTTTGGAAACGACGACATCATCACCTAGCAGGACTGCAAAGGGTTCGTCGCCGATAAAGTGGCTGGCAGTCAAGACGGCGTGCCCTAATCCGAGCGGCTGTTTCTGGCGGATAAAGTGAATGTTAGCAATGGCGGGAATGTCGCGCACCATCTGCAACATATCAGCCTTGTCTTTGCGTTCGAGCTCCCATTCCAACTCAATCGAGCGGTCGAAGTGGTCTTCAATCGAACGCTTATTGCGACCCGTCACGACGATAATATCTTCGACGCCAGCCGCCGCCGCCTCCTCGATTATGTATTGAATCGTCGGTTTGTCGACAATGGGCAGCATCTCTTTGGGCTGAGATTTCGTCGCGGGCAAAAACCTCGTACCCAAGCCCGCCGCAGGTATAACAGCCTTCCTTACCTTCATAAGAATCACTCCTCTTGATTAATTGACGCTTGTATTGTACAGGAGCTTTATAAAATGGGCAAGCTGAAAATTCCGCGCTAGGGCGGGCATTGCCTTAGGATAAATTTTAATTCTTCCCTAATGACAACGGCGGAAAAAGTTTGTAGAATTGCCAAAGATTTAGAGACTTAGGGCATTCAAGGGAGGGATTCAAATGCCGTTGGTATTAGCATTAATCGGAGTCGCCCTTGATGTTCCGCATGAAATCGTTGGCGGCTTGCTGGCAATCTTCCTGATAAGGGAGCTGGCTTAAAAGAACGTAGCGGAATGATGGAAAGTAAGCCCAAGCTACTTTCCGTTTTTCCTGTTTATGGGGAGGTGCAAAGGTTGAAAGTTTTCTTATCCGCACTGATGATATTATTTTTTTTCGCGGGCAATGTCGAAGCGGCGGACTTAAATGCTGATTCGGGAAAAGTCTTTGTTGCTAGAAGATTCATCACGCCGCCCCGCCTGCGCCAACCGTTTGTGCCTTTCGCGAGCACTCCTAAGAAAACTTATCCGCCGCGAGTGCCAGCCCACCCCAAGCCCCATTACCTCCCGCACGTCCCCAAACACACTTACGACAACCGCGGAGGACGTAGAAAAAATTTCGGACCGCCTCAGGCACCGCATAGATAAGGAATGAATTCGCATGAGAAGGTTGACGAAAAATTTAATATTGGCAACGGCAGTTGTCAGCGCAATGTTTCTCGTTGACTTCTCTACCGCCGAAGCCGCAAGCCTCTGCTACGAAAGAGCTTGCCCAATAGAAAAAATTTGCCCGCTGGACACGGACATTGAGCAACAGTATTTGGACTTCTGGTCAAAGTTTCGAGATACAGTCATGCCCAGACCCGACGAGCCACAGGATAATAATCCGCCCAAAGAAGAAGACCCCGAACCGCCGCCCAATGACGACGAGCCGGAGTCCGAAGACTAAAATTTAATCTCGAAGCCGCGTTGCACTTTCCCGAAGCCATCCTTGACACGCAGATAATAAAAAGCTTTCCTCCGATAATCGGCGACAGGGTCATCGCCGGTTTTTTCTTTGTAATGGAGCGTGTTCTCGGCGTGCTTGGACGTGAAGCCGAACAGAATCTTTAGCGGCAGAAGTTTCCCGCGGCGAGGAATGATTGAATCGTCGACGATGTTTAGCGGATAATAAGTGCCGTTGACTTGCACGAGGAGCATTGGCGCGACTCCGCTTACAAAAGTTCCGTCAGGCGGCATGGCGAGCGGATAATCGCCGTCGGGCAGTGCGACAAGTTCGCCGCCCTTTATGTAGCTTAGAGACTTAGACGGGACAATTTCATCGTGCCAACTGGGTGGCGTGCCGGACTTCGGATAAAGCACGACAGCGAACGCCAACGACATACACACAGCGGCGGCGATGAAATAGAACTTCCGCGAAAATTTTTGGAAGTCCGCCTTCTCCGCGTCCAAAAGCCTTTGAAGTTCTTTAAGCTTTCTCATTGCGGCGGGAAGACGACACGATTAGAATTCTCAGCAATGTCTTTGATAACGTCCTTATCGGGCTTACCCAAGACCCAGCCGAGGATTTTTATTTCGGCGTGCGTGGCAATCTTTTGGTCGCGCACATCGCCCGACGTGAGGCAAATCTTTTTGTAGTTCTCAAGCGTGAGTTTGTAGCGGGCGTTAATCTCCTGCAATGAACGCAATTTGTTTGGTGGGTTGCGATAACGCTCAAGAGTCTCTACAATATTTTCCGGCAGTTCAGCCATAACAATTCCTCCTCAAAAAATTTATAGGGTGATGTTGAAATGAAAATCTTACGAGCCGACAAAGATGATTTGCGCGATATTCTTTCCTTGCAACATTTAGCTTATCAAAGTGAGGCAAAACTTCTCGGCAATCCTGATATTCCGCCGCTTAAACAAACTTTATCTGACTTGCAAGCCGAATACGACAGAAAAATTTTCCTCAAGACGACTGACGACACGGGCGCAATCGTCGGTTCCGTGCGATACCTTTTGGAAAGCGACACGGTTTATATCGGCAAATTGATTGTCAATCCCGCTTTTCAAGGACAAGGCATCGGTACGAAATTACTGCTTGAAGTTGAGAAGCTTTGCCCGAACAGGCGATACGAACTTTTCACGAGCAACAAGAGCCGCCGAAATATTTCTCTGTATGAGCGGTTGGGTTATAAAATTTTTGCCGTTAAGCCTGCGACAGAAACTTTAACGTTCGTTTATCTTGAGAAATGTTAATTGCGTTTTCGTCTCCAACTTAGATAGATAAAGATACCGGCGGCAATCGTGAAGGCAACGACGCTAGTAACTTGCGCAGACTTCAAGACGCCGATAACTTGACTGGTGTAATCGCCGCGGAGAAATTCCAAAGCGAACCTCGCTGCGGCATAGAGCATAACATACAGCGTGAAACACTGCCCCTTAACATAGTTCGTACAGCGGAAGATTAGTAGCAGGGCAAAAATCACGACGTCAAGCTGACACTCCCAGACCTCGGCGGGGAAGAGCGGTTGATTGCCGTAAGTGTGATAAGCAAGGGTCGTATCGGGATAAATGATTCCGTAGCCCGTGCCCGTGGGAGCCCCGAAAGCGTCGCCGTTTAGGAGATTAGCGCACCGCCCCAAGGCTTGACCTAAGACAATCGCTGGAGCCATGAGGTCGGCAAGATGAATCACGTCCAGTCCTTTAGTTTTAGCGTAGAGTGCGCCCGCCGTCACGCCCAAAATTATTCCGCCCTGAATAGCCATACCGCCCTGCCACACGTTTAGAATCTCGCTGAGATGATTTTGATAGTAACTCCAATCGAAGAAGAAGACATCCCAGAGCCGAGCACCGAGCAAGCCGAAGAAGCCGCCGATTAATCCAATGTCGACGATGAACTTTTCATAGCCGCGCCCGTCAACCTTAGCCATGAAGTAGCCGACGCCCGTCGCCAAGAAGATTGACAGACTTAGCACCACGCCATAGGAACGAATCGGGAAATCGCCGACGTAGAATAGAAACTGATGCACACGAGTCCTCCATAAAATTTTTTTGCGCCGATTATAGCACAAAAACTTTTTTAAAGGAATTTTAAACGGTGCGTCGAAGTCAACGCCGATTAATAAAAGTTTTTTCGTGGAGGGATGAGTTTGGCATTTTTCTTGATAGTGCCGAGCGTCGTGATAGTCAGCGTCTTGGTAGTGCACGCGCTGGCTAATCGATTGGGCTTGCGAATCTATTACACAACGCTTTTTGCGGTGGCGGTGCTGTCATTTATGGTCACGCTCGCAACGACGTTTGTGACACCTTCAATCGGTCGAGAATTCCTCTTGCAACTTGGGCTTATGATTTCGGCGGCGGCGGCTCTCCTTACCTTAGCGAACAAATTCTTACTAAACAGGCAGCTCGCCGAGGAGAAACGTTTCGATGAAGAGGTTAAGGCGGCTTACGAGGAGGAAAAGAAAAAGTCTTCAACGAAAGCCGCGCCGATTGATAAATTTGAGTGGGGCGACGAAAATTCTTCACTTGACGCAAAAAATTTTTTACCTAAGGAACCCTCGACGGCTGAAGAATCCTTAGACGCTAAAGAGCCTGCGACGCCTGAAGAATCCTTAGACGCTAAAGAACCCTCGACGGCTGAAGAATCCTTAGACGCTAAAGAACCCTCGACGCCTGAAGAATCACTAGACGCTAAGGAACCCTCGACGGCTGAAGAATCCTTAGACGCTAAAGAACCTGCGACGCTTGACGAATCACTAGACGCTAAAGAATCTACGACGCCTGAAGAATCCTTAGACGCTAAAGAACCTGCGACGCTTGACGAATCACTAGACGCTAAAGAATCTACGACGCCTGACGAATCCTTAAACGCTAAAGAACCTGCGACGCTTGAAGAATCACTAGACGCTAAGGAACCCTCGACGGCTGAAGAATCACTAGACGCTAAGGAACCCTCGACGGCTGAAGAATCACTAGACGCTAAAGAACCTGTGACGGCTGACGAATCACTAGACGCTAAAGAACCTGTGACGGCTGACGAATCACTAGACGTTAAAGAACCCGTGACGGCTGAAGAATCCTTAGACGCTAAAGAATCTACGACGCCTGAAGAATCACTAGACGCTAAAGAACCTGTGACGGCTGACGAATCACTAGACGTTAAAGAACCCGTGACGGCTGAAGAATCCTTAGACGCTAAAGAATCTACGACGCCTGAAGAATCACTAGACG
>JAFWWC010000043.1 GCA_017518105.1 Selenomonadaceae bacterium
AGTAGCAATTCGCGTTCCGTTATGCTAAGATGCTTGTAACTCATGGTGCTCCCTGCTTTCTTTTTGAGTTATAAATATCTTAGCAGGAAACTATGAGCTTTTCTATCTGTTGCACTTACATTGTACATTCACGCGTCCAAAAGAAAAGTTACAAAAGAAAAAGACGCCTCGCAGGGGCGTCCCCGCTATGAAACATCCATGTTTCAGACGCGGGGGGAGCCGCCGTCCTTGGCGGCCCCTTCTGCTACTACGTCTAAGCTAAAAATCTATTTAATCAAGGCGTCCCATGCCTCGTTTGCGCGCTCAACGAAAATGGAACGAATCTTTTTGTTTTCGCCGAGTCCTTGTAGGCGTGTTTCGACCTTGAAGCCCATTTTCTGAAGAATCATCTTGTGCGAGTCTTCCTCGTCGCCCGCCATATCGTTATTGGCGTGGTCGCCCGCAACCATCATCAGCGGCATTAAGATTATCTTGTCGACCTTGTGCATTTTCATCTTGCCAGCCCAATCCTCAAGGCGCGGCCAACCTTCTACGGTGTAGATATGAACGTCGTTGCGTTTCATTGCCCTAAGCTTGTTCTGCATGACCGAGTAATAAGCGTTTGACGGGTCGGGCGTGCCGTGCGCCATTAAAAGTATCGCCGTGCCCTTCTTATACGCGGGCAAGTGGAGCGACTGCATAACCTGCATAACGTCATCGGGCTGGTCTTCTTGTCCTTGCCAATACATTAGCGGCGTGCCGAGCGACATTGCTTTAAATTGCGTCTTGTACTCGTGGAAGAGCGCGACATCGTACTTGTACTCCATGCCGGGGATAACGTCGAGCGAGACGAGCGCAACCCGCGTATAGCCTTCGCGCATGAGGTGCTTTAGCGTGTCTTCAGGTGTCATGTAATCGCAGGAGCCTTCGTTCTCGGCTATGTGTTTGATGACTATGTGGCTTGTAAACGCCGTGAAGACTTTAGCGTTGGGGTGTGCGGCTTGAATCGCCTTGGCGGTCGCGTCGATTGACTTGGTGCGCTGGTCTTTAAAGGTCGTGCCGAAACTCAAGACGACGATAGCGTCCTTGTTAGAGCGGCTCTGCATGTCGGGGTTCTTGTAGCTGAGGACGCCGATTTGAGTTGCCATTTGAAGCGCGGCGGGCGGATTAGCTACCTCTTCATTGAGCGTGTAAGCGGCTTCGGCGTGCGCGAAGAACAAACTCGAACACGCCACACTTACCGCCAAAAGTTTTTTCCAGGATTTCATTTAATACTCCTCCTTAAATTTTTTCTTTGCTTGCTCATACATCTCTTGCTGAGGAGTTCGCGGTTATCCTAGCACAACGAAAAAATTTGTCAAACAGTTTCAAATGATATAAAATGCGGCGGAAATTTAAAGGAGGTAAGCTTAAATGAAATTCAGCTGTTATAAGAGTGATTTAACCGAGGCATTGCAATTCGTGATTAGGGCGGTGGCAGTTAAGCCCATGACGCCCATCCTTGCGGGCATTTATCTCAAGGCGGAAGGTTCTATGCTTGAGGTGCAGTCGAATAATTTTTCCACGGGCATTATCACGCGCATACCAGTCAATACCGAGGTCGCGGGCGAGACCGTCGTTAGCGGCAAGCGTTTCCAAGATTTTGTTAAGAACATGCCCGACGATACGATTACCTTTTCCGACGAGGACAGCAATAATCTCCTAACGATTGAATCGGGCGGCGCGGCTGTCGAACTGCTTACCATGACTGCCAGCGACTTCCCGAAGGTCAAGACGCCTGAAACCGACCAGTCCTTTAGGATTCGCACGACCGCGCTTAGGGATTTGATTCGCAAAACCGCTTTTGCCGCCGCCAAGGACAACGACCGACCGATTTTCACCGGCGGGAGCTTCGAGATTAAGGGCGATAAGATTACGCTCGTAGCCACGAACACCCACCGCCTTGCCTTTGCCAGCGAGCAACTGTCCGAGAGCTACCCCGATTCAAGCTTCGTCGTGCCGGCGGATACCCTTCGCGGGCTTATGTTGCGTATCGACCCCAAGGATATTGATAACTACGTCACGATTAATTATTCCACGCGCTATCTTACATTCAGCTTTGATAATGTCTTCATGACGGCGCGGCTTATCGAAGGACAATTCCCGCCCTATGACAGAGTTATCCCCTCCTCTAGCACCACGCATGTTAAAGTTGATACCGTGGAGTTCAGGAACGCGGTTGAGTTCGTCGCGCTTATGAGCAAGGAGACCGAATATCATACCGTTAAGCTTTCCTTTAGCAATGATGGCGTGGAAGTCTCTGCTAACTCAAATGAAATTGGCGGCGCAGTCAAAAACGTCGAGGCTCAAATTGACGGCGACGACTTGGATATTTCCTTTAACGTCAATTATATCGTCGACGTGCTCAAGGTCATCGACAGCAAGGAGCTAAACATCGCGCTAAATGACAAGTACAGCCCCGCCGCCTTCACCGAGCCCGACAACGAAAACTATATCTACGTCGCCACCCCGGTTAGGGCTTGAAATGCACGCGGCTGAGATTTCTTTAAAGGACTGGCGCAACCTTGCCGAGGTTACCTTCCGCCCCGACGACACTATAAATATTTTCCTAGGGCAGAACGCGCAGGGCAAGACCAATATCCTTGAGGCGATTAATTATGCGTCGCTGTTGCGCAGCAGAGCCGGCAGGGAAGCGGAACTGATTCGTTGGGGGCAAGCGGCTGCGCTCGTCCGAATAAAATTCTACAAGGCGGGCGTTTCACACGAGCTAGCGATTGAAATTTCCCAAGACAGGCGGCGCAGAATTCTCCTAGACGCCAACCCAATTCGCCCACGCGAACTTATCGGCAAACTCAATTCGGTTTTTTTCTCGCCCGAAGATTTATTCATGTTCAAAGGTTCGCCAATGGGTCGCCGCAAGTTTCTGGACGCGCAAATATCTCAAGCCTCGCCCGTCTACTTCCTAGACCTGCTCAAGTACAATCGCATCGTCGAGCAAAGAAATATCCTGCTGAAGAAAATCCGCGACGACGACGCTAAGGCAAACGAACTCGACCTTTGGGACACGCAACTTGCCTCCGCCGCCGAAAGGGTTCTAAGCAAGCGGCTAAGTTCCGTGGACAAGCTCAATCGTCTGGCACGCGATATACACCAGACAATTTCAGCGGGCAAAGAAAATCTTTCCGTTGCCTATGACATGCGCGGGCTTGATTCTGATAAAGACATCGCGGAGAGTTTCTTTGAACTGCTAAGGGCTAAGAGGGCTGATGACGTGCGCAACGGTTCGACGAGCAAAGGACCGCACCGCGACGACTTGAAGTTTTATATTAATCGGCGGGAACTTAAAGTCTTCGGTTCGCAAGGACAACTTCGCACGGCGGCACTTTCCTTGAAACTATCCGAGCTACAATTTTTGAGGGCGGAGACGGGCGAATATCCTTTGCTCCTGCTAGATGACGTGATGAGCGAGCTTGACGCAGAACGCCGCGAGCTGTTGCTTGAGTTCCTTAGCCGCGAACAAATTCAGACGCTGATAACTGCCACCGACCGCGCTTACTTCCCAGCAAGGAGCTTCGGCAAAACTTTCCTAGTCAAAGCGGGGAGGCTGTTTGAGTGATTGACTTTGACTTGACACTGCATGAACAGATTCGCGCACTCGGCAAGGAGACTTACAAAAAATTTCTCGGCAGTGAAGTTATTCGCAACTGGAGCAAGCTTGTCGACGATGAGATTGCCGCGCAAGTCGTACCCGTCACGATTGAACACGGCGTGTTGTTCGTCGACGCGCAAAGCTCCGCCGTCAAAGACCAGCTGAAGTTCTTCGCCGAGGAAATCATTGACGCGATTAACGAGAACTTCGGACGGGAAGAGCCGCTCGTCAAAGAGATAAGAATTGCTAAAGGCTTTCAAATCGCTGATAAACCGCCGAAAAAAGTTTCCGAACCCGCGCCGGTCGAGGAAGTCGATTTGGAGCAGATACCTTTGACGGACGAGGAGACTAAACATTGCGAGGAGCAAGCGCAAAGAATTTCAAACGACAAGTTGCGGCAGACGGTCTTACAGACGTTGCTGACGCAAGCGCGGCTAAAAAAGTTTCGGCTCGCTAATGGCTGGCACAAGTGCGCTAGGTGTGAAACGCTTTGTCCGCCGAAGGAAACGTTCTGCGAAGTCTGCCGGATAAAAGAACGCGACGCCATGACCGAGGAGCTTTTTAAAATCTTCTATGATGAGCCTTGGATAAAGACTTGGGACGCGCAAAAGATTTTATTGGAGCGAATGCCGCACATGCGCAGAGAATGTTTGCCCGATGCAGTCGAGTCGGCGCGAACATCGCTAATCCAACAGATTGCCAGTCATGTCCGCTACGGCGATGACAGCTCCCCCAACGCGTTAAAGTTGGTCATGCTGGAGAAAAGATTGCCGCCCGACAAGCTCACGCCCGCGATAATAAAACGCGCCCTTTCCGATTTGCAATTCAACCTAGCGGAGCTTCCGAAGTTCCCACGAAAATAAATTATCCCGTCGACGTGGCGGGATTTTTTATTGCACGGAAAAAGCCCCCGAACTTTTCGAGGGCTTTGGGATTTTCTTTATTGGTCGGAACGACGAGATTTGAACTCACGACCCCTACCACCCCAAGGTAGTGCTCTACCAAACTGAGCTACGTCCCGAACGCTTGCGCAGTGTACCATAGCCGAAAAATTTTTGCAAGCCCAACTTTTAAAAAGTTGCCAAGTCGAAATCAAAAAGTCATTGCAGAGCCTTCGCGAGCGTCACGACATTGTTTAGCATTCTTTCCACGTAGTCGAGCAAATTTTCCGGTTTAGCCTCGCCCGTTACGATTGGGTCGAGTTCAAAGATTTTCGCGCCGGTCTCGCGGGCAATGGTCTCCGCCGCCTTAGGTGAATACTGCGGCTCGGTGAAAATGACTTTGACGGGCAGGGCGTTTATCTTGTCAATCGTGTCTGCAAGCTCCTGCGGCGTCGGTTCAGTGCCTGGTTCGCGTTCGATGACTGCCACCACGTTAAGCCCCAATTCCTTTGCCATATATGGGAACGCCTCATGGAACGTCACGATATCTTTGTTGGGTAGCAGGGCAAGCGATAGTTGCAGTTCGTCGCGCAAGGTTGTCAGCTCGTCTACGTAATCTAGCGTGTGTCGTTTATAGGCGTCAGTGTGCTTGGGGTCGAGTTCGCACAGCTTAGACGAAATATTTTTCACCTGCTCAATCGCGTAAGTTATGCTAAGCCAAACATGCGGATTGGGTTTGCCGTCCTCCATTATCGGGACGATTTTGGGCGTGTCGCTTGCGTCTATGATTTTAAGGTTTGGACGCGCCTCGATGACCTTATCCATAAAGCTTTCCATGCCCAGCCCGTTGATAACGAAGATGTCAGCCGTCTCCAAAGTCTTCATGTCTTCGGGCGTCAGCTGGTAATCGTGCAAGCAACCAGTTTGCGGAGGCGTCATGTTCACGACCTCCACGCCCTCGACGCCGCGGGTAATGTTCATCACTTCCAAATACATTGGATAAAACGACGTGACGATTTTTAAGTTGCCGTCGTCTTTTTTATCGGAGCCGCAGCCCATAAACGCACTCGTCAGCACAATCAGCGCGAGGCAAATAATCTTCTTCATGAGCGATACTCCGCGGCGAGCCTCTTGAACAACGGCAGGGAGCGTTCTATAGTCTCGGTCTTTATGCAGTAAGCCGCACGGAAATAGCCAGGAGCACCGAAGTCCGCGCCGGGCACTAATAGCAAGTCATACTTTTTGGCGCGTTCGCAGAAAGCGTAATCGTCCGCCTCCAGAGCCTTAGGGAAGAGATAGAACGCGCCTTGAGGCTTGACGCACTCAAAGCCCGCCGCAATCAGTCCGTCGTAAAGGAGCTTGCCGTTTAATTCATAGGGCGTAATGTCGACAGCCTTGCCCGCGCACTTAGCGACGACCAACTGCCACAAGCTCGGCGCATTGACATGAGTTAGAACACGCGCCGCACCCGCCACGGCTCCGAAGACCTTATCAAAGTCGGCGACCTCATCGGGCACGACGATATAACCAATGCGCTCGCCGGGCAGGGAAAAGCTTTTGCTGTAGGAGTAGCAAACGAGAGTATCTTTGTAAAAGCTCGGCACCCAAGGCACCTCTACGCCGTAAGCAAGTTCGCGATAGGGTTCGTCGCATATCAGGAAGATGTTCCGCCCTTGAGCCTTAAGAATGTCCGTTAGCTTAGCAATCGTCTCCTTGGAGTAAACCGCGCCGCTAGGGTTGTTCGGCGAATTGATTATAACTGCTTTGGTCTTTGGCGATAAAAGCCTTTGGAAGTCGTCGAAGTCAATCTGCCAATCAGCGGGGCGCGGCTTGACGACTTTAAGTGCCGCGCCGACCGACTCGACGAAAACTTTGTATTCGGGGAAGTACGGCGCAAAAGTTATGAACTCGTCGCCAGGCTCCGCCAACGCCTTAAAGCAGATTGTAATCGCCGCCGCCGCTCCGCTCGTGACGAAAAGATTTTTACCTGCAAAGTGCGTTCCGAAGCGTGCGTTAATACTTTGGGCTAGCGTTTCACGCACGATTGGATTGCCGGGCGCGACGGTGTAGCCATGAACCTTTGCTGGCTCGTAAGTCTTGAGAATCTCAATCGCGGCGTCGCGCACAAAATCGGGCGTCGGCACATTGGGGTTGCCTAGGCTAAAGTCGAAAATATTTTCCTCGCCGACCTGAGCCGCTCTCTTGCGCCCGAACTCGAATATCGTGCGGATTGTCGATTTCTTTGTGCCCAGTTCATACATCTTTGCTGATACCATTTACTAATCACTCCTTAAATTGTCTTCATAGCACGTGGACACCGTGGGATAAAAATGGTTAAGAGCTTATCTCTCAACGCATAATGATTTAAATTTGCCGCATGAAACATTGAAAAAAATTTCTCCCGCCAACTCGACGGGAGTTTTTTTATTGCAAAGAGTCTTAGCAGGTGTGGCAAATGTCGTAAAGCCCTGCGCGTTTCAAAGTATCAACGACGGTATCACCGATGTGTGCGACGGTGTCCGCGACCTCGATTCCGACAGCGTTCAAAGCCTTAATTTTGTCAGCCGCCGTGCCTTTGCCGCCGGAGATAATCGCGCCCGCGTGCCCCATGCGTTTGCCTGGAGGAGCTTGACGACCTGCGATGAATGCCGCAACTGGTTTATCGGGCATGTTCTCGGCTATCCAACGTGCGGCGTCTTCTTCGGCATTGCCGCCTATCTCGCCAATCATAAGCACGGCTTTAGTCTCGTCGTCCTCTTTGAACAGTTGCAAGATGTCAATGAAGTCCGAACCCTTGACGGGGTCGCCGCCGATGCCAACGGAAGTCGTTATGCCAATGCCCGCGTTCATGAGTTGGAACGCCGCCTCGTAAGTCAAAGTTCCAGAGCGCGAAACTAATCCGACGTGACCTTTCTTTTGGACGTTCGGCGGAATGATTCCTAGCTTAGCTTCGCCCGTGGTCATGATGCCGGGGCAATTCGGACCGATAAGCCGAGTTTTTTTGCCGACCATGTACCGACGAACCCTGACCATGTCCAAAACGGGGATATGTTCGGTAATGCAAACGACCAATTCTAAGCCCGCGTCGACTGCCTCAAGGATAGAATCCGCCGCGAACGGAGCCGGCACATAGATAACCGACGCCGTAGCCCCCGTAGCTTTGACTGCCTCCTCGACCGTGTTAAAGACCGGAAGACCTTCGACGAGCTGACCTGCCTTGCCGGGTGTCACGCCGCCGACAATCTTTGTCCCGTAGGCGAGCATTTGCTTTGTATGGAACGTCGCCGCCTTGCCCGTGATACCCTGAACAATAACTTTGGTGTTCTTGTCAACCAAAATCACGCTATCCACTCCTATCAAAAAATTTTTTGCTAAATAACCGTCATGTCCATGCGCGGAAAATAACCTCGATTGTCTAAAGCTTGGACGCGTTCGCTATTTGCTACTTTTTAAAAGTAGTCTTTATCAACAATCTTATCGTAGATGTAACCTTCGCGGACGCCCGAATCGCTGTAGAGGATATGCAGACTGCCGAAGCGTTTAGCCAGCACGTCAGCGATAATCAAGCCCGGCATAAACGTATGCATTCGTTCGGGAACGGTCTTCATAAGCAGAACCTTATCGGGAACAATCAGTTCGCGGTCGCGTTGAAAGCGGTTTAAGATGTCATGAATCCGCCGCACCTCCATACGCATATTCTGCCGCGTCATACCGTACATTGCATTGTAAAGAGCCATCGCCCCTTTGAACGTGCCGCCGATACCGCAGATTTGCGCATGACTTACGGCTTGGAACTCCTGCACCGCACTGACTGTCGCCTCTGCTTCGGCGTACATTTCAGCCATCTCGACCGCGCTCGGCAAGATATGGACGCCCGTATATCGCGTGTGGAAACTCAAGCTCCCGATTGGCAGGCTCGCTTTAACTTGAATCTCGCGTTCCTTGAAGTAAACAATCTCGGTTGAGCCGCCACCTATGTCGATGAGCAAACCTTTCTCGTCGATAAGGTCATGCGTCGCGCCTATGAAGTCGTAGGTTGCCTCGTCATCGCCGCTCATGAGCATGATATTTATCCCCGTGCGCAAAGAGATTTCATCGACGGCTTGCGAACCGTTTATTGCGTTGCGGAGGGCGGCAGTCGTAAAGGCAGTCACTTGCGTTATCCCGAAGTCGTCCAAGAAGTGCCGATACTCCCCGATAATGTCGACGACCTTATCAATGCCCGCTCTTTGCATGATGCCATCGCGCACATAGGACGCAAGCCCCACGGTGTGTTTCCTCTTCATGAGCATTTCCACGCGGTCGCCGTCAATCTCATAGACCGCCATGCGTATCGTATTCGAGCCGACGTCTATCATAGCGTAAAGCATTGAGCCCACCTCCTTAGCGCAGATTTATTCTGTCAACGCAAAGATTTTCCTGCCGTTAGTTTTCAATCTCGCTCGGAGCCTTGACGATAATTTTTCCGTCGCGGTCGCGGTAGACGACTTTGGCAATGCGTGCGTTTAGAATCATACGGCGGCACAGCTTGCACGGTTCGCCGGAGGCATTTGAGCCGTCAGCACAATTCACACCCGCAACGTAAATCGTTGCACCGTTCATCTTATCGGGGTCGGCGTTTATGATTGCGTTCTGTTCGGCGTGCACCGCTACGCACAGTTCGTAACGTTCGCCCTTGGGCACGTGGAGCCGTTCGCGTTCGCAAATGCCGCTATCAATGCAATTCGTCTCGCCACGGGGCGCACCGTTATAACCTGTGCTGATGATTATCTTGTCCTTAACGATTATTGCCCCGTAGCGTCGACGCAGGCACGTTGCCCTCCTGCCGACTTCGCGGGCGATGTTCAAAAAGTATTCGTCCCAATCGGGGCGCGTGTTCTTATTCATGGCTCATTCTCCTAAATGTTTTGTGGCTAACTTTTCTTTGCTCACCCAAAGAAAAGTTACAAAAGAAAGGGTGCCTCGCAGGGGCGTAAGGGGCACTCACCGCGCTCATAAATATTTTTGAGTTGGAATTCGCCGCGGTTTTTACATCACGTAAAAGCGCGGCGGGAGCCGTCATCCATGACGGCTCCTATCATTACGTTTATTTCGTGGCACGGTTGATTAGATGTCTTCTAACCAGTATTTCTGCTACTATGGCGTCGACTGGCTCCGGTGGCACTTGCATTGTTGTCGGCAAAAGTTTTCGCCAGCCTCGCGGAGGATTCTTTTTCCAATATTCCCGCCGCGCCTCTTCCGTCGTGTGTTTCTCGTCGACAACTTTAATCTGCAAGCCCGAAGCCTCGACCAGTGACGCCGCCGCCTTATGTGTGGTGCCGTTGCCGAGTATTACCAATTCTATTTCATGCTCCGCCGACAATCGTTTTATCACATCGCCGAGTTCAGCTGTCTCGACGACCCGTTGATACCTTATCTCGCCCGCCGCCGTCAAAACTGCCACGCCGCATTTGTCGCGCCCTGGGTCTATTCCCATTATCATTGTTTCTTCTCCACTTTTATATTTAGCCTCAAAGGTCCTTGCGAATACGTTTCCTCGCGTGCCGTAGCCGTCATTTGAACTTTGCCCTTTACGCCCATCAACGAATCGAGTACTTCATAAAGTTGCGTGCCTTCCATGCGTCCTACACTTCCTGTTAGCGGGTCGGTTAATATCCCCTTCTCCGCCGCTATTCGGTTTATCTCCGTCAAGAAGTCTCGCAGAACCATTTCCGGCTGATTCTCTTCGCTAATTTCGTAAGTCTTCGTTAGGATTTGTTCGCCCTTCTTAAAAATAAGTTCGTTGGGATAAAGTTCAAGCCGCGACCGCACCGGCTCGCCTCGTACCAAATTCCCTGCCGCCGATATTCTCAAGACCATATCCCGTTCGCTCGATTCAATCGCCTCGATGACTCGTTGCAGTTCCGGCTGATATATCCAAACTGCGGTATCCTCGTCCCCGCCAAAGCGTTCAATCAAATTCTGCGTCGCCTGTCCTGCCAAGGCGTTTATGTCAGCTGAAATTTCTTCGGCTGTGCGTCCGCCCTGTATAACGCCGCTTGCCAAGACCTCGCCCGCCCGCAACGTTATGTCGCCCTCGCGGATTGCAATCAAGCCCTCGCGCAGTCGATTATTCCGTTCCTCAAGTTCGCTGTTGTCGGCGGAAAGTTTATCGTTATCGCTAGTCAGTTTATCGTTATCGGTCGTGAGCCGCTCATTATCCGCACTCAAGGTCACGTTGAATTCGCCTAGCTTTTTATTGTCGTCCTCTAGCGTGGCATTTGTGCTAGAAAGATTTTCGTTCTGCGCGGCAAGTTCGGCGTTCGTGCTTTCCAAACGTTCGTTGCCCTCTTTAAGGCGGTCAGACTCGTTGCGAAGTTCCGCCTGTTCATCTTTTAGTGCGAGGACTTCTGCCTTGGATATGCGCAAGTTTTCGTTCGCCCGCTCGAATTCCGTTTGAGCCTGGAAAAGATTTTCCGTCGCCTCGTCTAGCTCGGCAAGTGTCGCGTCCATTGTCGCGCGTAGCTCGTCCATTCCGAATAGAGCCGTGCGCACGTTCTGCGAGATGAGGGTCATAAAGCCGATTGACAGCCCCGTTATCAAACAACCCGTAACAATCGTCACGACCATTGACGTGTGCCGCGGACGTAGCCCGAAGATTGAAAGGCGTTTCTTCCCTATCTTAGTTCCGAGCTTGTCGCCGATAAACGCAATCGCCCCGCCAGTCACAATCATTACAAAGATTAAATAAATGCCTTCCAATCAATCACCCCCTGCCAATTTCATAGGACGAGCCACGCTGAAAACTTTTTCCACGCGGCGTAATTTGTTCATGACGCTTTCGACTTGCTCCACGTTCTGAACCTCGACACCTAGCTTAACCGTCGAAGTCCGATTGTATTTGTTCGGCGTGGCGTGAATCGAATGCAAGTTAAGTTTCATCTCCGCCGGCACCGCGATTAAATCAGCCAACACGCCTGGTTTATCTTCGCAGACAATCTCAATCTCGACCGTGTAAAATTTATCGTCCGTCGTGTCCCAGCTGACCTCAATCATGCGTTCCACGTCCGAGGCTCCGTTTAAAATGTTCGGGCAATCTGCGCGATGAACTGAGACGCCCCGCCCACGAGTTATATAGCCGCTGATGTCGTCGCCAGGAATCGGATTGCAACACTTCGCCAAACGGACGACGAATCCGCTTTCCCCTTCGACTAATACTCCGTGCTCCGAATTCTTTTGCTTGCGTTCGGGGAGTTTCTTAATCTCGGCAAGCAATGCTGATACGTCGGGCGGCGTGTGCTCTGCTACGTCCTTTTTGTAGAGTTCGACAAGTCTGGTTATGACTGTGTGCACTGACGTACCGCCGTAGCCGACGCCCGCAAGCAAATCATCTTCGCTGGCAATGTTCATGCGCCGTGCCACTTCCGCCAACCGATTTTCCTTTAGCAAATCCTTCGGGACGTAGCCTAGCCGTTTAAGTTCAGCCTCAATCGTCTCGCGCCCGTGAGCAATGTTTTCTTCCCGATTCTCCCGCTTGAACCACGAACGAATTTTTTGCCGCGTGTCACTCGACGCCACGATATTTAACCAGTCGCGGCTAGGTCCGTTGTTTGATTTGTTCGTCACAACCTCAACGAAGTCTCCGTTCTGCAACTTGTATTCCAGCGGCACGATACGCCCATTGACCTTCGCGCCTACGCAGTGATGACCAACCTCCGTATGTATGCGATAAGCAAAGTCAATCGGATTGGAGCCTCGCGGCAGTGTAATCAAATCTCTGCCCGGCGTGAAGACGAACACTTCATCGCTAAAGAAATCCAACTTCAAAACCTCAAGGTACTCTTTCGGGTCTTTAATCTCCTTTTGAAGGTTCGCTATCTGCCTCAGCCACGAAATTTTCTGGTCGCGGTCGCTGTTTGCCGACTTAGACGCGCCGCTCTCCTTGTACTTCCAATGAGCCGCAACCCCGTACTCCGAAATTTTATGCATGGCGAACGTTCTTATCTGAATCTCCAGCGGATAACCCAAAGCCATAACCGTCGTATGCAGTGACCGATAGCCGTTGCTCTTTGGCATGGCAATATAATCTTTGAACCGCCCCGGAATCGGTCGCCACTTCGAGTGAATCACGCCCAAGACGTTATAACAGTCCTTAACGTCGTCAACGAGTATCCGCACCGCCGACAGGTCGTAAATCTCTCCTATGCCCTTATGGTCGCGCTTCATTTTCTTATAAATGCTGTAGAAGTGTTTCGCCCGCCCGCTTATCGACGCATGGATTTCTAGTTCGTCGAATTCCTCCTCGATTAGCCGAACTGCCTCGCTGATATAAATCTGTCGCTCGCGTCTCTTCTGCTTGACGTGCTCCACTAAGTCGTAATAAATATCTGGCTCCAGATAACGCAGGCACAAATCCTCCAGCTCCCACTTGATATTTGATATGCCCAACCGATTGGCAAGCGGCGCGTAAAGTTCCATTGTCTCTTTGGCGATTCGTTTGCGTTTGTCCTCGCGCATGAACTTTAGCGTTCGCATGTTGTGCAAGCGGTCGGCTAGCTTTATCAAGATGACCCGCAGGTCTTTTGCCGTTGCGATGATTAACTTGCGATAGGCTTCTATCTGTTGTTGTTCCTTTGACTTGAAATAAATCTGTCCAATTTTCGTCACGCCGTCGATTAGCAGTGCGATTTCCTCGCCGAATATGTCCTTTAGCTCGTCTAGCGTGAAGATTGTATCCTCAACCACGTCATGCAATATGGCGGCGGCTATCGTCTTGTCGTCTAGTTGTAGTTCCGTTAAGATTGCGGCGACGTTTAGCGGATGATTTATGTACGGCTCGCCCGATGCCCGCGTTTGACCTTCGTGCGCTTCTTTGGCAACGAGATACGCCCGCTCTATCAAAGCTAAGTCGGCGTCGGGCTGATAGCTTTTGACCGTGTCCAACAACAATTTTATCGTGACGGGTGGTTTGCCCTTGTCGTTCATGTTATCGCCTCCTATCTTTGAAATTCATTGTACCTTGCTTTATTCAAACTGTCCATAAAAAAATAACCGCGCGGACTTTTTCCACGCAGTCGAAGGTATCTTATCGGATTAGGCTTTCAGAGCACGACGGGCGGCGGCTTGCTCGAACGAGATGACCTTTGAACTTGACGGCTCGGCGGCGGCTAAGGCTTCCCGTCTCCCCAGTCGATATGTCCGCGAATTCGTCAGCTCCAATTTATTCTTCGGGCGTGGCAAGTCAAACGTCCCCTTTTCCCCGTCGATTACAATCAAGCCCAGTTCCTCGAAGATTTTTATCGCGCTGTCGAAGGTGTACGTTGAAAAGTTTTCGCCGCTCTCGTTATTGAACGCCTTAACCAACGAACACAAATCAAAGCGTTCAGTGTAGACGCGGGCACGTCGCAGGAAACTGTACACGGCAAGCAACTGGTCGCGGTCAGGGAACTCGCCAGCATTCGCTACCGGCTCCAAACTCGACACCATGCATTGAAGACGAACTTTATCCTGCCACTCGTCAAGCGAAGGCTCATAAGCAAGGTCAAGCGGCTCACTCTCGACTAGCGGCGCAAGATTCCCGCAACCCCATGCAACTGCTCGTATCCTCTGCTCGCCCTCAATCGCAAAGCTCAAGTGCGCCTTGTCCGAACCAATCGCCTTAGCAAACCTTCCGCGAACACCTTTGCAAGCAAGCACCGGATGCGCATTGCCTAAGCCGTGCGGCTCGAACTTCTCGAACTCCCGCGCCGTGTCAAAACTTATCTGCGCCGGCTCAATCATTGCGTCGACATACAAAACGGGTTGAAAATCCTCATCGCGCAAATTCTGCCTGACGTACTCATCAAACCGCCGCACGAGCTCTGGCACGTCCTCAGCCGCGATTGACAGTCCCGCCGCCTGTGAATGTCCGCCGTATTGCTCGAACAGCTCCGCCATAGTGTCAAGGGCGTTCTTCATGTGGAAAGTTGGAATGCTCCTACACGAGCCGCGATAACTCTTCCCGTCCTGCGTCGTCAAAATTATCGTCGGTAAGTTGTAGCGTTCAACGAGTTTGGACGCCGTCAACCCGATAACGCCTTCTTCCCATTTCTCGCCCGCGACGACCAGTGAGCATAAATCGCCGCCGTGTTCCTCGCGTAACTTACGAACCTTTTCTTCTGCTTGAAGTAAAATCTTCGCCTCGATGTCTTTGCGTCTCTGATTGAGCTTGTTGAAGTGCTTAGCCTCCGTCTTAGCCTCGTCGGTGTCTTCCATGAGCAAAAGCCTTAAGCCCTTGTCAGCAGTCTCCAATCGTCCGACGGAATTAAGACGCGGCGCAATCTGGAAGGCGACATGCCCTGTTGAGATTTTCTTATCGCCGAGCAAACCTGATGCATAAAGTAGAGCCTTCAAGCCAACGCACTCCGTCGAACGCATTGCCTTTAGCCCCATGCGAACTATCTTGCGATTTTCCCCGACGAGCTTAACCAAGTCAGCAACCGTCGCCAACGCCGCAATGTCAATGTCCGTGGTGTAGGTCTGCACGTCGACGCCTCTAAGCTCGTGCATGAGGGCTTGACTGATTTTGAACGCAACGCCCGCGCCGCACAAATTTTTTTCGGGATAGGAGCAACCCTTCTGATTGGGATTGACGACCGCGACCGCTGATTTAACGTCGTCTAGGGCGGGCAAGTGGTGGTCAGTTACAATCACGTCCAGCACGTCGCACACGGCGGCAATCTCTTTTTCGTTGGTTATGCCGCAATCGACGCTGATTAGGAGCTTGAAACCTTCCGCGCAAATTTTTTTCAAAGCGTCGGGATTCAAGCCGTAACCTTCGGCGCGGGCGGGTATGTAGCTTTCAACGTCGGCACCGAACTGGCGGAGCGTGCGAATCATAATCGCCGACGCGCTCATACCGTCAACGTCATAATCACCGTAGACGCAAATTTTTTCGCGAGCGTCGAGGGCTTGTTTAATCCTGTCGATTGCCTCGCGCATTCCCAACATCAAAAACGGGTCGTGGAAGGCAGCGTCCTCTGGATTCAAGTAATCCTTAGCCGACTGCGCGTCCCGTATCCCGCGATGATATAAAACCGTCGCCGTCAACTCGCTCACGCCCAAAGCCTCAGCCATTGATTGAACGCACGCCGCGTCCGCCTCTCTTACTATCCATCTCTTGCGCATATCAATCCTCCTCAAGCGTCATAGCAATTTCGTCGCAGTTCGGGAACTTCGGACAGTCCATGCAGTCTTTCCAAATCTTATGCGGCAATGATTCCTTAGTCGTCCGTGTGAATCCGAGTGACCCGAAGAAGTCTGGACGATAAGTCAGCGTAAAAAAGTTTTTGACTCCGACGGCGCGCCCCTCCTCCAAAAGTTTCTTGACGATTGCCGAGCCGATTCCCTGCCTTGAGAAGTCCGCGTGCACTGCCATTGACCGAACCTCCGCCAATTCGTTCCACGTCAAATGCAATGCCCCCACGCCGACGATTTTTTTTGTCTCGACCTCCTCAGCGACGACGAATTCCCTTAACGTCTCGTAAAGCGTGCTGTGCGGCTTGGGCAACATGATTCCTTGCGCCGCGTAGCCGGCAATCAGCTCGTGTATCTCGTCCACGTCCGCGAACGTCGCCTTGCGATATAAAAACATTCGTATCACCTTCAATCAAAATTCGATTCCCGCTTGCGCCGCGATTCCTTTTTGGAACGGGTGCTTGATAAGTTTCATTTCCGTGACGAGGTCGGCGGCGTCGATAAGTTCGGCTAGTGCGTCGCGACCCGTGAAGACCAAATGCATTTGCGGCGGGCGGATTTTTATCAGCCCCAAGACATCAGCCGCGTCTAGCAATCCAAACTTCACCGCATAATTTATTTCGTCGAGGACGATTAAATCCCATTTGCCCGATAAAATTTCTTCTTGGGCAAGTTCAAGAGCCGTTCGCGCAGATTGTCTTTGTTCGTCGAAGTTGTCTTGCGTGATGAAGCCTAGCCCCAACTGCCGGACTTCGATTCCCAGTGCGTTCAAAGCCTCCAGCTCGCCCGAACGCCTTTGACCTTTGATGAACTGCAGGATTAGGACTTTCAGCCCCGCGCCGAACGCCCGAATTGCTAAGCCGAGTGCCGCAGTCGTTTTGCCCTTGCCGTCGCCCGTGTGCACGATGATTAGCCCGCGTCTTTCCACGTCGACTCCTCCTTAAAGTTTTTCCCGCAATGATACAACGAGATTAAAAATAAATAAAGCGGCTTGCGCAAATCAGCTAATGAATTTATAATGAAAACAAAAAGGAAGTGATTACCTTGGGCACAGCAAGAGAGAGTTTGAAATCAGCACGACGAATCGTGATAAAGGTCGGGACGAGCACGCTGGCGCACGCCGACACCGGCAAGCTGAACTTGTACAGGATAGAACATTTGATAAGGGAGATAGCCGACCTGCACAACGCGGGAAAAGAAATAATCTTCGTAAGTTCTGGGGCAATCGCGGCGGGCATGAATAAGCTTGGGATAAAAGTTAAGCCGCAGACCATTCCAGAGAACCAGGCGTTGGCGGCGATTGGTCAAGGCGTCCTCATGCACATCTACGAAAAATTTTTCGCGGAGTATGGTCAGACAATCGGGCAGATACTCTTGACTAAGGAAAACGCCGTCGACGAAGAGGCTCGCGCTAATTCCCGCAACTCATTGAGCACAATACTAAGCATGGGAGCTATCCCGGTCATCAACGAAAATGACGCGGTCGGCGTCGACGAAATCCGAATCGGCGACAACGATAACCTGTCCGCAATCGTAGCCGCGATGATTAATGCCGAGGTGCTGATTATCCTAAGCGACATTGACGGGCTTTACACTGGCAATCCGAACGTCGATAAATCGGCGCGGCTGATTGACGAGGTGGCGGAGATTGATTCGGAGATTGAACGCATTGCCGGAGGCGCGGGCACTAAGCTTGGGATAGGCGGCATGTTTACTAAGATTCAAGCGGCGAAGTTGGCAACCTCAAACGGTGTGACTATGCTAATCGTCAACGGCTCAACGAACGGAAATTTGCGGCGGGCGTTAAGCGGAGAATCAATCGGTACAATCTTTCCAAGGAGGGTGCGTCATGACTAAGCAACTGATAGCGTGGCTCATGTTCGCGCTTATGATGTTCTCGGCGAGCGCGCAGGCGGGCATTTCCATTCAAGACAACCGGGCGACCGCAGATTATTGGGCGGGCAAGAACAAACCGGGTGAGGCGGTCTTCGTGGCGACGGCTGATTTGGATATGCTCAACCTGCAGATTCGGCAGAAAAGCTCCAATACAATCGTCGACCTAGCCAGCTACCCCGAAAAAGTTTATACGCAGTGGATGACTAATAAAATCACCGCGACGATGACGCTTGGCGGCTTTGATAAGCCCGAACTCCCGACGCTCTTCAAAAACGGCGCGGCTTTAACGGAGTTCAGCTACACGCAAGCTAGAAAAAATTGCGGACTGGACGCCTTGCCCGCCGTGTGCGAAGTTCGCTACGCCTTGACGACTGATAGAACAAACATTAGACTTTTGCCGGAGGAGGCGGGCTGGTTCGAGAGCAAAGACGATACCCACTACGACCAACTGCAAGCGACGGTTCTAGACCCAAGCGAGCCAGTCGCCGTCTTAATCGACAGCCAAGATAAAGAATTCGTCTTCGTGGAGTCTCGGATGTATGCGGGCTGGGTTAAGCCTTCCGCGCTTGCCTTCACAGATAAGGCGACCTGGCAGAAATACGTTGCCCCGCAAAATTATCTGACCGTTATCGCGAGCCGCAAGACAATTCCTCAAGGCAAGGCGTTCTATCAAATGGGCGGCAAGGTTCTGTTAAGGGCGGCTGACTTGCAGAAGGACGGCTCGTGGGCAATCACCATGCCGACCCTCGACGCGAATGGAACTTTCCTTGAGCAAGGCTTCAACATTCCGAACGATAACGGCGTTGTCAAAGGTGCGTTGGCTTGCTCGGAAAATAATTTAATTCGGCAGGCGTTCAGGTTCCTCGGCGAAGATTACGGTTGGGGCGGTTTGGAAAAGAACGTCGATTGCTCAAGTTACGTGCAAGATGTTTATCGCTCCGTCGGGATTGAATTGCCCCGCGACACTTCTAAACAGGAAAAGGCAATGGCGCGTTCAATTTCCCTTAAGAACATGACACGCGACCAAAGGCTTGAGATTATCAAGAAGTCTAAGCCGGGTTCGTTGCTGTTTACGGCGGGGCATGTCATGCTTTACCTTGGCAATGACGAGAACGGAGAACCTATCGTAATTCACGCGCTGAGCAGTTACTTTACCTTCGAGGACGGCAAAACCCTTAAGCACTACGTCCGCAAAGTTGTCGTCAGCGATTTGCACTTCCAGAACAAGGACAAGATAGAAATGATTGACAGGTTAACGAGCGTCGGGAATTTCTAAAATGGAAAAGCAGGACAAGCTAATCGCTAGACTGTTCAAGGACACTCTGATAATCTTCCTGCTGTCAATGTTCGTCTCGACAATCGGCTACGTAATCGACGGCATAATTACGGGCAGTTTCCTCGGCACGGAAGCAATCGCGGCGTTCGGGCTGACGATGCCTTATCAGAGGTTCGTAACGATTTTCCCCGCCGTAATCGTCCTCGGAATGCAAGTTCTTTGCAGTAAAGCTTTGGGCAGAGGAGACTTGCGCGAGGCGAACGAAATTTTTTCCTTGGCAATGGTTGCGGCGTTGAGTATCGCAATCCTTCTGATGGGCGGCACGCTCCTATTCCCTGAACAATTAGCGGACATTCTCGACGCTGAGGAAAGTCTCGGAGCGATTCGCAGGCTAACGATTGACTTTATTCAGGCTTATGCGTTCGGGTTGCCGGCAATAACGTCGGTCATACTCTTGCCGATAATGCAACTGGACAACGACAGACGACGCATGGTAATTTCAGCGGCGACGTTTGCTATCTGCGACATTGTGGGCGACTTGCTAAACGTCTTTGTACTCGACGGCGGACTTTGGGGCATGGGCATTGCTACGGCGGTTAGTCATTGGATTGCGGCGGGCGTCTTGCTTATGCATTTCCTCAAGCCCGATTCAAGCTTCAAGTTCCTGCCCAAAGCCGTGAGCCTAAGACATTTCCGCCAGATGATTCTAATCGGGCTACCAGTGATTCTGGGACGCGGCACGGCGGTTTTGCGGATTGCGTTCTTTACGAGAATGTCAGTTGTGTTGGCGGGCGAAGTGGGCGTTGCTGCCTATGCTGTGCTAGAAAATTTTTCGGGACTGCTGGAGATAATCCCTAGGGCTCTCGGCGCGTCGACGCAAATGATTGGCGGAATTCTAATCGGCGAACAAGACCGCAACTCAATCCTAAGGCTCATGAAACTCGCGCTGAAATCTTCGCTGATAATCTCCTTGATGATGACGGTGGGCGTATTTTTAGGAGCACCGCTAATCGCGAACCTTTACACGCAAGACATAGACGTAACGACTTATCAGACGACGCTTGAAGGACTGCAACTGGCGATAGCGTTCTTGCCGCTTTGCACAGTCGGGATAATCTTCCAGTACTACTATCAAGCTTGCGGACGGTTTCGACTGGTGAGTAGCTTAACGATAGCTGGCAATGTCGGATTCATCGTGCCGATAGCCTTGCTCTTGACGGCGCACCTTGGACTTGACGGACTGTGGCTTGCCTTCCCGCTGAGCTACGCCGCGTTCCTGCTCGTAATATTCGTCATGACGTGTCGGCACTGCGGAAGGATAACCTTTAGGCTTGAAGATTATCTGCTACTACCTGAAGACTTCGACGTAGCCAACGATAAGCAACTCAATATAACCGTCACGAGCAAGGCTGAAGTCTTAGGGCTTTCGGAAAGGACGCAAAACTTTTGTGAGGCAAGCGGCATCGACTCGCGGCGCAGTATGTTCGCGGGCATATGTATTGAGGAGATGGCGGGCAACATTGTCGATTACGGCTTCGAGGACGGAAAGAATCATTTCGTAGACGTGCGAATCATCGTCAAGGGCGAGCAGGTTATAATCCGAATGCGCGACGACTGCCGACCTTTTGACCCGAAAAAGCAAGCTGAGATTCATAACCCCGAAGACCACGCGGCGCATATCGGGATACGGCTTTGCAAGAAGATTTCTACGGAGTTCGATTACGTCAATGTTTTGAAGCTGAACAACCTGATTATAAAAATTTAAAAAGGAAGCGATGGAGATGTTATTCATGAAAGAGCATGTGACAAAGCAGGCTCGACGAGCAAAGGAGGCGTCGCGGCTTTTGGCGTGCTTGCCCCTGGAAGTTCGCAACGGGGCATTGCTGGCTATGGCGTGGGACTTAGAAGCTCGGCAAGATGAAATTTTGGAAGTCAACGCCAAAGAGGTCGCGGCGGCACGAGAAAATACTACGCGCCCGAACATGATTGACAGACTGATTTTGACGCCCAAGAGAATTGCAGACATGGCGGAGGGCATTCGGCAAATCGTCCGGCTCGATGACCCGATTGGCAAGCTTGACTTTGAAGTCACCCGCCCGAACGGTTTAAAGATTCGCCGCGTGCGTGTACCCTTTGGCGTCGTGGGCATGGTTTATGAGGCTCGCCCGAACGTCACGGCGGACGCGATTGCCCTTTGCATTAAGTCGGGCAATGCTTGTATCCTGCGCGGCGGCTCGGAGGCGATTCGCACCAATAAAAAAATCGTCGACATCATGAAGGAGGCGGCTGAGGCTAATGGCATTCCGCCCCGTTCGATTGAGTTCATCAGCATTCTCGACCGTGATTCAGTCGTCGTCATGTGCAGGCTTCGCAAGCTAATCGATGTGATTATCCCTCGCGGCGGCGCAGGTTTGATTCAGCGTATCATTGAGCACAGCACCGTTCCTGTTATCGAGACTGGCACCGGCGTCTGTCACACGTTCATTGATAAGACTGCGAATCAGGACATGGCGATTAAGGTTTGCATGAATGCTAAGACCTCGCGCCCGTCGGTGTGCAACGCTATGGAAACTTTGCTTATTCATGAAGACATTGCCGAAGAGTTCTTACCTAAGATTGCGGCGGCTATGACGGAGGCGGGCGTTGAGTTGCGCGGCGACGAGGCTTGCAGAGAAATTTTCCCCGACATGAACGAGGCGACCGAAGACGATTGGACGACCGAATACAACGATTTGATTCTGTCGGTTAAGATTGTCGACGACGTGGACGCCGCGATTGCTCACATAAACACCTACGGCACCGCACATTCAGACGCGATTATCACTGAGGACAAAGCCAACGCCACGAAGTTTGAACAGATGATTGACTCGTCGACGGTTTATGTTAATGCCTCTACGCGATTCACTGACGGCTTTGAATTCGGCTTGGGCGCGGAGATTGGTATCAGCAACCAAAAACTGCACGCCCGCGGACCGATGGGGCTTGAGGCTCTCACGACGACGAAATATCTTGTGGAAGGCGACGGGCAGATTAGATAATGGGCTACCTTCGCACGCTTAGAAATTATTTGCGCACGCCCAAGGCTCGCCATGACTTCAAAAACTACGCCCGCGCCCTTTGCATGATTCTTTTAACGGCACTTATAATCTTTGTAATTCTTAGGAGGTGGACGGCTTGAAGATTGGGATAATGGGCGGAACCTTCGACCCGATTCACCTAGGACATTTGGCGACGGCGGAGGCTGTGCGCGAAAGCTTTGCACTCGACGAAATTTTATTTATCCCCGCTGCCCGCCCGCCACATAAACTAGGCAAGCTCGTAACGGACGAACAGCACCGCTTAGCGATGACGACTTTGGCGACGCAATCAAATAAATTCTTCCGCGTCTCGGATATGGAACTCAAACGCAAGGGCTTATCCTACACCCTCGACACGATGAACGAACTGCATAAAACTTTTGGACGCTCAACGGAATTATTCTTTATAATCGGCGCAGACTCATTGGCGGATTTATTCAAGTGGCACGCCGCCCGCGAACTTGTGGAGAAGTGTCACTTCATAGCGACGACGCGGCAGGGTGTGGACGTGGAATTCTCAGCGGTGGAAAGTTTCTTCGGCTCGGCGGCAAGGGAACATATCCATCGCGTGACGACACCGGGCTTAGAAATTTCTTCTACAGACATTCGCGACAAAGTCAGGTGCGGTCGTTCAATAAAATATCTCGTGCCGGAAGTCGTCGAAAACTACATATTGAGAGAAGGGCTGTATCGTGACTAATCTGGATTATCTTTACGACAAGGAGGCAGTCAAAGGGCTTTTCGGCTTAGATTATTTCAGCGGCAAGGAATTGGGCTTCCGAACTATAGAACGCGGCACGATTCTTCCGCACAACCACACCGGCGACGACGGCAAGTGGACGTGGCTTGGGCTGGGCGGCATTGTCGATAGCAACGGCGAGTTCATCAAGGAAAGTTTTATCCATACGGGGGTTGGCGGCGCGTATAAGCCGGAATCAGTCCTTAAGAGTCCAAAGACCGTAATTTATCTGGGCATCTCCTATTACATCTGGGGGCATTGCTTGACGGATAACATTCGGCGGCTTTGGTTCTTGAAAAGCGAGTTCATGGAGCAATTCAAGAACTGCCCGATTGTCTACATTGCCTGGGATAAGTACGACATTGAGTATCAGCAAAATTTTAAGCGATTGCTTGAGATTTTGGGCGTGGACGTCAGCAGGTTGCAAAAGATAACTCAGCCGACGCAGTTTGATAAGATTATTCTGCCCGACGAGGCTTTTTACGTTGACAACAGAAGAAGATTCACCAAGGAATATTGCGAAATGATTGAACGGGTTCGAGACTTTGCTTTGAAGAATCGGACGCCAGTCGCCAACAAGAAGGTTTATTACTTCCACGGGCGCAATCAGATTGGGGAAGAGCGGCTCGCGCAATATTTCAAGGCAAAGGGCTACAAGATAATTCCGCCGGAAAATCTCACACTCGACGAGCAACTGAATTGGCTGATAAACTGCGAAAGCTTTGCCTCGACGCTGGGTTCTTGTGCGCACAATTCTATTTTCCTACGCGACGGCACGGAGACGATTTTTATTCCCCGCTCCTCTGACCGGTTCACGGTTTATCAGCAGGCATTGAATCAAATCCGCCCACTGAAGGATTTCTACGTTGATTCGTCGATGTCGGTGTTCAATCAAGCGTTCGGGGTGTATTGCTATATAGTCAGTCGGCAGCTGAAAGAGTTCTTCGGCGACAAGTGGGCAGGCTACGACGAAGGCGACTTCAAGATTTTTCTGCGATACGTCAAATCTTCTTTGGATAATGGCGTCGTCGTCAATCCGAAGATAAAGTCTTCTTACGATAAAATTCTGCCGGACTTCCTAGCTCAGCTTAAACAACACAAAGATTTGATTGCGGTTTATGACTTGCCGCCTGATTGGGAGAAAGCTTTATCATGACGATAGACCAAATGCGTCGCGAGCTTCAACGGCGACTCAAGAAAAGTAGATTTGCGCATTCAATCGGCGTGGCGAACACTGCCGTTAAGCTTGCAAAAAGATTCGGCGTGGACGAGACTAAAGCTTACGTTGCTGGACTCCTTCACGATTGTGCAAGGGAATTCGAGAACGACGAACTGCCCGCACAAGCAAAAGCACGCGGTATAGAAATCGGCGAGGTCGAACGGGAAATGCCTTTGCTCCTGCACTCGTACATTGGAGCCAAGATGATTCATGAGATTTACGGCGTGGACGATGCGGCGATTGCTCAAGCGATTTGGCGGCACACGGTCGGCGCGGCGGATATGACACGGCTCGACAAGATTATTTACTTCGCGGACATGATTGAGCCGAACAGAGATTATCCCGGCGTGGAAAAGCTCCGTGCCCTTGCCGAGACCGCCGACCTTGACGAAATTTTATTGACGGCGTTGAGTGAGTCTATAATCTTCGTCGTGCAAAAGAATTCACTGGTTCACCCCGAAACCGTCGCCGCCCGAAACTTTCTCCTTTTGAACAAGTAAGGAAATGAGCGGAACTTTATGGCTAACGAAACCAAGAACAACATAGAAAAGAAACGCAAAAGTATGAGGCGTAGGCGCAGGATAAAAGCCTTCCGCCTAGTTTTTGCGTTGGTGATTTTGTGCTTGATTGGTTCCGCGATTTTATTTGTCGGCTTCAGTGTGTATAATGCGGGCGTGCGTGTCTACAATGAGTTCGTCGAAATGTACAAAGGCTACAACGACCGCCGGACGGCTCGCGTTGGCTCGGCTGACCCGAAATTTGAAGGCTACACGAATATTTTAATTCTCGGCGTGGACGACAGCCAACGGCAAGAGGCGGATACGGTTTTGGTTCTGAGTTTTTCCAACGACACCGGCAACAGCAGGATTATCGGCATACCCCGCGACACGTGGATAGCGACCCGCAGTTATTCAGGCAGGCTCGGTTCTCTTTACGGTTGGGGCGGCGCAAGTACCGTCGTCCGTGAAGTTTCTAAGCTCTTGGGCATTTCGATTCATCAATACATAATCATCGACATGAAGACGTTCGCGGATTTGATTGACACGCTCGGCGGGCTTGATATTTACGTCGAAGAGAATATGGACTATGACGACGAGGTAGCGGGCTTGTCGATTCATATTCCGCAGGGCTATCAGCATTTGTCAGGCGAGGAAGTGCAAAAGTATCTACGCTACAAGGGCGAGAAGCTCGGCGACGTGGGGCGCGTGCAACGGCAGCAGAAGTTTATCAAGGCGTTGTATGCAAAGGTTCTGCAACTCGACACGATACCGAAGCTACCAGCCATTGCCGACATTTTCCGCAACCGAATGGAGACCAGCGCGGAGATTTTCGACTCAGCACACCTAGCGAACGTCCTAAGGAAGATGAGCTCCGACCCGCCGATAACGATTATGATACCAGGTTCAGAGAATGTGGACGGGGCATGGGTTCCGAACGTCGCTGAACTTCAAACGCGAATGAGTGAACTTTTCCCAATGCAGGATATGATTCAGCAATCCGACGCGGGCGACGCAGACAGCGAAGCCATTGGCGATTAAAAATTTTTTTGGAGGTATGACACTTGAAGACATTCGATTTGGCAAGAAAGATTTGCAAGGCGGCGAGCGACAAGAAGGCTAGCGAAATCATAACGATGGACATGCGCGGCGTTATGTTCTCGACGGATTACTTTGTCATTTGCTCGGCGCAGACGGCTACTCAAGTTCGGGCGATTGCCGACAACATTGAGGAGGAGCTTGACAAGGAAGGGATTCATTTCAGCCACCGCGAAGGCTATCACGAGGGCGAGTGGATTCTTCTGGATTATGGCGACGTGGTTGCGCACATCTTCAAAGAGGAGAACCGGCAATACTACGCCTTAGAGCAACTTTGGAGCGAGGCGAAGATAAAGCTTTATGAAGAATAACCTTAAGCCAATGACGGTTGCGGCGTTAAAAGTCGTCCGCTTAAACGAGATGGGAGCCTTCCTTGACGCGGGCACGGGCAACACGTCCGACGATATTCTTCTGCACAAGGCACAACAGACGGCTGAAGTTGCAATCGGCGAGGTCGTGAAGGTCTTCCTTTACCTAGACCCGAAGAGACGATTAACGGCAAGTATGCGCGTGCCGAAGATGCGCGAAGGTCAGATTGCCCGCTTGAAGATAATCAACGTGACGGGCGACGGGGCTTTTGTGGACGTGGGAGCCGAGCGGGGAATCTTTATGCCGTTCGCCGAAATGCGCGGGCGTCCGAAAGTCGGCGAGGTCGTTTGGGCTAAACTTTATACCGATAAGTCGGGGCGGCTAGCAGTCTCAATGAAAGTTTCTGACGAGATACGCCGAGCCTCTAAGCCCGCCGAGAACGTCAAACGCGGCGACAAGGTCAAGGGCGCAGTCTTCAACATCATTGACGCGGGGGCGTTCGTCTTCAGCGAGGAGCGGTACATTGTCTTCATTGATAGAAGGGAAATGCCGCGAACGCTTAGGATTGGTGAGGTCGTTGAGGCGCGAGTAACTTTTATTCGCGAGGACGGACGGCTTGACGCTTCCTTGCGCGAGATTAAGGAGAATGCCCTTGACCGCGACGCCGAGAAAATTTTTTCCTTCATGCAGAGGAACGGCGGAGCGATGAATTTTCACGACAAGACTCCGCCGCAGACGATTAAAGCCGTGTTCAAAATAAGCAAGGCAGCGTTCAAGCGGGCAGTCGGGCACCTTTACCATCAGCGGCGAATAGAAAAGATAGAAGGCGGCTTCAAGGTCGTCGGGCAATAAAAAAAGCGTCGGGAGAAAATCCTGACGCTTAAATTTTTGCTACTTATCTAACCAGTCATTCCTGCAGTTCACTTATTGTAGCCGAGCTGTTTTGCTTTTACGAAGTCGGCTTGCGATTTTACCATCTCACCGAGAGCTTCATAAGCAAGCCCACGATAATAAAGAGTATCGCCTAAATTTTCTTTGAAATAGCTCTGACGAGGTTTTGTTATAAATTCAATCGCTTTATTCAAAGCAGAAATTGCTTTCTCATAATTTTTTAAATGATAGTGAGCTATACCGCAATTAAGGTAAGCCAATGGATATTTTCTATTTCCCATACGCTTAATAGAATCCGAACAATCTTTAATCGCTTGCTCATAGTTTTCCAATCCTATATAAGCGGCACCACGATTGTTATAGGCGTAATAATACGGATAGCGTTTAATAGCTTCATTAGCGTCGGCAATCGCTTGCTCATATTCACCCAAGCTAATATAAGCGGCAGAACGATAGCTGTAAACCAGTCCGGGATTGGGGTCAATTTTAAGAAGCTCGTTGTAAAGTTTTATTGCGTCTAGATTGTCGCCGCGTTTATGAGCATCCCACGCTTTGTCACGCATTTCTTTGATTTCGTCTGGTATAGCCATTTTCATCTTTCCTTTAATCTTCATTCCATGCCGTCAAACCCAGATGCACGACGTATTCTTTGGCGCATTCGTAGTAGTGCATAGCCGAAGTTCTTAGGGCGACGATTTCATCATCTCGAAGGGCGCGCATAATCTTTGCTGGGTTGCCGAAGACAAGCGAGTTGTTCGGGATTTTTTTATACTGCGTGATGACCGTGCCCGCGCCGATAATGCAGTTGTTACCAATCTCGGAGTAGCCCAAGATAATCGAACCCATGCCGATTAAGCAATCGTTGCCAATGGAGCGGCAGTGAATAATCGCGTTGTGCCCGACGGTTACATAATTTCCAATCTCAGTGGGCGTATCCCCCATGACGTGAACGGTGCAGTTGTCTTGAATGTTGGTGTAGTTCCCAATGCGCACGGGCTGAAAATCTCCGCGAACTGTGACGCCAAACCAAATGCTCGCCCCTGCGCCGATTACAACATCACCGACGACAGAGGCACTGGGAGCCACGAAGACATCTTTGGCAATCTGCGGTTGCTTGCCCTTATACGGCAGAATGACGGGTTCCATATCATCAATCCTTTCTTAAACATTAACCTAAGTATCATTGTGCGGTTGCCACTTAATCACCACGACAATTTCCTCATTAGCTTTTACGTCCATAACATACTTATAAGGCTCATCGCACCAAGCAGGAGTGCGGGTGCTAAAAATATTTTTTTCGTTCACAGTAAGTTTGGTGTAGTCTATCCAATAGGGAATGCGTTTAGCGATGCCCTTAGCCCAATCATCAGGGTTGCGAATCTCCATGCCTCTGAGATTTAAGGTAATTTGCCCGTCCGCAGTAGCTTTAGCAATAAATATCAGTTCCCCGTGCGAAGACTGGATTATATAACCAATGCCGTTATTTTGAAACCAGCCAGGCTTTGTTATTTTGGCTTTGTCGTCAGAGATAGAAATTATTTGGAAATCGCCTGTAGTGCTCATAAATTTAGCGTCTATCCTAGCAGTGATAAAGGGATTGAACTTACGAGGAACCAAACTTTCGGGCTTATATAGAGTTGCCTTGACTTTTGATTCAGGTTTAGGCGGAGGAGCCGCGACTTTTGATTCAGGTTTAGGCGGAGGAGCCGTGACTTTTGATTCAGGTTTAGGCGGAGGAGCCGTGACTTTTGATTCAGGTTTAGGCGGAGGAGCCGCGACTTTTGATTCGATGGTGTCGCTCCTGTGCGGTTGCCACTCAACTTGTATATGAATTTCTTCGCCCGCTTTTACTTCTGCTTTATAGAGATAAGGTTTATTGTGCCAAGCCGGTTTCAGTGTGTCGAATATCAACTTATCATTCACAATTAGCTTTGTATAGTCAATCCAGTAAGGAATTCGTTTAGTTTTATCACGAACCTCCAATCCCTTAAGTCCCAAAATAATTTGACCGTCTGAAAAGGCTTTGGCGACGAGCTCCAATTTTCCAACATAAGAATGGATTGTGTAACCGATATTATTTTGCGGGAGCCAAGTAACCTTTTTTATCTTAGCTCTGTCGTCAAAACAAAGGATTTTTAAATCGTCTTCTTCTGCCGTATTGTTGAGAACTAGCTGAATATCTAATCTAGCTGTGATATAGGGACGGAGTTTAAGAAGAAGGGCACTATCGAGATTTTCTTTTTGCTCGGCTTCGATTACGTTGAAAAAGAAAGGAGCTGCCGCCTTAACTACGTCGTTTTCTTTGTCTGAGTCGTAGGATAGCAACTCGTAGATTTCGGCATTATTGAGATTTTTCACGACTTCAGTAGATAAGCGATATAAAAACCATTTGAAATGACTGTTAGCAATTTTTTGGCAGTAAATAGGATTTTCCATTAGGAATTCGGCTTTGTTTTGAATTGTGTTTAGAGTCTTTAAAAAATCGACGTACGTTGAAACGAGATAATGGATTTGTTCAGCCGGCGTCCTTATGGTTCGTGTCACGGAAGTATTGTAGTTTCTATAGAAATAAACTGCCTGCGGGAGGCGCAAAAACCGCTTTGCATAAGCGTAAACATGAACGCACCAGATATAATCGCCGCCATTTACCATATTAGTAGGATAGGTGATTTCGTTTTTAATCAGAAAATCGCGCCGAACAAATTTTGACCAAGGATGGTGGAAGTTTCCCTCGCCAGTGACTTGCAACAGGAGCTGTTGAAAAATTTTGTGCCGATTATCAATGAACATAGGTTGGTTTTCAACATCTGCTTTAAAAAGCGTTCTGCCAAAACCATCTCTGTGCAAATAAATGCTATTCGGTCTCTTCATATCGTAATAACTGCTGAAATAAACAACATCGACATCATATTCTTTTGCCGCATTGTAGAGCGTCTCCAAAGCTGTGCCCAAGAGGAAATCGTCGCTGTCTACGAAAATGACGTATTCTCCGCGAGAGAGTTTGAGCCCCATATTGCGCGGCACATATCCAGCACCCTTAGAATTTTTTTCCGTCTTCGTGACTTTAAGCCGCCCGCCGAATTTTGGTAAGTAACTCTTAGCCGCTTCAAAGGAATTGTCGCTTGAGCAGTCATCTACGACGATTACTTCAAAGTCTTGGAACGTCTGAATCAAAAGACTTTCAAGTAGCTCGCCGATATATTCTTCTGTGTTGTACATAGGAACAATTACAGAGACTGCAGGAAGGTTATTAATTCTCGGATTATTGAATGCTTCTTCGAGAGAATTTTCAAGTTCAGCAATGCGCTGTTGTAACTTTTGGGTTTCCTGTAAATTTTTATTTACGTCGCATGCGTAGGAGCACAGATAGGAGATTAAAACATCGTACTCGCCGAACTGCTCCCCGAACTGCTCCTTTATTGACCTGTAAATTACATCTGCAGGCAATTCCACACTTGAACTCAATAACCACGACAATCTTTTATCTACAAACTTTTTCAAGAGAGCATAACGATATTCCGGATTCTCTTCAAAGAACTCACATCTACCAATAAATTCGTCAAGACTTTTCAGACCGAGCAAAACAGGATAAAGCCAGAAATTTACGTTTTCCTGCGGCGTACGTTTAGTTCTCATGACCGAATTTTCACTGAGGCGATAAATATACACTGCATTGGGTACACGCAGAAATTTTTTTGCATGAAATATAAGACCATGCGTCCAAACAGCATCTTCGCTTGGGTGAATGTTTGGGAAAAATATTTTGTTATCTATCATAAGTTTTCGCTGAACCATTTTAACCCAAGACAGATTATAATACTTTCCCTCTAGCATAGCTTCCACTCGGTATTTCAAATCATCAGGTTCAAGCGTAGGCTTATCTACGAAAACCCTTTCTGCAGTAGCTTTAATTCGGATATGCGAGCCGTCAGTATTCATTTCATAATTTTTTTCGCAATAGACAACGTCAGCATCATATTCCTTTGCGAGCGTATACAATTCCTCTAGTGCCGTTTTAGTGAAAGCATCATCGGCATCCATGAAAGAGACATATTCCCCGCAAGCCAAAGATAATCCCACATTGCGCGGAACAGCACAACCGCCCGAATTCGTTTCCGTCTTAGTCAGCTTTAGTCGCCCATTAAATTTCGGCGCATACTCTTCAACGACTTTAACGCTGTCATCGGTGGAGCAGTCGTTCACCACGATTACTTCAAAATCTTGAAACGTCTGCCCTAAGAGACTATCCAAGCACTCGCCGACATATTTCTCTGCATTATACAGCGGAATGATTACCGAGATTGCAGGAATAGTTGACTGGGGGGGGGGGTATCAAGTTGTTCAACTCAACAAAAGTTTTCTTTTCAGAGTTTTTATGAGACCTCGAAGGCGTTTTCAATGTGATTGACCTCCTTAACGCGTTCGCCAGTTAAATAAACTTCCATAACGTCGAAGCGGCAAGCATAATCGGGAAAGTCCTGCAAGAATATGCTCGCCGCCTCGATAATCTTTTTTTGTTTGCGAAGTGTGACAGCCTCGCTCGGCAAGCCGTGACGAATATTTGACCGTGCTTTGACCTCGACAAAAACAATCACATTGTCCACCTTTGCGATAATGTCAATCTCCGCCGACCGAATCCGGAAATTCCTTGCGACGATTGAATAGCCCTTAGCCTCAAGGAAATTCGCCGCGCATTCCTCGCCGAGTTTGCCCTTAGCGTTCATAGTTCGACGACGACTTCAGAGAGTGGGCGGCGGTCTTCGTGGCGGACATGGGGTTTGGCACCCTCTGCTGGATAGCCCACGGGGAAGACGGCGATTAAGTCGTAGCCTTGCATTTCGGGGAAGAGCTGTTGCAGTTTAGGTGCGTCGAACCAGCCGACCCAAGTTGTACCCAAGCCCTCGTCTTGAATGGCAAGCATTAAATGAGTTGCGACGATTGCCGCGTCGACTTCCGCGAAGTTTTTGTTGTCGAACGGTCTGTCAAATGCTCCGTCCTTTTGTGCCCCGACGACGAATGCCATAGCCGACCCGAACGTATAGGGCGTAACTTGCTTTAGCTTGTCGAAGGCTTCGGGCGATTTGATTTGCCAGATGGTGTAGCGTTGTGCGTTTTTCGCCGTGGGAGCCGCGACCGCCGCTTGCAAGAGGCGGTCGACCTTCTCCGGCTCAATCGGTTTGTTCGTCAACTTCCGGCACGAATAACGCGCCTTTGCCAATTCCAAGAAACTCATGATTAATTCTCCTCTCCATTATTTAACATACTCGCCGCGAATGTCTTCTGTTGGCGGCGGTATGGGATAATCGCCACTAAAGCACGCCGTGCAAATCGGACGCCCGCCCGCCATCTCGCTCAGGCACTCAATCGGCAGATAGCCTAACGAATCCGCGCCAAGGAGCTTGCAAATTTCCTCGACGCTCCGATTGTGCGCAATGAGTTGTTCGCGATTGGGAATGTCAATGCCGAAGTAGCACGGGTGACAAAACGGCGGACTCGATACGCGCACATGAACTTCAGCCGCGCCCGCCTCCTTTAGCATCGTGACAATTTTATTACTCGTGGTGCCGCGGACAATCGAATCATCAATCATCACAAGCCGCTTGCCCCTAACCACATCACGCAGGACATTGAGCTTGACTTTGACGGACTGCATACGGCTGGACTGTTGCGGCTTAATGAACGTGCGCCCGACGTAAGTATTTTTTGTAAAGGCGATGCCATAGGGAATGCCCGACGCCATAGAGTAGCCGACAGCCGCCATATTGCCCGATTCGGGGACGCCGACGACTAAATCCGCCTCGACGGGGTGGAACTTCGCTAGGAGCTTGCCCGCGATAATCCTCGACTGCGTGACGCTCATGCCGTCAAAGGTCGTATCGGGTCGGCAGAAATAAATATACTCGAAGACGCAACGAGCAGTCTTTTCCTTTGGCAGGGCGAGTTCCATGTTGGATTCGATTCTGCCGTTCTGGAAAATCGTAATGACTTCGCCTGGTTCCACGTCGCGAATAAATTCCGCGTCGATAGTCTCAAGCGCACACGTCTCCGAGGTTATGATATAAGCGTTGTCGAGCTTGCCGAGGACTAAAGGACGAAAGCCCCAAGGGTCGCGGGCACCGATTAGCTTACGCGGACTGGCAACAACCAATGAATACGAGCCTTGAACCTTCTTTAGGGCGCGGACGGTTGCTTCTTGCACGGAACGAGATTTGACACGTTCGCGGGCAATGTGATAGGCAATGGTTTCGGTGTCGATTGTCGTTTGGAAAATCGCGCCGCCCGCCGCCAACTCCCGCCGAAGCCTAGGAGCATTGACGAGGTTGCCGTTGTGAGCAAGCATGAGCGTCCCTTTGATATAGGCAAGGACGAGCGGTTGAGAGTTCTCCGGAACGGACGCGCCCGCCGTCGAGTAGCGCACATGCCCGACGCCAAGGTTGCCGTCAAGCGTGGCGAGATTCTCCGCGTTGAACACTTCATTGACGCGACCCAAGCCCTTATGGTAGAAAACTTTATCGTTTTTAATCGCCGTATCAGTAACCGCGATACCTGCGCTCTCTTGCCCGCGATGTTGCAAAGCATAAAGCCCGTAGTAAATCGTCTGAGCCACGTCGCCGCCGCCGAGGTCGTATATGCCGAACACTCCGCACGATTCGCCCGCTGAAGTCATCCCGAAATCCATTGCCGCCACCCCTTTGCAAAGTTTGTTAAGTCTTAGTGCTGTGAAATCCTTTTGCGGCTCAATTATATTCAAGCGGCTTGCCTTTGTCAAAATTTATGGCGGCGTTATCTCCATGTGAATTCTATTCACGCCGCCGACGTGGGAGTAATCAAAAGTCTTCGCGTAGCCTTTTAAAATCTTCAAGCTCCAATCGTCATCGGAAGTTTTTTCTAGGAACGGATTATAACTCTTGCCGCCGCACATCAAAGACATCTCCAAAGTTTTTTTAGCCTCAACGTAGATGACTTCGAGTGCCATAGAAATTTTATCGCCCGCAGCGTAGCAACCGTTCAGCATCTCAAAGATAATCTCCTCGCAACAGAGCTGGAGACGTTGGGAGTATCTTGCGTTGAGTCCGTATTTTTCGGCGAAGGTTATAATCTTCCCTTGCATAGCCAGCAAGTCGAAATTCCGCGTGGAAATATCGTAATGGAAAAATTTTTGTCGTCGGATAAAAGCTATGGTCTTGGGGCGTTTGGGGGCGTCGAAAATTTCAGCGGGCGTGCCTTGCTCGTAAATCTCTCCGTCTGCGAAGAATAAAATTCTGTCAGCGACTTCGCGAGCAAAATTCATCTCGTGCGTTACGATTAGCATAGTCAAATCGCGTTTGGCGAGCATACGAATAACGGCGAGGACTTCACCGACCATCGTCGGGTCAAGTGCACTTGTCGGCTCGTCAAAGAGCAAAATTTCTGGTTCCATCATCATTGCGCGAACGATTGCCGCCCGCTGTTGTTGACCACCGCTCATCTCGTCGGGATAAGAAAACATTTTCTCCAACAATCCCACGCGCTCGAAAAGTTTTTTAGCCTTGTCGTATGCTTTCTGCTTTGAAAGTCCTTTAAGCTCCACGGGGGCGGCGATTGCGTTTTCGATTGCCGTTAAGCCGTCAAAGAGATTGAACGATTGGAAGATCATTCCGACCTTTTGTCGCACCTCTTCAAGCTTGCAACCCGCCGCCGTAATGTCTTGTCCCATGAAGAAAATTTTCCCTGCCGTCGGTCGTTCCAAGCCGTTTAGCATTCTTAGGAAGGTTGATTTACCCGTCCCCGACCCGCCGATTATCGAAATGACTTCGCCGCGTCGCACTTCCAAGTTAATATTTTTCAGCGGCACGACTTCGCCATATTCCTTCCGCAGATTTTCTACACGCAATATGACGTTCATAACTTCACGCCCTTCAAAATCTTTTCGCGGCTCCGATTCTTTGGATTGATTCGCCGCGCCGTCCAGTCGGTTATCATAAGCAACAGCCGCGACAGCACGAGATAGACGATTGTAATTGTGATTATAGGAATGAAGGCGTCGTAGGTTCGGGCGCGAATCAGATCCGCCATCCTCGTTAAGTCTTGCACGGCAATATATCCGACGATTGCTGTTTCCATTAAAGTGATATTCAGCGCGACTTGATATTGGCTGAAGAGATTTCTGACTATCTGCGGCAAGATAAATTTCACGAACGCCCGCCGCTCCGAGAATCCCAGCGATAATGCCGCCTCCGTTTGTCCACGTGCAATGTTTTGTGCGCCGTCCTTGAGCAGGGCAAAAACCGTAATGCTTAGCACGATTGAAAACACGACGACGGCAGTAATGCTCGCGGGCAAGTTGACGGAGCTAAAGACCGTGTAGTAAAAAAACAATAGCATGACCATTGTCGGCACGCCCTGCAATGTCCGATGAATCGCGTCGATGATGTAGTTGACGCGACGATTGCCCTCACGGTAAATCATGTACACCGCAAAGGAGAGCAACGTCCCGAAGACTATAGAGGCAATCGTTATCGTTAAAGTTATGCTCGCGCCTTCAAGAATCATTTTCCAGCGGTCTTCGTCGATTAGCGAAGTTTTGATTCTGCCCGCCAAAGTCGTATCGCTTGAAGTTTTGGAGTTAATCACGGCGACAGTCTGCTCAACGTCAATCGGTTTGGCAAATAACATACTCTTTTGGCGTTCTGGCAAAATTTCAATCCCGTCCATGCCGACATCAACTTTTCCGAGCGTCACGTTAGTAAGCATCGTCTCAAAGACATCCATTTTAATTTCGTAGTCGTAGCCATAAGCCGCGCAAAATTTATCGATAAGCTCGACTTCAAAGCCGACTACTTGCCTTTCGCGAAGATAGTCAAAAGGCGAGTTTTGAGCGTCCGTGCAAATTTTCAAAGTGCCGTTCTCGCCCGAAAGGTTTGATTTCGTAAAAGTTCGTTTGCTCTCGTCACTTTGGAGCCACTTAGTTTTCAGTGCGTCAAGTTCGCCGTTCGCCTCGACTTGTGAAATAAATTCGTTCATTTGGTTGCAGAGTTTTTGTCCGCGCTCGTTCTTCGGGAAGATATAGGAAATTGGCACGTCGCCGAGGGATTGCGGCAGATAATCTACGTCGACGCCCTCGAATTTCAGATTATCAACATAAGCTTTGCCGAGAACGAAGGCGTCAATTTTATGTTGCTTGAGGTTTTGAATGAGGTCGCTGATGAAATCCAGTCCAACGAATTGAGCTTCGGGCAAAACTTCTCGCGCTTTAATTTCATAAGCACCTCCTGGCCACGCACCGATTCTAGCAGTCTTCAAGTCGTCGATTGAATTTATCTGCTTGCCCTCAACGCCGCAACCCGTTATCAGTAATGCCGCACATATTATCAGCAGAATTTTTTTCATTGAGCACCTTTATAACGTCGCATGACTTGTTCCAAGGACTTCACGCCCGCCACGGCTCCGACTTCCTCTACTGAACAACTAGCCACCGCGCAAGCAAATCGTCCGCACTCGGCAAGCGTCCAACCTTCCGACAACGCCCATAGGAAACCAGCCGCAAAGCAATCGCCCGCGCCCGTCGTGTCGATGACTTTATCAACAGCGCAAGCGGGAACTTCAATTTGCGTGGAATTCGTAGCGATGATACAACCTTTGCCGCCGCGTTTGACGACTGCACACTTTAGCCCGTGACTTAGCAACGCCGTAATGTTCTTATGAACGTCATCGCTGCCAGTCAATGTCGCAAGCTCCGACTCGTTCGGGAAAAAGTAATCGACGCAAGACAACAGCCCCGATAAGTCTTCCAAAGTCTCGCCGTTCTTAGGAGACTTCATATCGATTGCTAACGTCCGTCCGCTCGCCTTGATTCGCTTAAAGATTTTTTCCATTGCCGGCACATCTAGCGCATAAGATATAAACATGCTCGCGAAGGAAACGATTTGCGCCATATGGTCGACGTGCGGGAGAATGTCCGCCGCCTCGAAATTACGCATTGTGCATTTGGAATTCGTCAGGAACCGACGCTCGCCGCTCTTGTCAACCAAAGCAATGCTGATACCCGTCGCCATGCCTGCCGCCACCTTGACGCACTCGACGGACAAATTATTTTCCTCAGCGTAGTTTAGAACTCTGCGCCCCGCCTCATCGTCGCCGACTTTGCTAATCCATTGAACCTGCTTGCCGAGCCGACTGAGTACGACCGCCTCATTTAGTGCGTCGCCGCCGAAAGATATTTCTACGAAGTCCATCGGCGAAGACACCCGCGACAAAATTTTATCGTCGACAGCCCCCGCCAAGACATCAATCACGCCCGGTCCGATTATCGAAATCATCAAGCCTCACTCCCGAAAAGTTTTCTTGCAGTTTAGCCGCCGCCGCCGAAATTTTCAAGCGGGCGTTGTGACTTTTATAACTGTGTGGTAAAATTCGGCGTGCTATAATCGGAAAAATTTTTATGGGAGGTGAGCGGCGTTGACTGGTGAAGAATTGCGCGGCGTTCCGCTCTTTAAAGATTTGTTGCCGGACGAGATTGAGAAGTTCGTTAAGTTCACAGGGACGACGGTCAAACGTTATCCACGTGGCGAAAGAGTCCTTGAGGCGTTCGCGCCCAATGCCAACATCGGAATCATCGTAAGCGGCGAGGCTCAAATCCTTTCACTCGACAGGCTCGGCAATGAAACCGTCGGGCACTCAATCGAAAGCGGCGCAATGTTCGGAACGGTCTCGGCTATCCTCGGCGAAGACTTAATCGCAACGAGTGTTCAGCTCACAACCGAAGCCGTAATTTTGTGGGTGCCGTATCGGTCGCTACTTATTGCCGGACCAAAGCTCGGACGCATGCACGGTATCGTTATGAAGAACTTATTGGAGACGTTTAGCCGCAAAAACGTCCTGATGATGCAAAAGGTCGAACTCCTCAGCCAAAAGACTCTGCGCGAACGAATGATTTTATATCTGCTGCAACGTGAACGCCGGCAAGGTTCGGAACGCGTGCGGGTGCCAGGGCGGGTTCAGCTTGCTAAGGAGTTGGAATGTAATCGTTCGGCATTGACGCGGGAAATTGCGCAAATGCAGGCGGACGGGCTAGTTGAGTGCGGCGAACGGTGGATGCGACTCAATAAGGATATGATTCAGTGATTGCCTTCGACGACGTGAACTTGAGCTTTGGACGGCGTGCGCTGTTCAGCAATGTGACATTGACTCTGCGCGGCGGAAGGGTTATCGGCATAACGGGCGCGAACGGTGCGGGCAAGTCGACTTTCCTTAAGTTAGCTGGGAAAATCCTTCGACCTGACGGCGGAGAAGTCCGTTTGCCGGAAGGTAAAACGATAGCCGCCCTGTCGCCCGAAATGAAAATCTATGACACGTTGACGGCGCGAGAGAATCTATCCTTCTTCGCTAGGCTACGAGGCAAGACATTAACCGCTGAAGAGATTATCGGACTCGGTGAACGCGTCGGGCTTGACCTTGAGACTTTCGGCGACGTTCGCGCAGAAAATTTTTCGACGGGCATGAGACAACGCTTGAAGTTCGCAATCCTCTTGAGTGTCGACGCGGATATTTGGCTCCTTGACGAACCGACCGCCAATCTTGACGACGACGGACGCAAGAAAATCTTTCACGAGGTGCGCGGCGCGAAGGCTAATAAGATTATCCTGCTTGCCACGAACGATAAAGCGGAGGTTGCCCTGTGCGATGAGATTATCAAGCTTCCTCTTTGAACAAGTCGCGGCTATTCTGCGGAAGGATTTCCTAATCGGGTTGCGGAGGAGGGCGACGTTCGCGGCGATGATGATGTTCGCCTTAACTGCCGTGGCGAGTTTAAGCCTATCGACTGGCGGGGCATTCGTCGAGCCGAAGTTCTTAGCGGCATTGCTCTGGGTCGTGATATTCTTCGCGGCGAGCGCGGGCATTGCGGGCACCTTCGACGACGAGGCGCAAGCGGGAACCCTGCCGACCCTCAAGCTTTACGCCGACGCTCAAGCAATCCTCTTCGGCAAAATGCTGTACGTTTTCTTGTCGCTGACTATGCTGACGATTTTTATCCTGCCGATATTCTTAATCCTGTTCGATGTCGCCGTTGAAAATTTTCCCTTGCTTAGCCTAACGATACTGCTCGGACTGATTGGAATTGCGGCGGCGGGCACGTTGACGGCGGCTATCACGACTTCAGCGACAGTCAAAGGCGGGCTGTTCCCAATCCTGCTCTTCCCGATAACGTTGCCGATATTCTTGCCCGCGATAGCTTTAACGGAGCAATCCTTCACGGGCGGCGCGGGCGATGCGAGTTCGCTAATCGTGGTGGCGGCGTTCGATGCGATTTTAATCTTGGCTAGTTCAATCCTTTACGATTACTTGTGAGGTATCATGAATAAAATTTTAATCCTGCTGACGCTTGCGATAGGCGCGGCGATAATTTTTTTTGTGCCGCCGATAAAAGGCTTGGGCGAGGTGGCAAAAATTATTTTCTTCCACGTGCCGACGGCTTGGGTCTCGGTCATTGCGTTTTTTGCCAGCGCGTTCTTCGCGGCGAAATTTTTACGGACGTTTAATTTTTCCTTCGATAAGCTAAGCGAGCGAGCGGCACGATTGGGATTCGTCTTCGTGCTGTTGTCGACGATAAGCGGGGCAATCTTCAGCAAGCTGACTTGGGGTGCGTATTGGAATTGGGATCCGCGGCAGACGACAATATTTGTACTGATTCTGATTTACGGGGCGTACTTGACGTTGCGGGCGGCAGTCTCCGACGAAAAGACGCGGGCTAAGGTCTCGGCGGTCTATTCGCTCTTAAGCGTCTTAACAGTTCCGTTCCTAGTCTTCATAATCCCGCGAATGTATTTTTCCTTGCACCCGTCGCCCGTGCTGAACTCAAGCGGACGTATCGAAATGGATTCAATCGTCTTGGTCGTACTGATTGCCGCTGTAGTCGACGCAACTTTAATCTTCGTTCAACTGATGAGGAGGGAAATATCATGAGAGCTTTAAAAGTTATCGGGCTTGCCTTGCTGATGATTTTCGTCGTGCAAGGAAGGACTTCAGCGGAGATGCCTGAGATTTCAGCGGACGAAACTTACTTTGATGTTTTTAAGGGGGCTTACGTCCTCAAAGGCAATGTGCATGTTTCGGTAGACAATCACGGCTTTAGGGCGATAGTCACAGCGGACGAGGGGATTGTCAGCGTCGTCAAGCAAAAATGTTGGGCGACTGGCAATGTAAAGCTCACGCAGGACGATATAACTTTTAGCTGCGAACGCGCTTATATGCAGTGGCAAATGAAGACCGCTACCGTCACGGGCAAGATTGCGTTTAAAAATAAAAAAAGTGTCGCGATAACCTCGGACACGGCAGTATTTAATTGGCAGGATAAAATCGTTGACTTCTACGGCAAAGTCAAGCTAAACGGTCAAGACTATCAGCACGTGAAATATAACGTCGTCGAAGACAAAATCCTTGCACGGGACAAGACCTTTAACGCACCAAAGATTGTCATTCCGTCTGCTGAGGAGTGACAGCCTCCAGAGACTTTATCGCGACCTCAATCATTGAATCATCTGGCTCGCGGGTCGTTAGGTATTGAAGCCACAGCCCTGGCAACGTCGCTAGCTTGACGAACGAATTTTGCGAACAGGCGGAGAATCGGATTATCTCATAGGACAGCCCTGCCACCACCGGCAACAAGATTATCCGCGAAAGAATTCTTATCCACAGTTCCGGCCAGCCGAGGAACGCGAACACGAAGATACTAACCAACATGACGATTAATAGGAAAGCAGTTCCGCACCTGGGATGTAGGCGCGGAAATTTTTTTACGTTCTCGACGGTCAGCGGCAAGTCCGCCTCGTAGCAGAAGATTGTTTTATGTTCCGCCCCGTGATATTGGAAGACGCGTTGAATGTCCTTCATGCGGGAGATTGCGAACAGATACGCTAGGAAGATTATCAGCCGCAAAAATCCTTCCGCCAAATTTAAAATTATCGGGTCGTCGGTTAGCGTGTGGAAGAATTTCGCCGCAAAGGTCGGTATCGCCAAGAACAGCACGCACGCCAAGCCGATTGCCAAAAGTATCGTGCCGATTAATTCACGGTCGGTTAATTGCTCGTCCTCTTCGCCCGCCGCCTGTGCCGAGAACGATAACGACTTCATGCCCAATATCAGCGACTCGAACAGGCTGACGGCTCCGCGAAGGATTGGTAACTTCAGCACGGGGTAGCGTTCGGCAATCGACGTGACGGGCTTAACTTGAACATTTATATTGCCGCCGGGTTCTCGGACTGCCGTCGCCACCTTGCCGAAGCCACGCATCATCACGCCTTCTATCACCGCTTGCCCTCCGACGATTGGTTTATCCATAAAAATTTCTCCTTAAAAACTAAAACAGACAGGGCACAATCGAGCACCCTGCCTGAAAATCTTTCTTAGCCTTTCTTGTAGCGTTTGTTGAACTTTTCAATGCGCCCGCCCGCCTTAACGTCGCGTTGCCGACCAGTGAAGAACGGATGACATTTCGAGCAAACATCGACGCGCAGTTCCTTTTTGGTGGAGCCGGTCTTGAAAGTATTGCCGCAACCGCAAGTAACTGTCGCCTCGAAGTATTGCGGATGAATTTTTTCCTTCATGCTTAGCACCTCACTTTCTATTTAATCCCCCAGACGACAAGCCGATTGTCGGGGGAAGTTGTTACGGGGTCTTCGGGCAGAACCTTCGCGTTTGGAATCATACTGGCGAATTCTTCTAGCGTGTAGCCGCTGTAGAGACCGTAGCTTGCGAAAAAGTCGCCGTCCCAAGTCACGTAGCCCGCCTTAGCCTTAGATATAATCTTTTCAATGTACATATCCTGCACGGGTTTAGTAAGCTCGGAGAAGGCGTAATCGCTGATGAAGAAATCGCAGGGCGCGTCGTGATAAAGATGAGTGCCGTCAAGGTATCGAATGTCGCCTTTAACGTCTAGCACAGCCAGAAACTTTTCGGTGAGTGCAAGGACTTCGGGCAAGTCAACGAGATTGTATCGAGCAAGCGGCAGGGCTTTCATCAGAATCCTACACTGCCCGCCGTAGCCAACGCCGACTTCCGTCACGGTCTCAATCTTGCTTGCGTCGAAGAGCGAAATTATATCTACGAGGACTTTGACATAACGGAGCGTCGTTGGTGAGCCGATAATCATCGAGCCTTCGGAATTGTATTCGGAGAGGAACGGATTGCCGACGGAATCATTTTTCAGGAAGGAAAGCCAATCATCCTCCGAAAAATTCACGGGGCTTTTCAAGACGTATTCAAAGCACGCTTGCCCGACCTCCGGCGACATGTACTCAACTACTCGCGTATAGACCGGGTGCCGCTTGAAATTCTTAAAAGCGTCCTCGTGCCGCGAGGCGAAGTAGCAGAACTCCGGATACCAATCATCATCGAAAACACTCGTCCCGCCTATCACCAATCACCGCCCTTAAAAACAAGTTGACGCGAAAACCGCGCAGGGTGTATTATACGCGCTGTGATTTTTTATTGCAAGGTTTTTTATAAAGGAGAAATTCTCACATGGTCGACAGCTATCATTGCAGCATATGCGGGCGGCGCGTCAAACTTCTGAGCCGAGCTGATATGCCCGTCCTTGACCCGAACACGGGCTTTGCCATTTGCAGGAGCTGCATAAAAAATATTTACCACTTCATCGAGGAAGACGAACAACATACCCTCCGCAAGCACAAGCAACATTTCAACGACGAACTCAGCGAAATGTTGGAGCGGAACAAGCCGCACCTTATCAAAGAATATCTCGACGACTTTATCATCATGCAAGACAGAGCTAAAAAGATTTTGTCCGTGGCGGCGTATAATCATTACAAGCGCATGAAATACGACGCGGAAAACGTCGGCGGCGACGAGGAGATTGAAAAATCGAACGTCATCATCATGGGTCCGACGGGTTGCGGCAAGACTGCTATGCTTAGTCACCTGTCGCGGCTGTTGGATATTCCCTTCGCTGTGACTGACGCCTCAAGCTTGACGGAGGCGGGTTTCGTCGGTGCGGACGTGGAAGTTGCTGTTAGGAATCTTTACTACGCGGCGGGCAAGAACGTCGAGAAAACCGAGCACGGAATAATTTATCTGGACGAGTTCGATAAGATTGCCCGCAAGTCAGGCGCGAACAATTCGATAACTGCCGACCCAGGTCACGAAGGCGTTCAGCAAGGACTGCTTAAGATGTTGGAAGGTAGCCTTGTCGAATTCACGGAACGCGGGCAACGCAAGCACCCCGAAGCCCCGACGATTAAAGTCGACACGAAAAATATTCTGTTCATCGTGGGCGGGGCGTTCGTCGGCATTGAGAAGATTATAGAGAAACGCCTAAAGAAAAATGAATCGCCTATCGGTTTCGGCTCCGAGATACCGTCTAAGGAAGACACCGATAAGAAGTTCAACGAGCTGATTCACCAGGTGCGCCCCGAAGATTTGATGAAGTACGGGATTATCCCGGAGATTATCGGACGCCTACCAGTCATCTGCACGCTTGAGACCCTCGACGAAGACGCCTTGCTCAGGATTTTGACCGAACCGAAGAACGCGCCCGTTAAGCAGTACGAAAAACTTTTGGCAATGGACAATGTTAAGCTTGAGTTCGAGGAGGCGGCACTTCGACACGTGGCAAAGCTGGCAATCGAACGCAAGACGGGGGCTCGTTCCCTAAAGGGCATTATCGAAGACGTGATGCTTGATGTCATGTTTGAAATCCCGAAGACGAACGAGCCGCGCCGCGTCGTCATAACGGAAGCTTGCATAAAGGGCGAAGATAGCCCGCAGATTTTCCCGCTCAAAAAGAAGAGTTTAAAGAAGTCAGCTTAACGCAATAAAAATGATTGACAAAGCCAATCGCCTTGACTTATTGTTGAGGCGAATTTTTTTAGGGAGGCAACGAGCGATGAGAAAAATTTTGGCGGTAGATGTCGGCGGCACGTTCACTAAGTATGCGGTCGTGAGAGGTGTATATTCTTTTAAAATCGTCGCGAGGGACAAGATACCGACAGAGCGGAAAAGCCATGAAGACTTTTTGCAAAGCCTGACGAACATTTTTAAAGTTAATAAAGACGTGGAAGGGTTTGCGCTATCAATGCCGGGGATTATCGACACTGAGCAAGGGGTTTGCATATCGAGCGGGCTACTGGATTTTGCCAATAGTCATTGCATAGCCGAGGAGCTTCAAAATATGTGCGGCGTGCCCGTGACGGTTGAGAACGATGCTAATTGCGCGGCACTCGCCGAGGTCAAGTCGGGCAGTCTGACTGACGTTAAGGACGCGTTCGTTTTGGTCTTCGGCAGTAGCGTCGGCGGGGCGTTCATTCACAATCGGGAAATTTATCGCGGGGCTCATCATTGCGCCGGAGAGGTCGCCTTCACGCTGAAGAGTATCAACGCCGCCATGAACGAGGAAAATATTTACGGCAGGGATTTAAGCGTGCTTGCCTTCCAAAAGAATTGCGCGGAGATTTTAGGCTTGCCGCTCGAAGACGTGACGGGCGAGATGATTTTCAATCTGATTAACGAGAACGATGACGAAATGCTTGACGCGCTTTATAAGTTTGCACACGGCGTGGCGGTTAAGATTTTCAATCTGCAAATGCTCTTCGACCCGGAACGATTTGCCCTAGGCGGCGGAATTAGCGAGCAGCAGAGTTTCATTGACGCCGTGCAGGACAAGATAGACGAGCTTAGCCGAAACGCCTTGCCCTATCTGCCGCGTCCCGAAGTCGTCGCCTGCAAGTATCATAACGACGCGAACCTTTTGGGGGCTTTGTATCGTCATTTAAGGAAGTGAGCTTGTGATAAAACTCTGTGGCATTGAAAAGACTTACGACAGCCCGTCGGGCAAGGTGCACGCGCTAAGGGGCATTGACTTGGAGATTGCACGCGGCGAGATTTACGGGATAATCGGTCTATCGGGCGCGGGCAAGTCGACGCTCGTCCGGTGCATAAACATGCTTGAGCGACCGACGGCGGGCAAAGTCATAGTCGACGGGCAAGACATGACGACCTTGACGGAAAGTCAGCTTCGGGAGGCGCGCAAGTCTATCGGAATGATTTTCCAGCACTTCAACCTTTTAAGCTCGGCGACCGTCTACGATAACATTGCCTTCCCGCTGAAACTCTCCGGCACGAGTGCGGCTGATATAAAGAAAAAAGTTGAACCGCTCCTTGAACTGGTAGGCTTGAGCGACAAGGTTAATCAATATCCCTCACAGCTTAGCGGCGGACAGAAACAACGCGTAGGGATTGCCCGCGCCCTAGCCAACGACCCAAAAGTTTTGCTCTGCGACGAGGCTACTTCTGCCCTCGACCCGCAGACGACTAAATCAATACTCGACCTAATCAAAGTAATCAATCGCAACCTATCGCTAACTGTCGTCGTCATTACTCATGAAATGCAGGTTATCAAGGAACTTTGCGACAAGGTGGCAGTCATTAGCGACGGCGTTATCGCTGAGCGCGGCTCGGTCTTGGACGTGTTCACTAATCCACAGCACCGAATCACTAAGGAATTTATCAGCGTGCTCCTGTCGAATGATTTGCCCGCCGCCTTCCGTGGCAATGAGATTTCTCAGGACAGGACGCCCGATAGTTTTCTTTTAATCCGATTGATTTTCCTCGGCGACCGTGCTGACGACCCCGTTTTAGCTAAGATGGTTCGTAATTGCGAGGGCTTGGAATGCACGATGCTTTTCGGCAACCTAGATGAAATTCACGGCGTGCCGTTTGGACGGTTCATAGTCGGCTTGAGCGGTGAAGATGAAGTTATTCAAAGTGCGCTGACGTTCCTCGGCGGCGAAGATGTTCGGGTGGAGGTGATTGGCTATGTTCGCAGAAGTCCTGCCGCTACTAAGTAAAGCCCTCGGCGAGACAATTTATATGGTCGTGGTGAGTATGGCAATCGCCTCGGCAATCGGGGTGCCGCTGGGAGTTTTACTGCACACGACAGCTAAGGGGCAAATCCTAGAAAACGTCGTTATCAATCAAGCGGTCGGCTCGGTCGTCAATGCGGTGCGTTCAATCCCGTTTATAATCCTCATGGTGGCAATCATACCTTTAACAAGATTTATCGTAGGCAGTGCAATCGGAACGACGGCGGCAATCGTCCCGCTCGTTATCGCGTCGATACCGTTCATCGGGCGGCAAGTGGAAACGTCGCTTAAGGAAGTTCCTTCGGGTTTGGTGGAGGCGGCTCTGGCAATGGGGGCGACGCCGTTGCAAATTATAAGCCGTGTCCTTTTACCGGAAGCAATGCCGGGTATCGTTTCTCAGCTCACGACGGTTATAATAGCTTTGGTCGGAGAATCGGCAATGGCTGGAGCAATCGGCGGAGGCGGCTTGGGGGATTTGGCAATCCGATACGGCTATCAGAGGTTCCGCCCCGAAGTCATGCTTGCAACTGTCGTTGTGCTGATTGTATTGGTTCAGGCTGTGCAGTTCGTCGGCAACACCTTAGCTAAGAAGTTAGACAAACGATAAGCAACTTGTTAAAATATTCGGCAAGGAGGAATGGTCATGGGATTCTTTGACAGACTCAAGGCGGGCTTAGCGAAGACTCGCGAAAAATTTGTTGATAAGATAGACGAAATCCTCCACGGCTCGACGAAGATTGATGACGACTTGATTGACGAGCTGGAGGAAACTTTGATAACCAGTGATGTGGGCATGGCGACGACGGAGAAACTTATCGCCGGACTTCGCAAAGGCGTTCGCAGGGCGGAGATTAATTCAACCGACGACGTTAAGAACTTTTTCTCGAATCAGATTCGGGAGATTTTGACGGAGGAGCAAGGCGAAGTTATCCACGTCGACCCACCGCGAGTGATTCTGATGATTGGCGTAAATGGCGCGGGCAAGACGACGACCATTGGCAAGCTTGCGGCGTATTACAAGGCTCAGGGCAAAAGCGTCATGATGGCTGCGGCTGATACCTTCCGCGCCGGGGCGATTGACCAGTTAGAGATTTGGGCTAATCGGACGGGCTCGGCGTTTATCAAGCACTCCGAACGCTCAAACCCCTCAAGTGTAGCCCTGGACGCCGCCCGCAGTGCTTTGGCGCAAAAGATTGACGTACTGTTAGTCGACACGGCGGGACGCTTGCAGAACAAGTTCAATCTCATGGAGGAGCTTAAGAAGATTAATCGCATCCTCGGCAAAGGGATTCACGGTGCGCCGCATGAGGTCTTACTCGTCCTCGACGCCACGACAGGGCAGAATGCGTTAAGGCAGGCGGAGTTGTTTTCACAGGCGGCGGGCATAACGGGCATTGTCCTAACCAAACTTGACGGCACGGCTAAGGGCGGAATGATTATCGGCATAAAGGAACAGCTCAATATTCCAGTCAAGTGGGTCGGCGTAGGAGAACGGCTCGATGACTTGCGTCCGTTCAATGCAAAGGAATTCGCCGATGCTCTCTTTGGGCTTTGAATCTACTTTCTTTGCTTGCGTGAATAGTCAAGCTAAGTGCAACAGCGTTGAAAAGTAAACTTCTGCAGGTGTTCTATAACCCAAAGATTTTCTCGGACGGTGATTGAGTTGCTCAACTACCGCTTGTAAGTCTTCCTCGCTAAGGTGCGTG
>JAFWWC010000044.1 GCA_017518105.1 Selenomonadaceae bacterium
TATCGGAACGAGCAAAGCATAAAGTATAGCGACTTGACCCCGGCAACTGTTTAGTGGCTTCATGGGTATCATATCCTTTCCTTACAACAACACCTGACAATTCTTTTTTCGGATTATAACAAAGCCCAAAAATCTTTCAAGCATTCAAGACAAATAAAAAAGCGACGCCTTAGCATCGCTCCGGAAATCTCATTTGAATGACTTACTGCTGATTGCCTCCAGCTCGTAGGGCGTCTCTTGATAGACGTAGTAATTTAACCAGTTGGCAAAGAGCAAATGCGCCACGCTCCGCCACTTGACGACGGGTTCTTTAGTCGGGTCGTCGTTCGGGAAATAATTTTGCGGCACGTTTGGATTAAGCCCCGCTTTAACGTCGCGATTGTATTCGTTCTTTAGGGTGTTCGGGTCGTATTCGGCATGCCCTGTGATAAAGAACTGCCGAGCCTCCAGATTAGCCACGGCATAAACGCCAACTTCATCGGACTCCGATAAAATCGTAAGTTCTTGAACTTTTTCAATATCCTCGCGGCGGACTTCAGTATATCTCGAATGCGGCACGAAGAATTCATCATCGAAGCCGCGCATTAGTCTTTCGTGCTGAACGCAGAGCCTATGACTATAAACGCCTGAAACTTTCTCTGGCAAAATGTATTTGGGCACGCCGTAGAAATGATATAACGCCGCCTGCGCCCCCCAGCAGATATAAAACGACGACCAAGCATGAGACTTGCTCCACTCCATGATTTCGCAAAGCTCCTGCCAATAAGCAACGTCTTCGAAGTTAACAAGCTCAAGCGGCGCACCAGTCATGATGAAGCCGTCGTAGTTGTTGTTCTTCACGTCGTCGAACGTGCCGTAAAACTCGGTTAGGTAATCCTTCGGCGTGTGCGTCGGCGTATAAGTCCGCGTGTAAATGAAATCGACCTCAACTTGCAACGGTGTATTGCCAAGGAGCCTAAGCAGTTGCGTTTCCGTCACGGGTTTTATCGGCATGAGGTTGAGGATTAGAATTTTAAGCGGGCGAATATCTTGAGCATAAGCGCGGTCGGCGTCCATGACGAAAATATTTTCGCCCTCAAGGATATGCGACGCGGGCAAGTTGTTTGGAATTTTTATCGGCAATGTGATTCACCTCTCAATTTAGGGAATAGCGAGTGACCCAGCGCGAATTATTTTTTACGTAAGCACGAAGACGCACAAGCCCCTTGTAGTCGGGGTCGTCGCTACGAATCATGCGATAGGCTCCGTCGTACTCGTCCTGAAGTTTCTGCCATGAATTATTCGGCGTCCAAATCTGCCCGTCCTTGATGACCTCGGTGCCCTGCGTCAAGTTTACTGCCTTCTTCATGAAACGGATTTCAATCGTCTGCCCGCGTGAATCTTTTGTAGCTTGCCACTCCCAAAGGATTAAGTTCGTGCCCTTAAGCCGCATAGTCGTCGTATCAGCCGTTAAGTTCGTGGTGTTGCCTTCGCCGTCGGTGAACGTCCACAAATCAAGCCAGCGTTCTTCGGTCGGAGCGCGTTTGCGGTCGCGTTCGCCCATCTGGAAGACTTCATCGACTATCGCGCAATAGAACTCTTCATCAAAGGAGCGAGTGTTTATCTCCTTAACGCGCCCTTCCTCCTTAGACCAAACGACTTGATTCTCGGCGTTATAAAAATCTTCGCGGACGTATTGCAACGTTCGATTCTGCGGATTGACCCGAAGCAGTGCCAAGCTGTAAGTCAAGCTTTTTGGGTCGGGCAAGATATTAGCTATCCCGTAGTTTTTAATCGTCTCCGCCGCGCCCTCGTAGCTGTAAGTCGTCTTCGTCCAAGCCTCAATCTCGATTGCAATCTCCCGCCCGTCACTGGTTACGACTTTCTTTTTAATCGTCACGGACTCCGGCTCGAAGTACTTGCTGTATTTGTCGTTGCTGTCCAGCCAAAACCAATTTGTTTCCGCGTAGGCTTCAAAGGGAACTAACAGAGCCGCACAGATTATCACAAGGCAAAATATTTTCTTAAGCAAAGCAATCACTCCTCGATAAGTCTGCGATTGATTTCCTCGTCCAATTCCACAACGCCTGCGCCCGTTTGAGAACTAACGCAAAGAGCCTCAAGCCCTGAAACTTCCTTGACTGCCGCCGCCAATGCCTTGCCGCCGTCGGGGAACATGTCCGCCTTGCTGATTACGACGATAACCGACGAACCCGCCCGACGCAGTTTGTTTATCCACGCAAGCTCCAGCTCGAAGGAATCATCTGCTATTAGCATTAAGGCGACCTCGACACTTTGCGCGGATTTCTCTGCGGTGGAGTCGTCTTCCACGTCCACGCCGACGGTATCGACCAGCATAACTCGCGTCACGCCGCTTATCTCCATTGCCCTGAACGCCGCGTCCTGTATAATCTTCTGCCTCGTCAGCGCGTACATCAACGCCGACTTGCCGCTCTTGCGCTTGCCGAATATCCCAACCTGTTTCATGAACGCACGCCTCCTTTTTGCCGCGATTATATCAAACATTTCAAGTCAAGTCGACAAGTTCACGCCGCCTTTTGTCGAAGCGGGCAACTTTTTTATAGCCGAAGCCGCGAACATAATCCGCCGCCTGCTCAAAAAATCGTCCGCAGTCTTCTGGCTGATGAGCGTCCGAATTTATCGTTATCGGCAAATCATACGCGGCGGCAACCTTCATGAACTCGGCGTAAGGCGAAATCTCCTTGACGGGGTAGCGGTAAAGCGTGCCGGTGTTTACGTCGATTGCCATATCAGCCCGCTTTAGGGCGGCGGCGACTCGTTCAAGGTAAGGCGTCGCGTCGAATTCGGGGAAATGATTAAACAACCGCACGTTAAACGGGTGACCGAGAATATCATAATTGCCGCTCGCCGCTAACATCTCGACTTGCGCGGCGTACTCCGTCCAAATGTCCTGCAAGTTATGCCGCGTCCATTCGTCGATAAGCTTAGAGGCATCGTAGCCCCAGCCCCAGAGGAAGTGCACCGACCCAATCCGATAATCGAAATCCCAAGCGTCGAGAATTTCTTTGACCGCCGATTGATTGCGGAAGTTGCAAACCTCAATCCCAATCTTGACGGCGTGCCTTTCCTTGAGCCGTGCCACGAAGTCAAAGTAATCCTTCAGCGTGTGCTTAAACTTGTTCGTCTTGAGCCAAACCCTTTGGAACCGACCGACGGGCGAATCATCAAGAATCAAGTCGTCGTAGTAGAGTTGCTCGAATTCTGGGAAAGTGTGCGTGTGTTCGCTTATGCCAATCTCGTTGAGTTTGTGAGCCTTCGCCGCCGTGAAGAATCCTTCCGCCCAAGTCGCGTCGTAATCGCCGTACTCAAAGTGCATGTGGTAATCGAATCTCATAAATATATCTTACCCCTATCTAATCTTATTTTTTGCTTGTCTGCATTCCGTCTGCATTAAGGATTTGTCTGCATAATTTTAGTGAAAATGTCTGCTGTATCTTCGTTTATCTTATCAGTGATGTGCGTATATAAATCTTGAGTAATGTAAATATTTGAGTGACCTAGTCACCCAGAAACTCCTTTCGGAGACGCACCATGTTCAATCAATATCGTAGCGTGAGTATGCCGGAATGAATGAGAGTTTAATCCTTCTTCTTTGAGTATGTTCCCAATGTTATATTGCTTTACAGCACGTCCATCTTCACGTACACAGACGAGTTTAACTTCGTTGGAATCAGGTATCACACCAAGGAGTTTTGACCGCTGGGCAAATTTATTATTCTTGTCACAATAGATACTAACGTAACTGCCTCCGTGAATTGATTGATTTTGTTTTATCTGTTCTTGCCAATGAGCTAATTGTTCCATAAGGAAATCGTCAACCGTTATTGTCCGTTTGCTCGTTGGTGTTTTAGGTGTAGAAAAAAAATAACCCTTGCCGTGCAAATAAGTCAGCTGTCTGACAACGGAAATGGTTTTCTTCTCAAAATCTATATCTTCCCATGCCAGCCCTATAACTTCACTAATTCTCATACCCGTATGATACAACAGCAGTAAAGGGATATAATACGGCGTGTTGAACGGGTATTTTCCCAGCAAAGCTTTGAATCGTTCAGGCGGTATTATTGTTCGCTTAACAAGGTTCTTAGGCGCGTTCTTCGGCACTTTGATATAAGCGGCGGGGTTGGAGTTAATTAGTTGCGCCGGATACACGGCATAATCAAGAGCGTGGCAAAGAACGTCATGCGCGTGTCTCAAAGTATTTCTCGAAAAGCCTCCTGCCAATAAATCTCGCACCCATTTATCGAGCAGGGCAGGTTTTAATTCTTGAACCTTATAGCCGCCCAAATTCGACAATATCTGATTATCCATAATTGATTGATAAGTTTGCAATGTGGTTGGCTTAACATTCGCCGTAACAACATTGGCAAGCCAATTCGTCATGAAGTCGGCAAGCGTGATTGATTCACTCGTAATGCCGATGTTACCGTGCAGGAAGTCAACATAAGCCTCCATGCCAGCCTTATACGCCGCGCTTTTGGTCGGGAAGCCGCCCTTTTCTACGACCTTGCGCTTGCCGTCGACTTTGCCCGCCTCGAAGATATAGCTGAACTTCTTGCCACGCTTACGAACTCGAACTTGCGCCATTTTTTTCACCTGCCATATTTTGTTATAATCACTGCAAAGGAGGCTTAGTTATGGAAAAATATTTATCACTGATTCTGCTAGCCGCGCCGGGATTTATCGCTGAAAGAATAGCTAATGTACTCGGCGTCTCGTCGCCACGAAAAGGCGAATTTGATTCGCTTGCAGGATACCTTTCATACAGTTTTTTCTCCGTCCTTATAACCATTGCCATTTCAGCCCTAACAGGAATTGTCGACTTGAGTGAGAACTGGCAAGATTTTACGGAAAAATTTTCGTCCGTAGGCTTTACTGTGAAATTACTCCTAACTACATTGTGTTCTGCTATCCTTGTTGGCTCGTCATGGGCTTTAGTTGGAAATAAGCTTTTCATGCGTGTTCTTAACTTTGTAAACGTCAAAGCAGGCAGGAATAAGCGACATATGACCGGCAACCTACTGAATAAGATTTTCGACGACGGCAAGGAGCATTTTATAATCATTCGCAGGAACGGAGAAAAAATTGCCGTTGGCTTTATCTATTCCGCGTCCGACCCGTCAGACGATACGTCCGAGATTGTTGTTACAGAATATCCCGAATATCGCGTTGAATTGGAACGCGCCGAAAACGAACCCGACCGCCCGTCCTATTTGCAAAATGTCTTGCAAACCTATATTGACGTAAAAAATAATTTGGTTATCACCGAAACAGAATATCCGCCCGAATGGATTCACTGATTTTTATCACTTTTTGGCGGCGACTTTGACGGCGGAGGTGTCGACGGCGTTGTAGTATTCGGGCGCGGCGGACGTGTAGGACGCTCCCAGCTGTCTTTCCATATCCTTATCCTTTCAGCTGATTTATTTTCTTTCGTCATGTTTTCCTCTTGAAAAAATTCCCTCCTACTGGAGGGCTTTTTGCTTTTACACTCTAAAATTATATTGCGGATATATTTTCGCGACTTTGCCAACATTTTTTGTGAAATCAAGGATTTTAAAACCAACAATCTCGTCCGTATCATCGTCTTTCAAAACGTACACATTTGGATATTCTTCATCAGCAGAGGCATTATATTCATTGCATCTGTTGCTCAAATAAATATGCAAAATGTCATGCCGACTGTCGTACTTATTTATCGGATAAACCGCCCTTTCCTCTTTCATAGATAATCGCCTCCGCTTTAAATGTGTCTTTTGATTTGCTCATAGGTACCCATGTCACAACTTCATTGGGAGTTCTGTCGGTGTCTACTACAACTCTCATTGTTTTTAGCTTAATGACATCTTCATTGGAAATACCCACAAGTTTATAATACAAATTTCGCGGATTGTCTGCAATGATAAAGTCTGGGCTAACTACAGTATTTTTAACCTGCGTTTCAACTTTTTTGCGAAACGCGGCGTCTTGCGGAGCATGGTCTCCGTCTACATGGTCTTCATAAGTCGATTGCTTTAAAATTATTTGCCTGTTTTGAGGGTCTTCCACTTGCCAACGAATTACAGAGTTTTCAGTTTTGCTCATTTTTAACCTCGGGCAGTTTAATATTTTCGACAAGTTCAAAAGCTTTTTGAGAATTCTTTTCTGCATGACTTTTTGTAGCTTTAATGAAATCAGCAAGATTGGCATTAAAACGCACTAAATGTTCCCACGATAACATGACACGCGACATGACAACACCATTGCGAATTGGTGGCTTATTTTCATCCTCCGGCATTGAAGTGTAAGTCTGGATAAAACTCAAAACCACGTAACTATTATTGAATTCCATATTTATCAAGTCTGCCGCAACAGCCTTTAATTCATTCGGTGACACCGAGATATTAAAGATTTTTTCATCCATAAAAATTCTCCTTCGTTAATTTCTCTTTCCCTCCGCCTTTGGAGGGCTTTTAGTAACCGTATTTATTGCGAAATTCTTGCCGTAGTTGCTCGGCTTTTTGAGAATCCTTTTGAATGGCACCTTCATAATGTTTTTTCATGCTAGTATTTTGCGAGTACTCAACAAAACCCTTGTAATCAAAAAGTACACTGTCACGCGCAAAAATTATATCGATTGCCATTTCCGATTGTTCGAGAATATCACTCTCTGGCTCCTGTCTAAATCTTTTTAATTCATTTGTTTTATCCAAACAAACTTTACTTAAACGATTAATTTCTTCTAGATTACCCGTCGCAACAACGTCGGCATATCTCTCGGTACTCAACAAACTTTCTTGAATCAAGGCAATTTTTTTCTGTTTTTGTTCCTCTACATATGCTGGGAAATTTTCTTCTGCTATTACGTTAATAGCGTGAGTGCACCCTGTTTTATTGGTATAACGACCTTCATTAAAGATAATTAGGACGTTGTTTCTATCTGCTGCTACGCCAAATCTAGTAACCTTTGTATCTTTATCAACGAAAAAAACTTTACGCTCAATCATCAGCTGGTCAAGATATTCAGCGTCTTTACGAGCAATAGCGTCATTTAAATATTTCATATTGTCCGAATCCATAACCCAAAAAGAATTCTTTAACAGAATCGACGCAACTTTATCATTTTTTTCTGTTTCAGTTACAGATTGTGATTGTTCAGTAGTCTTTTCAGTGCCGCAACCAGAGAAAATTACTGCCAAAAGAATAAATATGACGAGAAAAAATTTTTTCATGATTCCGCACCTTGTACTTGCAATATCCCTTGAACAGCTTGGCACAAGAGATTTTTATAAAAATGAACATCATCAATCGAACGAATTCTGCGCCTGATTCCGTCCTTGTCTCCGGACTTCAAATTGATATACACGCACATTTCATCATAGTTAATTCGACAAAGCCAATGTCTACTAAGAGATATTTCAAACTGATTTTTGCTATCCTCGTAAGTTAATGACTGCCCATTTAATGAATCATGAATTAAAGCTTTAATCGTAAAGAAACTTTCTAACCGCTCAATACTCGGCGAACTGTCTTTTGGTTCAACAGGCGCGGGAACTTCATTAGCTTTTGGAGCAAGTCCAATTTCCTCCGTTGTCATCGCCGACTTCAATTTTTCATTAGCTTTGTCGCTGATTAATTGCGTAAATGCTCCTTTTACAAGCGGGCGAAAATCTTCAATCACTCGCTGGGTTTTGCGCCCTTTGTAAATATCGCTCATGACGTAAGCTATAAAACTGTCGTCCGGCGTTGAAAATTGCTTTGAAAGAAATTGCTTTATCTGGTCGTTATATCTTAATTCGTTAGCTTTTGCCGTTACTGCCATGACGTTAAATGATGACTTCTCAAACCTCTGTAAATAAGGAATTACATTATCTTTAAGTGATAGGAGATTGACGACGAGGAATGGCGACTTGTCCATTTTATTTAATTCTTCAAGGTCTGTATAAAATTTGTAGACAATGCCATTGGTAAGAATTCCGAACTTCGCCGACGTTGTTGCAAAATAGCGAAATAATTGCCCGCCATGTTTTTCAAGATTCTCCCCGCAAAATTTAGCCTCAATCAGAATTATGGGATTTTGCTTTTTGTCGACGATAGCATAATCAACTTTCTCGCCTTTCTTGATACCAACGTCCGCCGTATACTCCGGAACAAATTCAAGAGGATTGAACACGTCATAGCCGAGCAAGCTAAAAAACGGCATAATCAGCGACGTTTTTGTTGCTTCCTCTGTTTTGATTTTGGAACGTAAATTTTTTACTCTATTGCAAAATTCTTTCAAGCGTTCGGGAAATTCCATATCGTTGCCTCCTGAATCACATTGCCATTGCTTGATTGACTGATTGAACACGACCAATTTTAAAACGCTTTAACATATTACGAATCATATTCCTATCATCAACATCTACTCCACGATAGTCATCAAGTAATTCTAATTCGTCTTTATTGACAGGTTTGTAGAAGTGTTCGGTGTCATCTATGCCCATTATTAGAAGAGGTGAAACCCTAAGAGCATTAGCAAGACTAGCAATTTTATCGCGACGCATATTATCAATATCGCCTGATTCCCAACGCGACACAGTTGCCTCTGTTACCCCTACTTGATTTGCTATCTGTCGTTGAGTAAGAGCTAATTCGTTTCTTCGGTCTTTCAGCAATTTACCTACACTAACCTTTTCCATGTCGCTCACCTCCTATTTAAATATTATAGCCGCCAGATTGCGATTTTGCAACGCCTTTTGAATTGAGAGGAAATTTGTTGCGTAAATGTATTGACTAAACGTAAGTTGTAATGTAGAATCCCTTACGGATTCGCAATAAAGTTTTTATCTCAAAGGAGCTATCATGTTCAAGAAGAATGAATTTAGAGCAATACTGGCACGAAAAGAAATGAGTGCTACCGAGATTGCAAAGGAAATAGGCATTGACCCTGCAACACTTTCGCGGAAAATGTCTGGACAGAGTGATTTTTATCGTAGTGAAATAGAAAAACTCTGTAAGGTTTTGGCATTGACACCCGAAGAGACGTTGCAAATTTTTTTTGCCTGATAACTTACTTTTACGTAATAACGGGCAAGCGACGGGAGGTGAGGAAATGGGAAGGAAATACCCGAAACTCGGCGAGCTGAAAAGCTTTGTTAGCAGAAAATTTTTCGGTAGATATTTGACGGAGGAAGAAAGGCGGCAACTTAGCCCCGAAATCAAAGCGCGGCTCGAATATGCGGAAAGAATGGAGCAACGCTCTAACCTTGTACTAATTTTAGCAGTGATAGCACTATTCTTTTCGTGAACTCGAATAGGTCAATGCTTGCCGGTTTGAACAGCGCGATAAATGCAATGACAAGCGCGATATTTGCGCGACGCTCGGCATGGAGCAACCGCCCGTATTCTTCGACAGCTGATTTACCTTCAGACGTAAGCCCGAAAAGCGGTTGATTATCAGAAGTTCTTTCTATCACGTCGAAGAAATGATTTTTGTCGAGAAAACGCATTTGCATGGAGTAGCGAAAATCCGCACCGAATTTCCTTTCAATATCATCAAAGGAGCACGGTTGATTGTTCGCAATGAAGTTGAGGACTTGAACGCTGTCTTTATCAATCATATACATCACCAAAAAAATTATAGCACAACGAGAGGAGGCGAGCGAAATGGTTGTATTCGACATTGACGGGAAGAAGATTCTAAAGGTCTCGTTGCAAATGGAGCTTGATGCACTAGACAAAAAAATTGCACGAGTATTAGCCGCTCGCGAAGAATTACATCAAGCTATCTGTGATTTGTTCAATTCCGACGTTGCCGACGTTGAAGGCTGGACTGCCGAAAAGCCGACCGACATTAAGATAAAATCGTTGCTCGACGAGCCTATCTTCTTAAAGGACGCCGACACGCGACAAAAAATTATCGACGCCGTTATGAATACGATTTCAAAAGCTATGCGTAAAAGAGAGGATTGAGCATTGAACACGCTGGACTTAGAGACGCTGACTAAATTCACGGAGCAAGCGCAGAAACTTCAGACGATATTCCGTGAATTGCAACCGTTCCTTGAAATGATGAAGGAGTTTGACGGCAAGGCGATTATCCCGACGGATAGATTGATTCGGGCAAGTGAGGCGGCAGAGATTTTAGGCGTCAACAAGTCGGCAATCGGCGCGTTTTGCAAAGCCGGACTGCTTACCCCACTTTACGTGAATTCCGAGCAGAAAAAATTTTGGCTATCTGAAGTGAAAGCCCTGCCGAGAAAAGCTCCGTGGACTATCGAACAGGGGGTAATGCCCCCTAAAATCGCTGGCGGGATTAGGAGTAACGACCGCGCACTAACCACGCGCAGAAAAATCGCATTTCAAACAGGGGATATGGTGAAAAAGTTATGACAGACAAAGAGGCATTGCAAGCAGTTGATATGAAGTTGGCTTGCGAGGAGTTTGACGAGTTGCAAGGGTTGCTTAGTCAGAGAGCCGACGCCTTGAATTTCCTTCGCGACCGGTTTGAAGACCAACCCGAATTGAAATGCACGGCTGAAATTTTTTGGGCGGCGAATAAATCCTGCAACGCGGCAATCATCGCGGCGGTTAAGAAGATTATCGAGGAGGCTAAGCAATGAAATTCATAGCAACGACAGGCGGTTGCTACATCAACGCGCTTTATATCCGACTAATGTGCGTGGAAGACGCGAAGATAATCTTGCGAGTGGACGGAGGCTTGCGCCTTGTTTACGATGGAGAGTTTGCTAGCGACGAAGCCGCGCAGAAATATCTGGACGAGTTGATTGAGGAGCTCGAAGACGATGAAAGACCTGACGCAATATGAAATGGCAAGCTATCACGTCCAGGCGGTCGAAGTCAAAGGCGCGGTCGTCTGGTATGAGCCGAACAAGCGGTTCCAATGGCGCAAGATACCCTTCAGCAAAGCCCGTAAGTTGCTAGCTCGCTACGGCTTGACGCCAGAAGAATTCCTAAACGAAAAGCAACTGTGGGAGGCTCTGCAATGACTGACTACGGCATAACGAATATTCCAGATGAGGACACGTTTTATATCCGGCAACCGCATTGTGCAGTAAGCGTGCGCCTTAAGAAAAAGCTTGTCGAACGTGTGGTTTATGACACGCTTTGGCTAGTGCGTCAAAAATTCTGCCCACGGTGTAGACAACTCCGCAAAGCTGAACAGTCGCGACAATCGTATAAGAGACGCAAAGGGCATATATTCAAGAGCAAGCCTAAACCGATAAAGCCAAAGCCAGAGCCTTTACCGGAATTCAATACGTGCGACATCTGCGGCAAAAAGTTCAAACCTTCGTATCCGCGTGAACATTTCTGCTCGGACGATTGCCGATTCAATTCACCACTTGCTAAGGCGTTCTTCGGAGATAACGTTGATTTGTATCGTTGAGCGGCGGCGCATAAAACTAAGTAAGGTAGGTGACGAGGAGCCGCCTTACGGAGTAGCGTTTCCCTGTGTTGACAAGCAACTTAAAAACCCGTCGCCGCCTCAACGTTTTAATAAGGAGCAATCAATATGAAATGGATAATCATCACTGGAGCCACGTTAGGATTTTGTGTAGGCGTCCTGCTTTATGCGTGGCTTGCAACTACCGTACCTTGAGGGGACAGCCGCCGCTTATCTTCCTTCACGGCGGCTCGATACGCGGGTGCAGGTTCGCTAAAGTCGGTTCGATTCCGACTGCCCGCCAAAAATAATCTCCCATTTAATATAGATTCGCGGAGGCTTTGGAGCAGATTGATTGCCGGAGCTTTTTTTTCAGGACGGAGCCCCGCCAAGGGCACTTCAGACATTTAACCTCTCAAGAATACAGTTAGTAGTTCAGCCCACGAGAGGTCGTGGGTTGACTTACAAACTGGCGAAAGGTGATTAGCATGACGGAAAAAGAAGAATTGACCATAGAAAAACTACTAAGCTTGCAGTTTAGCGAAGAGACCTTGAAAAAAATAATAGTTGCCGCGTTTGATAAACACCGCAAATTACTTGAAGAAAACCGCAAATACAAGGCGGCGTTTATGGATTTACTTGCAAGCTACGCTGATGACGTTAATGAGCTCACTGAAACCCAAGCGAGCTATTGCGGGGATTGTTGCCCGCTAATAGGTGCTTGCCCTTTCAATCACGACCCCGAACAAGATTCGGCTTGCGCCGAAGAAATTTTCAAGTTCTATGTGGAGAATAGCAATGAGTGAACTGACACAGGCGGCTAACCTGCCGCAACTGACCGCTCGAATTCAACTGCGGAAACAAAGCTTGCAAGAAAATATCCTTGGTATTGGGCACGACCTTATTGAGGCACGAAAGCTTGTCCCTTACGGACAATGGGATGAATATTTGAAACATGAAGTGTCTTTTACACGAGCTACTGCAAGTAAATTGATGAAGTGTTGGGAACGTTTTGGCTCAAATGTTGCGGCACCGCAACATTTTGAAATGGCTAAGATGTTTGAACTTCTCGCGTTACCTTCAGGCGAAGAAGAAGAATTCATTAACGCCAAAGCTGAAGAGGGTACTCCAGTCGAAGACATGACGCAGAAAAAATTGCGCGAAGAAATAAAAGCATGGAAAGAGCGCGTCGTAAAGTTAGACGAAGAATATCAAAAAGAGCTTGAGCAGAAGGACAAATACCACGCGGCGGAGCTTGACGAGCTGAACGAACAACTTGCAGACCTTGAGCAAGAGCTTAAAGACCGACCGACCGTCAAGCCCGACGATTACGACGAGACAAAGGCGGCACTGGTCGAAGCAAAGGTTGCACTTGAATGGGCAAAGGACGCCGCCGAGCGTCAGGCTGAAGACTTTCAAAAGCAACTGGGCGACGCCGACGAGAAATTGGAAAAGGCAAAGAAGACAATCACTAAACTCAAGAAATCGGCGGAGCGTCGCGAACGCAAAGACTATACGCCACCGACCGAATTGCCGCAGGACGACTTCAAATTGATTCGCGCCGATATTCGAGAAGGCTTGCCGGACATCGCTGATAATTCCGTCGACTTCATCATCACTGACCCGCCCTATCCGAAAGAATATCTGTCGCTTTATGAGGACTTGTCCAAAGTGGCGGCGCGTGTCCTAAAAGACGGCGGCTCACTCATCTGCATGACGGGGCAATCTTATCTGCCGGACGTGATTAACCTGCTGGCAACCAACATGACTTATCATTGGTCAATGTGTTACTTGACGCCTGGGCAGAAGACGCAACTTTGGCAGAGGCATTTGCATACGTCGTGGAAGCCACTTCTTTGGTTCGTCAAAGGTGAATACAAAGGCGACTGGATTGGCGACGACGTGACGACGAGCCCTACTAATGATAAGCAGTTCCACGAGTGGGGACAATCCTTCGGCGGCATGAAAGACGTTATCGAACGGCTGACTTATCCTAATGCTCTTATCCTCGACCCGTTCTTAGGCGGCGGCACTACGGGTGTTGTTGCTCTTTATTGTAAGCGCAAGTTCATCGGCGTCGACATCGAACAAAGCTGTATTGATACGACGCTTGCAAGACTTAAGGAGATATTCAATGGAACGAGTGACACCTGAACGCACATTTTGGCGAGACGCAGGGATAAGTTTGCGGCACAGATTGTGGGGCATTGCTTGCCGTGCAACTGACATTGATTTTGTACTTGTCGAATACTTCTTTGACGGTAAACACAACCGAATTGAAATCTCTGCGCTCATCGAATACAAGAACGAGTATGCGCCACCACAACGGCTCCGCAAGCAACAATATCAAGTGCTCGGCGCATTAGGCAATCAAGCTAATATTCCCGCCTTTGCCGTGCGTTATTCCAGTGACTTCTCACGATTCAAAGTCGTACCGGTCAACCCGCAAGCTAAAGAGCGATTGCCTTCACGAACGGACATGAGCGAGCTTGAATACGTGACGTTCTTGTATGGACTGCGCGGCTTGCCGTTGGTACCACAGGAAGTCATTGACGCCATAGGAGGCAAATCATGAACAAAGTAACTTTATCGGGCAATCTGACCCGCGACCCCGAAGTCCGCTACACGCCAAGCGGCAAGGCTTATGCCCGATTCGGTATCGCCGTCAATCGCCCCTACTCGAAGAATAAAGCCGTCGACTTCTTCAACGTCACCGCGTGGGATAAGTCAGCTGAACTCATCGGCAAGTTCGCTAAGAAAGGCTCGCGGCTCCTTATCGACGGTCGCTTGCAAACTTCCAAATACACCAATAAAGACGGCGTAGAAGTCCAAAGCGTTGAAGTCGTCGTGGAGAACTTTGAATTCGCTGGCGGCAAGAAGGATAAACCCGTCGACGATGACGACACACCCTTTTGAGGTTTGAGCTATGGAAGAGCTAGTTAAATTTGCAAGCATAATCCCCGCCGCGGTTTTAATCCTTGCGGTTAGCATGGCAGTAGCTATCCTCTCAATAAACCTGTTGTTTGTCTTCTCTAAATTTTGTTCGTGCTTAGCTCTAAAGGCAAGAAAAATCATTGCTAAACGTTTCGAGGATTGAGTTATGGAATCGGGATATTTAAAGGGCATACCCATTAATAAGACGGAGCTTTGGCGGCTGATACTCGAACGCGGCGAGGCTTTAACCAAACTAAGCAAAGCTAGCGGTTTGGACGGCGGCACGCTAGCTAGGATACTAAAAAGCGGTAAGGCACGCCCCACGACTATTAGCAAGCTCGCTAAATTCTTCGGCGTCAATCCCACGTCTTTGATTAAAGGTGACGAATTATGAGCTATGAAATTATTCCGCAAGCTCCACGCTACGAGATGAATGTCGCTGGCACGATTCGCAATCGCACGACGGGTAAAATCCTCAAGTGGCAGATTTCGCCGCACGGAACTAAAACCGCTCAACTTTATCTCGGCGACAAGAAGAAAATATGCGTCACGCTACCGAACTTGCTCTGGCAACTTCACGGTCGCTGTACAAGTAAAGTTGCGGCTATCCCCTGCTCGATTAAAAAGGGTACTCGGTGCTTGCGCTTTGATTCGATGAGTGATTGCGCACGGTTCTTAGCTAAGGTTACTCATTATAATTACGGCGGCGCATATCGTAACCTTGCAAGCAGACGCACCAAAATAGTTGATTGGGAAATCCGCTACATCGACCCGAAAGAAAATCCTGTTACGAAAGGGATAGTATAAAAAAACCGCCCAAAGGCGGAGAAAGGAACTAACTATGTTTTGGCAACTTGATAAAGACGGATATGCTTATCGCGAAACCGAGACCGTCAAGGAAAGAATTTATATCACTGAAAGATATGACGTTTGTTTAGTAAGTTGCATAGTCGGCAAAGACGGCAGGACGATTGAAAAATTTAACACGCAGACTTTGGAAAGCGGTATCGCTGGTAAAACTAATGCCGAGTTCGCCATAGTCGAGAAATACATTGGCTCCGGCAACGAACAGTTGATTGAACAGCTTGACTACGCAAATAAGAAAATCGCCGTGCTTGAAAAGAAAGTTAAAGAGCTGACTATCAAAAATATCTACTCGGAACTCCAAACGGCATAAAAAAAAGCTCCTTGCGGAGCAACTAATCTTTGAAAATTGAATCATTGCGCGGGCACCTGCCCTGCTGACGGCGTAGCTTGAAACGCTTGCATTGCCCGAATCAGATTGAGTGTTTTCTCGTCGAATTTCGGCGGGCGCGGCTCGTCACTCCGACCCAACAAATAATCCGCCGACACGTCATAAGCGTTGGCTAATCTAAGAATAACCTTCGCGGACGGTGTAGTCGTTGATTCGTAAACTTGATACGACGGTTGCTTAATACCTAGCGTCTCCGCTACTTGTTTCTGATTAAGCTTAAATTCTCTCCGGAACCTTTTCAGTGATTCTGCGATTGTCATTTTGAACACCTCCTATCTATAAGAATACCAAAAAAAATAGGCTATAGCAAGCAAACCAGCAAAAATTCTTCAAGATTTATTGAAGAAGGCCTTTTAAAACTATTGACATTATAGAAAATATCCTATATAATGGCGCAGGAAGGTTAAGGAAAGACAATAACAACAAGGAAAGTTGAAAGCCCGAAAGGCGGAGCGTCTAAGGGCAAAGGGTAAACGGTAAACGGTAGATTTTTAGGAGGAGATAAAAATGACAAAGGCAAAGGCAATCGCGAAGAACAACACAGTTGGTACCGCGACAATCGAAAAATTCTTGGCGGCGAAAACCCACGTCGGTTATAAACACAATGCCGCCGGCGCAAAAATCTGGTATGAACTCGACCTTGCTCAAATCGGCGATACGAAAATTTCTAAGGCTACCGCCGCTGAATTGCTCAAAAACGGTTTCGGCTTGACGATTGACGAATACCTCGCCGCTCAAGAACAGTGGATTGCACAGGAACTCGCCCGCGCCGCCGCTGAAATCGCAGAAGATGACCGCAACGAAATCTTGAGCACCCCGCTTGTTAGCACCGAAGCACAGGACGAGGCAGTTAAAGGTGAATACGCCAACTGCGCCCGTGCAAGCTTGTTGGCTTTTGCGGCAATGGCTCCTGCCTTCAACGCCGAACTCAAAAAGGTTATCGACGAGGAAACCAAAAAGCACAACGAAATCGAACAGGCGAACGCAACAATCAAAGAGACTGACGGCTCCAAAGAAGACGACGACGAAGAAACTATCGCGGCAGTTATCCCGACCGAAGACAACGATTATGACGAGACTGACGAACCCGAAATCCTCAACGCTGACCTCTTCGTAAATCTCTATCATAGCCCAATGCAGGAACTCTACGCTTCGGTCACGCGGTCGATTAACGGCGAACAACTTCATTTCTTCCACCACAACTTGACCCACATCAGCGCACCCGCTCTTGATTTGGAAGTTTACTTCGACAATGGACGCATGAATTTCTGGCACGGCTCCAAGCGCATTGCCCGCGATAAAGTCTGGCAGGTGCCTATCATCAAAGAGACGACTAAGGCTCAAACTGAATCCTTCGGCAAATTCTTCGCTGGCGACCACACGTCCAAATTCTTCAAAGTCAGCGTGTACCCGACCTTCGCCGACGGCTCCGAGCACAATTACGTTCGCTACTTCGATTTCTTCAATCAAGCTCAAAAGTTCGTCGAGGAAGTCAAAATCTTTGTCGGCGACGTGCCAACCCAAATCTACATCACCAGCGGCGGTCAATACCTCTACACCAGAATAAACGGTATCGAGAATTACACCTTGCCCGCAGTCGACGTTACCGAAGCTCAAAGCCGCATTGACGAACTCAACAAGGCGATTGCCGATAATGAATCGTTCGCGGACAAGTGCGACGACGATTTAACGGCTAGCACACTTCGCGTAGCTAACAGCCGCCTCAAACGGTCGATTGCCTACTACGAGGCGGCGTTGCGTATGACTGAACCCGCAAGCCTTGAAACTCTCCCCGCCTTTGAGGACGACAAAGTTTATATCTTGCACGCCCACGACATTATCGGCAGACCCGCCCAGCATTTGTTCAAGGTCAAGCGCGGCAAAATGTTCGGCAAAAAGTTCTTGACTATCATTGAATACATCAAGCGGCTCAACGAGTTTTCCGTCGACGCTGAACGCTATCAAATCTACACGACCAGCGAAGGCGAATACATTAAAGGCATTTACGCTGAAGACAACTTGTATCATAGGCTCTACGCCAAAGACATAACCGAAGACCCCACGATTGCCCCGCCGGTCGACACGCAGACTAATCAGCCCGATGACTTCATGACAAAGCTCAACGACTTGAGTGCCGCAGTCGCCATCGCCAACGCCGAAGATAGGAAAGCCCGCGACGCCGAAGTTGAAGCTTATAACGCGTGGCAAGCCGCCAAACAAAAGGTAGAAGAGACTGCCGACAAATACCGCGCCGCAATCAACGCTTATAAGACGCTCGGTTGCCAGAAGGCTAAAGAACTTTGCGACACGCTCCTTGAGAACGACATCAAACTTTTCTCCGACGCGAACATAAGAATTATCAATCAGCAGGGCGAAGAGGTTGCCCGCCCCGCCCTTAGCCAAATCTTTATCACCTTCTACTCCGGCGTCTTCAAAGTCAGCGCGAGCTGGGACAACTTCGCAATCTACGACACGCCCGAAGAAGTCACCAACGTTATTGAACAGCTCAAGGCGGCGATTGCCCGCGGCGATAAAGAATTCTCCTTCGCGCCCGATGATGAGCCGATTAATCAGCCGGACAATTCCACGCCCGATAAACTCCGCGATAGTCTTGCCCGCGGTATGGAGGAGTGCTTAATCAAAACGCAGGAACATCTTCGCGCTAACGACATCTCGGCGGCTCTTGTCGAGAACGAACGCTATCAAATCTGCGCCAATGCCCTGCACGAAGTAAAGGAGCTGATTGCGTGATTGAACAATTCTACCCGACCCCGCCCGACACGGCAATGCGGCTAGTCAACATGCTTGATACGCCCTTGCAACTGCCAATCCTTGAGCCTTCCGCGGGCACCGGCAACTTAATCGAAGCCTTGAGACATACTGACAAACGCTGGACGCGTTATGACGATAGCGACTTCCACTGCATCGAAATCAACGCCGAACGCGCCGCCAGTCTCCGTGGCAAGGGCTTAACCGTTATCTGGAGCGACTTCCTGACCTTCAACCCGATAATCCCTTACGGCTCAATCATCATGAACCCGCCCTTCCACGACGGCGCGAAGCATTTGCTAAAGGCTCTAAACGTCCTAGCCGACGGCGGTCAAGTCGCGGCTATCCTAAACGCTGAAACCATTCGCAACCCCTTCAGCAACGAGCGCAAGATTTTACTTCAGCAACTAGAAGACGCCGATTATCAATGCGAGTTCATGCAAGACGCCTTCGACGGCACCGACGTTGAGATTGCCTTGATTCACGCAAAGAAAAAAGCCTCAACCGTCCGGTGTGAGACCTTTGAAAACTTCAAACGCTTAATCGTCGACGAGGCTAAGCCGGAAACTTCAACCGCCCTAATCCGCGGCGAGGAGGACAATATCAAACGCGACATCCTCTACTATCAAGCCATAGTCAAAACCGCCTTGAAACTCTTCGACGAGCTCAACGCCTTCAATCGCATGTGCAAGAAGCTCGACGACGTGACCGAAATTTTCGAGATGAAGAACCGCTTCCACTCCGCCCGCGACATCGCTAAGAGGATTAACGGCGCGTTCTGGACAAGGCTCCTTTACTCGGAAGAACTTGCTAGGCTCATGACTGGCGACGTTCAACGCAACTACTCAAGCAAGATTCGCCAAATGCGCGAGTACGAGTTCAACGAAGTCAATTACCTGCAACTGAAAACGGACTTGATTAAGAACCTGACGGATAACCTTGACGAGGCAATCATGAAGGTCTGGTACAACTTCACAGCCCGATTCCATTGGCGCGACGAACAATCTAAGAACAGGTGTTCATAAAGGGTAAAAAGTGATATAGTAAGTGTATTATGAGAAAAAAATACGAAACAGATTTAACGGATGAGCAATGGGAAGTGATTGCGCCCTTGTTCGTCAACATGCGAAAACGCAAATGGGATAAA
>JAFWWC010000003.1 GCA_017518105.1 Selenomonadaceae bacterium
GATAAGCATAATGCTCGATAGCGAAGACAAGAAAAATTTTGAAGAATTTACAGGAATGAAGTTTGTTGACGGCATGAAATTATTAATGGACAACATAAAATACGGCGGACAACTGGGATTAGACCCGTTCTGGAGCGAAGAAAATCAAAAATGTTTGCAAAAATCGATTCGCGAACTGGAAGAAGGCAAAAATGTAGTAAAGTTCACTGCGGAAGAATGGGAGAAATTCGTAAATGCACAAGAACTTCAGTGACAGAGCCTTTGAAGAGTACCTTTATTGGCAAATGAATGACAAAAAGACGTTGAAACGGATAAATAATCTGCTGAAAGACATAGACAGGAACGGATATAACTGCATAGGCAAGCCTGAACCGCTGAAAGGCGATAAATCCGGTTGGTGGAGCGTCCGAATTGACGAAAAGAATCGTTTGATATTCAAAATCGAGAATGAAGTTGTAGAAATAACTCAATGCGGCACACATTACGGCGAAAAATAATAAAAAGCCCTTCGGCGACGTGTCGGAGGTTTTTTTCATTGACTGATAGAAAATTTTTTGTTAAAGTGTGTTTGGAGGCGATAAAAATATGCGTAAAAAGATTTTAGCGGCGGTAACGGCGGGATTAATCGCGTTTGGAACGTTCAATGCGGTTGACGCCATGCCCCGCGAGCAAATTGCAAAGATTCAGGTCAAAAAGGCGTCCGATTTCAAGTTTTGGACTAAAGACGCGGTCGCGAAGCAAAAATTAGTCGAATTTGTCACCGATGTCACTAACAAGAAGTCTAAAAACTTTATTCCGGTGGAAGATAGGCTAGCGGTGTTCGATATGGACGGAACTTTTATCGGAGAGTCGATGCCGTGCTATTTCGAGTGGATGCTTTACCTTGAACGCGCCCTTCACGACCCGAATTATACGCCGACGCTCGAAGATAAAGCGTATGCGGAGATGGTGAACGCCGAAATTTACGCAGGACACTTCATGACGGGCAAATTTCCCAAAGGAATCGACTTAGGCGAGGCAAAATCGCAACAATCGGTTTTCGCAGGCATGACGCCCGCCGATTACGAAAATTACGTCAAAAATTTCATGAAAAAGCCCGTAGAAGGTCTGACGAACTTAAAATGGGGCGAAGCGTTCTATTTGCCGATGGTTGAGGTCATAAAATACTTGCAGGCGAATAATTTTACGGTTTATGTGGTTACAGGCTCGGATAGACCCGCAATGCGCGTTATGGCGTCCGAATTGCTGAAAATCCCTTACAATCAGGTAATCGGGACGAATCCGGAGATAAAAGCGGCTCATCAGGGCGAAATTTCAGCCGATGACTATACATATCGCCACGATGATTATCTGATTCGCGGTCAACTCACTCAAAAGAACTTAAAAATGAACAAAGTCGTAGTGATTGAGCACGAAATAGGCAAACAACCGGTTTTAGCGTTCGGGAACAGCGGCGGCGATACTTCCATGCTGAATTACGCGATAACGGGCAACAAATACAAGAGTTTAGCGTTTTTCGTTATCTGCGACGACACGGAACGCGAATTAGGCAACATTGACAAGGCAAATAAGTGCGTAAAGCTTGCTGATAGTAATGGATGGATAAAAATTTCGATGAAAAACGACTTCAAAACGATTTACGGCGACGATGTCGAGCGCGACATATAAAATTCGGTAAAAATTTAGGGCTAGGCTCCTGAAAATGGAGTTTAGCTTTATTTTTTCTTGCAAGCTGTGTTATAATCGGGAAAAATTCTTTTCAAGGGGGATAAAATGTACAAAGGAGTAATATTTGACATAGATGGGACGCTTTACGACTATCAAATAAACGATAAGTTGGCGATGAAGCACTTTTGCGGGTATATTGAACGGACAATGGGCATATCGGAGGAAAATTTCCGTAAAACGTACACGGAGGCGCGAAATATCATTCATCAGCGGCTAAAAGATACGGCGGCGTCGCACAGTCGGGTTTTGATGATACAAACGGCGTTGGAATTGCTCGGCAAGAACCCATTTGACTATGTTTTAGAGCTTTACGACGTTTACTGGAATTATTTTTTGGAAAACATGCGACCTTATGACGGCGCGGAAGAATTTTTGCAGGAATTAAAGAAACGCGGCGTGAAAATCTCGACGTGCACTGATATGACGGCGCAAATCCAGTATCGCAAGATAAAAAAGCTCGGCTTGGACAAATTTATAGATTTCATGGTCACGAGCGAGGAAACGGGCTTTGAAAAGCCTTCGGCGATAATGTTTGAGCTTGCGTTGCACAAAATGCGAGTTCGGGCTGATGAGGCGGCGTATTTCGGCGATGCGTTGGATAGAGACGTTTTAGGCGCGGCGAACGTCGGGATTGAGCCTTATTGGTTCGTAGCGGACAGGGAAATTGTTGGCGGCGACGATTTTATAAGGGTTCGTTCGTATCGCGACGCTTACAAAATGTTTTTTGGAGGTGATTAAGTGTTCAGGTTCGCGCACAACAACTTAAACGTGCTAGACTTGGAGCGGAGCAAGAAATTTTACGCGGACGCGCTCAATTTGCACGAAGTCGGCGGGATTGACGGCGGCGATGAGTTTAAAATTATTCATCTCGGCGACAGTTTCGGCAGTCATCATAAATTGGAGCTGAAATGGATTCCGAACAGGACGACGCCATATGATTTGGGCGATAACGTGGTTCATGTGGCGTTCACGACGAAAAATTTTGCGGAGGCGCACGCCTTGCACGAGAAAATGAATTGTATCTGCCACGAGAACAAAGAGCTAGGAATTTATTTTATCGAAGACCCCGACGGCTATTGGATTGAGATTATGCCAGAGTAAATTACAATCAAAAAGGAGTCGCTCACAACGGAGCGGCTCCTAAAATTTTTATCGGAGATGATTTATTCGATTTCGATGAGTTCGTATTGAGGATTGCCGAGACCTTTTTCCGCCATAGCACTAAGCTGGCGCAGACCGTGCCGAGTCTCAATGCGTTCCTTCAAGTCGTGGCTATCGTGTGCGGCGTAAACCATATCGGCGCAAGCCTGGTCAACGGCGAGAATGTCAGTTGAAACCGCAATGCCGATGTCCTTCATGGTCGGTTCGGCGGCAGTGACGCCCGCGCAATCGCAATCGACGCTCAAACGGCGCATGACATTGATAAAGATGATGTGCTTGCCGAAGTAATCGCAGGTCGCCTTCGCACTGTCGCACATGAGCTCCATAAAGTATTCTTTGGTCGGCCACGTCTCAAAGTCAGCGGGGACGTTATCGGGGTCGAGACCGTGAACTTGAGCCTTGCCGACATGACCAGAGGCGTTGCCGATGCCGATATTCTTCATAGAGCCGCCAAAACCGCCCATGTAGTGCCCTTTAAAATGCGTCAAGACAATCAGCGAATCATAATCGACGAGGTGAGCACCCATAGCGACTTCCTTGAGATGAAAGCCGTTGCGCACGGGCAGATTAACAACCTTGTCGTCCTCGTCCATGATGTCTACGGGGCAGAACGTCCAGCCATTGACTTTGAGTGTTTCGCGATGATCTTTAGTGGTGTAGCGGTCGCCGGCGTAAAGCGTATTGCATTCGACGATTGCAGAGTTTGGAACTTGCGCTTGGAACTCCTTAACCATGTCACGCGGCAAGATATTTGGTCCGTGCTTTTCGCCCGTGTGAAGCTTGATTGCCACCTTGCCGAAGATATTCTCGTCAATCATCTTGTAGAGCTTGATGAGGTGTTCGGCGTCGATTGTCTTCGTGAAGTAAACCTTAGCCGCCGAGCCTTGATAATTTTCGCCCGTCACGTTCTTGGAGCCAACGACTGGTGCTTGAATTGCCATGATGATTCCTCCTAATCCCCCGCGCAGGGGTTTTTGTTTGCAATGATAGCTGTTCGAGTTTACTTAAGTCAAGCCTTAACTACGCTGATTCTTTGTTTAATGTGATTGCCGCTCGCGACCTCGTCGACCATAGCTAACGCATAGTCCGCATAACTTATGACGCTCTCGCCCGCCGCGTTCAAAGTAAACTCTTCGCCAGCAAGAATGTATTTGCCGGTGCGCTCGCCGTTAGCTTGGAAGTCCGCCGCAGGACTAACGAACGTCCATTTAACGTCGTCGCGCTTGCGGAGTTCGTCGAGTTCCTTTGCTTGAGCCTGAGCGGTCGGGACGTAATCAGCGGGGAAATCGGGCGTCTGGAAAAGTTGCGTGGTGTGTTCCTTGTCAACGTAAAGACCGCCCGCGCCGCCGACAATCAAAAGCCGAGTGTCCGAGCCGCTAAGAAGATTGCAGAGGTGCTGACTCGTCGCAGTGTGCAAAGGAAGAGTTTCGGGAGTCCACGCGCCGAACGCGTCAATCACTGCGTCGAAGCCTTCAAGGTCGCTCTTCTCCAAGTCCAAGATGTTCTTGACGATGACTTTAGCCGCGCCGTCAATTTCAACTGCACGCCTAACAAACGCCGTGACCTCGAAGCCGCGAGCCGCCGCCTCCGCAATAATCTTTCTGCCCGCCTTACCTGCTGCCGCTACTACTGCAATTTTCATTTTGAAATCCTCCTCATAATTTGTGCGCCGCGTTTATCTACGTCGAGTATCAAGGCTTTGGATTTTACGTCGTGAAGTTTGAACTCCTCGACCATAGCCGCCGCGATTTTGTCTTCTAGTTTGCTCTTTATCGTCGTGAAGGCTATCAAGCACGAGCCAGCCCCCGAAATCGCCGCGCCGAGTGCGCCCGCCTCCTTAGCCGCTGTGAAGACTTCGCTCATGCCTGGAACTAATTTCTTTCTGTAAGGCTGATGCAATGCGTCGTCGAAGGCAAGCGGCAATAAATCTTCGCGCCCCTCGACCAATGCCGCGATTAACATTGACGCTCGGCTGATGTTGAAGATTGCGTCCTTCATTGCGACGTTCTTAGGCAAGACCTTCCGCGCCAGCCTCGTTGACAACTCGAATTCGGGAACGGCGACGATTAGTTTTAGTTTGACACGCGGCAGGAAGGAAAAAGTTTGAACTGCGCCCTTGTCCATGACGCTGACTGTAAAGCCGCCGAAGATTGCGGGCGCGACGTTATCGGGGTGCCCTTCAAGCTCCGTTGCTAGTTTCAACAGCCCGTGCTTATCGAGTGGCGAGCCGAGGATTTCATTAGCCGCCGTCAAGCCCCCGACAATCGCAGTTGAACTCGACCCAAGCCCGCGGGCAATCGGTACGTGATTATCTGTGCGGATAATCGCGCCTTTGAACTCGTCAGCCCGCCCGACTTCCTGCAAAAGACGCCGCACGGATTGCCAAGCCAAATTCTTTCTGCCGCGTGGAATATTCTCCGCGCCTTCGCCCGACGACTCGACGATAACTTTACTGCTCCTCAAAAGCGTCAAGTCCATGTAGTTATAAATCGTCGTCGCCAAGCCCAAACAGTCAAAGCCGGGACCGCAATTAGCAGAGGTGCCCGGCACCCGAACGACGGCACGATTTTTTTTGTTGTCCATTACTCTACCCTTATCACGTTAAAGATTTTGTCGACGACGGAAAGAACCTTCAAAGCCGCTTGAGCCTCGATGATGTTTTTATGCTTAACCTTGTGCGTGATGACGACAATCTCCACGTGGTCTTCAAGCTCGGCACGCGTCTGCACGACGGACTTTAAGCTGACGTCGACATTGCCGAAGGTCGTAGCAATCTTGCCGAGGACGCCGGGTTTATCGTCGACGAGCAAGCGGATATAGTAGCTGGAAATCGTTTCTTCCGCAGGGCAAATCGTGCGCTTGTGATAGCACGTGCAACCGAAACGCCCCGCCGAGTTGCGTCCGAGCCCGCGAGCAACCTCGATGATGTCGCTGACCACGGCGGAGGCAGTCGGCTTGCCCGCGCCAGGTCCAAAGAACATTGCCTCTTCAATCGGCCAGCCACGCACGAATACCGCATTAAGCACACCATTGACCGACGCAAGCGGATGCTCCTTAGGCAAGAGGACGGGATTAACTCGAACGTCAACGCCCAATTCCGTATCCCGACCGACCGCCAGCAGTTTCACGACGTAGCCCAAATCTTTAGCGTAGGAAATATCTTCGGGCGTAATGTGAGTAATGCCCTCAACAGACACGTCCTCGAACTTCACGCGGGAATTGAACGCAATCGACGCAAGGATAGCAATCTTGCGGGCGGCGTCCTTGCCTTCAACGTCGGCTTCGGGATTGCGTTCGGCGTAGCCATGAGCTTGCGCCTCCTTGAGGACGGTGTCATAATCTGCGCCGCTGTCGCTCATCTTAGTCAGCATGTAATTGGTCGTGCCGTTGACTATGCCGAGAACCTCCGTAATCTTATTGGCAGTCAAGGAACGTTTAAGCGGCATGATGATTGGAATTGCTCCGCCGACCGCCGCCTCGAACAGGAAATCGATTTGGTGAGCGTCCGCCGCGTCGAAGAGTTCATGCCCGAATTGCGCAACGACATCTTTGTTAGCCGTGACGACGTGTTTGCCGTGCGCCATTGCCTGAAGGATAAAATCTTTCGCGGGTTTGACGCCGCCCATCAGCTCGACGACGATTTTAATTTCCGGGTCGTTCAAAATTTCGTCGTAATCGTTGGTTGCGGGCAAACCTCGTTCTTGCAGGGCAGGAATTTCACGCGGCAGGACGAGAATTTTTTTAATTTCAATGGCGGTGTTCGCCCGCTGAGTGATGATGTCGCGATTGCCTTGCAAAACCTCGATGACCGAGCCGCCGATTGTGCCCGCGCCCAACAGTCCGATTTTTACAACGTTGTCCATAAAAATTTTACCGCCTTTCCGAATTTGATTATCAATGGGATATTCTGCCGCCGAAAATTTTTTCCTGCAATGATATTGCCAACGTCACAGCGGAATGATTTTTATCAGCGCGGCGAACGTCGCGCAGTTGCGGCAAATCAGCATGGCGGCGGTTATACTCTCGGCACCAACGCCAAAATTTTCACCGATACCAATCATGACGGGCAGCATGCCGTAAAAATAGCTGTTGGTGTCGAAAATCAAAGCCAGCGGTACACTGAGCGCGCCGATTATAACAGGCAGATGTTCTCCAAAAGTTTCGGGCAAAATCAGCGTGGCAAGATTGGACATGCAGTTAATTACGCTGGGAATTTTCGCGCCGTCAACCGTCACTTCCTTAACAAAGATGCCCATCAAAACTGCCGCCGCCAAAAGTGTCGAACACATCATGATCGCGGGCGTAGCGTGTGCATTTATGATTTTCTTGTGAGTCTTCGCGTCGAGTCCGTAATTCGCAATGAGTGCCAACGATAAGCCGACCATGAACGGCACGTAATCGGGAATTTTTGTGACAATCAGCGTGGCGATAACGGCAAGCGTCAACAGCACATTGAAGATAAAAATTTTTTTGTCGCGTGGAGATTTATCGTTGACTTCGGGCGATTTAAAATTTTGTTCGCGAACGAGACATGCGCCGAGCTGTTTTTCTTGAATGCCCGCAAGTACGCCGTGAGCCAAACAGATTATGACGCCGAATATTTGCACGGGCAGAATCATTTGCCAAAGGTCGCCCGCCTCCACGTCCAAAACAGTTGCCGCACGTACCGTCGAACCTGCCCACGGCATCAAGTTCATTATTCCCATCGGCAAAACCATGACGCGCAAAAGTGTAGTCGTGCGCATGTTCATCTTCCGATAAATCGTATTCCAAGGATTGTCGGGAATAAAATAAATGCAACGGCAGGCACGGTTTTACTTTTGAACAGCGACAGCATTATTGCCGCCATGCACAAGAAGCCGCATATGCCGATAAGCGTTTGATTCATTGAGCGTCACTCATTAACTCATAAAAAATAAAAGCCGCCTGACATTGAGCGGCGCGCTTACGAAAAAATTTTTACGACTGAATCAAGTTTAAAAGATTTTTGTAATTGTTCGCGACCTTGATGACGTAATGGACGGTCTCGGAGTAATTCGGAACGCCGCCATGCTTCTCGACGGCACCAGGTCCGGCATTGTAAGCGGCAACCGCGTCCGTCACGGAGTAGGCTCCCCAATCCTTGAAACGTCCGAGCTGATTCTTAATGTAAATCGTGCCGCCGATGATATTTTCAAGCGGGTTATGAGGATTGACGCCCAAGCCCGCCGCCGTCGACGGCATGAGTTGCATTAAGCCGACCGCCCCGACCGGACTTAGCGCGTGGAAGTTAAATTCGCTCTCCGCCTCCATTATCGACGTAATCAAAATCGGGTCGACTTGATATTCACTCGACGCATAAAGAATCGCCCGCGTTATCCAGTCGCACTCGACCTCGTTGCCGTTGTAGCGATTGACCGTCTGATAAATCGCGCTGTAGTAATCAACTGCCTCAGCCTCGCCGCCGCCAATCATAAGCGTCGCACTCATCATCACCGCTATTAAAATCTTCTTTAGTGATTTCATGTCTCCAACTCCTCGTCAAAAATTTTTCCGATTATAACACATGACTTTCATATTGTAAAAAGATTAGCCTTGTGGCAAAATATTTATCACAAAACTTTTAAGGGGCGATAAGAAATGTTGATTGACAACGAAGATAAAAATTTGGTCGAGAAAAAGATTTCAAGCGAACCGGTCTTTGACGGCGTATTGCTTCACGTGCGCCGGGACGAAGTTGAGTTGCCTAACGGAAATAAGTCCGTGCGCGAGTGGATTCAACACCCTGGAGCCTCGGCGGTTATTCCGCTCCTGCCCGACAATCAAATTATCCTCGTGCGGCAGTTCCGCTACCCCGTCGGTCAAGTTACTTTGGAAGTCCCCGCCGGCAAGCTCGATAAGGTCGGCGAAGACCCAATCGAATGCGCCAAACGCGAACTTTCGGAGGAAACGGGCTACACGGCTGGCAAGTACTGGAAGCTAACGACGATTGCCACGACTGTTGGCTTTACGAACGAATACATTCACCTGTACGCCGCAACGGATTTGACGCCCGGCAAGATTCATCCCGATTCAGACGAATTTATTAACGTCGTTAAGATTCCGCTGACTGCCGCCTTGCAAATGGTCGAGTCTGGAAAGATTTTCGACGCAAAATCAGCCGTGTCCATTCTCCTTTTGGCTAAGCAGGTGTTTCACAAAAAATGATGGCGCGTAAATTCCTAAGCAACAAAATCGTGCGGCGCGTGCTGGAAGTCATCGGGCTGTTCGTGCTAATTGGGCTTGTCGGGAAAGTCCTTCCGACTTTGGCGGGCGTGGTACTTTGTCTTGTACTGCTCGGCGGCTATTACGGCGTGATTTATCGTTCGCTGAAACTGTGCAAGGTGAATTTCCGCGACGAGCTACTTGACGACTTGCCGAGGATTTTAATCGTGGCGGCTCTCAGCGTCGGCTTTATAATCTTCATGGTGAGTTCACAGCAGACGATTTACATTTGGGATTCGCTTGAGACGTGGGAGCCAACGATTGACTGCGACGAAACGACTTTCAGCGACCCGCACCAAGCTTTAAAGAATTTGCGCGGCTCAATCAATCATTCGGACTACAATAACTTTCTGCCGATGCTTATGACGTTACCAATGCATCTCTTCGGCAAAAGTTTCCTCTGCTACGCGCTGTATGTCTGGCTGATGTTCGCACTTCCTGCGGTATTCATTGCGGCGGCGACTCTCAAGCACTTTGCAAACGTAAATCTTCCTTGCTCGGCGATTATGGCAATTCTGCTGTCGTTCCCAGTGTTTGAAGTGCCGTTGCTTGTCGGTTATGCGAACGTCTCAATCATTTTGCCCGCCGCCATAATCCTAGCATTGCTCCTCAGCTTAGACGAGTCCGAACCTCCACGCGAGCCGCTAATCTTAATTGCCGTGCTTTGTATCTTTGCGGTGTTCCAGGCGCGGACGGCGGCTTACATGATTTTAGGAGAGTTCGTCGGCTATGCTGTCTACGTGCTGTTATCGGGCGGCAACTTGCTTAGGCTCTGCCAAAGAATGTTCGTCATCGCGGCTTACGGCTCCTTAATAGCCTTGCCGCTGTTCTTTACGTTTTTCAAACGCGCACTGACTTACAATATCGGCGCGGCGTACTCGGCTTATCAACGCGGAATGGACTTTTCGGAGCGATTATTGAACCACGCGGAGTTCTTAGGCTTTCTAATCTACGCATTTTTTATCGTCGGCGTGCTCGTCAGTTTCCGCAATAAAAAGCTCCGACCTCTTGCCGCGTGTCTTCTGACGTGGACGATAAATTCAGTCTGGTTAATCTGCCGAATTCAACTCATGGGCTGGCAACACTACTGCATAATGATTCTACCGTTCGCCTTTGCTATCGTGCTGTTGATTAATTTCGCCCTGTCGAAGAAAAAATCCGTCGGCGCGGCTCTGATTGCTATCCTAGCGTTCAACTGCCTGCAAACGTATTCTTTTAACCTGTCGAAGCCCTTCAACACCGGCTACACAATTCCAATCCGCCACGACATCGACGAGCTAAAAGTTTTCGTTGCGGACTTGAATCAACTGGCGGGCGACGACAAGAAGATTTATCTGCTGGCGAGCGGCGAATTGTATAACGGCACGATTCTCGACAAAATTTATATGCCGAATAATCGCGAGGCTTTACCGGGTTTGATGGGCGGGGCTGACGTGGATTTGCGCGACGGCTTCCCAGTAAAATTCTTCGACGCGGATATTATTTTGGTCGCTGAACCTGTTCAAACTCATTTGCTACCAGAAAATCAATTAGTCGTCGTCAAGCCCGCCGAGCTTATGTTGAGACCGTCGCCCATATCCAAGCACTTCAAGCAGATTAAAACTTACACTTTCCACCCCGAATCAGACGGCGTGTCGTCCGTGACGTTCAAAGTTTACGAGAAAATTTCGCCGTTCGAGAGAGAGGACATTGACTTTGTAGAAAAAATCTTCGCCGAGCTTTATCCTAATCAAGACGAGCTGTTTAAAGACCGTTTCGAGACTTACAAGCAAGAACACTTCGAGGGACAATCATGAGCAAGATTTTATACGTCGTCATTCCCTGCTACAACGAACAAGACGTTTTACACGAGACCGCCAAACGTCTCCGCGAAAAATTCCTTAGTCTTATCGACGCGGGCAAGATTTCAAAGCAAAGTCGGATTGTTTTCGTCAATGACGGCTCTAAAGATTCGACGTGGAAGATTATTCGCGAACTGCACGCGACAGACAAAATTTTTTCCGGAATAAATCTTTCACGCAACCGCGGACACCAAAACGCACTACTTGCCGGCTTGATGACGGTTAAGGGCGGCGCGGACATGGTTATTTCTATGGATGCCGACTTGCAGGACGACATAAACGCGATTGACGAGATGATTGACAAGTTCAACGACGGTTTCGACATTGTTTACGGCGTGAGGAGCAAACGCACGACTGATACTTTCTTTAAGCGGTTCACGGCGGAGAGTTTTTATAAGCTTGTAAAGTTTTTGGGCGGCGACATCATAAATAATCACGCTGACTATCGATTAATGAGCAAAAGAGCTTTGGACGGGCTTGCCGAGTTCGGCGAAGTCAATTTATTTCTGCGCGGGCTTGTTCCGATGATTGGTTATCCTTCTGCAGTCGTTTATTACGAACGGGCGGAGCGATTCGCGGGCGAGAGCAAGTATCCGCTGAAAAAAATGTTGTTCTTCGCCCTGCAAGGGATAACGTCGCTGACAGTCAAGCCGATTCGCCTGATAATGATTTTGGGCTTTGCAATGTGTTCGATAAGTTTGCTCGTGATTCTCTGGACGCTGTATGAATACTTTTTTGGCGATACTGTTCGCGGCTGGACGAGTATGCTAGCGTCACTGTGGTTTATCGGCGGACTGATTCTCTTGTCGATTGGCGTTGTCGGCGAATACGTCGGGAAAATCTATCTGGAAACAAAAAGACGCCCGCGGTTTATCGTGAGCGAATTTCTTAACGATTAATGGAGGCGATTTAATGTTTGATGATATTGGCGGATTCTTGATGAATTTGATTACGGGCTTGCCGGGCATAGTTATTGCTATGGTCGTGCACGAATATGCCCATGCACGCGTTGCTTATGCCCTCGGCGATTATACTCCGCGACTTCAAGGACGTTTGACGCTAAACCCTGCCGCACACGTCGACCCAATCGGGCTTTTAATGCTTTTTATCGTGCATTTCGGCTGGGCTAAGCCCGTGCAAATAAATCCGATGAATTTTTCCAATCCTAGACGCGACGACATCTTAGTTTCGCTCGCTGGCCCCGCGTCGAATCTGATTACGGCGTTTATCGCGCTGATAGCTCTGGTTTTGCTTGCGAAGTTCGATTTTCCGTTCTCAGAAGGCACGCTTCTAGTTTTCAACCTGATAATCATCTACAACATCAACTTTGCAATCTTCAACATGCTACCAATCCCGCCGCTCGACGGTTCGCACATCTTACGCAACCTTTTGCCTTACGAATTGGCGCGGCAATATGAATATCTCGAACGTTACAGCTTTATTTTCCTGATTATAATCCTGATGACGCCCGTCCTTAGTTATATCTTCGTGCCGTTGCAAAGGTTTATCTTCGGCATCTTCCAAGGAATCGTCAACATATTGCTTTAAAGCAGGCGATTGCCCGTATCAAAATCGTAAAGCGACTCCGCCTCGTCGATAATTTCTTCAAGTTCGGCGCGGGCGGAGTATTTTTTTATGTTACGCCAGAAATTTTCCCTGTGAATCACGACCGAACGAATAAAAGCCGCCGCATAGTCCGTGAAAATTCCTTCCGCGTCGAAAATCCGCCAAAAACTTTTAACGCTGTCCTCGGTCGCCACGTCGTATTCAATGCGGTGGAGGATTCTTGACAACTCGGAGCGGATTTCGGGCGTGAACATCGATTTAAGCAAGGCAAGTTCGGGCATTGACCGCGACGCACGCACCAACCAAAATTCTACTTGCAAATCGTCGTCGAAGTTATCAAAACCGCAATTTATTAGCCGTTCGAGCAATTCGGGCGGCGATTTTTTTTTCAGCGGGAGCATTTGCACTTCCTTATAAAACGACGCGTATAAAAGTCGCTCAAATTCGGTTCGCGTGTACAATCTCGAAACGATTCCGCCGAACGCTCCCCGCATGAGCCGTTCCAAAACTTTCCAGTGGCGAATATTCCTAAAACTCGTCAGCCAACAGCCGGTTTGCTTAAGATAAGTCGAAAAGCCCGCCGCAATGTCCTGAGGATTGGTAACGACCTCCAAAGTCAAGTCGCCAATAATCGCGTCGAAGAATTCTTCTGGGAATGGCAAGCGTTCTTCGCGATAATCAAGCCGATAAGTATTCGGATAATCTAAATCCTCGTTCGCCGTGACAAAAAAAATTTCAGCCGCCGGAAATTTCTTGCGTAAAGGTTCAAGATAGTCAAAACTCTCTACGACCAAAATATTTTGCCAAAAATCTTCGCCGTGAATGAATTCAAACAAGCTGGGTTTAATATTTTCCATGATAACCTCCGATTTTTTAATGATTATATCACACGCCGAGAAAAAATTGATTTTGAACAAAAAAAAACGCCTCGAAAGGCATTTTGGAGGCTCATTTTACGAAATCCAAAATAATGGATTTTGTATCGCGTGATAATGCGGGTTTTTCGGCGTTTACACAAATCAGGGGTGATTTTGAGGTTTGATTTACGAAATCCAAAATACTGGATTTTGTAAATCAGACTTCAGGATTGAGTTCGTCGCCGTACTCGCGCAGGAAAATTTTTTGGTAGCGGCGATATTTTGGGTCAAGGGGCTTTTCTTTCGGGCAATGTATGCACCAAAAATCTTGCGATTGATTCGGAATCACGACCCGATAACCGGCGCGGCTCATTTCCTTGCAAAGTGACGTATCGTAAAGGTGCCAGCCGTCAAATAAATCCTCGCGCCACGGCAAATCGTATTGAGTAGCCAAAAAAAGCCCGTCAACGGACTCTACGACTTGATAATCGCCGTCAGGCTCGTTGCACTCTGAATCAACCACGCTTTCAGGTTCGCAGGCATGAAGAACTCGACCGTAAGTCCTCATTCCGTCCCACCAAACGCCAGTCTCCGGCAAATTCACGCAACCAATCATCCCGACAACGCCAATAGTCTCGTCCGCGAAAATTTTCAACAGGTCAGCGATAAGATTCTTATTCACAACGAAGGTATCTTGGTGCAGATAAATCTTGTATTTGGCGTCTGAAGACTTCATCGCCCGATTGTAGCCCGAAGTCATGCTCGCGGCGTCCCGAACGTCGATAAACTCCGCCTTCATGCCGTTGGGAATGGTCAAGTGCTCAAGATACAAGCGGCATTCGTCGTACCACCAATCGCTATTGACGCACGTTATAAACGCAACCTTTTTATCGTCAAGCATCAATTGTCCTCGCTTTCCAAAATGTCTAACATCTCACGCGGCGTCACTATGAACGGCTTTATCGGAAAATGTTTTAAATTCCCTGTCACAAGGTAGGCTTCGACCTCTTCACGCGCCGTAAGCGTCACCCAATAAAAAATTTTATCCTTCGGGTCGGGCAACTCGTCTTCAAATTCCTTAGCGTCGATAAATTTACCGCGTTCTACAACGTCATCTAAAAATTCCCTAATATCTTCGGGAGAATTTTTGAATTTTGGACGCGAAAGCACTTCCTCGTATTCCTCTAAGAGTTTTTCGTTGAGCAATGGAATAATCTTTCCGTGTAAGGCGTGATGCACAATTTTGCCAGGTATAGAAATTTTTTTGAGCATAGAAGAAACTATGACGTTGGTATCAATAACCACGTAGAAATTCATTGGACTCCCTGTGCCTCCCGTGCTTCTCGTTCTCTACGGGCTGCATAAATTTCTGCATTAATTTCTTCCAATGTCATTTCGGACAAACCATTGCGTTCTGCCTGTTCTTGCATTCTTTTCATCGCCGCCAATGCTTTCTTTGCAATGTAAGGATTTTTCGGTGAGTAATTTTTTCTTCTGTAGTTCAGCATTTTAATCAGCTCCTTCTATAAAATCATCTCCTAAGACGCGGCGGACTTCATTAATTGTCGTCAGCCCTGCGCGAACTTTATCCCTTGCGTCGTCCGATAAAGTTTTCAAGCCCGATTCAAGGGCGCAAGTTTTAATCTCGTCTAGGTCGCGGCTGTTTAGAATCAGATTGCGCAAATCCTTATCGACGCGCAAAATCTCATGTAAAGCAATCCGCCCGCTGTAGCCCGTGCCCCGGCAATGTTCGCAACCACTCGCCTGACATTTCGGGCAAACTCTCCTAACCAACCGCTGAGCCACGACACCATTAAGCGTCGCCGCCAACAGATACGGTTCGACGCCCATCTCAAGCATACGGAATAGGGCACTGCAAGAATCGTTAGCGTGTAGCGTCGTGAAGATTAAATGCCCCGTTAGAGCCGCCCGCACCGCTATTTTTGAAGTCTCTGCGTCGCGAGCCTCCCCGACCATTAAAACGTTGCAATCCATGCGGAGCATCGCCCTAAGCCCTGCCGCGAACGTCAAGCCCGTTTTCTCGTTGACTTGTACTTGGCTGACGCCTTCGACGTGCTGTTCAATCGGGTCTTCAAGCGTCATTATTGAGCGCGTCGGCTGATTGAGTTCGCGAAGTGCCGCGTAAAGAGTCGTCGATTTGCCGGAGTTCATCGGTCCAGTTAGGATTACCATTCCTGACGCCGCCTCTATCATTTGCTGGAAGATTTTTTCGTTCGCCGCAGTGAAGCCGAGGTCTTTTAGGCTGTGCAGTTCCAAAGACGAATCCAAAAGACGTATCGTCAAACTCTCCGCGCCGAACGACGGCATAGACGCCACGCGCATTTCCACGTTGCCGAACTTGATTGCCCCGTCTAGCGGCAGGAAGGCGGCGGTCGTGTCCATGCGTGCAAGGATTTTTATCCGCGAGGTTAAGGCGTCTGCTAAGCTAAGCGGCAACGGCTGATGAAACTCCTGCAGTTGTCCGTCGACGCGATAACGCACCCGCAACGCCTTATCAAACGGCTCAATATGCATGTCCGAAGCCCGAATTTTTATCGCGAAGTCGAAGAGCAGATTAACCAGCTCGACAATCGCCCGCGACGATGACCCCGCGAAGTTGTGCCGCTCCCGCAGAATCAGTTTCCTTAGTTGCTCGTCGAAGTCGTTCATATGAAATCAATCCGTTCTAAAATCTCGTGCGGGTGGTCGATGATAATTTGTGCGCCGCTGTCGACGAGTTCCGAACGCGGACGAAATCCCCAAGTCACACCCACGGCAAGAAAGCCCGCATTAATCGCCGTTTGCATGTCAACAGCCGTATCGCCGAAATAAGCAACGTCCGCCGCCGCCACGGAAAATTTTTCAGCACAGGCAAGGGCGCGGGTCGGATTAGGCTTGCGGGGCTGATTAGGTTCGTCGCCGCTGACGTAAGGGAACTTTATCGGCGCAAGAATTTTATCGGCAATCTCGACCGCCGCGAAGTGTTGCTTGTTCGTGCAAATGCCCAGCGGAATTCCTTTAGCCTCAAGCGTCGTCAGCAAGTCCATAATCCCGGCGTAGGGCTTAACCTTATTCAGACAGTTGCGGGCGTAGCAGTCGTTGTAAAAGCTCAAAGCCTCGTCTAGGAAGTCGCAATCGGCAGGCAGGCTCCGAATCATAAGTTGCCTTGCGCCGTTGCCGACGAACTGCCGAACCTCATCGAGCGTGCGGAGAGGCAAATTGTAATGGGCGAGCATTTCATTGACGCTATCGTACAAATCCTCCAGCGTGTCGACGAGCGTGCCGTCCATGTCGAATATCGCCGCCTTGTAAGTCTTCATGTTATCGCCTCCATGTCGTCGAGCCGCCGCAAAAATTTTTCTAGCCGTGCAAGCTCCGCCGCCTCCGTCACTAGTCTTCCTGAGTAAAAGAATTCTATTGCGCCGCGTCCGTCCGTCGTTAGGTTCGTTCGCCTGATGAGCTCGTTGACTGTGCCCGCGTTGCCGTCGAGTATCCTGACATGCGGCGGCAAAATCCTTCTCAATGTGTCCTTGAAGTAGTTAAAGTGCGTGCAACCCAACACCAGCGAAGAAAACTTTTCCCAATCGTAGCAAGCCAGCTCGCCGCGCAGATACTTTTCGACAGCCGCCGACGTGAACTCTTGCCGCTCCGCGAACTCGACCAGCCGCGGCAACGCCCTAAGCTCGGCTAAGTCTTTTGCGTGCAGTCGTTCAATCAGCCGCCGAATTTTTTTGCCCGTGATTGTTATCGCCGTCGCCGTCACCAAAACTTTTCGGGCGGGGAACGTGTCCAATGCCAACTTCAACGCCGGCTCCATTCCGATTATCGGCAGGGAATATTTTTCCCGCATGACTTTGACTGCCACTGAAGTTGCCGTATTGCACGCCACGACGATTGCTCCGACCCCTTGCCCGATTAAAAATTTGAACGCCGCGTCGACGCAAGCCAGAACCTCTTCGGGCGACTTGGTGCCATAGGGTACGTTGTCTTCGTCAGCATAAAAGATAAACTCTTCGTGCGGCAAAATCTTCTTCGCGTGGTGCAAGACGCTAAGTCCGCCCATGCCCGAATCAAAAAAGGCTATCATACGCTCAACCCCGCCGCCTTGATTAGGATAAATATCGCAAGCCCGACGACAGACCCGACGATTGACCCGTTAAGCCGAATCCAGATGAAATCTTGCTCCGCCTTGTCGTAAACCAGATTATTAAGCTGTTCTTCGGTCAGGCGTTCGAGGGCGTCTTTGGCGACGACCCCGACTAGCGGTTGAGCACGCAGGGCGGCTCGCGCCGTCAGCTCGTCTACGAACTTTTCAAAGGCAGTCTTAGCGGCGGAGTCTTCGCGAAGGAGCTTTAATAGTCTGCTGTACTCCTCGTCGAAGAGTTTGACTAACAGCCCGCCGAGGTTTTTTGAGTCCGGCGCACGCAACTGATTTTCCAAATGAATCAGCGCAAGTTCAATTGCCTCCTCCAGCGGCAAAACGGTCGCGGCGTCGATTTGGATTCGTTCTACTAAGTCCTTGAATTCGGGCGTATCACTAAGCTCGGAAATCTTTAGGCGGCATTCGTTTAGGGTGCGGCGTTGCAGTTGCGTATCGGCGGCGAGTTCGTCTAGGAGCTTTAGCAGTTGCACTTGCATGATTCGCGCCGCCTCCTCGAAATTCACTAGGTCGAGCATTTGCGCCAGCCCCGCCATTAGAATTGAAAAGCCGCCCATGTTCTTAGTCTTCTGGTTAGCGTACTCTTCTAGGATTGCTTGGAGCTTATCGCACGTCTCAGGCTTAGCCGCTGTCCGCCGCATTGCCTTGACGATTCCAATAAAAATTTCTCGGTCTTTGTTATTGCGTTTGAAGTGCGAGCCGAAATCATTAATCAAACTTTGCGCGGGGATGTCGCGGAGGATTCGGCGCAGTTCATTGGCAATCGCCTTGGAGCGGGTCTCCTTGTCCTGCTTAGCTACATATTTCTTCACGACGTTAAAGAGTTCATCAGCAAGGAGTTTGCGGGTCTCGTCGCGGGCAAGGTAATCGACGATACGCGGCATGAGTTTGAAGTCGCCGAGCTTTTTAAAAATCGTCCGCCGCGAGAAGAACTCTTGCTGAACCATGACGACCGACGCCTTGACGAAATCTTTTCTTCTGCGCGGGAGGATAGCCGTATGGAACGGGAAGCCCAGCGGTTTTTTAAAAAGAGCCGTCACCGCGAACCAGTCCGCTATCCCGCCGACAAGAGCCGCCTCCGTCACGAAGAGAAATCCTTCGGCTAGGACGTTGCCGGGGAAAACTATCTTAAAGCCGACCGCCATCAGGAAAAAAAGTGCCGCGCAGAGTAAAGTCGTGTCTGCTGTGTTCCACCTGTTCAAAGCGTCAACCTCCCTGTGCTATGCGTTCGATAATCTGCGAAACGATAAAAAGGAACATGCCGACCAGCCCGCCGCAAACAGAGCCGTTGATACGAATCATCTGCAAATCGTCCGCCACGTGACTTTCAACAAACTCCGTCAACTCGTCGTCGCTGAACTTGTCTAGCCGCTCACGAATCATCAGCGGTATCTGCCCGCGATATTCCTCAAGCAAGTTCTCGATAAAATCTTTGATGAGCTTGTCGAATTTCTTCTGCAAAGCCTCGTTCCGTATGAACTCATCAATTTTGGCGTCGACTAGGTAATCAACTGCCTCTCGCCAAATGACGGGCTTGCGTTCAACTTCGACAATGCGTGTAACTTTCGGATTGGCAGCCTGTTGCCGCTGAAGTTTTTCTAAAATCTTCGGGTCGGTCTCGCCTTTGATGTTCACGTCCAGCCACGTCTTGATAAATCCTTCCGTGTCGAATTTTTGCAGGAACAACTTCATCAGGTCGTTGAGAAATTTTTTAGTATTGAGGTTGCCCGCCGCCGATTGAACGAACCCGCCGAACATTTTAATCATCTCGTCCGCCGCGTTCGCCGTCTCGCTGTCGACAAGTGCGCCCGTCGTGTTCAAGACTTTTTCCGCGTCGCTGATTTTCTTTTCTACCGTCTCATTGAGGATGCTTAAAATTTTCTCGTCGGTCAAATCCATTGAGCTAAGCACCAACGCCCGCCCCGCCGAGTCGCCCTCGTAAGCCTCGCGCAGTTCGGTTATCTTCTTTAGGATTTCTTCTTGCATGTGCGGGCTACGCAAGATTTTATGTCCCGTGTCGAAAAGCGCGATTAGAATCTGGCGGCTGTGCTTGTCATTGGTGACGACCTTTATTACGGCATCGAAGAGTTTTTCCGCGTCGAGGTTCCTAATCTCGTTTTCCAGAATCGGTGCCACGCCCTTAGCAATGCCCTGCGTGTCGAGCCCGCCGAAGAGTTCGCCCAAGACCTCGCGCACAAGGGCTTTAGTTTTCTCGCGTCCTTTGTTCTGCTCGAAGTAGTCGATTAAAAGTTGCGCGGTGTTTTCGTCCTTGACGGTCTCCATAATATTTTTCGTGCTTAGCAAGTCGGTACCGACGAATTCAACGATTGCCTCCATGATTCGTCCGCGATTGCGCCTTAGTATTTCCGTGTGGAATCCGATACCCAGTGGCTTGCGGAAAAGAGCCGTCACGCCGAACCAGTCCGCCATGCCTCCGATCGTCGCGGCTAGGAACCCATGATTCATCAGTCCGAGGATAAAGCCGCCCGTCGCGCCCGTCATTATAAATTTCAGCGGCGAAATTTCTGGCAGGGTCGAGAGTGCGCACAGGGCACTTGCCGCCAATGTCGCCGTCGCTTTTGTTTTGTTCTCCAAAAAAGTTTTCACCTCCGCTAACGTTTGAATTATTCTATCATGAATCCGCCGCGTTGTCTTCAAAATTTTTTCAGGCAACAAAAAAGCCCCGACTCATCATCGGGGATAAATATTCATTGATTCTTCGTCAGCTGCTTGTAAATGTAATCGGCAAGTCCAATGCCGCCGCCCTCCGCCGCCTTTTTGGTTATCTCCTCGTTGTACATGTCGCGATAAATATCCATTGCATTGCTTGAGCCGAACAGCTCGTTCTTCGGAACGGTCTTCCACATCTCGGTATACATCATCTTCAGCAGGAGTGCTTCTAGTTGAACGCTGGCTTCTTTAATCTCTTGGTTGCGTTGAGCGACCTCCGCAGGTGTCATCGTCTTAATCGTCTTTGCTTCGAGTTTCTCAGTTGCCGCCTTGAGTTGTTCTTTAAAGCTGGACTCTTCCTTTAGCATTTGCGCACTTTGCGCGCCCGTATTCGTTCCAGTCGTCTGCGGCAACAGATATGAACCGTCAATCCTCACGTCTACCACTCCTTAGATAATCTCAAGCACTGCATGAATCGCGCCCGCCGCCTTCATTGCCTGCAAGATAGAAATGCAATCTCGCGGCGTGGCTCCCACGGCATTAAGCGCACCGATAACATCACTTACACTTGTGGTCGCGGGCATGACTACCGAGCTAGACATCTCCTCGCGGGCATTCACGTCCGTATTCTTTACAACTATCGACGTGCCATAGGAGAACGGCCCCGGTTGCGACGCGCTCTCACCGTGGTCAATGCGAATCGACAAGCCGCCTTGAGTTATCGCGCACTCGTCGACGTGAACATTGCCGCCCATAACGATTGTCCCTGTGCGTTCGTTGACTACGACTTTAGCAATGCTATCTGGCACGACGGGCAAATCTTCAATCGAGGCGACGAACTGCACGACGTTAGCGCGATAGTAGCCTGGAATGTTAATGTCGACGCGTCCGGGATTAGCCGCGTGCGCCACGTTGCCATAAGCCGCGTTGATTGAGTTGGTAATACGTGCGGCGGTCGTGAAGTCGGCACTTGCCAAGCTCAAGGAAATTTGACCGTTTCTGCCGAGTTCGTCTTCAAGCGTGCGTTCGACGATTGCACCGTTTGGAATGTTGCCCGCAGTCGGAAAGTTCCTTTGCGCACGATTATTGCCTCTGCCCGCTACGAATCCGCCCGTTGAAACCGAGCCTTGCGCCACCGCGTAAACGTCACCATTTGCCGCCCTAAGCGGAGTCTGCAGGAGCACGCCGCCTTGAATTGAATCCGCGTCGCCCATCGAGCTGACGACAACATCAATGGTATCGCCCTCGCGCACGAACGGAGGAAGCGTCGCCGTGACCATGACTGCCGCTACGTTATCGGAGTCCAAGTCCGCCGGATTAACCGTTATCCCGAAGTTCCTTAGCAGTGACACCGTCGATTGAATCATCTGCCACGTATCGTCACTGTCGCCCGTGCCCGGCAAGCCTACTACAAGCCCGTAGCCCATTAGTTGGTTGCTCCGCACGCCCTGAATTTTGGCAATGTCTTTTATGCGTGTGACTGACGCCTCAGCAAAGACCGTCGAAGTCATAAGCGCGAGGCAAGCCAACAGCGTCGCGAGTGTAAAAAGTTTTTTCATGACCTCACCTCGTCGATTAAAAGAGGAAGTTAAATAGTTGCGTCAAGATGCCCTGACGTTGTTTGGCGTTAAGCGGACCTTTGCCGTCGAACTTTATTGACGCGTCGGCTACCTTACTTGAAGGCACGGTATTATACATGGTCACATCATCGCGGCGAATCGTCCCGCGCAAGGTGATTTTATGTTCGTCGCGGTTTTGCCAAATGGACTGCACGCCCTCGACTATCATATTGTCATTGGGAAGGACTTCCACGACCGTAACTGTTATTTGCCCGCTGAAACGGCTGGTATCAGTTGCGTTGCCGTCCGCTTGGAAGGAGTCGCCGCCGCTAGCCGAGAACGCCTTAATGAAATCAAAAATGCCTGTGCCCGTGCTGACGTTGATTGAACCCGATTTGGAATTCCTGCGGGACTTCGTAGCGGTCTGCGTCGTCGATTCGTTTATGACTATCGTTAGGATGTCGCCGACGTTGCGGGCTTTCTTGTCGGCGTACAAGCTCAACGCGCCGTTATCGACCCAAAGGGACTTAGCCTCCACCGCGCCGCCGCCGATTACAAACGCCGCAATCAATATCGCCGTGAGAATTCTCTTTATCATCTGTGCTGTCACCTCCAAAGTTTTTTGTGAACTACTTTCTTTCAGCGAAGAAAGAAAGTAGCAAAGAAATTCGCCTCGCAGGGGCGTAGACCGGCTATGAATCATCCATGATTCAAACGCCGGCGGCTCGCGTCCATGCGAGCCGGTCTCAAGCTACGTTCAGGCTTGCTGATTACATGCTGACCTCCACCGTGCTGGCGTCGATTACTCGCGCCGTTAAAATTTTTCCAGAAGCCTCATTCTTGACCTTGACCAAAGCACCAACGCGGGCGCGTGTCATGATGATTCCCTTTGCTGATGCTTTTATGCCGTTATGATTCAAGATGATGTTCACGCGTTGCCCGCTGTTTACGACGACCGGTTGCTGAAAGTAAGCTTTCGTCACGGGTGAGCCGCCGCGAATATATCTATGCGGCACCAGCCCGACGACTTCGCTAACGTCCTTAACATATTCGTTGCGCCCGTCAATGACAACCTCCTCAATGTGGAAGTCCGCCGCCGTCACTGGTACCTCAATCCGCAGGTCGTGATTTGCTACGATAACCGAGTCATAAACTTTAATCCGCGCCGTGAAACTTACCGTCCGATAAAGTCGCCCATTCACAAAGACTGTCGCACGCACGGGAGTCAAGCTCAAGTAACTTATCGGCACGGGCAATGTCGCTTTAACGTCCACGACGCCTTCAGGCAGTTTCATGTCGGCGGCTCGTTGCGTAAAAATAATTTCATGCCGCCGAGTCTCGCCACGTTCGTCAAGGGCTCGTTCCAATGCGTCAAGGGCGACTGCTTCGACCTCCGCGCCCGTTATCGTAAATGCAAAAGTTCGCGGCGTCAAACTCATCATCAAGAGCAACGCCGCGATAAATATCTTCTTCATGTTAAATTATCGTTTCATCTGGTTGGCAATCTCAAGCATTGAATCGCTCGTGGTGACTGCCTTTGAATTGGATTCGTAAGCGCGCTGAGAGACAATCATATTGACCATCTCTTCGACGATTTGCACGCCCGACATCTCCAAAGTATTTTGCGCAAGGACGCCCGCGCCGTCTTGCCCAGGCTCGCTTTCAATCGGTGCACCGGAGGCGGCTGTTTCCAAGAAGAAATTTCTGCCGTATGCGTAAAGACCTTCCGGATTGACGAAGCGCACGAGAGTTATCTGACCAATTTCCGTTTGTTCGCCGCCCGCAGGAGTATCCGAAACTCTTCCGTCCGAACTTATGACCAGACTGCTTATCGGGGCGTTCTCGTCCAATGTGATATTCGGAATGAGCAAGTAGCCGTCGCTTGTCACCAGTCGCCTATCCGAATCGAGCTTAAAGGAGCCGTCGCGAGTATAAGCCGTGGTGCCGTCGGGCAGTTGCACTTGGAAGAAGCCGTCGCCCTGAATGCCAACGTCGCTGGGGTTATCGGTCGTCTGCAACGGTCCTTGAGTAAATACTCTGTGCGTCGCGGCGACCTTAACGCCTAAGCCGACCTGCAATCCTTGAGGATATTGCGTGCCATTACCAGAGGTGCCGCCCGCGTCGCGCAGGGTTTGATAAAGCAAATCTTGGAACTCGGCGCGAACCTTCTTGTTGCCGTAGGTGTCAACGTTTGCAATGTTGTGCGCGACTATGTCCATATTCGTCTGTTGCGCCTTCATGCCTGACGCCGCCGACCACAACGCTCTCATCATAATTGAACATCTCCCTTTATCCGTTTAACTTCTGTTGCTTCTTTTTCAAATTTTATATCGGAAAAATTTTAGCCCGCATTAAAATTTTTTGCAAGCTCCGAAAAAAATTCTTGTTTGCCATAAGTTTTTCAGTAAGGGTTGATATAATCTGCCAAAATTAAAACGGAATTAAACGAGGTGGAAGAAATGAACGGAAGGCGAATTCTTTGGACGCTGCTATTGATTTTCGCCGTGTGCTTTTCCAATCTCTGTTCAGCTGCAGCACTGAAGTACGGCGACAGAGGCAGTCAAGTCAAAGAAATTCAAGAGTATCTGATTGCGCAAAATCTTTTAAACGTCGCGGCGGACGGTGTTTACGGTTCGGCGACGGTTAATGCTATCAAAGATTTTCAATCCGCGCTCGGACTCGAAGTGGACGGCGTCTGCGGTGCGGAAACGTATAAACTCCTGTGGGCGGCGGCTTTCGATAAGATTGACATAACGACTTATCAGCCCGGCGATTATGTTCCCGAACCTCCCAAGAGCGTTAATGAAGTTGTCAATTCCGTCAATGAAGTCAGTACTGTTCTAAGCGCGGTGAATACGGTCAAGGAAATCGTTCAATATGCGGGCGTCGGCGATACGATTAAGCTCGGCATGGAGGGCGACGGCGTAGTTCATCTTCAGAACAAACTGACTGAGCACGGCTTCTACGACGGAGAAGTTGACGGCGTGGCTGATGAGGAGACGATTGACGCCCTTAAAGATTTCCAGAGCAGTCGCGGCATGAAGGCAGATGGCATTTGCGGACGCAGGACTTATTCGGCTCTCGACGAGGAAGACACGCCCCCCAACCTGAACGATTACGAGTTCTCTTCCGACCTTCCCGAATACACCGACATTCCCCAATTCAGCAGAGTTATCCGCGTCGAGGCGACGGCTTACAGCAGTGCACAACCGGGCTTGAGTGCTTACACGGCGACGGGAACCCTTTGCAGGCACGGCGTCATTGCGACCGACCCATTTGTCATTCCGCTCGGCACCAGAGTTTATATCCCTGGCTACGGCTACGCAGTGGCAGAGGACACGGGCGGCGCGATTGTCGGTCACAAAATCGACGTGGCGTTTGATACCCTTGCCGAGTGCTACGAATTCGGAAGACAATTCATTGACATTTACATTGTCGATTAAGACTTCAATAAAAAAATCCCTCGCTGATTGCGGGGGATAATTTTTTTGCTCTAATTCATTTTGAACTTGCCGCGAAAAGCCCTTGCCAATATCGACTTCTTCATCAGCTCAATTTTTCTCAAGACCGATTTGGAAAGTTCTTTTGGCTGTTGCTCCTTGCCCAGTAACCATTCTGCTTTGTCGAGCCTTGAAAACAAATCGTCGAGAATCTCAACTAGGCGTTGCTGTTCGTCAAGCGGAGGCAACGGGAAGGGCATTCGTCTTAGTGGTTTGCTTGCTATTTGTAAAAATGTTGTCCCGTTCGCGTTGTCGTAAAAATATTGTTCAAAGTTTATCAGCGCGTATCGAAGAAAATTTTTTGAGACTAAACGGGGACGAAGAGCCGCAACGCCTCTACCCAAACAATATTCGCCGTCCGAAAAAATTGGCTTGCCGAGTGTGGCACGAACGCAAATGATAACGTCGTCTTTTTCAGAGAGCTTGGTAGGCTTTTTGGTGTAACGAGTTATTGACGGGAATAAGTTGCCCATGTCAGCCGCGCCGCCAATTAGAGGCGTGTAACTTGAATCCTCTGTTGTATCGTCACCGCTGGGAGATTGTCCCATTATTATTTCGGCAACGCTGTCCAAAGTCACCCATTGCCAGCCGACGGGTAGCGGATAAGGTTGCTCGTTCATTTATCTATTGGCAAGGACTTAACCCAATCAGCTAACGTGGCTTTATCGGTGCGACTGCGAAAGACTTGCCCCACTACCCAACGAACCGACGCCGCGCAGGAGGGCTCCAGTTGATTGAGCGTTTGACCAAAGCCAGAGCCGCCCGAAGTCGCAAACAAAACAATCGTCTTGCCCGCGAAGTCGTAGCTCTCAAGGAAGCTGTTGATAATGTGCGGGGCGACGTACCACCAGATAGGGAAGCCAAGGAATATCGTATCGTAGTCGGCGACCTTCGCGCTTTTGTCGGCGAGTGCGGGGCGCGAAGTAATGTCAGCCATCTCGACCGAGCTACGCGACTGCGAATCGTTCCAATTCAAGTCTTTTCCCGTGTAAGGCGTGGCGGGTTTAATCTCGTAAGTGTCAGCCCCGACGACCTCCGCCAAAGTGTTAGCAAGCCTGCGCGTAGAACCGCTTGCCGAGAAGAACGCTACCAAAGTTTTACTCATTTTAATACCTCCAAATTTTTTTGTCCGAATTCGAGTTGAACCTCATCGCGGGCGGCTTGTCCCGTATCGTAACGAAACCCCGCCTCCGTGACTGGTTGCTTATTCTTGTTGCCAATAATTGGCGGTCGCTTCAAGACCTCTAAAATATCGTCGAGTTTCGCGCCGTCCTCAAACATTTAAATCCCCTCCAGAAATAAAACACTAGCTAGGACGAAGCTTGTGACCGGCCGTCATGGACGACGGCCGCGCCGCGTTTGAAACATGGATGTTTCATAGCGGCGTCTACGCCCCTGCGAGGCGAATTTCTTTGCTACTTTCTTTCTTCGCTGAAAGAAAGTAGATTCAATAGCCGAAGACCTGCTTAGCCTTAGTCATATTCTCGCGAATGGCGACGCCGAATGGGCAACGAGTTTCACAAACGCCGCATTTAATGCACTCGCCCGCATGATGACTCAACGCCGCGTAATGTTCGCGGACAGTCTCCGGCACAGACGCTTGAGCCTCCGTCAAGTGCAAAAACTTCGTGACGTAAGCAATATCAATCTTCTTGACGCACGGCGCACAATGGCTACAGTAAACGCAATGCCCCTGCCAAGAAATCTTAGGGAAGCTCGCAAAGGTCAGGGCGTAATCCTTCTCCGCGTCGGTTGCGTCTTCGTAGGAAATGCTCTGCTTGAGTTGCTCGACGGAATGTGCGCCCGCCAAGACAACTGCCACGCCCGGACGACTTAACGCATAGTGAATGCACTGGTTAGCCGTCAACGCCACGCCCGCCGGCGAAAGCTTAGCGTCCAACAAGTCGCCACCGCCAAAACATTTCATGACAGTCACGCCCACGCCTAACCTTTGGCACGTCTCGTAAAGCCGCTGACGGTCGGGATTCATGTTCGTTAGGTGCTCCGCGTAATTCTTCTCGTTCCAAAGCTCCTCCACGTCTTCAGACGCCGGCATCAAGTCATAGCAGGGATTTACGCTGAACATCAAAACTTCAATCGCGCCGCTCTCGACGGCTTTAAGGGCAACTTGCGGATTGTGACTGCTCAAGCCGATATGACGAATCTTGCCCGCCGCTTTCAGCTCGCGTGTGTAATCCAAAATGCCGCCCGTCTCAATTAGTCGCCAATCGTCAAGCGCGTCGCAATAGTGAATCATGCCAACATCAATGTAATCCGTCTGCAACTGCTCCAAAGACTCTTCAAAGCCCGCCACGACCTCGGCAAGCTTGCGCGTGCGCTTGTACTGTCCGTCCTTCCATACCGAACAGATATGCGACTGCGCAATAAATTTTTCCCGCCGCCCACGAAGAGCCTCGCCGACTGCCTTGCGAACGTTCGGATTAGACGTGTACAGGTCAAAGTAATTCACGCCCGCCGCCTCCGCCACGTCGAAAAGTTTCTTAGTCATCTTGCAAGCGTCCTCGCCGAAGCCCTCGCAACCCATGCCGATTTCGCTGACCTTCAAGCCCGTCTTGCCCAAGTCCCGATAAATCATTTCGTCCACTCTCCTTTAACATACGCGAAAAAATTAGACAGGAAGAAAATTTTTCCTGCCTTTAGTTATCTCCAGACCTCGCGCAAAATTTTTCAAAGCACGCTGATTAGTTTATGCGTCTGCGGAATGACGCGGACGTTCTTTAGTCTTCGGAGCGCGGCGGCTTGGAACGATAAAATTTTTTCTGCGGAAGGGGCTTTGGCTTCGGCGACTGGTGTCACGGGCTGAACGATTAGCAAAATGTTTTCGTCGACGCCCGCGACCATTTCAACCGCCGATAAGAATTCCTCAAACGTCGTGTCGCCCGTCACCACGACTTTAACGTACAAGTCCTTGCCATGAGCGACCCGCAAAAATTTTTCGTGCAACCTCAGGAGATTCTGTCCAAGTTTTATGTCCATGCTTATAACGTCGACCGCGTCCAAAGCCTTTGCCAGCTCGTCGGGAAGCGTCCCATTTGTCTCCAAAAAATTTTTCACGCCGAGACTTTTTACCGCGTCCGCCACGTCTCGAACGAATTGCCAATGCAAAAGAGGTTCGCCGCCCGTGAAGCTGATTGCTTGCGTCGGGACTTCACCGCAGAACTTTTTTATGACTTCGGAGACCTGCGCGGCGTCCAGAGGATTCTTAACGTCGTGAAAAGTCATCGCGCCCGCCGCCGTCTCGACCTTGCAAAAGTCAGCGCGTCTAAAGTCCGTGTCGCAATAGTCGCAGCGCAAGTTACAATCGGCAAGACGCACGAACACTTGACGGCAACCAATATACTTGCCTTCGCCCTGCACCGACGAGAAAATTTCTATGACGTTCGCGCTACTCACGATACGTCACGCAACTATTCGGCGTCTCCTGAACCTTAACGGCATAAAGTTTCGTCGAGCCGCTGAAGATTTCCGACGCCGCGAGCCGTTCAAAGATTTTCCGTGCAAGATTTTCCGCCGTGGGATTTTCCGCCGTGAACGAGTCAAGCTCATTTAAAAACCTGTGGTCGAACTCGTCGAGGACTTTCTTTAGCTCCGCCTTTAGAATTTTGAAATCAATCAACATGCCGAGCTTATCGAGTTCCGTCCCGCGAACGACAGCTACGACTTCCCAGTTGTGCCCGTGCAGACGAGCGCACTTGCCCGCGTAGCCGTCAATGTAATGCGCCGCCTCGAACGCCGCTTTAACTTCTATCTCGTACAAAATCATCAGCCCCTTTGCAAAAATAAAGTGGTCAGCCATGAATCACTGACCACCAAGCACTAGCTTTAATCGTCAATCATTTTTTATTCCACGTCTTGTCAATGTGGTTAGCAGTCCACGCGGAGCCGTCCGCCAGCCTGTATTCGACGATATCTTTGCTTTGAATGTCTAGCTTAGAACCGTCCGTCAACTCGACCGAAACGCCGCTGCTGGTTATCTGAGCCTTTGTAACCTGGTCGAGGGTAACTTCATACATGTTGACCACGTCGCCGCTGTGAGCAAAGCTGATAACGTCATGACCATTGCCAGCGCAGAAGAAGAATTCATTACGACCCGCGCCGCCGACGAGCGTATCATTAGCCGAGCCTGCGCCGCCCCAAATGCTATTTTGACCCGTGCCGCCGATGATGAGGTTTTCGCTAGTGTTGCCCACCAGAGTATTCGAGCCGTTAGCATAGAGCGCGTTAATCTCTTTGAAGTCGCCGTAGAACATGGTGCCGTGCCTAGAAACCGAAGTATCGTTGAGCCACAGATTGACATTACCCATATCCTTGCCGACTTTAAGCGTTGCATTGGAGCCGCCAGCTACATAGCAATTCGTGAGCCTGTCGAAATTAAGGTTAGTATCGACCTTGGCAATCAAATCGTCGTTGACCCGGAATGCCTTGCCCCTAGCCTCGGTTAGCGTCAAGTAATCGTTCGCGCTTCTGTTTATCTGTATGACGACATCGCTACCATTCAACGCTACATTAGTTGTGCCCTTTAGCCTGACGACATCAGACGTTAAGTAGTCGCTAGCGTCGCTCATGAAGTCAAAGTTTGTAATCGTGTCGCGTCCGTCGTTGGCTAAGAAGTGGAAGGAAGTTGAGCCTTTGTCGCTTGAGGTGTTGCCCTGCATTAGGTCGTTGCCGCTGTTGCTCCAGATATTTCCGCCGCCCGCGCCCGCAATGAGTGTATTGGGCGTATCAGCCGCGCCGGTGATTGAGAAGGTGCCCGCGCCCGCCGTCACTCTGTCGATTCCGTAGAACTTCGCCGAGCTACCGTTTACCGCTCCGCTGTGGTCGTTCAAGTTCACGTCGATTGCGTCAGTGTATTCGCTGAAATCTACCCCGTTGCTGTACAGATTGCCCAAGAAGAGATTTGCCTCGGAGCCGTCGACGACTTCAATATCATTGCCGTTCTTAGCAATCATCGCGTTATAGTCGTCGGTGCCGTCGGTGCCGTCGGTGAATTTCACTTCGTAGGCTTTTTCTTCGGGGTCGACGCTGTTAAGAATCATTTGCCCGCCGCCTATGCTCATGATGAGCCGAGACGCGCCGTAGTCGAAGATGACATCTTCAAAGTTCGTGACGAGAATTTTATCGGAGCCTTTCTCAAAGCCCGTGATGAAATTCCGCGTCTTATCGTTGGCGTCGGCGTTCAGAACGATAGTTGCGCCTTCGAGGTCAGTGCCGCGCAGGGTTTTATCCGTGAGATAGATTTGATTCTTGCCTGTGCCCGCGTCGACGTAATCCATTGCCCCGGCTAGCATCGTATCATTTCCACTGCCGCTCTTGATTGTGGAGCCGCCGCTCTTTTGCGTGTCGCTGGAGCCTTCCGCGTAATTGCCCTTCATGATGTAATCTTCGGTCGCGTCGCTCTTATCGACTTCGCCGCCCGCGGTATTCGTGAAGCCGACCGCTTGCCGTTCGCCAGACGCGTTAAGCAGGTTCGCCGTAATGGAGCCGACAGCCTCGGCGTTCGGGTCGAAGACAACTACCGCGCCGTCCAAAGTCATCGTGCCATCGCCGAAGAGAATTTCATTGGACTTAATCGCGCCGCCTAGGTCGTTGTATTCGTAAGTCTGAACTGCCGCGTTGTCGCCGTTGTAGTTTTCGAGTGAGACTCTGCCCGCCGTCGGGATAAGGAGCGTTTCGCCGCTGTCGTTCAAATCGACTTCGACTTCGGCTCCGTGCCTTACAACAACGGTATCATTACCGTCGCCCGCCTTGACGGTGTCTGGCGCGTCCGTCTGCCTGTCGATTAGGACTAGGCTATCTCCTTCCGTCTCCGTTAAGTCGACAGCTTGCGCGGCGGTCTCGTCCTCGTCAATGTGAATCGGATTGCCACTGCGCTTAAGAATATCTTCGGCGTTGGTCTTCTCGGTTATCGGCGGGGAGTCGGGGTCAATCTTGAAAATGCCGTCGCGATTAACCGTCAAGGCGTCGCCCGCGTGAACCGTGACAGGCTCGCCGTTGATTGAATAAACTCCGTCGTCGCCAATGGTAAGCGTGGCATCTCTATCAAGCCCCGTGATAACTTCGCCGTCGCTTAAAGTTATGCCGTCCTCGTCGCCGTCCAGCTTGTAGCTCGTGCCGTTAATCGTAACCTCGCCTTCGGGAACAGCCAAATCTATGCCGTTTAGATCAAGGGCTACCTTGTTGCCGTCCTCCAGACCAGTAAGGTTGGTTATCTTCTCGCCGTCCGCCTCAATAACGAGATTGTCGCCGTTCATCGTCAGCTCGTCGCCGTTCAAAATCAAGCCGTCGAGGGAGCCGCCGCTAATGGAACCCGCGAACCTGTCAATGCCGATAACTTTGCTGTTCTCGTCGGTCAGGAAGTCAACCGAAGCGTCTAGCGTGTCATTGATGATGAATTCGTCCGTGCCGAAAGTGAACGTGCCATTTTCCGCCGTCGTTAGCGTCATACTCGGTGCGCTGTTGATTATCGCGTCGCCCGCTACGCCATTTATAGAACTCGCCGTGCCGTCCTCAACAACCACATCAACTTCACTGTTAGTCGTTACGTCGATAAGCTTGCCATTAACAACACCAGAGGTCATGCCGTAAATCGTGGCGTCTTCCAGACCGTTAATCGTGCCGTCAATGCCGCTGACCGAATTAATCTTGCTGTTGACGATGCCGAGCGTTACAGGCGAACTATTTCCGGCTAAGTCAATCGTCGCGTCGTTTATGGTGAAGTCCGTTTCGTCGTTGGCAATGATTAGCGTGTCGCCCGTCAAGCTCTCGACGCCGGAAACAACCGCGTTATTCATGTTGAAGGCAACTGACTCGTCGCCTCTAATCTCGTAAGACTTGTCGTTAATGGTAAAGGAGCCTTCGTCGTCTGTCAAAATCTTTGTAACGGTTGAGCCGTCAGTCACGACCCTGGAAGCCTCGCCATCGATTGTCACGCCTTCGCCGTTAATGTACACGCCCTCAGAGAAGTCTCCGCTAATCGTGCCCGTGGCGTCGGCTATCGAAATAACTTTGTCGTTCCTAACCCTGTAAGTAACGTTGCCTTCTACGTCGAAAGTCTTATCGCCCACCGTGAAGGAGCCAGAACTATCCGTTTTAATCGTGGCGTTGCCAATGCCGCCAACCGTCACGCCGTCGCTACCGCCGACATTTTCAAGCCCGATGACTTGACCAAAGGCGATATTGACTTTGTATCCATCGGGGTCGCCGTCGACGAAGAAAGTTTTTGAACCGACCGTTAGCCCGTCATAATTGGACGTGAGATTAACCGACATATTCGTATTGATTGCCTTGTCGTCTAGCGTCGCCGTATTTTTTATGGTTAAGGTTTTGTTCTCCGTGTTGGTAGCGACTGCGCCTCCCGCCAAAGTCACGCCGCCGGAGCTGTCTAAAGTCGCCGAGCCGCCCGCTAAAGTCATGTCGTCATAAGTCAAGGCGTCGCTCGTTTCCAAATCGACTTCAAAGCCGCTAGCAGTTGTGGTAGCTGAGGCAGTGCCGCTAGCCGTGAACGAGACCCCATTAACCGTATAATCGCCCGCATTCAACGACAGCGAAATATTTTCCGGTACAGTAATCGTAGCGGATTTGTCAACGCTTAGGGATTCGCCTTTGGAGCCAATGCCGACTTCGCAATCCTTTATCTCGGCGGTAATCGTCGCGTCTTCTGATTGAACGCGCTGACCCTCCTGTAAAATAAATGACGTGCCCGCCATGTCAGCCAAGGAAGAAATCTCGACGCCGTCCGCATTAAAGGTCGTGCCGTCGTTCTTGATGAAGTTTTCAGCTAAGGTGTTGCCGCTCGCGTCGATTATGTCAAAGGTCGTGTTGCCGTTGTTAATAACCGTGACGGGTGTCTTGCTTAAGTCGGCGGCGAACTGAATCGAATCGTCAAGGGTCTTGCCGCTGGATAAAACGTCCGTGAATTTAGCTCCCGCATTAACTGTGATAGTGCCGTCGGCGTTGACCGTCACGGTGTATTCGTCATAGACAAAGCCTTCAAAGTACCAGCCGTCCTCGTCGGTGTAGTAAAGCGTCGCCGAATCTTGAGGAGCCGTATAGGTCGTGCCGTCAATGGTAACTGTCGCGTCCTTATTGAAGCCGATAACCTCTGCCGTGTTGCCGTCGTCGTTAATCGTGAATTCAATCCTGGTATCGTCTGCAAGCCCGGCAATCGTAAAGGTTTCGTCGCCTATGTCGTAAGTGCCATTGCCCGTCAAAATCGAAACGTCTTGGGCACCATCGGCTAGCGTGAACTTTTGCCCCTCGGCTAGCTCAATCTTGCCCGAAGAGATTGTAATCGTCTTAACGTTATCGAACGTGGGAGCACTGCCCGTGGCGTCGACCGTGAAAGTATCTGCATTAGTCGGCTCGACTGTGAAGGCTGACTTTCTTCCGTTCGCGCTAGTTGCCGTTATGGGGACGCCGGCGAAGTCTCTATCGATTGCAATCTCAATGCTGTCAAGTTCAATGCCGCTTATAGTGCCGTCGTTCTTAGTCAAGGTGTAAACGTCGTCGATTTTGGTAAGCGTCGCTAAAACTGTCGTCGGGTTGGAGGCGTCGTCAACAATAATCGCCTGTTCGCCGTTGCTAATCGTGCTACTGTCTATGCTAATTGCGGCACCGTCTTTGACTTCGATAACCGCCGACCAATTATCCGCGTTGCCGAGGTCGTCTAGGGTAAGTCCAGAGGAATAACTTGTTTTGCCCGTCCAAAGCTTGCCGCCCGTGTTGTGCAAGCCCGCCGTCGTGATTTCGTAAATGGCGTCATCGACTTTGAAGGTATCGCCGACATTTAAGCCGTTGATAGTTATCGTCCCGCCGTTTACGTTGACTTTTAAGCCGTCGCCGTCGCTAGCCGTGATTTTATTGCCGCTCGTCGCCGTGACATCATCGCCCGTAGCCAAAGAGACTGTGCCGCTCGTCAAGGTTACGTTCTTGCCGTCGAAGTCCAAGGTAAGTTCGGTCGTTCCGTTGAAGGTCTTATCGTTCACAGTGACGGAACCGCTCGGCGCATTAATCTGCGTTGCGAAGTCGACAGCCAGATTAGCATTATCGGCAATCTTAACTGTGCTGATACCTTCGGCGGCATCATCGGTGCCTTTAAGGGGCAGCTTGTCATTGCTGATAGTCAGGGTCGCGAACTTCGTTGAAGGATTAGTCGCGTCATCGAGGACAAGAGCATTGGTCGTCGCCGCAGTCAAATCAAGCGTGCCATTGCTAGGAACGATAATATTGCTCCACGTCATGTCAGCCAGGTCTGAAAGTTCAATCGCCGTGCCCGCGAGGCTTTCGCTTATGGTGCCGTCTTCAAACATCAAGCCAACTGCCGTTTGCGTGTAGGTCTTGCCGTCGAACGTAAAGCTATCCGTGGGGTCAAGGTCGCTTACCGTCACGAACAAGCCGTCAAATATCGTCGCGTTAATGGTGCCGCGTTCAACCTGCAAAGCGGCGGTGTCGTCCGTCGGCGTGACTGTGGGATTGGTCGTATCAAGGATAACCGTGCCTCTGTATAGTGTGGAAGTCGTGCCGTCCGAATCAATGATGAGTTCGCTGGAGCCGTTGTAGCGTTTTGCATTAACCGTGACCGTGCCGCTCGGCGAATTAATCTGGGTTGCAAAGTTGACAGTCAAGACAGTATCCGCAGAGATTGTAACGGAATCTATAGCAGTAGCAAGGGTGTCGCCGCCGCTAAGGGTGATTCGTTTGTTGTTCACGGTGAAGCTTGTCAGTTTAACCGTCGGCGAGGTGGCATCATCATAAACAATGGAATCAGCCGTAACGTCGGAAAGGTCGAGTGTACGATTGCTCAGCCCGATAAAGTTTTCCCACTTAGCGGAAGACAATTTGCTTAGGTCGAGAGTTTCGCCCGCGAGTTCTTCGCTTATGGTCGAATCCGTTATCAAACCGCGATTGCTTTGCGTGTAGGTCTTGCCGCCGAACGTGAAACTCTCGCCCGTAGCCAGCCCGCTTATCTGAGTGAACTTGCCGCCAGTCGCAGTAGCTGAAATCGTCCCGCTCGTAACCGTCAATGCCGTCGAATCGTTTGTTGCTTGCGCTGAAGGATTCGCCGTGCTTAGCGTTATCGTTCCGCTCTGGAGCGTCGAACTTTCCGCTGTCGTATCTATCGTTAAGTCCGTCGTGCCAGCGTAGGTCGAACCGTTTACCGTCGTCGTGCCGCTAGCCTCGACCGTCGCCGC
>JAFWWC010000008.1 GCA_017518105.1 Selenomonadaceae bacterium
CACGCACCTTAGCGAGGAAGACTTACAAGCGGTAGTTGAGCAACTCAATCACCGTCCGAGAAAATCTTTGGGTTATAGAACACCTGCAGAAGTTTACTTTTCAACGCTGTTGCACTTAGCTTGACTATTCACGCAAGCAAAAGAAAAGTTTGCCAAAATGGCGGCGGAGAAAAATCCGACCGTCAACTTTTTTTTGAAAATCCTAGACTTCACGCCGCGCATTATGCTATCATAACGCGGATTGATTATGCGCTAAGTAAGACGGCGTAAATAATTTGACATTCCTTTTTCGTTGCACTACAATCGGCAGGTTTAAAAGAACTAAGCGGAAAGGGACGCTTGCGGGAGGGGGCACAATATAGAGCAATATCCTGTAAGTTTTTAACTACCGCACGAACGACGGAAGGTCAAGCCCGATAACGCGGGAAACGTTCGCAAAATGAAATGGCGGTTCTAAACCGCAGGAAAGGGAGGAAAAGTTTTTATGTCTTGGTTAAACAACATGCGAGTCGCGTATAAGCTATTATTGCTTAATATCATCGCGCTCATCGGTATGATTGTAATCGGGATGGTTGGCTACTTCGCTGTCATGACGGCGCAAGAAGATTTGAACGTCATCAGCCAAACCTACCTAAAAGGAATCTTTGAAATCGGTCGTTGCCGCCACGCCGTGCGCTATGCTCAGGTTCAGGCGGTCTTAGCTCCTTTGACTGTTGACCCAGGCTTATATCAGTCGCGCCTCGATAAGTACAACGGCGGCGTTAAAGAGTTGGAAGAGTCTTTGAAGCTCTACGAAGAGATTGTTAAGGACGACGCCCAAGCCCGTGCGCAAGTCGACGCTGCTAATCGTGAATGGCTCAAGTTTAAAGCCGGCGCGGATAAGATGTTCCAAATGAAATCTCCAGTAGGCGACACCTCAGCTATTGCCGCGCACCGCAACGCATCTTTGGAATTCTATCAGAATGAAGTTATGCCTTATGCAGTCTCCTGCGGCGACGCTATCTTAGTTATTCAGCAGAAGGCTTACGAAGACTCCGACAAGACTATCGAACGTAGCAACGAAGGCATTGCCTCTTCCGTCCGCAATTTGTTTATCGCGCTCGGCGGCACGTTCATTGTCTTGATTATCCTTAGCATTTCGATTACCAAAGCCGTTACCAATCCGCTTAGCAACATGGTTCAGGCTCTGCACCTTCTCAAAGACGGCGACTTCCGCCGCACCGATTTGCTTGACGCTGACCGCGGCGACGAATTCGGAGCTATGGCTCTTGCTGTTCGCGAAATGCGCCAGGCGATTAGCAAGCTGATTCATCAGACCAGCGATTCTTCCAGTCAATTCGCGGCGTCTTCTCAAGAGTTGACTGCTAGTGCTCACCAAGCCGCGCAGGCGTCCGAACAGGTCGCGCAATCCGTCACCAATTCGGCGGGCGCAGTCGTCGAACAGCAAACTTTCGTCAATGACGCTATGGACTCCATTAACCGTGCGTTGGGTTCTATCGAAACTCTTACTAAGACTGCTGACTTGGTCGCTAGCCACGTTGCCAAAGCTAATGACGAGGCTGACGCAGGTATCGAAGCGGTCGAAACTGCTGTTAATCAGATTATCAGCGTTGAGAAAATCGTTAATGACTCCGCTTTGACGGTCGACAAGCTCGGCAAACGTTCGCAAGAAATCGGACAAATCGTCGAAGCTATCAGCGGCATTGCTGAACAAACTAACCTGCTTGCATTGAACGCGGCTATTGAGGCGGCTCGCGCTGGTGAACATGGTCGCGGATTCGCGGTTGTTTCCGAAGAAGTCCGCAAACTCGCCGAAGAGTCTCAAGAAGCGGCGCAGAAGATTGGCACGCTCATCGGCGACATTCAATCCGACACCACCGCTGCTGTTGATTCCATGCAGAAAGGCAACGCGGCTGTTCGTACCGGTACTCAATCCGTCGAGAGACTGCGCTCCACCTTCGACAGCATCCAGAACGCCTCGCAGAACGTCGAGAAAGAAGCAAAGAATATGGTTCGCGAACTCAAGGAAGTCGAACAAGCGACCTTTACTATCCGCGACCGCTCCGAGAAGATTTTGGATAAGGGCGTTCAAGTTTCTAAGGAAATGGAAAGCGTCTCCGCCGCCGCCGAGCAACAATCCGCCTCCGCCGAGGAAATCTCCTCCGCAGCAGACGAACTCGCTCGCCTCGCGCAAGACCTCCAGAACTCCTTGCAGATGTTCCAATACTAAGCATAGTCATTACCCTATAAAAGTTTCAAGCCTCGGCTACGGTCGGGGCTTTTTCGTTGCAGGGATTAAAGAACGTTGCGGCGAATAAGCAGGGAAATTTTTTGAATGGAGGCGAATTACTTTGTTGACTTACAATTACTACGGGCACGCTTGCTTTCAGCTCGACGACGGCACGACTAAGGTTTTAGTCGACCCGTTCTTGACTGGCAATCCTCAGGCGTCAATTAAAGACAAAGACGTTGAGGCGGATTATATCTTAATCACGCACGCACACGGCGACCATATCGGCGACGCTCCTAATATTGCAGTTCGGACGGGCGCAACGGTCATCGGCATCCCAGAGGTTACTAACTTCGGCGGGCAACGCGTTAAAACAATCGGCATGAACTTAGGCGGCACCGTTAAAACTGATTTTGGGTTCGTGCGTATGGTTCCCGCGCTCCACAGCTCCGGCATAGGCGGCGGCATTGCTTGCGGCTACGTCATAGGTATCGGCGGCAAGGTTATCTACTTCGCGGGCGACACGGCTCTATTCAGCGACATGAAGTTAATCGGCGAACGCGACAAAATTGACTACGCTATCCTTCCGATTGGCGGGCATTACACTATGGATCCTGTCGACGCGGCTAAGGCGGTTTCCTTCCTCGACGCGGCGAACGTCATCCCCTTGCACTACGACACGTGGGACATCATCAAGCAGAACGCCGAGGACTTAGTTAAGCTAGTCGAATTCGCTAAGGTTCACATCGTCAAGCCGGGGCAATCCCTTGAACTTAGTTAAAAACTTCGCCGCCGCGCCCCTTGACTTGACAAAAGTTTTTGATTCGGTACAATCATTGCACTTAGCTAATTCGCAGAAAGAAAAGGTCGTCGTCATCTTAGGGGCGACTTCCACGGGCAAGAGTTCATTGGCATTAGAGCTGGCAGAGAGGTTCGGAACGGAGATAATCTCGGCGGACTCGATGGCAGTCTACAAAAACTTCAACGTAGGGACGGCAAAGCCCACGCAAGCACAGTTGGAACGAGTGCCGCATTATCTGATAGACATTCTGGAGGCGGAGGAAAAGTTCAGCGTCGGAGAGTTCGTCAGGCGTGCGCGACCGATAATCACACGGCTCAACCTAAGCGGGAAAATTCCAATCGTAGCGGGCGGCACGGGGCTTTATATCCAAGCACTAGTTGAAGGTTACGAACTTGACGACGCGGGCAAAAGCTTAGTCAGCCACTACAAGCGGACGGGCGAACTTCTCTACACCGCACAGATTTACGGCTTGACGACGGAACGCGCCGAACTTTACAACAGGATTAATCAGCGGACGGAGAAAATATTCGCGGACGGACTGATTGACGAAGTTAAAGCTCTGCTAGCCAGCGGCATAAGTCCCCAAGCTCAAGCAATGCGCGGTATCGGATATAAAGAGGCAGTCGAATACCTTCAGGGCGGCGCGACGCTCGAAGAAACGATTTCAAAAGTAGCACAGGCCACGCGGAATTTCGCCAAACGCCAGCTCACGTGGTACCGGCGAATGCATTACATAACGTGGTTAGAAATATAAAGCTTTGCAAAGGAGAGAAATTTAAATGGCATCAGTAAAACCTATCAACCTGCAAGAAAACTTCTTGAATCAGGCGCGCAAGGAAAGCGTCCCCGTGACGATTCACCTTGTCAACGGCTTCCAAATCAAGGGCATGATTCGCGGCTTCGACCAGTTCACGGTCGTTATCGATGCAATGGGGCGTCAGCAGATGGTCTTCAAGCACGCAATCTCGACAATCACCCCGGCAAGACCGCTCGGAGCAAAACCGGCAACTGCAGAGGAAAAGCCCGCGGAAGGTGCCGCGCAGGAAGCAGCAGAGGTTAAAGCAGAGTAAATTCTTTTCGGCGAGGCAAATAACATGATTCGAGGCTTTGAGATTCTCGAAGGCTACAGCGGAATTCACCTACCGACACGCAAGACGGCTTTCAGTGCAGGCTACGACCTGGAGGCGGCGGAAGATGTTCGCGTGACGGATAAAAAAATTTCGCTCGTGCCCACGGGTCTCAAAGCCTTTTTTCCTGCCGACGAGGTCTTGCTGATTTATCTGCGCTCAAGTCTTGCCGTCAAGCACAATCTGATTCTTGCCAATGGCGTGGGCGTGATTGATGCGGATTATCGCGGACATATCATCTTGCCGGTTATCAGCCTTAGTGGCGAGTTCGAGATTAAACGCGGTATGAGGATTGCGCAGGGACTCTTCCAAAAATATCTGACGGTCGACGGAGATAAAATCGGCGTCGGTGAAGTCAGGCGCGGGCGGTTCGGTTCCACGGGCGACTTTTAGACAGGGGAAATTAAAATGGACACGTACGAATTCATCACAGCTAAAATCAATCAGCTCAAAGAAAAATATCCGTCACTTCGGGCACGGACGGACGATTATGTTTTTTCCGCCCTCTGTATTAAAGCAAATTTTTACAAAAGTCCTTCGCTTGTCTTGAATGAAAGTGATTTCGCGGAAATGATAGTCGACAGTTCTGGTGATGGCGGCGTAGATATTTTATTGAGCGACCCGAACTCCGAAACCTCCGATTTGATTATCGGGCAGTCGAAGCTTTACAAAAAGATTAACTCCGAGCAGATGCTTAACGCCGTGCGCAAGATGGCTGATTTTTACAACGATATGAGAATGGGACATTATGAACGCTTTAACGACCATGTGCGAAGTCGTTTCCGCAAGTTGTACGCCGAGATTGGCGACGAATCAAAAATCCACTTTGTCCTTTATACAAGTGCTCCGAAGAATCGAATTGACCTCAGGCGAATAAAAAGCAAATTCCTCGATATGTTAAATGACACTGGCGCGATTGAACTTGACATATTTTTTGCCGCCGACATAGAGGACGACATCAAAGAATCAATGTTGAGAAAGCCGAGTGTGGAATATGGAAAGATTCACATAGACGAGGCGGGCAATTATTTAGCGTATGGTGACAACGCCGTTATTGTCAATGTATCCGCTTTCTCAATCAAGGAATTATATGACGAGCACAATATTGCCCTTCTGGCACGCAACTTGCGCTATCACATCAAAGGCAAGGCGGCGGGGCTTGACATAGACAAGGCTATAAGAACCACAATCGAGAAAGATTCCGCGTCCTTTTGGCTCAAGAATAATGGCATTACGATAATCTGCGATGACTTTGAGATTGACGGATGCATTGTAAAGCTTTGGAACTTTTCTATCGTCAACGGCGGGCAGACTACATATCAGCTTCACAGGAGTGAACATATTGATAAACAACATTTTTTTTGGCTCCCGTGCAAGATTATAAAAAACGTCGGCAAGACCGAAGATGAGAAAAACGCCTTCAGCTTAGAGATAGCTCAGGCTACCAATTCCCAAAAGCCAATTCAACCCGCCGATTTGAAAGCCAACTCCCCAGAACAACGTCGTTTTGCTCAAGTCATGAAAGATATAGGCGTGTTATACAAAACCAAACGCGGCGAGGAAATTCCAAAGCAATATAATGCTACTTACCTAAACACGAATTTAGCTCAAGTCGCAAAGCTTTGTTTGGCGGCGATATTTCAAGAGCCTTGCAAAAGCAGAAACAATCCCTCCGCATCTTATAAAGACCCACGCTACTACACGCCGATTTTCAACGAGAACCAAGAACAAATCGCTACTATTTGCAAAGAACTACTCTACATAGATTATTACTTCGATAAAATCTTTCAACCAAAATTTGAAACCGCGAATAGAAATATGCCAAATGCCGAGAACACAATACCTTTTGCCAACAAAGCGCGAACTGTTTGTATAGCGTTCACGTCTCTTGCGGCAAGGTATCATCAAGGTAACATCACAGATAAAGACATCGCGTCTTTAATTTCTTCTCCGACATCTCCAGACGTTTATAAAATGCTCCGTGACCTCGACGACATGAAAAAGCTTTTGCCGATAGAACCTTATACCGACACTTACAACGCGGCTTTAAATAAATTATTCAAGGTGATAATCAAGGCTGGAACAAAAAATTACTCCATGGAACACAGAGACAATCCAAATTTATCGCCAAACAGTTTCTTGCAGAACGACAAAAATTATTACGGCATATTAAAAGATCATTGGGATACGCTCCATGATGACGTTCAAGAAATTTTTTCCAAATATACGATTACATAACGAACGGATATTCTAGGAGCGGATTATATTTGCGAGGGAGGGATTTAACTTGATAGTTTCATGGAACACGACTAACGCTTGTAACATGTATTGCGCTCATTGCTACCGCGACGCTGGCTGTAAGGCTCAGGAAGAACTTTCGACTGCCGAGGCTAAGGAACTCTTGAATCAGATTGCCCGTGCCGGTTTCAAGATAATGATTTTCTCTGGCGGCGAACCGCTCATGCGTCCTGACATTTTGGAGCTTGTCGAGCACGCAACGCGGCTAAAGCTAATCGCGGTCTTCGGCACGAACGGCACGCTGATAACGCCGCAGATGGCACGCGACCTAAAGGCGGCTGGCGCAAAGGGCATGGGCATATCGCTTGACTCGCTCGACGCCGCTAAGCATGATAAGTTCCGGTCGTTCGCGGGCGCGTGGCAAGGTGCGGTCGACGGCATGAGAAATTGTCTGGCGGCGGGCTTGCCCTTCCAAATTCATACGACGGTTATGGATTGGAATCAACACGAGCTGGAGGCGTTGACGGATTTTGCGGTTGAGATTGAAGCTAAGGCGCATCATTTCTTCTTCCTAGTGCCGACGGGCAGGGCTAAGACTATCGAGGAAGAATCCCTGCGGGCGGAAGGTTACGAGAATGTCTTAACGCGAATCATGCGCAAGCAGCAGACGGTTCCAATCGAACTCAAGCCGACGTGTGCGCCGCAATTCCTGCGCATAGCCGACCAACTCGGAGTCAAGACGAGATTTAAGCGCGGGTGTTTGGCGGGGCTGAGCTACTGCATTATCAGCCCGCGTGGAAAAGTTCAGCCGTGCGCTTATCTGAATATGGAGCTTGGCGACGTGCGCAAAATTCCCTTTGATGAGCTGTGGCGGTCAAATGAAGTTTTGAAGACGCTTCGGACGCTCGACTACAGCGGCAACTGCGGCGCGTGTAAGTATAAACACAAATGCGGAGGTTGTCGGGCGCGGGCGGCGTGCTATAATGACGGCGACTTCATGAGCGGCGAGCCGTGGTGCAAATTCAACGAGGTGTGATATGGGAAATAAACTTAGGATAGAAAAGCTACAGGAACTCATCAAGCAAGAGATGAGTAAAATGTTGTTGACGGACTTAAAAGACCCGCGAATCGGTTTCGTGACTGTGACTGATGTCGAGATGACCGGTGACCTGCGCGAGGCAAAAATTTATGTCAGCGTCATGGGCGGCGCGGAACAAGTCAAAAGTTCCCTCGAAGGTTTGAACAGTGCATTAGGTTTTATCCGCCGAGAGATTGGGCAGAGGATTCGTTTAAGGTTCACGCCGGAGATTTCTTTTGCCCTGGACACGTCGCTTGATTACGGCGACCACATTCAAAAGCTTTTGTTGCAAGTGGAAGGTGATAAAAATGCTGATAACTCTAAAGGAGGCGGCAACGAGACTTCAAGCCGCGAATAGGATTTTGATAACGGCACACGTTCAGCCCGACGGCGACGCAATTGGTTCGACGCTAGCGACAATGCAAATACTTCGCGCAATGGGCAAGATTGCCGAGGTTTTCATTGATGACATCGTGCGGAGGAACTTACAAGCCCTGCCGCATTTTGAACAGATACGCCGCCCCGCCGACGGTGAACACTTCGACGCGGACTTATTGCTTGTCCTAGACACTTCGCCCGACAGGATTGGCAACGTCCGCAAACTCACTGACGCCCCGCTTTTGAATGTCGACCATCACGTCACGAACATTGGCGACGGCTACGCCCTCTACGTCGAGACTAAGGCGGCGGCGACCTGCGAAATTATCTTCAAGCTCGCCCGCGAACTCGGAGAGGCTATCACGCCCGCCATTGCCACTTGCCTTTACACAGGCATTGCGACGGATACGGGCTTCTTCCAATTCTCCAACACCCGCGCTGATACTCTAGCCATTGCCTCGGAGCTGATAACGTGCGGAGTCAGTCCGCATTTCATTTCCGAGCAAATGGAGAAGAAGACTTTGGCGGAGGTTATCGGGCTACGGGACGCCTTGAATACTCTCAAGATGTATTACGGCGACAAGGTTGCGGGCATGACGTTAGACTATGCGACGGTTAGCAAGTTCGATTCGACGGAAGGCATTATCGATGAAATTCGAGTGATTGATACCGTTGACGTGGCTTTTCTCATCTCGGAGCAGGCACCGAACGTTTGCCGGGTGAGTATGCGTTCAAAGGACGTGGACGTAGCAAAGATTGCGGCGCGGCTCGGCGGCGGCGGACACATTCGGGCGGCGGGTTGCACGCTCAAGACGACACTTAAGGACGCGGAAAAGATTTTAGTTGAGGCAATCGGCAAGGCACTATGAACAGCGACGGATTTATAAACCTCAACAAGCCTTCGGGCATGACGAGCCATGACGCGGTTAATCATGTTCGGAGGATTTTTTCTACGCGGAAGGTTGGACACGCGGGAACCTTAGACCCGATGGCGGCGGGCGTCTTGCCCATTGCGATTAATCGGGCGACGAAGTTTATTGAGTACCTCGACGGCGACAAGTCTTATCGGGCGGAAATTTTATTTGGCGTGGCGACGGACTCAGGCGACTTTGAAGGCTCCGTCATTGCTCGCGCAGAGGATTTCAGCCCGCCGACGATTGAAGACCTCAACGCGGCTTTGCAAAGTTTTGTTGGGGAAATTGAGCAGACGCCGCCGAAGTTCTCCGCGATTAAAATTCACGGGCGCAAAGCTTACGACTTGGTAAGGAAAGATATTGCCTTCGACATGCCGAGCCGCCGCGTTAAAATTTATCGGCTGGAGCTTGTCGCGTTGGATGAGACTTCTGCGACGATTGAAATTGACTGCGGCAAGGGCACTTACGTCCGAAGCTTAGCGATTGATTTGGGCGAACGATTGAACTTGCCCGCGACGTTAAAAAGTCTCGTGCGGATTCGGGCGGGCGGTTTCGACTTAAAGGACGCCTTAGACATAAAAAATATCGGCGCGGATTGTCTCCTGCCGATTGAAGATTGCTTGCGTCATTTGCCGCGCTTTGAACTGGACGAACGCCGCGTTAAGGCTTTCATGAACGGTTTGCCGACGACGCTTAGGCTTGCGGACGAAAAGTCTTTGCGGGTGTTTGCGGGCGGAAAATTTTTGGGCGTCGGGCGCATTGAGCGCGGCGAGCTTCGGGCGTCTAAGATTGTTTAGCTTAGGAAGTCGCGGATAAATTGCACCGAACGCAAGCCGCTACCCAAGACCGATTGCACGTAGTCGATAAAAAAAGTCTCCGCCGCTTTGAGTTGTCGTGAGTTAAAGCTAAGGCGCGTGTCGTCTTGCCAATCAAATCCGAGCATCGTCTCAAACGTTCGGCGCAAGCCTTCGGGATAGGGGCGGGCGTCCTGCGCGGCGTCAACGCAATCCATACAGACTGCCCCGCCGTCAAGCAAACTAATCGCCGCGTCGCCGTCAATCTCCCTGCCGCAATGCACGCAACGTTCAAAGTTCAGCTGTTCGCCGCTCGTCTCCATGAATTGACACGCACCGATTAACGCGGCGACTCGTGGATTGCGTTTGCTAAGCACAGGTAAAGCTTTAATTAGCAGGTCGAAAGTCTCCCGTTCCTGTTGTCGTGGAAAGGTCATGCGATTAACGACTTCAAACAAAAACGACGCATAAGTTAGCCGCTCCAAGTCATTGGTCAGCGCGTCGTAGAAATTGATGATGTCCGCCTCGCGAATGGTATCAACCTTCGGGCTACGTGTGATTTGCACCGATATGTGATTGAACATCTGCAACGCACCCGACAGCGGACTGCGTGCCCGTCGACAGCCGTAAGCGTTAGCCTCAAGCTTGCCGAATTCTTTTGTAAAGAGAGTGACGACCCTGTTAGCGTCGCCGAAGTCGTCCGTCTTCAATACGACCGCCTCAACCGTGAATGTCTCCATTGCTTTTACCCTTAATGCCGAGTGAATTCTTCGAGACAAGCCCCGCCGTCGAAATGGTGCCCGCCGTGATGATGAATTGCAAGGCGTCCTGCGGCAACATGTCCAGATGAATCACGTCCGATTTCTTAACAAAGAAATTCATGCCCGCCGTCATGTTCATGCTCCAGGGCATGTAGACGCAAACGTAATCATCGCCGAGCTTTTCTTTGACGGGCGCGGGAACCGTCAGCATTTGGAACGCCAGCACGTATGACTTTTGATAGGGCACGAGCACGACGTTTTTAAATGCCGAGTCCGACTCGAACAAAGCTTTGGACACTTGCTTGACTGAACCGTAGATGAACTTCACGATTGGAATCTTGCTGATTATCTTGTCGAAGAACTCCAGAATTTTTTTGGAAAGGAAGTTGCCGCTCAAGACGCCGACCATCCAGATTGCCACCAAGACAATCGCGAGACCTGCGCCAGGAATTTTCGCTGGTAGAATTTTTCCGATTGAACCTTCCGTCAGCTCGAACAGCCACTTAAGCACGAAGATTGTTATCGCGGGCGGCACGACGATTAGCAACCCTTTGAAGAAACTGCTGGAGATTTGCTCTGTGAAGGATTTAGGTTTCTTGTCGTCGTCCATGTCACTTGCGCTCCAAAATCATTTCAATCGCGTTGAGTACGTCGTCAATGTCCTTAGCCGTGATGACGAGCGGCGGTTGAAATGCTAAGACGTTGCGCCCGACGCCATTTTTGCCGACGATGAAGCCGCGATTCTTTAGCTCCTCCAAAAGTTCGTCAAGCTCACGGAAGGCGGGCGACTTGTCCGCGTGAACGAATTCCGCACCGACCATAAGCCCGATACCGCGCACGTCGCCGATTATCGGGAAATTTTTTTGCAGAAGTTTCAAGCCGTCAATTAGTTGCGAGCCGCGAGCCTTAGCATTGTCCATTAGGTTTTCTTTGGCAATGTAGTCGAGAACCGCAAGCCCCGCCGTCGAGGAAACGGGATTGCCGCCGAGAGTCGAGGCACCGGGGCGCGTGTAAGTGTCAGCTATTGTCTTTGTCGAGATGAACGCGCTAATCGGCTGTCCATTGCCCAAGGCTTTAGCAACGCTCATGATGTCGGGGGTCACGTCGAAATTTTCAATGGCGAACATTTTGCCCGTTCGAGCAAAGCCGGTTTGCACCTCGTCAGCGATAAGCAACGCGCCGTATTTGTCGAGGATTTCCTTAACGCGCTTGAAGTAGCCTTTGGGCGGCACGACGATTCCCGCGTTGCCTTGAATCGGTTCAGCAATCAACGCGGCGGGCTTACCTGATGTCGCCGTTTGGATAATCGTTTCGATTTTGTTCGCGCAGGCTAGGTCGCAAGTCGCAGGGTCTTTACCGAGCGGGCAACGGTAGCAGTAAGGATTGGGCGCGAAGTTGATTCCGCCGACGGGCTGAGGGTCAGTCCTCCACATGCCGATACCCGTCAAGCTCATTGTCAGCTTAGTTCGCCCGTGAAGCCCACTCTGCAAGGCGATAAACTCGGAGCTTTTGGTATAAATCGACGCCAAGAGGAGCGAGCCTTCGTTAGCCTCGGTGCCAGTCGAGCAGAAGAAAGACTTTTGCAGGTCGCCCGGCGTGACTTCGGCAAGGCGTTCGGCGAGATTAACAAAGTTCTCCGTCAGGTAAATGTTGCAGACGTGCTGGAGGGTTTTAATCTGCTCAATCATGCGTTCGGTTATGAACGGGTTGCAATGTCCGCAGTTGATGACGGAGACGCCCGCATAGCAATCGAGATACTTCTTGCCGGTCGTGTCGAAGAGATATTGCATTTCGCCGCGCACGAATTGCGGCGGGTCGCTGTAGAAATGTCCGAGGCAAGGCATAATATATTCGCGCTTCTTCTCCATGATTTTTTTCGCGCCTATGAAGTCTCCCAAGTTAATCACTCCCGAAAAATTTTTTCAAAGCGTAGCATACGGCGAATCAAATATCAAGTTGCATAGGCGACAGAGTAAATGTAACTGCCCGCCTCCTTGTAAAGCAACTTTATCTTGACGTGGTGTGTAGAAAATCTTTCAAGCTCCCCATTGCGGGAGAAGATATATCGTACGCCCAATTTCGGCAGGTCAGCGGGATTCAAATTCAGCGTGAAGTAATCGACTTGGTTCAACTGAAATTCGGTCGGCGCGTCAGTCAAGACGATGCTGATATGCGCGTAGCGATTGTAGACGGAAAAGGCTTCGCCAGTCGGGTCGAGCTTTTGCCAGCGGTCGAGGTCGGGATAAATATTCAAGCTGTTAATCGTCGGTGCGCCGAACATTATCGGGAAGTCGCTTAAAGCCCCGATACCTTCGACGAACCAAAGCGATTTATCGGCGCGGGCAATCTCGGCAATCTTCTGCCCGACGGGAACTCTATAAACGCAGTCGACGCCGCGAGCCACTGGATTAACCGTGCCGCCGATTAGCAACATCATCATAATCAAAAGCCCGATACGCAGATTGGTCAGCCGACTCGTGATTAGATAAATCGTGACGGAGGCAAAGCCTAGCATGAAGAGGATTTTTTTAATGCCTATCTCGTCGCCCAAGAAGTTGCAAGTTGCGAGCGTCCCGCCGATTGAAATTGCCGCCGCTAAGAAAAGTTTTGTGCGGAGGGATAATTCCAAATCAATCAGACTCAGCCCGCGGAACAGAATCAGCATTTGCAGGAAGTCGGTTACAGTCCTTGCGCGATTAAAAGTGACGTTGCTCATCAAAGATATTTTCGCGAGCCAGGCGGGAAAGCCAAAAGTTTCCCACAGCATGAACAAGCCGCTTAGCACGACCAGCACAGTAAGCAATAAGTCAAAGCGTTTGCGCTTGAACGTGGCGTAGAAAAAAATCAGCAGACCGAGTGGAGCCATACTAAAGAAGGTCGCCATTTCGCAGTTGTTTATTCCTCTTGAGCCTCCTATTGCGCAGAACGGGAGCAAGGAATCACTTACGTAAAACATTTGGTGGAGCGGAGAGATATTGCCGCCGAGTTCAAAACGCGAGCCGGGATATTCTGTCGCCGCCGTAATTTTTATCACGTCCTGCGAAACGAAGATTGCATGATCTATCGGAGCCATCACTACGAATAAGCCGACCAGCCAAAAGATTTTATCGCGGCGCAGGGCTTTGAACATGTCACGAGTAGTCACGGCGATTAAGCAGAAGAGGAACGCCCAGCCAAATGAGACTTGCCATGCGGGATAAATGCCGAAGATAAAAATTCCCGCGCACCACAGCACGCCCGCCGCAAATAGAAATCGTTTGTTGTCGTCTCGTTGAAGGTAGAGTTTCCAGAAGAGGACAAGCCCTTGCCCCGCCGCCAAAATCTCGGCGATTGAATTGACTGACCACCACCACTGCGCAAGAGGCGAGAACGTAATCATCACGGCGTAGAGGAGGCTTAAAGCGTTCTTGGCGTCTAGAATTTTTCTTGCGAACTCAAAGGACACGACGAATAAGACGATTAGCCTGCCCGCCCAAAAGAACGCCAGCCCAGAGCCTTGGTCTAAGAAGAGGTAGCCGAGTTGCGCGGGGCGGAAAATTATTGCCAGATGATGGACGGCTTGCCCGTAGACGATGAAGATATTCGTTGCCGTGCCGCGTATAAGGTCGTTTATCATAGAAAAATCCGTGAAGTATTGCGAGAAGGCAAAGGGCGTGAAAACAATCCACTCGTCGGAGCGAAGAGGTCTTGAGACGCCGAGCAGGTTTATATCAAGTTCGGGGTGCGAGAGTAACTTAGCGTAGAGACCAATCGAGGAGCCATGAATTTCAAGCAAGACGCACAGCAAAAAAATCACGGCGGCGATTGCAAACCTGAGCTTGAAGATGATTTGGGCTAGCTCGTCGAATTGCCTAGACGAAAAGATTTTATCCAGCTCGGCGAAGAAATTCTTTAGCTCGTTCATGTGAGTCACTCCCGAAAAAATTTTTCTGCATTGTAACATAAATCATCGGGCGTTTAAAATTTATTGGCGGCGGCAGGAATTTTTTTCGGGGCGGCAAATAAGCAAAACAAAGTAACGTAGGATTTTTTAGGAGGGATTACTTTGAGAGAGCTAGACGTTAAACTCATCACCGAGAACGTCGCGCAGATGTGCAAAGAGGCGGCGTATTATTTGCCGGAGGATGTCTACCGTGCACTAAAGCGCGGACGCGAGACGGAGCAATCGCCGGTCGGTCAAATCGTCCTCGACCAAATCATCAAGAACGCCGAGATTGCACGGGCGGAGGATCGTCCTTACTGTCAAGATACGGGCATGACGATTGTTTTCTTGGAAGTCGGGCAGGACTTGCACATTGTCGGCGGCGACTTGGAAGAGGCAATCAACGCGGGCATTGCCAAAGGTTACACCGAAGGATACCTGCGCAAATCTGTCGTCGGCGAGCCGCTCTTCAATCGCGTAAACACCAAGAACAATACGCCCGGCGTCATCTACACAAAGATTGTTCCTGGTGACAAGCTCAGCATCACGATTGCGCCTAAGGGCTTCGGCTCGGAGAACAAGTCGGGAATCAAAATGCTCGTGCCGGCTGATGGCGTGCGCGGCGTCAAAAAAGCCGTCATGGAAATTATCCTGCACGCGAGCATGAATCCTTGCCCGCCGATGGTCGTAGGCGTCGGTATCGGCGGCACGATGGATAGAGCCGCGCTCCTGTCCAAGAAGGCTTTGACACGTTCAATCGACGAACGCAACCCCATGCCCGAATACGCCAAACTTGAGCAAGAACTTCTCGACATGATTAACGCAACGGGAATTGGTCCTCAGCTCGGCGGCACGACTTCCGCTTTGGCAGTCAATATCGAATGGGCACCAACGCACATTGCAGGCTTGCCCGTGGCAGTCACGATTTGCTGTCACGCAATGAGGCACGCTCACCGCGTCCTTTAAAAACTTAGCAAAGGAGAGATTAACAGAATGGCTGAAAGTATCCGAATCACGACGCCGTTCACCGAGGAGATGTCCCGCAAGCTCAAAGCGGGCGACAGCGTCCTCATTACCGGCACGATTATAAGCGCAAGAGACGCGGCTCATAAAGTCATGACGGAGGCTCTTGCACGCGGCGAGAAATTGCCCGTCGATTGGACGAATCAAATCGTTTACTACCTCGGACCCACGCCCGCTAAGCCCGGCGACCCGATTGGCTCATGCGGTCCGACGACTTCGGGAAGAATGGACGCTTATACTCCCACGATGCTTGACCAAGGGATTAAAGGCATGGTCGGCAAAGGTTCACGCACTAAAGAAGTTGTCGAGGCAATGAAGAAGAACGGCGCAACTTACTTCGCGGCGGTCGGCGGGGCGGCGGCTCTAATCGCTAAGTCCGTTAAAAGTTACACCGTGCTTGCTTATCCTGAACTCGGTCCAGAGGCTGTGGCGGCTCTTGAGGTCGTCGACTTCCCGGCAATCGTCGTTATCGACTGCGAAGGCAACAACTTCTACGAGATTGGGCAAAAGGATTATCGTCACTTCGACATAAGTCAAATCTAGGGACAAAGGGAGGCTTGCGGATAACTCTTCGTGAGACTCCCGCGCCCTTTAACCTAAGGAGGTCAAAATGATCCACACAACTTTCTATCTGCGGCGTCTGCATTCTCTATGCGGCTTGCTCGTCTTGGGTATGGTGCTGTTTGAACACATCTTTACCAACTCAATGGCGATTCTCGGCTCGCAAGGTCTTAACACCGCACTCGAAATGATGGAGCTCATCCCCAAACCGATTTTTATGGGATTGGAAATCGGCGGCATCGCAGTTCCGCTTCTGTTTCACGGCATTTATGGTATCTACATTGCCCTGCAAGCTAAGAACAATCCCGGCAACTATCCCTATGCCCGCAACTGGAATTTTGCCCTTCAGCGTTGGACGGCGTGGTTTTTGGTAGTCTTCCTTATCTGGCACGTCGGCTATCTGCGTTTCTACGTCAAGGGCGTCACGGGCACTCCGATTTCCTTTGAACTCTTGCAGAACTTCTTCCAAAATCCGATTGTCGTTGTGCTTTATGTCCTGGGCATGTTCGCGGCTATCTTCCACTTCTGCAACGGCATTACTACCTTCTGCATGACTTGGGGCATCACCAAAGGTCCGCGTGCTCAAAAAGTTATCAGCATTATCAGTTTGCTCCTGTGCGCGGGTATGTGCTTTATTACGCTCGTCTTCATGGGCAGTTACTTCGTTTACTGAGAATCTTTAGGAGATTTTGCTATGGCGAAAGATATGACTAAGAAAAAAATTATAATCGTGGGCGGCGGCATATCGGGCTTGCTTGCTACGATTAAAGTTTGCGAACTCGGCGGCGAGGTCTTGCTTTTTAGCTATTGCCCCGTTAAGCGTTCGCACAGCCTTTGCGCCCAAGGCGGCATGAACGCCTGCATGGACTCCAAAGGCGAACACGATAGCGTTTACGAACACTTCGATGACACTGTTTACGGCGGCGACTTCTTGGCTGACCAACTCGCTGTCAAAGGCATGGTCGAGGCGGCTCCGAAGCTGATTAAAATGCTCGACCGCATGGGCGTCACGTTCACGCGCACCCCCGAAGGCAACTTAGACTTGCGCAACTTCGGCGGGCAAAAAAATAAGCGTACTTGTTTCTCCGGCTCCACGACTGGTCAGCAAATCCTTTACGCCCTTGATGAACAAGTCCGCCGCTGGGAAGTCAAAGGCTCCGTTCACAAATACGAGTTCTGGGAATTCATCAGGATTATCAAGAACAAGGAAGGCATTTGCCGCGGAATCATCGCCCAAAGTATGAACACAATGGAAATTAAAGCGTTCGGGGCTGATACGGTTATCCTAGCCACGGGTGGTCCTGGTCAAGTGTTCGGACGGTGCACGGCGTCGACGATTTGCAACGGCTCGGCAGTCAGTGCGGTCTATCAGCAGGGTGCGGAGATTGCTAACCCCGAATTCATTCAAATTCACCCGACGGCTATCCCCGGTTCCGATAAGAATCGTCTGATGTCCGAAGCCTGCCGCGGTGAAGGCGGTCGCGTTTGGGTTTACAAGGACGGCAAGCCCTGGTACTTCCTTGAAGAAATGTATCCTGCTTATGGCAACCTCGTTCCGCGTGACGTTGCTAGCCGTGCGATTTTTAAAGTCTGCGTGCATATGGGCTTGGGCATTAACGGCGAAAATCGCGTTTATCTAGACCTGTCACACATTGACGGCGATTATCTCGTTCGCAAGCTCGGCGGTATCTTGGAAATGTATTCGGAATTCGTCGGACAAGACCCGCGCAAAGTTCCAATGGAAATTTTCCCCAGCGTCCATTACTCTATGGGCGGCATTTGGGTCGACAGGTTCCATTTTACAAATATCCCCGGCTTAATGGCGTCCGGCGAGTGCGATTACCAATATCACGGCGCAAATCGTCTCGGAGCGAATTCTCTGCTTAGTGCGGCGTATTCGGGCACCGTTTCCGGTCCTGAGGCTATGAAGTGGGCAAAATCCGGTAAAAATGGCTCCGAACTCACTAACGAGGAAATGGAAGCCGCTCGCGTCGAAGTTCAGCGCGAATACGATAAAATTTTGCAGATGAACGGCTCCGAGAACGCTCATAAGCTTCATCACGAAATGGGCGACCTAATGTATAAATATGTTGCCATTGAACGCGATAATAACGGTTTGGATACTTGCCTTGTCGAATTGAAGAAGCTTTTAAAGCGTTGGGACGACATCGGAATCACTGATAGAGGGCATGTCGCTAATCAGGAGGCTATGTTCGTTCGTCAGCTCCGCAATATGATTCTTTATGCGATGGCTATCACTAAGGGCGCACGTTGTAGAGACGAATCTCGCGGCGCACACGCTAAAATTGTTCTCGAAAACGGGCAACGCAAGCATGATGAGAACGGTGACCTCGTTTTCATGGGTCGCGATGATAAAAACTTCATGTTCACGACGATTATTAACTACGACCCTAAAACTGAGGAGCCAATCGTCTCTTATCGCGAATTTGACCACTCATTGATTAAACCACGCGCCCGCAACTACGCCGTCGCTAAAAAAGAGTAAAGGAGCGTTAATTATGGCTGAAAAAGTCAGATTTATAATCGAGCGGCAGGACGCACCCGATGCGAAGCCTTATACGCAAGAATTTGACGTAGATTATCGCCCCGGATTGAATGTCGTTGCCTCGCTCATGGAAATTCAAAAAAATCCCGTCACTGTCGACGGTAAACGCGTTCCGCCGGTCGTTTGGGAATGTAATTGCTTAGAAAAGGTTTGCGGCGCGTGTATGATGGTTATTAACGGCAAAGCTCAACAAGCTTGCTGCGCTCTCGTCGATAATCTAAAAAAACCTATCAAATTGCAACCTGCGCGAACTTTTCCTGTTATTCGCGACCTTTTAATCGACCGTAGCAGAATGTTCGAGGCTTTAAAGCGAATTCAGGGTTGGATTGAGTTAGATGGCTCTTGGGAGAACCGCGAAGCCCCAATTCAGAACCCTTACACCGCTAGAACCGCTTATGAGATTTCTCGTTGCATGACTTGCGGTTGTTGCTTGGAAGCTTGCCCAAATGTCGGTCCGCAATCCGATTTTATTGGCCCGTCGCCCACTGTGCAGGCTTATTTGTTCAATTTGCACCCGCTCGGCAAATTCGACGCCCCTAAACGTCTTAATGTCCTTATGGAGAAGGGCGGCATTACCAGTTGCGGTAATTCTCAAAATTGCGAGGCCGTCTGCCCCAAATCCATTAAATTAACCAAATATCTCGCCCAACTCAATCGCGATGTCAACATTCAGGCTTTGAAAAATATTTTCGACAACTAATCACAAAAAATTATCGGGTCAATCGTCAATTCGGCGGTTGCCCCGATTTTTTTACGCAAAAAAAATCCTCCGCCGCAAGTTTCAAAGCAGAGGATTATTTTTTTAGCTTGCAATGCTTTGTTTTTGTTTACGGAGCCGCGCAGGTTTAAATTTCGCGAGTTCTTCTTTTGTCAGTCGCGGAATATCGCTGAAATCAATCTCGTCGTCGGATTTTGGCTTGTTTCTTTCAAGTTCTGCAAGTTCTTCTTCCGTCAACGGCGGCATTCCCTTATAAATCCGGATACTGCCCATAAAATCATCTCCAAATAAATATTTTTCCTTGATTCATATTGATTCATCCAAAATTTTTGTCGAGATTATAATACGACGGCTTGAAACAGAAAATATCCGCTGAAAAAACATTTTTGGAGCTTGAAACGGGCGATTTTCAGTGCCGATTATAAAATTCTATGTACAGATAATTTTACGTTAAAAAAATGGCGTTCTGACGCGGGTAAATCGACCGTAAAAAAAACACACCGATTTTTGGGCTGATTTAGAAGTCTGATTGAAAAATTCTACGTACATAGAATTTTCTATTTGAGTAAAAAAATAAGCCCCTGCAAGGTTGCGGGGGCTTTTTTAGTAGCAATAATTTTTTAGAATAAGCCGCTGATAACTCCTTCGGGCGTAATGTCAATCAATTCGGCGGCGGGGTGTTTAGGCAAGCCAGGCATCGTCATAATATTGCCCATAAGCACGACGACGAAGCCCGCGCCCGCAGAAATTTTGACTTCGCGAACAGCAACGTTGAAATCTTTCGGGCGAGCGAGTTTAGAGGCGTCATCGGAGAGAGAATATTGAGTTTTGGCAATGCAAATGGGTAAATTTCCGAAACCGAGCTGTTCAATCTCAGCGAGTTGTTTTTTAGCGGCGGGCAGGAAGGTCACACCGTCCGCGCCGTAAATTTTCTTCGCGACCGCCAGAATTTTATATTTAAGGCTGGTATCGTCTTCGTAGGTGAATTTGAAGTCCTTATCGTCGTTAAAAGAGTCCTCAACGGCTTTAGCGAGGTCGATACCGCCGTTTCCGCCTTCCGCGAAGACTTTCGAGCGTGCAAAGCGAACATTTTTAGCGGCGCAGAGTTTTTCGACGGCTTGAATTTCATCATTGGTATCAGTTGGGAAATCGTTCAAAGCGACGACGGCGGGCAATCCGAAGCCTTGAACGTTTTCGATATGCTTTTCTAGGTTCTCAAGCCCGCGAACGACCGCCGCAACGTCAGGATTGGCAAGATTTTTCTTATCAACGCCGCCATGCATCTTCAAAGCGCGAATGGTGGCGACGATAACGACGGAATCGGGTTGCAAACCGCTCATGCGGCATTTAATGTCCAAAAATTTCTCTGCGCCGAGGTCAGCACCGAATCCAGCCTCCGTAACGACAATATCCGCGAGTTTTAGGGCATATTTGGTAGCCATAACGGAATTACAACCGTGCGCAATGTTCGCGAAGGGGCCGCCGTGAATCAAAGCGGGCGTACCCTCCAAAGTTTGGACTAAATTGGGTTTAATGGCGTCTTTAAGGAGCAAAGCGAGCGAGCCGGTAACTTTTAAGTCGTTCGCGGTGACAATTTCGCCGTCGACAGTGTAAGCCACGATAATTTTGCCGAGCCGCGCCTTTAAATCGGAAAAATCCTTCGCGAGGCAGAGAATCGCCATCATCTCGGAGGCAACAGTAATATCGAAGCCCGATTCACGAGGAACGCCGTTAATTTTGCCGCCCAAGCCGACAATTACATTTCTCAAGGCTCTATCGTTCAAATCGAGTACTCTTTTCCAGACGACGCGCCGCGTATCGATATTAAGTTCGTTTCCCTGGTGTAAATGGTTATCCACGACCGCCGCGAGCAAATTATGAGCGGTGGTCAGCGCGTGAAAGTCTCCAGTGAAGTGCAGGTTAATATCCTCCATTGGCACGACTTGAGCATAACCGCCGCCAGCCGCGCCGCCCTTTATCCCGAAGCAAGGACCCAAACTTGGTTCACGCAACGCCACGCAGACTTTTTTATTAAGACGAGCAAAAGCGTCCGCCAAACCGATTGAAGTCGTCGTTTTGCCTTCGCCGGCAGGAGTCGGAGTTATCGCCGTGACCAGAATCAATTTGCCGTCGGGATTATGTTCAATGCGTTGCCACACGTCCGGGGCAATCTTAGCTTTGAACTTCCCGTAGAACTCCAAATCATCTTCCGACAAGCCGAGCTTAGACGCCGCCGCCGTAATCTTATCGACCTTCGCGCCCTGTGCAATTTCAACGTCGCTTAACATGTTTATCGCCCTCCTAAAATCTATTCAAGGTACAGCCGCCATAAAGACAAGGTAGTTGCCGTACTTGTTGACGTAAAGATAAAATCTAACCTTAGCATTGTACTTGGCAAGCTCATTGCCGAGATAGTTGCTAACCTCTTGAATGTGTTTGTTGGAAAATTTTTCGTCGTAGGGAACCATGACCGAGAACCACTTCTGATTTTCCGTGGCAATCTTCTTAGCGATGAGCTTGAGCCCCGCCGCCGCATTGTTGACGCGCTTGGTATTCGTCAGGCAACAATAGCCGTAGCGGTCGTCGATGCTGGATTGAAGATTCGCCGGAGCCAATGACCAATCCCAAGAGTGCGTCGCCTGCATAATCTCAACGGGCGCATTGAAGTAAACGTAGGAATTAAAGTTGCGGAAGCCGCCGAACTTGATATTGCTGTCGTCCCACGTGGTATCAACGAAATAAGTTCTGCCGTCCTTGAAAGTAATCGTATTCCACGCGTGCCCGCCGCCGCCCGCTTTACCGCTAATCCTGTTGACGTTCAGCCCGCACATACGACCGAGCATATAGAAGGCGTCCGCGTATCCTTGACAATTCGCCTTGCCGTCGAGGAGAACACCCATTGCCGTAACGAACCGCGGCTGATTGTTCATGTCGCCAGTAAGGTAAGTCGCATGATTCATGATGTATTCGTAAATGTAAAGCTCCTTGCCGAGGTCGTTATTTCTTTTGTTAGCCTCGTTTACGATAGCGACTGCCGCATTGTAGAGTTGCTTTTCGTCCGCCGAGAGCCAATCGGTATTGCCGCTTAGGTAAGCATTGGCGACGCGGGTGCCGGGATAATCCTTTATCTGGAAGATAACGCGCATGTTCTGCCCGTCATTAGCGATGACCTTTTGCGAGACTACAGACGACGGACACAGCGTGATAAATTCTTGGACGTTAATCGTTAGACCGTTCGTAAGTATCACGGGCAAAAAGTCTTCGTTGCGTTGTCTTGAGGCTTCGATATATCTTGCGAGGTCGGATTTGCTACTGACCCGCTGAACTCTGTTCCAGTCAATCGGGATTTCTGCAAAGGAGATTCGCGGACTCAACATGAACAAAGCGGCAAGCACGGCTACGAAAAATTTCTTTATCATCAAGCTCCCTCCGTTCAAAATTTTTTTGCATGATAACATTGCCGCCGAGCATTTGCAAACGGATTTTAGCCCCGCGCCCGAAATGCCGATAACACGGTTAAGATAAGGAGAGTGATTTATATGGGCATTTGGGAAATCAATAGCAGTCCCTTGCTTGACGTGAGCAACCCGACTTACAAAGCCAATTCCAAAGGTGTGGCGTCGGAGTATTCAAAGATTCTTGCCGAGAAGATGGCAAACGCTAAAGCTGACCTTGAGCAAATGGAAGCGGTTCAGGAGCAACTCGACGAAATTGACGAATTGCACGAGGAGTTGACTAGCAACGCTAGCACACAAATGGTTGAGGTCGAGACGATTAAGCGGTTCATGCCGGACGGCTCAATCATGGTGACGACTTACGAGGACGGGAAGATAACCGAGCAAGTCCGCCACAAGCCGCCGATGATGGTTGTCCCCGACTACACCAAGCCGCCCACGCCCGATGGCTCGCCCGCCACAGAGCTAAAGCCGTATCAGAACTTCGATTTGATGATGTTGCTTTCGATGTAACCTTGACTTAGCAAAGGAATTTCTGTATATTGAACGCGGTTTATTGGATAACGTAGTAGTAACAAGGAGGTTTTTAAAATGGATGTAAGCAGTATGGCGAGAGTGTCTCAAGGCTTCGCGCAGTACGCCCTGCAAGCCAAGAACACCGCAAACGCAAAGTCATCCGCTCAAGGTCAGGCGGCGCAAGTTCAATCCAATCTTGCCAAAATCGGCGGGGCATTCGAGCTTGACATTTCCGAGGCGGCTAAGCAAGCTCAGCAGACGCCCGCTCAGGCAACGGAAGATTTGTCCGTGGAGAACACCGACGCCCAAAAGACTAAGGGCTTGAGTGCCGAGCAAGTCGACGCCCTTAAAGCAGATTTGGAAACGCAGGAAACTACAATGCTTAACGTGATGATTCAAGCGTTGACCGAATCGAACGACAAGTTGCAGGGCTGGCTAAATGACGGCGTGGGGATTCTGAACTTCAGTGGCGTGCAGATTGACGCGGCACGCTTTGCACTGCCGGAAGTGGCAACCAATGCCGAGGACGCAGCCAAGGCGATTGCTCCGGGCGGCGCGTGGTCGGTCGACGCGGTCGCTACTCGCGTTTTCGATTTGGCAAGTGCGATAGCGGGCGATGACCCCGAAAAACTTTCAGCGATGCGTGCGGCAGTCGAAAAGGGCTTTGAGCAGGCGGGCATGACTTGGAAGGATTCGACTGGACAAAGCAAGCTCCCCGAAATTTCAGACCAAACCTATAACGAAATCATGAGCCGCTTTGACAATCGCGCAAACGAACTCAACGGAAGCAAAGTCGTCGAATAAACACTAGCGGAGATAAAAAAGAGACTGCCCAGCGTGAAGACGTTCGGCAGTCTTTTTGTGTGCAAAGCAAAAGTGCCGCCCTTTGGCGACACTTGAGATTTCGTGGTGGTGGGCAGGGATGGATTCGAACCATCGTACCCAAGGGGAGCGGATTTACAGTCCGCCGCGTTTAGCCACTTCGCTACCTACCCACGTGGCGACCTTGGAGGGACTTGAACCCCCGACCCTTTGATTCGTAGTCAAATACTCTAATCCAGCTGAGCTACAAGGCCATATAAGTTGGTGGACCCACTAGGACTTGAACCTAGGACCGACCGGTTATGAGCCGGTTGCTCTAACCAACTGAGCTACGGGTCCAACCGGTTTCCAACTTGCTATCAAAAAAATTGGAGCGGACAACGAGGCTCGAACTCGCTACCTCAACCTTGGCAAGGTTGCGCTCTACCAGATGAGCTATGTCCGCATTTGGAGCGGAAAACGAGGCTCGAACTCGCGACCCCAACCTTGGCAAGGTTGTGCTCTACCACTGAGCTACTTCCGCTTGTCTTAACCTCAAGCCTGAGCTTTCGATTAACACAAGGCGCATTATAAAGGCTATCCTTTTTTTTGTCAAGAAGAATTTTCATGCCTGCACGGCGGTCTTTGTTGGGTTGTCAAAGATATGTTAGAAAAAATTTGGAAAGAACCTGTCTAGGAGATTTGAAACCTAAAGGTCTCATAGGGAGGTTCTTTGAAAATAAGAACAGGTGTTCATAAAGGGTAAAAAGTGATATAGTAAGTGTATTATGAGAAAAAAATACGAAACAGATTTAACGGATGAGCAATGGGAAGTGATTGCGCCCTTGTTCGTCAACATGCGAAAACGCAAATGGGATAAA
>JAFWWC010000045.1 GCA_017518105.1 Selenomonadaceae bacterium
AGCGGCGGCACGATTACTTTCAATCCGACAACGCAGTTGATGACCTTGACGAGCGGCACGACGATTAATTTGGAATTCGGCAATTATGAACTTACTGCCACCGCTAAAGGCAACGCGGCAAGTTCAATCGCGCTGACTGACGGAGGAATTACAATCACGCCTAACACCGGCGACGGCTCACTTGACCTTACGCTGACCGGCACATCAAGCGGCTCGTTGAGTGCAAATATCGAAGTCTTAAGCGGTTCGTTCTCACTCGGCGACGGCGGCGAAATTACCGTTGCTGCAGGTACTGAACTGCAAATCAAATTCTCCGACGACTACATTATAAATTTCAAGGCGACTGATAAGGCGGGCGGCTCAATCTCTCTCGGCGCGGACGGAATTACTTTCGCGCCAACCTCTGATGACGGCGGCTTGCAACTCACTGTCAAACGCGGTGATGATACGCGCTCTGCAAGTTTGGACGTTAATGGCTCGGTTACTTATAAGCTCGACGGCTCCATTTCCTTGACCAAAGGCACTGTCGTTAAAAACGTTTTTGACAGCGGCAATATCTTGACGATAACCGCGAATACAGACGCGAGCGGCTCAATCGTTTTAAATCCTGACGGCGGCTTAACAATTACGCCTGCCACTGCCGACGCGCTTTCTGTTAAGCTGACAATGGAAGATGATTTTGAGCTTAACATCAACAAAATCGACGGTTCTATCAGTTATGACGGCGGAATTATCACGCTTTACGATGGAACCGAAATTTACGAGAAAAACGCGGATACAGGCGAATTTTCCATAAAGACCGAAGGCGGCAACTCTACCGCTGATTTGTCAACAGTTGGTGTGCTTTCTTACGCGCCAAGCGACGGTGCAACCCTTACGCTAAACTACTCTGACTATGATAATTATATTCGCCTTACATCTGGGGAAATGAAAGGTTCTGCGACAGGAGGTTATTCTATTGAATATTCTTTTATCGCAGGCACAAATGTTGTCGGAAGCTTTCCAAAAGAGATTGCGCTCGAAAGTGCGGGCAACTACACGCTCAACGGAATTTCCGTTACGACGACTAAAGATAATGTTCAAGTTGTGCTCAGCGGCGATTATGATAAAGTTTCATTTGCGGCGGACGCGGGCATTACGGTTTCAGCGACAGAGGATAAAGGCTTCCGATTTGGAATTGACGACGACGGCACGATTACCATAACCACGACGGATAGCGGCGACTTCGGAGTAAGTAGCGGCTCCATAACTTTCGGCGACGGACAAGCTACGATAGCCGAGGGTACGACGATTTCATTGACGACGGACGAACGGGTTGTTACGTTCACTGCCAATAAAGATATTTCTGTATCGTCAAAAATCGAAGAGGATATTTATTATCTTACGCTCGATGAGGCGACCGCTGATGTTACCATTGCTCAAGACGGGCAAACGGTTTTGGCGGGCGAAATGGTAATCGACGGCGTGTTTAGCTACAGTCCAAAGACAGGCACATTTGGCTTGACGGGCGCGAACTCTTCACACGGCGACGGCAACAATACTTCCTTCCAATTCACGACGGAAGGACCAACTGGCACTTACACATTCAAGGCGGAGACGAACGACACGACCGTTGTATTTATCCCCAGCTACAACGACGGCAAATTTGAAATGAATTTCCCGAACGAAGCCAAGCACTCGATGAAGTTCACCGTTAGCAAAGATGGACAGACGGTCTTTGAAAACAACGTCGCCATCGACGGCACAATCGGCTTTGACACCGCCAATCAAGAACTTTCCTTGACTAAGGACACTGTCCTGACCCTCACGCAGGGCGAAAACTCGATAGAAATTACTGCACTGGGCGACGCGGGCGGCAAGTTGAATATCGTTGACGGCGGCTTGAGATTTGCTCCGAACACGGGCGACGGGCAACTTGAATTGAATTTCGTTTCTAGCGGACGCAAAGCAAATATCGACGTGACGGGCGCGGTTATCTTCGGCGAAGGCGGCAAAATTTCTCTCGAAAACGGCACGGAAGTAACTTTCACTTGGGATGACGGCACAGAACTTAAATTGACTTCCACGGGCTCGACGGGTTCCATTGGTATTGACGAAAAGGGAATTAAAATCACTTCCGAAGACGAAAACCTTACCATTGACTTGACGACTGCAACCGGCGACCAAACCCACCTAAGCGGCATAAAAGGCACGATTTACTACAATGCGGGCAGGGTTTCATTCGACGACAACTCAACGATAACCGCAACGACTACGCTCGGCGGCGAATCGATTTTAATGACGCTTGAGACAATCGGCGGCACGGGACATCTTGATTTTGCTGATAATGGCATCATTTATTCGGCGGATACGGGCGCAATGCAAATCACGTGGAAGAAAGACGACGTGGAAAGCACTTTCACGGTTAATAGCGGCTCCGTTCAAATCGGGCATGGTCTCTTCCAAATCGCTAAAGGCACCGACCTTGCAACCGACTTGAAAGACTTTGTTCCCGCGCTTTACTTCACGACTTCGGAAGCTGGCACTTACACAATCAACGGACAGACAATCACGACCTCCGCCGCGAACATTTCAATGACGGCGACCGATGATTATATGACCTTCAAGACGAGCGATGATGCTATTACTTATGACGACATGACTTTTGCGGGCAACGGTAATGTAAGCCTATCGACAGCCGGTGTAGTTTTGGGCGCGGGCGTCGTGGCTGACGGCTTTGGCAAAGATAAAATGTTTATCTTGGCGGAGGCGGGCAACGTCACTGCCGACGCGAGGATTTTTGAGCTTACAGAAGACGTTTCGACGGGTATCAGCGTCACGGGCGCGGAAGACGGATTTATTTTCAGCCGCACCAACACCGAAGAAAGCGAAGCACAATTCGACGACCCAGACCCCGCAAACGTCGGCAAAATTTTCACGGAAGAATTTTTCCTCACCAACGACGACTCTTATCGAATTCAAACGAACTTGCTCGGCTTGCAACAGATTATCGGCGTGTCGTCTCCCGTCACCGTCAAGGGCAACGCAACTTTCGACGGCGAACCCGAACGAACAGTTTTTGATGTCGTCACGGAAACGGAAGGCGTCTTCACTGTTGCGGATAAGGATTACAGCATAAGCGGCGATGACAGCGTTGCGATAAAGGTCGGCTTCGAGCCAGATAAATCATACGTCAGAGGCTTCGACAGCTTGAGCGGCACGGTTAGTGGCGACTTCACCGCGCATGAAGTTTCAATCAACGGCTCCGCCTCGGCTGTGCGACCTGTCGAAGACACCTTGATTTCAATATCTGCTGACGAAAACGGTTTTGAAGTTTCTGGACTCGATAACGGCGCAATTTTGTGGGTTGGTGCGAAAGATACTTACGTAGTCAACGGCACGACGATTAACGCCAACGCCGGAGATTATATTGCTGGTAGCGGCGACAATTTCGCTTACCTTTTAGCCATGAGCAACAACACAGTCGTAACCGGCACCGAGTCTGATGATTACATAGGCAACCACGGCACCAACGTCACGATAAACGCGCTCGGCGGCAACGATACCATTATGAATTATGGTGCCAGTAACGTTACAATAAACGGCGACGCAGATAACGATATTATTTTTAACGTCGCACGAGTTAACTCGGAAACGGGCGAAGTTACAGAAAGTCCCGACAATGTATTAATCAACGGCGGCAGGGGTAATGATTATATTGCCGCTGAAGGCTCCAACGTCACGATAACTGGCGGTGCAGGTAAAGATTCTATTGCCGCAGACGGCGATTTTGCCTCCATTAACGGCGGCGCAGGTAACGACAGCATTGAAATTAACGGCGACAACGCATCAATCGACGCGGGCGCGGGCTCCAATCAAATTAAAGTTTCAGGCAAGAACGAGGTTATTCTTCTCAAAGGTCGAACCACAGTCGAAGGATTCAACACTGGTTTTGGCGAAGGCTCCGATACGATTTACATAAAATCCGAAAATGACCCTGCAGGTGTCGAATTCTTAGAGGACGGCTTGACTTTCGGCAACGACACCGCAAGCTTGACCCTCAGCGACGTGCACACGACCGCCAAAGTAAACCTCTTCCACGAGAACAGAGATATGTTGAATAAGGGCGTTTTCATCGCTGCGGGTGATTGGTATAAAGTCGAGGACTCCGATTTGACCGTTGACTCTGGAGAGGAAGTTTACTTCGTGGGCACCGCCGCCACCCCCAAAGCCGGCGTAGACTTCAGCGGCATAACAGGAGACCTCAACCTCACGATGGATACCGCCTACATAGACAGCGAAGAATATGTACCCGGCACGACAATGTGGATAAACGGCGTTTACTCGCTCAAAGGCGGCGCAGGCAATACGACAATCACCGGCTCCAAACTGGACGATACGATTATCAGCGGCTCCGGCAACACGACAATCGACGCGGGCGCGGGCAATAATCAAATTAAGCTGTCAGACAGTAGCGCAGCGGTTGTTTTCAACGGGCAAACCACAGTCGAAGGATTCAAGACGGGCTTTGGCGACGGCACGGACACGGTTTATATCCCTGGAGGTTTTCCCGGTGTCGATTTCAAAGATGGCACCTTGACTTTCTACGACGATACAAATTCATTGACCTTTAAAGAAGTCACCACCACCGCGCAAATCAATACGTACGACGCCGCGAACGGCATAGCCGCCAAACAAGTTTATATCGCCGAGGACGATTGGTACAAGGTCACGGACGGCGAGGCGCAATATTACGTCGGGGCGACTGCCAGTAAGAATCACGGCATCGACTTCAGCGGCGTGACAGAAGACCTCAACGTTACGCTCAACACCCCCGACGAGGCGACCGATGCTTCCATGTGGATTAACAACATCCATTCGATACGCGGCGGCGACGGCAACACGACAATCACTGGCTCGGACGAAAACGATACGATTATTAGCGGCACGGGCAAGACGACAATCAACGCGGGCGACGGCGACGATTACATTATCAACAGCGGGGCGGAAAATATTCTTCGTGGCTTAGGCGGCAACGATACCATTTCTAACGACGGCGATAACTTATCAATCAACGGCGGCGCGGGCAGTGACTCCATTGTAAACAACGGCTCCAACGTCACGATAAACGCGGGCGACGGCGACGATTTAATCACCAATACCGGCGATAATGTCCTGTTCAAGTATTATTCGACTGGTGGCAACGATTCAATCGTAGGGTTCAATTCGACCTCGACGCTTTCAATCGCCGATGAATATTCATCTTCCATCAGCGGCAACGATTTAATCGTCACGGTCGGCGATAGCAAGATTACTTTGGTTGACGCGGCAACTTTATCGTCAGCTAACATTGAAACTGCTGACTTAAATCCCGCTGAGTCGTTGGTTGAATCTATTTTGAAACGCACGGCGGCAGGTTATCCTGTAATAGCAGGACTATTCTTCAACCCAGAGGAAATTACAGGTCCAGAGCCGACAAATTATTCCGCAAAAGAAGATTGGACTATCACGTCATCGGACAATCTGGAACTCTACGGCGTTCACTACACCCCCGAAAAATCCAATGATAAATGGGTCGTGCTGGTTCACGGCTACGGTTGCATGTACGAGTCTATGAATCCTTTCGCGACTTTCTATCTTGCCAACAATTACAATGTCTTGATGATTGACCAACGCGCCGCAGGAAACTCTGAAGGCACATGGCTGACGATGGGCGGGGCTGAAAGTAAAGACGTTGCCCTTTGGACGCAAGAAATTGTCCGCAGAAATTCAAATGCCAAGATAACTTTGCACGGCGTATCAATGGGTTCTGCAACCGCAATGCTCGCCGCTTCCCGTTCCGACGCCGCAAATGTAGTTGCACTCGTTGAAGATTGCGGCTATACCTCTGCCATGAAACTTTTCTACTTGCTTAACGAAGCCTTCGGCATTGGGGCACCACCCGAAGTCCTTGAGGCTATAGATGGAGTCGCCGAAGAATTTTCTGGGCATTATCTTTCGGAAGCTACTCCGATTAACGCAATTTCTTCCGCAAAGATGCCGACGCTGTTTATTTCGGGCGATGACGACGGTGTTGTCCCGGTCAGTATGCTAAGCGAACTTTACGACGCGTCGGGGGCGGAAGTCAAAGAAAAATTTATCGTCGCAGGCGCAGGGCACGCGCAAGCTGGCTTGAATGACCCCGTCGGGTATAGCAACGCCGTGTTCAGATTCGTTGCCGAAGCCAACGGCGAAGGTTGGGAAACTACCAACATAACCGACAATATCTCGTTGGGCGGAACCAAATACAATGACACGATTACAAACTACGGCAACAACGTCACGATAAGCGCGGTAGAAGGTGACGACTCAATCACCAATACCAGCGAGTATTCGATAATCGACGGCGGCGAAGGCAACGACACCATAATCAACTACAGCCCGACTGGTATCTTGGCGTCTAATGGCGTTTCGATTAACGCGGGCGCGGACGACGATACGATTATCAATGAGCACGCCTATTACGTAACACTCAACGGCGGCGAGGGTGACGACAAAATCATAGTCAGGCTCGGTGACCACACGACGATTGACGGCGGCGAAGGCAACGATTCGATTATCGGCGAGACTGTGGAAGGCGAATCTTCTACGTGGGCTATGGGCGGCTACGCAAACATTAACGGCGGCTCAGGCGACGATTACATTAACCCAATCTTCAGCGACTCGGCATCAATCCTCGGCGGCGAAGGCAACGACACTATCATTAACGAAGGCGACGACGCAACGATTAACGGCGGCGCGGGCGATGATGTTATCAGCTTGCAAGGAGCCTCGCTCAATAACGACGTGATTAAGTACGAGGCGGGCGACGGCAACGATATTATCTACGGCTTCAACGAGACGACTAAGCTTAGCATAACGGCGGACGCGGAGTATTCGACTGTCGAGAGCGGCGACGACGTGATTGTTAATGTCGGCGATAATGCAATCACTATCGCGGGCGGCGCGGGCTTGTCCACAATCAACATCATCGACTACGAAACCCCCGCTTTGAACATTACCAATACTACGAACAATACGCTAATCACCGGCACCGAGAATAACGACACGATTAGGAACAGCGGCGATGACGTTTCAATCAGCGGCGCGGCGGGCGATGATTTAATAACCTCAAGCGGCGATAACAGTTCAATTTACGGCGGCGCGGGCAGTGATAACATTCGCAACGACGGCGCAAGCTCCAGTATCTTTGGCGCGGAAGGCGACGATCTACTGATTAACACCGCCGACGAGGCTTTGGTAGACGGTGGCTACGGCAATGACATAATCACTAACAGCGGCGACTCCGTCACGATAAGACCGGGCGGCGGCTTCGACAGCATATCCAACACTGGCGATAACGTCCTAATCAACTACACGGGCGGCAACGATTCAATCCAAGGCTTCAATGCAACCTCGACGCTCTCGCTAAGCTCCGATGATTATGAGGTCGTCGAAGGCTCAAGAAATATTTTCGTCTTCAGCGGCGAAAGCTTTGCTGTCCTGCAAGGCGCGTTCCTCACCAACGACAGCATTAACATTAACGATACGGCTTATGCGGTCGAAGGCAAGGTTATCAGGTTGGAAAGCGGCGGCGAAGATGTCACAATCAGCCGTAGCAATGTCAGCATAGTCGGTGGCACGGGCGATGACCTAATCAGCTTAGGCTCCGGCACGGCGAACAATACGATTGAGTACGCGGGAGGCAACGATACTATCTACGGCGTCAACGAGACCACGCGCCTTTTGATTTCGGACGAGTATTCCTCGATAAAGGTTGGCTCCGATGTTTTCGTCACGGTCGGCAACAACATAATCACTTTGGTTGACGCAAGCGACGTGTTCGCGACTGACTTTGAAGAGGGCGAATCCTTCCTGCTTACGGAAAAGGGCGCGGTCACAGTCGGCAACAGAGTTTTCGAGCTGACGGAAAGAGTTAAGAACGGCGTGACGATAACTGGCACGGCGGACGGCTTCACGAGCGGCATCACGAACAAGGACGGCTCAATTTTCGTCGAAGAATTTATCGCCAAATACGACGACAGCTACACGGTGCAGATTGGCGGCGACGGCTTGCATACAATCAGCGGCATAAACGCGGGCACGGAAGTTTCGACCAGTGCGACCAAAGACAGCGAGTCGGTTGAAAATCAATTTTATCTCGTGATGGGCGACGCCGGCTCTTACACGCTGGGCGACTTGGAAATCACCGCGACGAACGACGGCACCGAAATTTTGTTTGCAAGCGACGGAATAAATTTTGCGGCGGACGCGGGCATTTCTTACGACGGGAAAACTTTTTCAGGCGACGGTAACATTGAGCTACCAGCTTTCAGCTACCAGCTACCAGCTATTTTGGGCGCGAGTGTTTCAGCGACGGGCTTTGAAGACGGCGAATCGTTCATCTTGGCGCAGAAGGGCACGACGACGATTAACGGCAGAACCTTCGAGCTGACAGAAGACATTCCCGACGGCATGACCATTACGGCGAACGATGGCGGCTACTCTTCAAGCGTCATGACAGACGGCGCAATCTTAGCGGAAGAATTCAGCGTGGCGGGCGACGATAATTATAGCGTGCAAGTAAGCCCCGATGGTCTCGTGAAACTCAGCGGCATTAGCAATAACGCAACGATTAACGCCAATGGAACTTATGACGGGCAAGAGATAGAGCAATACTTCTACCTTGACACGGACACGGAAGGCGCATTCACAATCGGCGAGAAGACGTATTCCATAAGCGGCGATTCAAACGTTTCGATAGAGGCGACCTTTAATCCGGATAAGTCATACGCGAGCGGCTTTGCGAGCTTGGAAGGCACGGTTAGCGGCAACTTCGACGGCGACACGTTCTACGTAAACGGTAGTAGCGATTCGATTCTGATTAATGGCGATGATTCGATTGACGTTGTTGGCAGTTCGGACGGCACGAAGCTTTTCGGCGTGAGCGGCAATGCAACGTTAGCGAGTTTGGGCGGCGTCAGCGAAGTGCACACGGATACCGAAGGCGTCTTCCAATTCGGCGCGACGGAAAATGATTCGGTTTCTATCACGGTTCAGGGCGATGACAACGTTACCTTTGAACTCAACAGCGCACAGGAGATCGAGAACATAGCGGACGTTGAAGGCGACCTCATCTTCAGCGAGACCTCGAACACGCTGTTTATAAACGGCATGGGCGGCACGTTTGACGGCGAGTTCTCGTCGGTTGGTGCTTACGATAATTCGCTTTACATTCACGACGCGGCGGACGGCTCCAAGTTCACGACTGGCGACGCAGATAAGATTTGGTTGCAAGTGCTCGGCGAGACCTTCACGCTAAACGGCAACGAACTGACCTTGACTGCGGACAGCGACGGCATTTGGCTACGCGATAAAGAAATCGTCGGACTGGACGTGGGCGCAAGCTTGCAAGTTTCCGAGGCAGGCACGTACACCGCGAACACGACCGAGCTTGAGGCTAAGGCGGGCGATGTTATCGTTGGGCTTGAGGGCGACGACGCTTACATTTACGACGCAGACAATCTGCTTATCACGACCAAGACGCCGAACGCTGAAATAATCAGTCACTTCAATCCGAATAATCAAACGGTTGTCGGGGCAAGCGAGACCACCAATCAAAACATCACTCTAAACGGCGGCGATTTGGCTATCGTGGAGGAGACTTCGGCACCGGTCAATATCACGGCGGGCGATGATACCGTTGTCAGCCAGGGCGAAAACGTCGCTGTGAACTTGAAGGGCGGCAATACGTGGTTGTTCCCGCTCGGTGGCAAGATGACTTTGGAAGGCTACGACGCCTCGACGGGTTCGGGCTTCGGCACGACTTACACGGACATTGCCTCGGCGGTCGCGGACGGCACGATTGACTTCAACGACGGCAGATTGACATTGGGCGCGGCTAAAGTCTACATGGGCAAGAGCAGTGAGCTGATGAACTTCTTCGACAGAGATGGCGACTTGCAGAAGGTCGGCTATGCGTCTAGGAATGATTCGCTTGACGTGAGCAACGAGACGGCGGATTTACTCCTCGTGGCTAAGAAAGATTCCACAATCACGGGCGGCGCAGGCGACGATACGATTTCCGTAGCGGGAAGAAGTTTCATCGACGCGGGCGCAGGTTCCAACTGGGTTAGCATGTCCTCTGATAGCGGGCGTTCCAACATCGTCCTCAACGGCAACACGACGGTTGAAGGCTTCAATATGGGCTGGGGCAGAGGTTCGGACACGGTTTATATCAACGCCGGGGACGATCCTTCCGTTGATTTCAAAACGGGCGGCTTGACTTTCTACGATAACACCGACAGCTTGACCCTGAAAGACATGAGCGATACCGCCAAAGTCAATCTCTATTACGAAGGACTAAACCGGACGCGCAGGGCTGTCTTCATTGCTAAAGATGACTGGTACGCAGTCTCGAACTCCGATTTGATGGTCGGCGACGGCGCGGGAGTCAACAGCGGCTCAGGTATCTACTTCGTGGGCACGAGTGCAACCCGCAATCACGGCATCGACTTCAGCGGCGTAACGAGAGCCCTCAATATTTCGATGAACACCGATCACAATAGCACGACGGCTGAATTCTGGGTAAACAACATTCATTCGATAGTCGGCGGCGCGGGCAATACTTCAATCACCGGCTCCGATAAATCCGATACGATTTTGGCTGGCACGGGACGCAATAACATTTGGAGCGGCGCGGGCAATGACCTAATGTTTGGCAACACCGACGAGGGCAAGCAGTCTTCGACGTTCTTCCACATGACAGGCGACGGGCGCGACACTATCGAAAACTTCGACTTCATGGACAGTGCTAGCGATTCCAAGTCAGACGTTGTTAAACTCGGTAGCGCGATAACTGGCGTATCCATGAACGGCGATAATGTAATCCTTCAAACAAACAACAATGCAAACGATTCCATGACGCTGACCAATGCCAAAGGCAAGACCTTCAACCTCAATGACGATTTGATTGCTAAGGTTGGAGACAGCGTTGTTGCCTTCGACGGCTTCACGAATTGTTATGCGGCGACCTCGTCCAATGCAACGCTGACGGTCGGCTCCGGCATGAGCAAGGTTGAAGTCTGGCTCGGCGATACTTCGCTGGAGAATCACGGCACTATGTTCTATGGCAACTTCAGAGAGCTCAACGCGGCGCAAGCTGACGGCACGAACATTTTGGCGGGCAACGAACTTAGCAACGTCATAACTGGCGGCAGCGGCAGAAATAGTCTGTGGGGCGGCTCTGGCTCGGCAAGTGATACGCTCGTCGGCGGCACGGGTCATAACGACTTCTTCTACGGCGCGGGCAACGGCAACGATGCTATCCAAGGCGCGAACGACGGCGATAACATTATCCTCGACGGCATCACCCTTGACCAAATCTCTAGGGCGGACATTTACTCCGGTAGCGTGTCGATTAACTTCAACGACGGTAGCTTGCTGAGGGTTAATGGCACGGCTGACGTTACCTATCAACTTGCTGACGGCTCAAGATTCTCCGCTGATCACAGTCGGCGCGAATGGGCTTCCAAGTGACGAACACTCATAGGGGCTGGATAACGGCTCCAAAACAGTAAAAAAAAAGCACCTTTCGAGTTAGCTTGGGAGGTGCTTTTCAATTTATGGGAAGAGAAATCAAAAGCCCACCTCCGATTTCGAGATGGGCTTTGTTTATTTCTCCGGATATAGGTGACGAGGAATTATTTTCCGAAAGCCGCCGCGACTTTGACGAGCTCGCCGCGAATCTTAATATGTTGCGGGCAAACTCTTTCGCACGCGCCGCACTTTATGCACTCGCTAGCATTTCTCTTATCGTGCATGGCAACCAGCCAATGATATTGATTGCTCGCGAACTTTTTATCCTTGTAAAGCGTCAGGACATTCATCGCCGTAAAGGAACCAGGTATCCCGATATTTTGCGGGCAAACCTTCATGCAGTAGCCGCAAGTCGTGCAGGGGATAACGGGAATGCCAGCCAATACCTTGCGTGCCTCTTCGACTGTCGCCCGTTCGCTATCGTCAAGCCGTTTGAAATTCTCCATGTACGAGACGTTGTCTTGCATTTGCTCAAGGGTGCTCATGCCGGACAGGACAGCTATCACGCCGTCGAGGCTTGCGGCAAACCTTATCGCCCAAGACGCAACCGACGCATCGGGATTAGCCTTCTGGAAGACGGCTTTGACTTCATCGGGGGGATTAGCCAACATGCCGCCCTTAATCGGCTCCATGATGACAAGGGGCTTGCCGTGCTTGCGGGCGACTTCATAACAGCCGCGCGATTGAATTGCGGGATTTTCCCAGTCCGCCCAGTTGATTTGCAGTTGAACGAATTCGGCTTCGGGGTGCTTAGTCAAAATCTCATCGAGTTCTTGGGGCGTCGAGTGGAAGGAAAAGCCGACGTGTTTAATCTTGCCCTCGCGTTTCTTCTCGAAGACGAAATCCCACATATTGAACCGCTCGAAAAATTCCGTGCGGGTCTCGCCGAGATTGTGCAAAAGGTAGAAGTCGAAGTAGCCCGCGCCCGTTTGCCTAAGTGAAGTCTCGAATTGTGCAATGGCATCCTCGCGGGTCTTGCAATTAATCCAGGCGGCGTTCTTAGTCGCCAGTTGAAACTTTTCACGCGGATAACGTTCGACCAAAGCCTGACGGATTGCCTCTTCGGAACCGGGATAAGCCCACGCTGTATCAAAGTACGTGAAGCCCTTCGACAGGAACAAATCGACCATCTGTTTGACTTGCTCAAGGTCAATGGTCTCGTCGCTGAGCCTAGGCAACCGCATTAAGCCGAAGCCCAGCTTTTTAATTTCCTCTCCAAGATAAGCCATGTTAAACCCTCCTTAAAATACATACGCTGATTATATCAGGTAAAGTTTAGTCATGGTCAAGGTCGGGGCGGAGATTTCTCGCGCCGCCTAGGTAGACGTGATGAATTTTATTTTGCGCCTTGTCGGTGTCAGCTAAGATTAGAACTCGAATGCAAAGCGGCAAGGAATTTTCAACGGCAGGCTCCCGCGTGTCGAACAGCGGCACCAACCTAAGCGCGGGCAGTTGTCTTATCGCCGAACTAGGAAAGGCGGCAGTCAAGTCTTCGGTCGTGGAAAAGATTATCGCGCCTATGTTGTTCGCTCGCAATTCGTTTAGCGATAAAATTTCCGTGACGAGTTGCCGCGCCGCTGACCAGATTTGTTCCTTGGAATTTTCCTCGACCGTCACTGCGCCGCGTATCCCACGTGTCATTGCCGTTGCCCCCTTAATGCTTATACTTCTCTTTAATCTGTAGCTTGACCGTCTCATTGGCTAGGAAGTCATCATAAGTCGCAATCCTATCTACGGTTCCTTGCGGCGTGATGTCCATGATTCGATTGGCAATCGCCCGAATGAATTCGCGGTCTTCGTCGACGAAAATAATCGTGCCAGGGAAGTTTATTAAGCTTTGCTCCAGAGCCTCAATCGTCGGTAAGTCAAGACAAGCCGTCGGGTTATCAAGCAACAAGAAATTCGCCGTGCCGAACGCCAGCTTATCGAACTCGACCCTAGCCGCCGACCCCGTGAACACTCGCGGCATATAGAAGACCTTCACGCCGCTTGGAAAGTTTATCACTCCGTGCTGACAGCCGCCGGTCTCGTCTTGATTCTGATAAGCCAGAGCCAATGCCTTTAGCAGTTTCGACTTGCCACGCTCATTGCGCCCGACGAACGCGACCTTTTGCCCTTGCCGGATTGCAAAGCTCACGTCCTTAAAGAGTGGTTCGCCGTCGCGGTTCTTCAGTAAGCCGTTCGCCTCAAGGACGATTGGCACGGCTCCCGAAGGCGTCGACGGCAGAAGCGGTGCGCAATCAATCCTGACCGGCTCAACTTCAAAGTCGCCAAGCTCAATGATTCGTCCGCACGTCTCCTTTAGGAAATATCTATCGCTACTCACGACGACGGAGGTTAAAGTTTTGTTATCGCGTAGGAAGTTTATCAGCCACTCGACGCCCTCCGCCTCAAGGTTTTTTGTCGGCTCGTCTAGGAGCAAAATAATTTCGTCGACGTTGATTACGTGTAACGCCCGCTTGAGTTTTTCAATCGCGGACATTTCAGCCTTGCGCAAGTCGGAGAAGTCATAGACGCTACCATTGACGGTTTGGACTTCGCCAGAGATTTCCACGTCGCCCGCCGTCGGCAAGACACGCCCCGCCATTATGTCAAGCAACGTCGATTTGCCGGAGCCTTCGCCGCCGATTATCCCGACCTTTTCGCCGCGTCCTACTTCTAAGTTAAAGCCCGAAAAAATTTCTTGCTTGCCGAGCTTGAGTTCCAAATTCTTTATCTTTATCAAAGCTTTCCACTCCTTTTGCGCGAAGGATATAACAACGCCTGCCCGCTGTCAACTTGCGCAAATCGGAATGAAACTGAACGTCGCGTAGTCGAATAGCCCGCGAGCCGTCAATTTTATCTCTGGTATGACGGGCAACGACATAAACGTTAAAGTCATGACGGGTTCGACGCTGTCATTGATTCCAAGTTCGGCGTGGGCTTTGGCGTGGAGCGTATCGAGTTTTTCTTTGAGTTCTTCGCCGCTGAGGTCGCTCATCAAGCCGGCAATCATCAGCGGTATCATCGAAATAATCTTCCCGTCCTTAACTAAGACCATGCCGCCTTCCATTTTAATCAGAGCCTCGACCGCGCAGAAGATTTCCTCGTTGCTGACACCCGCCGCGATGATGTTATGCGAATCGTGCGCCACGCTGACTGCCACCGCCCCGCGTTTAATGCCGTAGCCGCCCAAAAGCCCCAAGCCAACCTTGCCGGTCTCGTGATGACGTTCAATCACCGCGACTTTGCAAATGTCCTGCGCGGGGTCAAAGATAAAGTCGCCAGTCTCGTCGCGTTTGACTTCGGCGAGATATTTTTTTGTCACGACGCCGCCCGGCTCAATGCCGATGACATTAACCTTGCCGCCAGTCAGATTCATGCGCAAACGGTCGACGGAGAAATTTTTAACCCGAACGGAACCGCGCACGCTTGAAATATCAGCGGGAATGATTTCAGGCAGATAGCGTCCGTCCTTGGCAACGTGTTCGCCGCCAATCCAAACGTCCGCCGCGTGGAAAGTCTTCAAGTCGTCGAGCAAAACTAAATCCGCGTGCGCCCCAATGGCTATAATGCCCCTGTCGTAGATTCCGACCGACTCGGCAACATTAATCGTCGCCATTTGAATAGCGGTTATCGGGTCAATGCCCTCCTCAACGCACATTCTGATATTCTTGTCCATGTGTCCTAGTTCCAAGATAGTTTTCGGCTGGCAGTCGTCCGAACACAATAAAACGCGGCGGCTATTCGTGGGCGTGACACCTTTAATCAGCGTCTTTAGGTTGTGACAGGCTGAGCCCTCGCGAATCAAAACGTACATGCCCTTTGCAATGCGTTCGTGCATTTCCTCTACGGTCGTGCACTCGTGGTCACCGCCGACGCCCGCGCTTAGGTAAGCATTCAAATCTTTTCCCGTCAAATTTGGTGCGTGCCCGTCAATCAGCTTGCCTAACTTCTTCGCGAGCAAAATTTTATCTAAAGCCTTGTCGTCGCAGTTGATAATGCCCGGCGCGTTCATGAATTCGCCGAGACCAAAAAAATTTTCGTCGCCGAGGAGTTCAGCCATATCCGCCGCCTCAATCACGGCTCCAGCGTCTTCAAAGGGCGTGGCAGGGACGCAACTTGGCATCGCGTAGACAATGTTAAGTTTCGTGCGTTTAGCGGCGTCGAGCATGTACTTTAAACCCGTAAGCCCGCAGACGTTAGCAATCTCGTGCGGGTCAGCGATAATCGAGGTGGTGCCACGCGGCACGATGATTTTTCCGAGTTCTTCGGGGCTGATGTAAGATGATTCAATGTGTATGTGCCCGTCGATAAATCCGGGGCAAAGATACTTCCCGCCCGCGTCAAAAGTTTCCTTGCCGTCGTAGATTTCATTGCCCATGCCGATAATCTTGCCGTCGAAGATTGCCACTTCCCCAGCCGTTATCTCGCCGCTAAGCACATTTACAATCTTGCAATTCTTTATCACGAGGTCGGCTTTGATTCTGCCCGCCGCCGCGTCGATGAGGTTCTTTAGCTCCGTCTTCGTCATGATTAATCCCTCCGTTAAATAAAAAAAGCAACGCGCAGATTTATTTCCGCAACGTTGCCCGTAAATCATAGTAAGGCGTACTTCAGCACGAACAAGACAGTTAAAACGTACATGAGCGGCGTAACGTCCTTGCGCTTGCCCGAAAAGACATGTAGTAGCGTGTAGCTGATGACGCCAAAGCAAATGCCTTCCGAGATTGAGTACATGAACGCCATCGAGAATATCGTTATGTAAGCCGGGACTGCCGTTAAGATGTCGTCTGTCCACGAGATTTTAGCGACGGATTGCATCATCAGGAAGCCGACGATTATTAGTGCCGGAGCCGTCGCGAACGCGGGGATTGCTAAGAATACGGGCGAGAAGAATAACGCCAGCATGAACAAGCAACCCGCCATCAGAGCCGTTAAACCGGTCTTGCCGCCCTCAGCTATACCCGCGGACGATTCAACAAACGTAGTTATCGTGGACGTGCCAAGGAGTGAACCCGCCGTCGTGCCGATTGCGTCCGTCAAGAGTACTTGCTTGACCTTAGGGAGCCGTCCGTTTTCGTCGAGGAGATTTGCCTTCGTCGCACAACCTATGACAGTTCCAATCGTATCGAACAGGTCGACAAACAAAAACGCCATTAATATCGAGAAGAATTCAAACGACAGCACCGAGCTGAAGTCCACCTGCATAAAAGTCGGCTCAAGGGAGGCGGGCATTGAGATTATTCCGTTGGGGAAGAGGCTAAAGAATCCTTTTTCGGGATTGGGAACGTATAAGCCGACCGCCTGACAAATCATGCCTAGCCCCCACGTCACGATTATCCCGAACAGCACCGAGCCTTTGACGTTCTTTATCAAGAGGAACGCGGTTATCAGCAGACCAATCAGCGCGAGCAAAACGGTTATGCCCTCCGAATTGAACATGCCGCCTTCGACCGAGTGCTTAAAGGAATACAGCGTTACGAGCGTTGGACCTGCAACGACGATATGCGCGTTCTGAAGTCCGATAAAGCTGATGAACAACCCGATTCCTACCGATACCGCGATTTTCAACGACGGCGGGATTGCGTTAAAGATTGCCTCGCGGATATTAACCAGCGACAGGAAAATAAAAATGACACCCTCAACGAAAATCGCCGCCAGTGCCTGTTGCCAAGTGTAGCCCATTCCGATTACGACTGTGTACGAGAAATAGGCGTTCAACCCCATCCCAGCCGAAAGCACAAACGGCATATTTGCCAAGAATGCCATACAAAAAGTTGCGAACGCGCTAGCCAAGGCAGTAGCCGTGAAAATTGCGCCAGTGTCCATGCCTGACGCACCGAGTATCAACGGATTCACCGCGAGGATATAACTCATCGTGATGAACGTAGTTATGCCCGCCATCACTTCAGTCTTAACATCGGTGCCGCGTTCCTTGAGTTTAAAAAGCTTTTCCATATTAGCTCCTTTCCAAAGCAAGATTGTGCGCCGATTTTATACGAAATCCCCTGTTAAGTCAAAAGCCTTTTCGATTGACGAAAAAAACTCTGTGGCGTTAAGATTGAACCGTTAAAACATCAAACTCACACAACAGAGCCTTCGTAAAAGCATTTTGATTCTAGCCCGCTCGCGCTGTGAAGTCAAACGGAAAGGCAGAGCTATTAAGTACGGAGTAATCTACACGTTAATTGACGGCACCAACGACAAAGAGTACGTCGGGCAAACTGTTCGTCCCGTCGAGATGCGCTTCAAACAATATGCTAGAACAGATTCGGCAATAAAGGAATGCGAGAGCAAAGAGGAGCTTGACTATTGGGAAAAACACTTCATAAAGTCTCGTGATACAATGCTTCCCAACGGTTATAACTTAAAAGATGGTGGTAACGGAGGCGGTATACCTTGCGCAGAAACAAGAGCAAAACTCTCAATGTCGAAGATAGGGGAAAATCATTCTTTCTTTGGCAAGCACCATACAGCAGAAACAAAATCGAAAATATCCGCAACGAATAAAGGCAATATTTGACGGGGGATTTTATATTTACTGGAGGTATTCGCTCAAATAGCCGCGAAACCGTCTTCAAGGTCGGCGATAATGTCGTCAATGTGCTCCGTGCCTATTGAAAGGCGAATCGTGAGGGGCTTTTTTTTGCCCAAAATGAAAAATCCGGTATTTCGGATAAAAATCCTGTATGCTGGATTTTTCAGTCCGTATCAAGCCCTTGCAGGGGGCATTTTTTGTTACTTCGCGTCCTGACGCCATTTACCATTTTGAAAAATCCGATATTCTGGATTTTCCGTTTTGACACTCAAAATCGCCCTCAAAACCCCTTTTGAAGCTCCAAAATCGTTTTCAAAGCTCTAAAACAGTTTTCAAAGCTCAAATCAGCTTTCAAAGCCCGTTCATAGCTCCAAAACTACTTTCACGGCTCAAAAAGCAGTTCAGAGCAAAAATTTTCGTCTCAAACGCAAAAAAAATCCTCCGCCGAGCTTTTTCGACAGAGGATTTAATTTTTTCGACCGTTTCATTGCATATTCGGGATTATATCCCAATTACACCAATAAGTTTTCTCCATGCGTTCCTTGTTTGCACAAAAAATATATGTTCCTTTAGTGTTAAAACCATTAACCACATCAATACAATAGCTTTTTCCGTTATTAAAGGTTATCCAGTTCCATGCGTGTCCTCCTCCGTTATCTGTTCCAAATATTCTTCCGACATTCAATCCACACATGCGACCAAGCATATAAAACGCGTCTGTAAATCCTTGACATTGGGCATAACCGTCAATTAAAGCTCCTATCGCTGTTTTATTTCGTTCATTTTCATCTTTAAATTCTTTTACACGGTTACATATCTCATCATGAATATATTTTGCCTTTTCTCTTTCAGATGAAAGTTTATTTGCCTTGTCAACGATACCGACTGCGATATTGTAAAGTTTTTGCTCTTCATTCGTGAGATTCATCCAAGCTTGATGTTGATTTCTGCTCAGATAAGCATTTGCTACGCGAGTTCCAGGATATTCTATTACTCTAAAGGCAAGTTGCATACCTTTACCATCGATATAAGTATGTAGTGGAACATAATCACGGCAAGGTACAATATTAGCAAAATCATTTTTATCAATATTTCTAGTTCTCCATGCGTTTGGAAGAATAGAAGTGCTTGTAATATAAACGTAGAAAGTATCATATCCTTTGCGGCGTCCTTCTTCGATATAATCGGCAAGTTGAGCTTTTGAATTGATTCGCGGAGCGGAATTCCAATCAACATCGGCGGCGGCGATTTGCGCACTCAAAATAAACACGGCGAGTATCACGGCTGTAAAAATCTTTTTCACGTCGAACACCTCCTAAAAATTTTCGCCATTATATCAAAAAATTTATCTCATGCAATAAAAAAAGACCCCAGTCGAAAGTTTGACGGGGGATTTTATATTTATTGGAGATATTCGCTCAGATAGCCGCGAAACCGTCTTCAAGGTCGGCGATAATGTCATCAATGTGTTCCGTGCCGATTGACAGGCGAATCGTCGCGGGCGTGATACCACTTGCGAGCAATTCTTCTTCAGTCATCTGCGAATGAGTGGTTGACGCGGGGTGAATCACCAAAGATTTAACGTCGGCGACATTAGCCAGCAACGAGAAAATCTTAAGATTGTCGATAAATTTCTGCGCGGCGACGGCTCCGCCATTAATCTCGAAGGTAAAAATAGAAATGCCGCCGTTCGGGAAGTATTTTTTATAAAGTGCGTGGTCAGGGTGATTTTTTAACGCTGGGTGATTGACTTTATCGACTTTAGGATTGTTCGCGAGGAAATCGACGACCTTTAAAGCGTTTTCGACGTGGCGTTCAACCCTAAGCGATAAAGTTTCGACGCCTTGCAACAAAATGAACGCGCTAAGCGGAGAAATCGCCGCGCCGGTGTCGCGAAGGAGGATTGCGCGGATATAAGTGACGAAAGCCGCCGCGCCGAGAGCTTTATAGAAGCTGACGCCGTGATAACTCAGATTCGGTTCGACTAAGTGCGGGAATTTGCCGGATTTTTCCCAATCGAACTTGCCACTCTCGACGATAACGCCGCCAAGTGTCGTACCATGCCCGCCGAGGAATTTAGTTGCGCTGTGAACGACAATATCGGCTCCAAACTCGAACGGGCGAACTTGATAGGGCGTGGCGAACGTATTATCAATCACGAGCGGGATTTTATGTTTATGGGCGATGTCCGCGACTTTTTTAATATCAATCAGCGTTGCATTCGGATTTCCGACGGACTCGATAAAGATAAATTGCGTATTGTCCTTAATCGCCGCCTCGAAAACGTCAACGCCCTTAGTCGGGTCAACAAAAGTCGTTTCGATACCGAAATCGGGCAGTGTGTGTTCAAAAAGATTAAAAGTGCCGCCGTAAATGGTGGTCGCGGCTACGATGTGCTGACCTTTGTGCGCGAGGGCTTGAGCGACGTAAGTAACTGCAGCCGCGCCGCTTGCGACCGCTAAAGCCGCCGAGCCTCCTTCCAAAGCCGCAATTCGACGCTCGAAAACGTCTTGAGTTGGGTTAGTCAGTCGTCCGTAGATATTTCCGGCGTCTTTTAGTGCAAAACGGTCAGCGGCGTGTTGAAAGTCATGGAAAACGTAAGAAGTCGTTTGATAAATCGGAACTGCGCGGGCATCGGTTACGGGGTCAGCGTGTTCTTGTCCGACGTGTAGTTGCATTGTCTCGAATTTCATTTTCAAAACCTCACTTAAACAATTCTGTGGAAAGATAGCGGTCGCCGGTATCGGGAAGGAGCACTACGAAGACTTTTCCGGCATAATTTTCGCGTTTAGAGAGCTCAAAAGCCGCCGCGAGAGCCGCGCCCGCCGATATTCCGACTAAAATTCCTTCCGCCTTAGCAAATTCTCTTCCGAATTTAAAAGCGTCTTCATTGGCGACGGGGACGACTTCATCATAAATCGTCGTGTCCAGAGTATCAGGGACGAAACCCGCGCCGATTCCTTGAATTTTATGTGCGCCAGCCTTGCCAGCCGACAAAACGGGCGAAGTCTTCGGTTCGACGGCGACGACTTTAATATTTTTGTTTTTAGCCTTTAAAAATCTGCCGACGCCGCTAAGCGTGCCGCCCGTGCCGACGCCCGCGACAAAAACATCAACTTCGCCGTCCGTATCGTTCCAAATCTCTGGAGCGGTAGTTTTTTCGTGAGCGGCGGGGTTATTCGGGTTCGTGAACTGCGACGGGATAAAAGCGTTGGGAATTTCCTTCGCAAGCTCTTCCGCCTTAGCAATCGCGCCCTTCATGCCCTTTGAACCTTCAGTAAGGACGATTTCCGCGCCGTAAGCCGCAAGAAGTTGCCGACGTTCAACGCTCATAGTCTCCGGCATGGTGAATATTGCCCGATAGCCTCTTGCCGCCGCAAAACTTGCCAATCCAATGCCAGTATTACCGCTCGTCGGCTCGATTATGACGGAATCGGCTTTAAGTTTGCCTTCTTGCTCGGCACATTCAATCATCGCCTTAGCAATCCTATCTTTGACACTGCCGGCGGGGTTGAAGTACTCAAGCTTGACCAAAAGCCGACCATTGAAGCCGATTTTAGCCGAAAAGTTCTGCGCCTCAAGCAACGGAGTATTCCCGATGAGTTCCGTGACGTTTTTATAAATTTTCAAGTCTATAAGCCTCCTTGAATAAAATTGACGCAAGAATACAACCGAAAACCTATTCTGTCAATAGGTAATTGACTTTTCGTCCTGCCGACGGCTATAATGACCGTCAACGAAACGGAGGTAACGAAATTGATTTCAACAAAGGGAAGATACGCCTTGCGAGTGATGATTGACTTGGCGGAGCAGGAGCCGGATAAATTTATTCCGCTTGAGGAGATAGCGACGCGGCAAAACATATCGAAAAAATATTTGGAGATAGTTTTAAAGTCTTTGGTGCAAAAAAACTTCCTAAAAGGTCTGCGGGGCAAGGGCGGCGGCTATAAACTCACACGAAAACCCGAAGATTACACCGCCGGAGAAATATTGGAAGTCACGGAAGGAACTTTAGCGGTTGTTTCGTGTTTGCAGAATGATTGCGTGCCATGCGAACGAAAAAATTTCTGTAAGACGTTGCCGATGTGGAAGAATTTCAATCAGCTAACTCACGATTTCTTTTTTGGAATCACGCTTAAGGATTTGGCGACGCCCGATTGAACGCGGCAATAAAAATTTTGTCACGGCAGGGAAAAACGGCGGCTTATCGAAAAGAAAGTTGAGGTGTTTACATTGGGAATGGAGATTGAGCGAAAATTCTTGGTCGATAAGCGGAAAATGCACGAGCTGACCTTTTCGAGCGAGTCAATCATCAAGCAAGGCTACCTTTCAAGCAATCCGACGGTTCGGGTTCGGATAAAGGATAAGCAAGGGTTCCTAACGATAAAATCATCGACGCGGGGAATCAGTCGGCAGGAGTTTGAGTACGAGATACCGCTAGACGACGCCGAAAAGCTTTTGAGGCTCTGCGAGGACAATGTTTTAAAGAAATATCGCCGCACGGTCGAATTTGGCGGGCACGTCTGGGAGATTGATTTTTTTATGGGACGATTGGCGGGCTTAGTCTTGGCGGAGGTGGAATTGACTTCTGCTGATGAACAAATTATTTTGCCAGAATGGATTCGACATGAAGTTTCAAGCGATAGGCGTTATGCGAACTCAAATTTAGTCAAAGTAAAGGATTGGTCGCGTCGAGAGTGGCGCAAGGCTTAAGAGGTGGAACTATTTGATTTCGGAGTGGGAATTGTTTTTGAGATTGACATTGGCCTGCGTTTTGGGCGGGATAATCGGCTACGAAAGACAAAGTCGCAGGAAAACGGCGGGTTTGCGGACGAATGTCCTTGTATGCTTAGGTTCGTGCTTGATTATGGTTTTGAGTGAGGCTTTGTACTTCCACGTCGAAGGACGCACGAACGCAGACCCTGCACGATTGGCGGCGCAAGTTGTCAGCGGCATAGGCTTTCTAGGCGCGGGCGCAATCATGAAGGAAGGCTTAACGGTCACGGGCTTGACGACGGCGGCTTGCTTATGGGTCGTGTCAGGCGTAGGCTTGGCAGTCGGCGCGGGATATTATTCGGGAGCATTATTTACGACGGCTTTAATCTTCGCGACGCTCGGCACGCTGTCTAGGATTGATGAATGGGTCATGCACGAGAAAAATTTAATCATCACGATTCACACGAAGGACAAACCGGGGCAACTCATGCACATAAGCTCTTGCATTGACGATTTGCAACTGAAAATTCGCGATGTTAAGGTTAAAGCGGACGAAGACTCGACGGACACGCTGATTATCGAGATGGAAGTTTATAATCACCGTGCTTTAAAGAATGTGATAGTTTTGGATGCGGTTAAGCGGATTGAAGGCGTGGTAAGCGTCGACGTTAGTTAAGGAGGAGGTTTTTAGATGAATTACGATATTATGGATACGATTGTTCGGACGGCGATTGATGCGATGCGCAATGCTTACGTTGAGCACGGCTCGATTGCAACGGGAGCTTGCCTTTTGGCGGCGGACGGGACACTTTACAGCGGTTGTGCGATTGATAGCGTCGTTCCTGAATACAAATTGCCGGCTGAAGTCGTCGTCATGGCGAAAGCTATTTCCGAAGGCAAGCGCGAGTTCGATGCAATCTCGGTTGTGGCGGATATTGACGGCACCTACATGCCCGACGAGCTAAGTCATAAGTTTTTGCTTGAGTTCAACGTCAAAGAGATAATCCTAGCGGATTTGAAGGGCAATACAAAGATTATGAAGCTGGAAGAGTTCATACCGTATAAATCGCGCCGCAAGTAACGAAAATTCTTCGGCAAAGGGAGTTCCTGCTTGATGGCCTTAAGAGGAAACTGTTAAGGCGTTCTTACTTCCCGCCGATGATTTGACAAAAAAATATTGCTGTGGTATCTTGACGAAAATTTTTCGGCAAAGGAAGTTCCTGATTTGGCAAAGAGTTTTAAAATCTTACTTCCCGCCGAGAGGACAGGGGCGGTCGATTGACTGCCCTTGTTCTTTTGCAAGGAGGCTTTAACATGAAAACAACTTATGAGACGTTCCGTTATGTGCAAGGCGTGCTTACTCTGTTCAAAGCCGCGCCGACCCTCGAAATTGAATCCAATTACACCCTCGACAACGAACGCAACCTCAAAAACGGTTTCTTTATCACGGAGGCGGCGTTCAAAGCTTGTCCGTGCATTGCCGCCGAGGAATTGTTCGATTTTCTCAAAGAAAAGTTCGGCTACAATATCTTTGAACTGAATCAAGGCTTTTACAAGTCATTTAAGACGGTGGCAGACAGCACGCCGCAAAAAATCCTCGTGAACAAGCTCCTGCACTACATGTCAACTTACGGCATGGAGGAGCTTGGACTCTTCGACAGGGAACTTGTTTACATTCCTAACGACGCTTTGGAGTTGCCCGCCGACGCCACGCCGCTTAAAGTCACAGTCATAAACGCAATCACCACCGACGACATCAAAGCCCGCGTACTCAAGCTGATTCAATCGGGGGCGGCACTCTCTGAAGAGACCCTAGACGCCCTCGCCGACGTGGTGAAGTTCCTAAGCATTGAAATCGACGTGGACGACGTGCCTAACAAAGAATTCGCCGTGCGCCTCTGCGACCTGCTGAACGTCCTGCCCGCCGACCCCGTGAAGTTCCTGCGCTACATGATTTACAAGGCGACCGGTTCAACGCTACTGATTAAGGACAGGCGAACAATCGACGGCATAAAGAACGGCAAGTTTGATGACCAACTCTTTGCACGCTACATCGAACGCAACGGGCTGGGCAGGTTGGCTAGCGTCTTCCACAGGTTCAAGCCGCTTTGGTTAGCGTTCAAGCCTCATTCCGATTACATGCGGGCGACGATAAACAAAATGCGCAAGCTCGCCGACCGCTACCACAAGCCGACGCCGCCAAAGTTCTTGGAGCAACTGACTGCCGCCGACGCTATCGACTTCGACCGCCTCAAGCAGGAACTCGCCAACGTCACGGCTTATCGGAAGGTTTCTTTAGCCAATGCTATCCTCTATCGCCAAGCCACGCCGGAAAGTATCGTCTACAACATTCGTAACGGCAGTGCTTTCGCGGACGATTACCACGGCGGCTTACACTTCGACGCGTCAAAGGTTCTCGACGTGCTGATTGATTCGATAGCCGAGGACATCGCCCCGAACGTCGGCGGCAAGAAGATTTACATTCCCGAACGCTTTACCTATGCCGCGCCCGTCAGCGAGAAAAAATTTATCGGCAACATTCCTAGCGGCTCTTCCTACACCTTCGATAAAAATTCCGTAGTCGTCGGCGTGCACTGGTTTAATATCCTTGTCGACGGTCGGGAAATGCGCGTTGACTTGGATTTGCATTTGAATTCCCCTAAGCGCGACATCGGCTGGCATAACGACTTCGACGAAGAAAACTTCATTGACACCAAAGAGCTTAAGGTTATCTTTTCGGGCGACATGACGGACGCGCCCATTGACCGCGGCGGAGCAACTGAGGCGTTCTTTGTCGGCGAGACCGTGACTGATGAACTGATGATGATTAACCTGAACAACTACACCTACGACCAAAAAAATAATAGCGTGCCGTTCAAACTGATTCTCGGCGACGTGACGCAGGACAGTATCAATCGGCAATACTTGATTAACTCCCATGAGGTTGCCTTCTGCGTGCCCAATGAAATTCTTGCCGGGCAAATGTTTATCGGGTTCCTTGCCTCGGACGAGAGCGGCGCGAAGAAGTTTTATTTCTCGACGGGCAACACGGGAACTAAAATCGTTGCCCGCAGTGACGAGCTGACCAATAAAGTTATCGCGGCGATGAACTCAAGCTTTGAATCCTCTTTGGGTTTGAAGGTTCTTTTGGAGAGAGCCGGCGCAATCTTCGTTAGCGACGCCGCCGACAGCGACATCAACCTTGACCCCGCCGCCGTCACGAAAGATATTTTGCTCGGCTTGTTTGCCAAATGAATTCTAAGCAATAAAAAAAACTCCTCCGTGCTTTATCGGCTTGAAGGAGTTTTTCTTTGTCATCGTTCGTGAGAAAAATACATTTTGCGCGGGACAATCATTCCGAGTTCGTCTTCAGCGATTTGCTTTATCCTCTGCGGCGACTTGAGCTGAGCGATTTCCACGCGCAGTCGTTCGTTTTCCAGTTCGAGTTGCTGAGCTTGCGTTTGGGTGGCGACCAGTGCATAACCGCGGCTTGCGCTGATTCCGCTACGAATCACAACTGCCATAGCCAGCACCGCGAAGACTACGAAAGCAATTCGGCAACGCGACCTTAGCAGATGATTCAGGCGCGGGCGACCTTTAATCAGAGTTAGCTCGGCTTCGTTCTCGGCGACTTTGCGCTTTGGTTGGTTGTTGGCTTTGGATTTATTTTTTATCGGCATGGTACTCCTCCTTTGATTTGCGTTGAAGGGTTCTATCTGACTCACGCCCGCAATTTTTCGGCGGCGCGTAGTTTGGCTGACTTAGCTCGGCTGTTGCTTTGGATTTCTTCTGACGTCGGAGTTTTGACTTTGCCGAGGATTTTAATTGAGGCTTTGTGATTGCACACGCACACGGGAAAACTTTTCGGGCAGATACAACCTTGCGCGAGCGTCCGGAGCGTCTCCTTAACGATTCTGTCTTCGAGCGAGTGGAAGGTTATGACCGCGAGCCGTCCGCCGGGCTTCAACCTATCGACGGCTTTTTTAATCGCATCGGCTAAGATTTCGAGTTCGCCGTTGACTTCAATCCTCACGGCCTGGAAAACTCTTTTGGCAGGGTGTCCGCCGTGTTGAGTTCGAGGGGCAGTCCGTTCAATCAATCGGGCAAGTTCGCCCGTCGTCTCAATCGCGGAAACTTTCCTAGCTTGACAGATTGCGGCGGCGATTCTCTTTGCAAAACGTTCTTCGCCATATTCGCGGAAGATTTTTATCAAGCGGTCTTCGTCGTAGCGGTTAATCACGTCACGGGCAGTCAAGGGTCGTCGTCTGTCCATACGCATATCAAGCGGCGCGTCGTGCATGTAGGAGAAGCCGCGCCTCGCCTCGTCAATCTGATGAGACGATACGCCGAGGTCGAAGGTCGCGCCGTCAATCTTATCAATGCCGAGGTCGTCAAGAATTGCGTCGAGTTCGCTGAAGTTGCCGCGCACAATCCGAACTTCGCAAGCTAAGCCCGATAAGTTTTCCGTGGCAGCGGCGATTGCGTCTTCGTCCTGGTCAAGCCCGATAAGCCGTCCGTTTTCGTTGAGTCGTTCGCCGATTGCTCGTGCATGTCCTGCGCCTCCTAACGTACAGTCAAGGTAGATTCCGTTCGGCTTAAGGTCGAGTGCGTTTAAAACTTCGCCTAGCATAACGCTTTTGTGCTTAAAGTTCAACGTCGCCCACTCCTTTAAACCGTTTTGCAATCCTATTCGCCTTGCCGTAAAAATTTCCTTTAAGCTTCTCGAAAAATTTTTTCAGCCGAAATTCATTGACGCAAAACTTTTGAGTGATATAATCTGCGGCAATTCAAAGGAGGAGTTCTTATGAAAATTACCAAAGACATGAACATAATCGAAGTTGTGCAACGTTATCCGGATACGATGATGGTTTTCATGTACGCGGGCATGGGTTGCTTTGGTTGTCATGCGGCGCAGTTCGAGACCATAGAGGAAGGCGCGTTGGCTCACGGCATCGACGCTGATAAGCTCATTGAGGCTCTTAACGAAGTCGTTGAGGCGTCCGACGAGGCTGACTCTGAACTCGCTGGCATTGCTAGATAATCTACTACCACCAATGAGAACACTAACAGCTTGCTTCGCGAATATTTTCCGAAGGGCTACGACTTCAATAAGCTCAGCGATAAAGATTTACAAGCGGTTGTCGACCAACTCAATCAGCGACTGAGAAAATTTAAAAGATGAACAATGGAAACCTTTAAATGCGGTGCGGCATATGGTAAAAACGGGCTGTCAATGGCGCATCCGCCCCAAGCTCTTATCGACTTGCAAGAAATATTTGCTTATCAAAAACCCCTTTTGCTTATAAGGAGCTGGGATTTTTTTGTTTCTAAAGAAAAATAGAGAAGTGCAAGTAGAAGAAGTAAAAATCCGCTTATAAGCACTTGTATCGGAAAGTCAAATGCTGAGACAAATTACTAAAAAAGGATTTAATTTACATGACGAATGGCAGGGCGATTGAAGAAGATGTTGAATCGCGCAATCTCGACGAATTTAAAGGCAATTACATTTCGGAAGAAAAAATCATGAATACTGTCCGTAACTTTGTCATATTTTTAAATTTGGAAGACCACTTGAGCTAGTTTTTTTTATGCCGTTCTCATTTTTGCTGAAAGTTATTTTGGTATGAATTAATTTCAGCCATTTCGTCAAGCTCTCAAAAATTTCCTCGCGAGTGGCAGACGGAGTAAATTTTTTTGTGCCGTCGGATTCAATGCAAGTTTTCAGAGCCTCTATTGTAACGAAACCCGTTTGGTAAATCTGCAAAAGCAAGGTTAGCTCCGTCGGGGACTTATTTTCTTTTCGCTTGAGAATATTTTTTACGGCGCAGAAGATGTAAGGATGGAAGGTCGAGCCGCCGCGACAAGAATAGGGAACGTCCAATAATTGAAGCCGATTAAAAGTCTTGAATTCTTCCAAAAATTTTTCTGCGGAAATATTTTTATCTGGAAGCTCAATGTCAGATAGTTCGTCATAAAAACTTCCTAGACATAAAGCATCGGGTGGTAAATTTTTCTTCAACAAAATTTTTAACTCCAAGAATTCTGTTTTAACACCGCCGTCAGTCTTGAAATTGTGCGAAGGGCAAAGTGTAAAACAAGAAATTGCTCCTCGCATAGGAGGTTTGTTCTCCTTAAAAAATTTTGTTAAATTTACTTCACCTGCTGACGAAAAATAAAACTCGCCTTTGTATTTGACTATTCCTTCCGTCAAAAAAATTTCTCTATCAACTTCTTTAAGTTCCAAGCCTGAAATAATTCCGTCGCCGAATGTCAGATATTGCAGGCGTAAAATTTCTTGCGGGAGATCGTACAGTGTCTCCAACATTTTATGCGTTAAAATTGTTCGCGGCGCGAATCGAATTTTTTTCCTAGTAAGCACTGTAATCTCCTCATCTGTAACCGTCGAAGAAAGTTTGCAAAGTCTCCGACTCAAAGGTTTCAAATTTCGGGGTCGCGGGCGAGCAGTAATATTTACCGTTCTCATCGCTCATTACTACGACTTGCCAAATGTAAAATCCATAACGATCGCGGGCAGGAAGAATGAAAAGACAACAGATAGGATTGTTGTTATTATCTCTTTGCAAATCGATTTCGCGTAGACGGTCGCTAATCATCTGATTAATTTTGGAGTATTCGAGCGACGTACTCTTTTCGATTTCCTTTTCGAGCGACTTAAGACTATGCCTCGACAATTCACTCAAGCTGAAAGAATACGACACCCTATTTTTTCTTTTGCCGTTGCTGTCATGAACAATGAAGATTGCTTCGCGCATATTGTTAGGGCGTTTGATGATGGTAACCGTGCCGTCGTGGTTAAGAGCGCATACGGAAATTTTGCCGCTCTCTTCGAGGTACACGGCGTAAATATTCTTCATATTTCCCGTAACGAGTATAGGCTTGAGTTCGCCGCGAGCTTTGTCGCGCATGTACTCAATACTTCCCTCTATGCAGAACTTTTTTAAAATACTACTATCGGTTTTGTTATCCGAGTTCAAATTTTTTTGCGTCCGATTGCGAATGAGTACACCAGGAATAAATTCTTTTAACAGGTCATTGAATAGCGCGATTTTGCAAGATTGACCCGAAAGACGATAGCGGAACTTTTGAAGCTCCATTATGGTTTCAAATTTCTCGCCCGTGTACTGACGAAGGAGCGTATTCAGCAAGGCGTAGATTTCGGGGCAAATTATGCGGTTGATTTCTTTTATCGTGATTTCGACTTTATCCATCGGTCGGTCATGACGTGTCAAAGTTTTACCGTCGGTCTTGACGTAAAGATAATATTGTGCCGCGTCGTCGACATAAATCTTTTTATCTTGCTCCTTATCAAAATCTACGTTGACCAAATTGGAACGATAAAACTCAATCTTTATTGCCTCCGCCATTTGCCACAGATAATAGTAATTCCGTTTAATCATCAATTTCTCGTTGCGCCCGGAGCATTCGCTAAATTTTGTCGGAATAATGTTTTCTGCTTGCTTGTAAGCGTCGCGGAATTTCTCATAAATTTTATCTTTATTGGCGTAGTCATCATCGATGTCAGAGAGGATTGTATTTTCGTCTTCGACTATGAGCTCCTGCATTGTCAAATTCCCTTGTCGTTTCAGGTGGGCGGCTATTTTAATTTTGAGCATCTGCAAAATCAAATAAGTAATGTTATTGCCGCCGAAATTTGATTCGCCGTTTTCAAAGCCCGTCTCGATTTTCAGAACAGGACCTACGTTTGAATTCTCAATCGAATAGTTGCAACTTGCCAAATCGGTCGTACCGCCGCCGCAGTCCAGAATTAAAATATTTCCGTTTAAAGGCTCGTCGTCCTTTTTTTCGCGCAGTTGTTCGGCGATGTAATGGTAAACAATCGCGACGCCTTCGTCCAAACTACGGTCTTCGCGCTCGATAGAATATTCTGGTTCGGGGAAAATCTCGGACATAATTTTTAAAAATTGTTTCTTGAGCTTGACTGGAGCGGTGAAGTGCAGATGACGGAATTTAACTTTGAATTGTTGCTGAGCAACTTCTATGATGTAATCCAGATAAGCCTTAAGAATTTCCTTGTGCGAAATTTCGTTGGGAAGGGTGTTTCCTTTTGGGTCGAAAAGTTTTTCGGTCTTGTTGATTGAATCAATCCAGCGTTTGATTTCGTAGAAAACGGAGGCGCGTGTGCTGTAATCCGAGTCGATGATTTCTTTATGTGCCTCGTAACCGAATTTATAAATCGGCTTATCGTCTTTGAAGGAATCGACGTAAACGACGGTTGGTAGCATATCACTTATCTTGGGCAGTTCGGAAGTTACGTCGCGGAATTTCACCAGTTGAATTTTATTGTCGTCGACGTTATTGCCCAGCCCGTAAGTTCCTGCTGTAGTATTGCTCGTGCCGAAATCTATGCAAAGAGGTTTGTCAGTACCCTTCAATGTGCCCAAATTCAAATCGCACTCGAAGATATAAACCTTGCCGCGATAATCGCCGCTCGGATTGATAAGAAACTCTTCCTGCTCGACTGGTATAAGCATGACATTGAACTCGCGCTGACGTTCAAATTGCTCGAACTTAATTTTATCGGCGTCGAAAATCAAATGCGGTCTTATTTCCCCGCTGTTCATAAAATAATTTTCAATCGACCCGACGGCAACCACCTCTTCGGCTTGCGAATTTATGAGTGCCGCACAGAGATGAGAAATACTGACGTTGTCTGGAATTTTTATCCAAAAGCCGTCCGATAAGGTGACGGGCATGTCACGATAAACAGTTACGTTGTCGGAAATGTCGTAGCCTTCAAGATTGACGACAGAAATTTTTTCGCCGCCGTTATAAATTTTTTGAACTTGCTCGAAGGTCAAAGCAAGATGGGTGTTTTGCGACTCGCTCGAAGACTTAGCCGATGTGCTCGCGGTGATTTCGTCAGCTGGTGGCAAATCAATCTTGGCGTTCTGTGGAAATTTTATTTCAAACACGTCGAAGAATATCGGCACATAAATTTTTCTCTCAAGCCCGCCGAGCTTGCCAAATTCCATGTCAACGTTTTTCATTCGGCAACAGGCTTTGAACATTTCCTTGACTTTATTGCCGGCTGTGGTTTTAAGCATAAGCTTTTTAAGGTCATCGACGCTCGAAACTTTTTCGGGCAACATGTCGGCTATTTCGGCGTATTCTATCTCCTGTTTGCCGTCAATGCCGTTCGGGAAAAGTTTTTCTTTAGCTTTGCGAATCTCTTCCTGGTTTTTAGAACTTTCCTTGCCATTCTCTGTTCCAGCAACGGTAGTTGTCGCCGTCGTAGAGCTTTCGTCATTCGCTTTGGGATAAATATCGAATACGTTAAACAGCAACTCGATGAACTGGTCTTTTTTGATCAGTTTCAATATCGCGTCGTTGCAAGAAATTTCAGCTTCCTTAAGGCAATCCTTCAAAATGTACTGGACATCGCTACGTTTCTTAAGATTCTTCAACACGCACCAGAAATCAAAATCCGTTTGCGGCTCTTCGGCGTCTATGTTCTCGTCATTTAAAATTTTGTTGATTACTTCAATCTCCAGACGCTTCTTGCCAGAACGGAATGATGGCAGAATTTCTTTCCGTTCGTCTTCAATCGAAGAATCTTTTAGCATTGCCAAAAATTCCTCATTGAGTTCACTCATATGATTCGCTCCTTTCTTACCCTCAGCGCAACATAATCGAATTCATGACAGATTTGAAGGCATCCGCCAACTTGCTCATGCTGTCGATAGCCAGTGCATTTTTATTGCCCGCCATTTGCTTGAGAAAACTGGGGTCTGTGCCTCTACCCACACCTATCGCGTATATCTGGAAACCTTGACGAGTGAGTTTCCGCGTGATTTCCAAAGTCATTTCCCTATTATCTGGATAACCGTCCGTCATCATCAAAACAATTTTTTCGTTCACACTGCTACGCAGTTCGTTTTCGGACTTTCGAAAAGCATCTACCATATCTGTAGAACCGCCAGTGTAACGAACATTATCTATAACTTGCTTCAACTGATTTTTGTCGTGTGTAAGGTGGCAAAGCAAATGCGCATAACTGTCAAAAGAGATTATTCCCATTCTGTGCACGGAAAGATCAATCATCTCGTTCACTAGCCGCAAACTTGCAGATTTAGCTTGAGACAGATCACTTGAACTTATACTGCCCGAAATATCCAAGAGCAACATCAAATCGACGGGAGACTCTTTCTTCTGCTCAACCTTTTGCCCGGACTTTATGGCTTTGGTTTCAGAGTCGCCAGTTTGCGTATCAAGAGCTGTGACGGTTAATCGCTGGTTATCGTCGTAGTCGAAGGTAACTTTTATTGTTGGAACGCCTTTAGGTTTGGGCGCGATTCCGTCCAAAGTCAGAGTGCCGTAGAGTTTGTGATACTTGATGTCGCTTTGGGCTTCGGCATCGTTGCCCGCCTCGTAGACGTTTATATCAACCTGCGTTTGGTTGTCGAAAGTCGTCGTGAAATTTTTTGAGTTATTGCAAGGATACTTTAAGCCCTTAGTCAAGATTTTTTCAAAGACGTGCTCACGTTTCCTGTTGACAATTTCCACGCCGAGAGAGTGCGGAATTATTCCCTGCAGGGTGAAAGCAATACCGCTTTCGACGCCGCCATTTTTCCATCTCGCGAAGTGCGCCGCGCCGTAAGCGACGAGCATAGATTTTTCGAGGTCGCTGTCAGGCTCAATGCCGAACATTTTTTCAATCGTCTCGCCGATTAAGGGAATGTAGCACGTGCCGCCCGCCAAAATTATTCTGCCGATGTCGTCGATTTTGAATTCCTTGCTGTTGTCAACGAATCTTTTTGTTCTAGCGAATATCTTATCAAAAATCTCGCCGCAGATTGAGTTGAATTCTTCGCGGGTCAAAGTCATTTCAAGGTCGTAGTCGTCGAAAAGGTCTTCGATTTCAATATCGCTCTCTTCGCTGTCGCCGCTCAATTCTTTTTTAGCCCTTTGCGCCGCCTTGAGAAGGATATTTCTCTTGCGATGATAATCCGATTCCTCAAGTCCAGAAGAGCTTAGCGAAGATAAATCTTTACCCGAATCGTCCTTGATGATCTCGATTAATCTGTTGACAAGAGCCTCGTCGAAGTCGTCGCCGCCGAGTTGCGGGTCGCCGTCTTTATCGATTTCTTTGTAAATGTGTTGTTGTTCGTCAGCCTCCAAGACGCTAAGGTCGAAGGTGCCGCCGCCTATGTCCACCACGAAAACTTTCTTGTCAAAGTGTTCCTCATGAATTACCTCAATAGCGGCTGCTACAGGTTCTTCAAGAATCCACATGACTTCAAAGCCTGCCGCCTGGCCCGCTTTGCGCGTCTCGTTGCGTTGGTTGTTGTTGAAATAGGCGGGAACAGTTATAACCGCGCCGATTTTCTCCGACGGGTCGCAGTCAACCGTCCGAACGAAATTTGCACGGACTTCTTTTAAAATTTCTGTTGCAACGTCGGTCGGCGTGAACTTTTTGCCGTTCAGATTCCACGGTTCCTTTTCGTAGTCACCGATATATTTTTTCGAGGAACGAACCATATTGCGCGGGTCGGTTGCGCCTCTGTTCAAGGCTTTGTTCCCGATGTAGGCTTTGCCGCTTTTATCGACGTAGAGCACCGACGGCAACAACGGCTCGCCAGCAAATTTTACCAATTCCTTGCGCCCGTTCCTGAAAAAACAAGCAAGAGTATTAGTCGTACCCAAATCGATGCCTACAACATACTTGTAAGATTCTGCCATTTACTTTACTCCTTTTTACATGTTTGTTAAGTCGACCTTGTCTTGTCCGTTACTTTGTGGAGACGCAGGAGGATTTTCGTTTGTATCTGTCGACGAAGTTTCCTGAGCCGATTTTCCCCATTCCTGATTATCGTAAGGGTAGTCAAATCCTTTGTCGCAAAAATCATCTGCGGCGTATTTTGAAGAATCAAGCTCTGTCTCGCGGTCTTTCAAAGATTGTTCGCGTTTGCTGAGTTCTGTCTCGCGGTCGTTCAAAGGTTGTTCACGTTCGTTGAATTCTGCCTCGCGCTTTTGCTCCTCAAGTTGATGTTGCAACCCATCGAGCTGTCCTTGCCGAGCGTCTTGACTGCGCTTTTGCTCCTCAAGTTGATGTTGCAACCCATCGAGCTGTCCTTGCCGAGCGTCTTGACTGCGCTTTTGCTCTTCCAGTTGACGTTGCCAGCCGTCGAGCTGTCCTTGCTGAGCGTCTTGACTGCGCTTTTGCTCTTCCAGTTGACGTTGCCAACCTTCGAGTTCTCCTTGACGGATTGATAATTTGTTTTGCTTACCGCGAAGGTCGCTTTCGCCCTGGCGAATGGCTTTTTCGCGATTGTCTAATTCGGTTTGCTTTTTATTGAGTGTGTCGAGTTTTTCTTCGTAAAATCTTTTCGCCTCAGTCAACGGCGAGATAGAATTTCTAGTTTTAACGATTTCATTTTGAACGGCGGGAATATCCTTCGTGTGGACTTCGGAGATTTTATCCAAAACCAGTTTGCTTTTCTCGTCGATATTTGCGTGAAGGCTGTTGATTCTCTCCTTGATGAGTTCTTCAAGCCCGTTGAGCCGCATGTTTTCCTTTTTCAAATCGGCATTCTCTTTTTTGACAGCGACCAATTCTTTGTACCACTCGCCGCCGATTTTATGCATGTGATCCAAAATGTCGCGCATGTGATTTAGATTTTGTAACTCATTTTCCATACGCTGTACCTCCTATCATCAAAATTGCGCGGCGGATACCCCTTGCTTTAGCTATGGGGAGGAGCCGCACTTGCCTCTTTTAAATTGATTCACCCGAAGGTGAGCGGGCATAATGTCTGGTAAAAGTAAACAGACCGCCGCCCGCTAGCGTTGCAATTGTTTAACCATAAGCCGTAGAGCGGCAGATTAGGATTTACGTCCGCCGGTACCTATCTATTCGCAGGTAACGTAGTTCTCGAAGAACTTAGGCTAGTCAGCAAGGACTTGTTCTATTTTTCAAACAAGCCCCCGGCTTTAGCCGTGGGGTTGCTGACTGCTTGCCGCTAAGCTGGTTTTCGCGTTCGTTGAGTTTTCCATGCGATTACTTTCCATCATCAAAAGACTTCATTGCCTGCCGTAAAGTCGACTGAAGTCTTTCGTAATTGGCATTATCAGCTTTTAAGTTTTCGATTTCCTCATGCTTAGCGCGGATGCCATTTTCGATTTTGCCAAGCCACTCAACGCCGAAAGCGTAAAGTTGCTCAAATTGAGCCTTGCGTTCGTCTTCCATTGATTAACCTCCTATCTCCAAAAAATGTTCTTCCGTCGTGACGAGTTCTTTCGAGCCGTCTGGAAAGGTTTTGTGGTCAAAGAATTCAAGGCGCAAACGCCCGTCTCGCATTATCCGTATTTTGAACAGCGGAGATTCCTTTTTCTCATAAAGCGATTCATCTAATTTGATTTTGCCCATATAAACCGCCGCGCCCTCTTCACTGTCCAATTTCGACACCGTTTGATTGCTGAAGCACTGATAAAACGGAATCGTCCAAGAATTTTTTTCAAGGAAAGTCAAGGGCAAGAGCTTAGACGGCGTCTCGTAACCGAGTGGCATATTTCTGTTGAGGCAACGAAGAAAATTTCCATCCTTGCCGTAACCTATGCAATACGGAATGACATTGGAACTTTTAATTGGACTTCCGGCTTGCTTGCGATTGAGATAATGTGCCGCGCCGCTCGCCACTGCAAGATAACGGTCGTTTAAGCCCTTCATCAAAAATTCGTTGTCGTCGAAGTTAAAATCTTCCTTATTGAAAGTTTCCGCTCCGAAATATTCCTCAAGAATGTCAATGAAGAACGGGATTTTGCACGTTCCGCCGATTGGAAAAATTCTAGCTATATCTTCCTTCTGATAAGAATAACTGGGGTTGTCCTCCAAATCCTCAAAAATCGCATCGAACATATCAAAAATTTTTTTCTTGTAATCGCTCTCAGAAAAAAGTTTGTCGACATCTTTGCATTTCAAAATGACATCTTCAAGACCTTTGATCGTGCCTTCCGACAGTTCTTGTGCTTCGGCATCTTCGCCGGTTTTGAAGAGTAATTCTTTCAGCGCACGAGCAAAATTCAAGTAAAAGTCTTCGCGATTTATGGCATCCTTTACCGAGCTGTTGTCAAACAACGTTTTGAAATCGCGCAGGAGGATTTTTTCATAAATATCCCTGTCAATGTCAAGCCCGCCAAGACGAATTCCCGCCGCCGCAAGTTCAACAATTTTCAATTCGTCGTCCGAAGAACATTCAATCTTGGCGATACTGACATCTAGAGTGGAGCCGCCGAAATCAAAAATCATGATGAGCTTATCTTTGTAACTCCGCAAATCTTTCAACGAAAAAATCGCGGCAAAAGGTTCGCTAATCAGAGTGTCTACAATTAGCCCCGATTCCTCAGCGGCGCGACGAATCATATTGCATTGAACTTCCGAAAAACAAACTGGTACCGTCAAGACCGCACGAACGCTTTGAGATTTTTTATTGCGGAAGAAACGTTGAATACATTCGAAAATGTCGCGTATGACTTCAAAGGCAGTAACATCGCGTTCAAGATTCGCTATTCGCTGTGACCAATCGGCTATTTCCATTTTGCGTTTGATGTTCGCGACAAAATTTTTCTCTGTACCTATGTCCGTGAGGCTACTAACAAAGGCGGCTTGCCCTATGATTTTATTAATGGTGCCATCTTTTTTATTCTTTCTGTAGTAAATGATATTTGGCGCGTGTTTTGTACCGCCCTCTTGCGTGTTAAGCTGGATAGGACGAAAATTTTTTCCGTCAACAAACGCCGCCGCCTTCAGATTGCAAGCTCCGAAGTCAATTCCTACTAAAAAGTCTTTCAGGTCTTCCATAATCATCACCTTTATCTTTATAAGCATAAGCAACGCATCGCCCGCCAAAGACGCGCCGTACTTTTTTGTCGTGTTCGTTAATGAATTCGATATAATGCGGCTGAACGTAAATTTCTTTTAAGACGTTGTGCTTGCGCCTGTCAGAAGTGCTTTCGATTATCGGAGTTTCACTCATTGCAAGATCCGCCCACTCATTGTAATCATCGCCAACTTTGAAATTCATCGAACGAATGCCAAGTCCCGAAAGATATTCTTCAATCAAATTGTAAAGCTCCTTCGCGGCGACCGTATTCTTTAAAGGGTTTCCGATTTTACGTCTGCAAGTGTCTAAAACGTCGATAAACTCTTTTACTAGCTCGACAGTTTTATCTGCTATAGTTCCCGTCGTGTATTCGTCAAATTCATTAGGCTTTATTTTGTCGATAGCAGTTTCTATCCTCTTTAATCTTGAGGCAAAGATTTTGAACTCGACAGGATTTTTTTCTGCGAACAGTTTCAGCTTGCCAATATCCTTCAAGCGACTATTATATTTTAACCAAGAGCTTTCGTCGCGAATGTTAAGGGGCATGTATTCTTCCTTCGCTGGCTCGACCGTCGCAGTTGTGGTTTTTCCCTCAACGGCAGAGAGACGCGCTGTTAATTCTTCGATTACTTTTTTTAGCCCGTTGATAGTACTCCGTTGCTGTTCAAAGGCAAGATAACTTGAAGGATAAATCGCGTTACCTACTGGAGTTTTTTGGCATTCTTCTTTAACAGCTTTAGCAACTTCCGCTTGAATCATAGGACTGAAATTAGACGGCTGAAAGTTCCCAACAGCTTTTGCAACTTCGCTGTTTAATTCGGTCTTAAAATTTTTCTCAAGCTTTTCTATTTTGCCGTTGAGACTTGCCTTGTCGTTTTCGACGAAATCATAAACGCGACCAATCATAGTCTCTACGTTCGATTCAATATCCGCTATCCTTTTATAGACATTATTAAGTGCTCGTTCGACTTTTTTGCCGTCGGCTGCAGAGCTTTCTAAAACTTTTAAACGCTTGTCCAAATTGAGCAAACAAAGTCTTTCATATACCTCTTTCGCTTCTGGCGATTTTTGTTGATTACGTCCGCCAAGAGCATGGTTAAAGGCTTTTATAACCTCATCGCTTATCTCAATTTGAAAGTTCAACACCACAAGACTCACCCCCGAAAGGCATAGGCAGCGCATTGCCCGCCGAAGACGCGCTGAGCTTTTTTATCGTGTTCGTCAATGTAATCAATAAAGTGCGGCTGAACATAAATTGCTTTCAAAGTGTTATGCTTGCGTCTGTCAGAAGTGCCTTCAATTATTGGCGGTTCACTCAACTCAAGATCTGCCCACTTCTCGAAATCGTCGCCGACTTTGAAATTCATCGAACGAATGCCAAGCCCCAAAAGATATTTTTCAATCAAATTGGAAAGCTCCTGTGCGGCGGTCGAATCTTTTGAAGGATTTTCGATTGTGCGACCGCAAGAATCCAACGCGGCGATAAATTTTTTCGACATGTTAACCGTTGCCGTTACGACAGCTTCCGTAGTGTACTCGTCAAACTCAGTCGGTGTCATTTTTAAAATGTCTTTCTTGACCTTCTCCAGACTTTTGACAAACCATCTCCAATCATCCGAATTCTTTTCGGCAAATTTATCAAGCTCGTTGAGTCCGGATAATTTTTTCAGGTAATTGTTCCAATCCTGTTTGCTACGAATCTTCACTGGCGACGTTGGCGATTGCTTTTCGGGAGTTCTTCTCGCCTTCTCCAGGTCTTCCAAAACTTCTTTTGTCGACGGAATTTGTTTCCTACCCGTTTCCTTAAACAGCGACGCGATTAATTCTTTTGTGCCCATAATTACCCTCCAAATCGCATTACAGATAGATTTTATTACGCCCATATTTCACTCTCCTAAAGCAAATCGCTTTCCTTATTTACATGAAGTTCGCCGCTGTCAATCTTGTTGCCAAAGCTGTCCAAAATTTCAGCGGAAAGATTCAAGCTACCGTCAGCCGCCGCCGCGAACGTGACGCGCACGGTCGTGTTATTTTTTTTCAGACCTTCGGGCAGTTCGATATGAAGAACGTCGATTTCTTGAAAGCCATCACTATCGGTTCGAGTCGCCCTCGGATATTTTTTTATGTCGTATTCGTAATAAGCTATGTCGAGCCCGCGCTGATTATCCTGGGCAAGTCTGAAGTCTCGTGTGTTGGTGTAAGGAAGCGAAACATTTTCGGGAATAATCATCTGGAATTTTCCATAGTTCAATCCCTCCGTTGCAGAAACACCGATTTGAAAACTCGTAACCTGTTCTATGTCGTCAAGTTGGTTCATGTCTTGCGCGAGAATTGCCGCGCCGCGAGATATGAGCGTCGAAACTTCATCACTGCATTCAACTTCCCTGTCCAACTTTTCGCTCAACAAATCCTTTATCAACGGAATTTTAGAACTGCCGCCGGCGAGCACAATTTTATCAATATCTCCGATTGCGGCGGCTTGCGGCGAGGTTACAGTCTCGTAAGTTTTATTAACCGTTTCTACAACTTTTTTCTTGATAATCTTTTCAAATTCCTTGCGTGTTACGGGAATGTCCGCGTCTTCCGAATTCTCTTCGCTCGTCCAAAAATTAAAGGTTGCATTCGTCACTTCAGCCTCAGAAAGCTCCTCTTTAACTCTGTTAGCCTCGCGCCTTACAGCGATTATATTCTGTTCGTAGTGCAATTCGCTTATGCCGTAATCTTCATCAAAGTAATTCATATTAAATTCGGTGCCGTATTCCTCGTTAGCCCAGTCCAGCAATTTTTCTGCAAGCAACTCAGTAAAGAGATTGCCGCCGAGATTTTTATCGCCGTCCGCTGGTACCACAGGCTGAAATTTATTTTTCTCGTTATTACGCTGGATGAACGAGACATCAAACGTGCCGCCGCCCAAATCGTAAATCAAAACTTTGTTGACAGCCTCGCCGTCTTCTTCCATAGCCGCGACTGCCGCTGCCGTCGGTTCAAAAACTGCGCGAACTTTGAGATTCAAGGCATCGCCTGCCGCTTTCTTAATCGACTCGATTTCAGTCGGGTTGAACTTGGCGGGAACGGTTATAACAACGCGGTCGATAATGCCATTGTCGGTGCCAAATTCATCAAAAAGTTTTTGCTCAATGTCGTTTATAATCTTGGAAAGAAAAAGTTTAACCGCCCTGCGCGGCAATATTGTAATCTCGTCGCCGTTTTCCGCTTTAACTCTATAAGAAAAACCTTTCTCGCCGAGTTTCGATTTAAAATTTTCGATGCAAGCGGCAGGATTTGTCGCTAAATTATTTCTCGCGGAATAGCCGATAAGATAATTATCTTTGGTCTTGAAGTAAATTACGCTGGGAATCAAAATGTGCCCGTTATAATCGAGTTGTCTTAAATTCCCCCGCTTGTTTTTGTAAGAAACAACGGTATTCGTCGTCCCAAAATCTATTCCGATAGCTTGTCCCATTCGTCTAACTCCTTTCAAAAAATGATTGTTTGGTCGAGCCGCATCGTTTCCGGCTCACCGATTATACCGAAATGATTTCCCCAAAAGATTTCTGGCGTTCGACATGAAATATCTAAAAATAAAATCGTTGACAGTTCAATGATTTTTTTCCCGTCCGAGCTCTCTTCTTGCGGAATGTATAACAAAAACTTTTCCTCGTCTTCATAAAAATAAATCTTAGCTCCCGCGAAAAATTCTTGTATCGCCTCGCGAAAAAATAACTTTCGCTCTTCGCATTCCTCTTGCAGACGAAGGAGCCGCACTACTTTTCTTTTAGCACTTGAATTTAGCTGTTTGAAAATTTCACCTGCACGTTCGCCGTAAAAATTTTTTGCAAGCTCCTGTTCCAAAAGCTCTTCGACAAAAGTAAATTTGTGTTTACCACAATTCCTATCGAGTTGCGCCAAGAAGTGATAAAAGACATTCTCGATTTCACGGCGATTTTCGAGCGTAAAACTTTTAAACAGCGGCAAAAAAATTTCATCAAATCTGAGCAGAAAATTTATCCCAACGCTCTCGACAAATTTGCCGCCGCGCTCTTGCTTGGTAAAGGCAGTCCTTTCTTCAAACGGGAAAGTAGGTGTCGTGTCGGACAAATAAAAAAGTTCTCGCCGATAATCTGTCCAAAGATAATCCAATCAAATCACTCCCCTCCAAGAAAATTCGGGATAATTTCTGTTGAGGAAATGCAAGACAAAGTTGGCATAATCCGTCCGATATTTTTCGGGAGCTTTGAACCTGACAAGACAATACGGCAACTTCGCTTTGAATCGGAAAAGTTCTTCAGCGCGACTTGTAAAATAGTTGTGTCCGAAATTCTTTTGATAAGACTTTATCTGGTTGGCAGGCGGCGTGTTGCTCAAAGTTTCAAACGAGCAGGAAAATTCGCCTTGAGTCAATGACGACAAAATATAATTCACGTCGCCCGCAGTGCGCAATCTGTTCTTTTCTATGACGCGGTCGGTGTCGCAAGTGTTTGAAAAAATTTCTATATCATCGGGAAAAGTTTTATCTATCTTTGGCGCGACTATCTTCAAAACTTCAAAAGCATCCTCAAGCTCGCCCGAAGAAATGATGTCAATCCGTGTATCGTCAATTCTTTTTGCCTCAACTAAAATTTCGGAAGTCACAGGCGGCAGGACAAAACTTTTTTTGTTGACGCCGCTGTCGAAAATGTAGCGATGAAATTTTTCGTCTTCATTAGGGCTGACGTAACCTTTGCTTTCGACATTCGATTTCACAGAAACATTCCACATCAAAATACAATCGTCGACAATCTTTCCTTTAAGTTCGGCGTTGCCAGAAAAGTCAAAGTCAATCTCTCTAGGTTCGATTTCGTCAAGAATTTGAATATCAACTGCACGACGGGCATAAGGCGAAAAAATTACCGGCGTTTTGATTTTATAAAGCTCCACCAACCGGAAAAGTCTCAGCTCTTGTTCGACGAGCCTTTTTTGAGGAACAAACCGATAACTGAAAGTTCTTACCCCGTTCCGACCGACGAAAGTTTTTTTGCAAAGTTCCTCGACTTCCTCGTAAGGACAGCATAAAAAATAAGAGCCGGAATTTGATTCGTCAAAAATCTTTTTTACATCGAAGACGGGCGGCTTTTTAAAAAATACGCTGAGATTTTTATCGGACAATCCATCTTTATCGACGGCGTAAAAATTTTTTTCAGTCATTACAGGAATTTTTTCGCGTGGAACAAGTGCCGTGACTATCGGTAAAAATTTTCGCCCTGACTTCAACTCTGTTTCAACTTCCAATTTAAGTTCGGAAATAATTTTTCTTTCGTGAGAGTAAATCGCGTTCAAAGACTTTTTCAGGCAAGTTTTTAAATCCGTGTCCAGTCGAGCGGTGTCGAGAATTTCATTTAACGTTTTTTCGACTTCATCCAAAGCGTTGCCTCCTCAGCTAAGATTTATATTTTTGCCTTTGATATTGACGTCGCCGCCGTCAGCTTTCGCGTTGAGCGACTCGCCTTTAATTTGCACGGAACCTTCCGCCTTTAAAGTTAAAACTTTATTCGTCTCAACGGTTGTATCGTCGAGACTGTTCACGCTCAATGCGCCGTCATTCTGAATTTCAATCCCCTTTTCGTTTAGTAAAATTTTATTCTTCGGCGTCTGCAGGACAATGCTTTTCTTATCGACCAAAATTTTATTCTCGCCGACGGTGAGTTCAATTTTATCCTTGTCGAGAAAAATTTTATTCTCGCTTGATAAAATCTCAAGAGAATTTTCTCGCCAAAAAATTCGTTGCAAAGAGTTGTTGCCGATATATTTATCGCCGACCTTTTGGCATTCTTCTTGCAATTTATTTTCGCGAAACGTTGAGCCGACAAAGCACTCATCATTTGAAAAAATCAATTCTACGGCGTCGCCTTCATCGGGCATGAAGACGATGCCACCCGCTTTTCCACTGTAAGGACTGCGATACGGCAACCAAGATTTTTCTGTATCCTCGTCTTCGGCGTCTGAGGAATCGACTTGCACTTGAATGCGCCCGAAATTTTCAGCGTCCCGTGAATTTTTTACATGCGCCTTGAGCTTAACGGTTTTTTCGAGCGGCGTGGGGTTGAAGAAAAATTTCTTTGACTTGTATTCTTCCAGCTCATAAAAAATTTCATCCGTGCCATGAATCTGCCGAATCTCCAATGCCGTAATCAAATATTTGCAAGTATCATTGCCGACATAAATGGTTGTGCCGAGCGAAAAATATTTTTTCGTAACCAAGTGCATTGTCTTTAGATTTTTTTTCTGACCCATCCTGCAGAAAAAAATATCTTCCGACGAAAGTCTGTGTTCCGAGTCCTCCAGACAATGACCGACCGTCAACGCCGCCTTACCTTGTCGCGTATCTACGACCCAGAGCCGTGTGCTACAATAATTCGCCAGACGTTTTATGAATTCAAAATCGGTTTCCTGATTCTGCAACAAAATTTTTTCGTATTTTTTCGTGGCAAGTTCGCTGGGCAAATTCAGCCGACAATCTTTGAGTTTCAGGCGTATCGGATTTAAAATTTCGCCGAAAGTTTTTTTAGGGTTTTGGAAAAGGCGTGTATGTTCTTCTTCATCTGTTTTCTTCGAGTCAGAGAAGGCGACAACCTCAATACAAGTATGGGAAAATGTGCGTTCAAGAGAGATTTCATAAATTTTGCCAAAAAAAACAGGCACAGGATTTTCAACTCCGAGCATGATAACGAGCGGCTCCCCAATTTTATTCATTAGAGTAGCCGCCTCGTCGTCATGAACATTCATACGAAATTTGCAAACACTGTGCTCGTCAAAAATTTTTTTGAGGGAAAAACTTTTAAAGTAGCCGTTTACTTTGTCGAATCCCAAAACTCGCATTTTATTTGCTCCTTGAAAATTTTTTCAATCAAAGAACCAGAATTTTTTTCAAATCATTTTCCTGTTGAGCGAGGTCAAGCTCGAACATGCCACCTTTGTCGCCTTGTCCGCCTTTTTGATTGCTGTTTTGATACGTCTCTTTGTAAGAGCGAACAAACATATTCTCTATCTCGTAAGTACAAAGAACGGTAGTTGAGCTTTCTTTGATAGTCAACGTCACCTTGCGATAGGTCGTATCGACTTCAAAATCTCTCGCCCAATTAAAAATATCACGCAAACTTTCTCTGAGCTTCGGACTTTTTTTCCCGATAATTTGTCCCTTGACGTTGATTTCTGCCAGCATAGCCTTTGATTTATTTCTGGTATTTTCGTCAATAGTGTTGAGAAAGATTTCGCCGTCGGTGATGACGTTTTCCTCTTCTTCGCTCGCACCGATTTCGATTATCTTTTCGCCGTCGTCCCATTCGATTTTCAAAGTGTAAATCATTTAAGCTCCTACTCCTTTTCAAAATCCAAATCAATAAAAGTCTCGCCGTCGTCAAGATTTACACGCAGGGAACCAGCTTTAATCGCTGTAATGCTCTCGCCTTTGCGCAAAATGACGTTGATAATTCCCTTAACCTCAGCACGTTTAGTAAATTCATTCCAGTCCCGCACATCTTCGCGCAGAAATCTGTTGAAGATAGATTTTGTAATTTTCGCGCCGTAAGTTTTCGAGTAAGCCCAGATGAAGTCGTTCGTCAACGTTTTGTAAATCGGCTGATAAATTCCATCTTCATTCTGGAGCATTGTTCTGGCAGAAAAAATGTAGCTGTTTTTCAAGTCTACGGTTTCATTTTCAACTTTGACCTTTTTTTCGTCTCCGCTGAAAGCGAAACCAAACCTGTCATCAGCAAGAGCGTCAATAATTTCTTTTTGCCACGAACTTGAAAGCTCAAGGTTGAAATGGGTACACAGGTTCGCGACGAAATCGTCTTCCTCAAGATTCAAACGAACGCAAACATTTTGTCCGTCGATTCTTCCGCCGAAACCATGATGCAGGAGATAATCAGGCTGTTGTGAGGCGACAAGCAAACCAGCGGCGACATAAGCGGCATCAACGTAAACCGGACTGACAGCAATAACTTCAGCATCGTCTCTTTTATCAAGAGGAATATATGCGTCGCGTACGATATTAAAGTTCGGAAAAGCAAAAACCGAGTGTTCGTAAATGATACCGAGCTCTTTTAATTTCTCCTTTATTCCTTTGATTGCGGCGTCAGTGATTCCGCCGAAAGTAAACGGCGCGTCGTCGGCAACTGCGGGATTGAACACGGTTAAAATTCTTGCCTTTTCGAGTATGGCGAGCAGTTGTTTTGCCTCAGCTAGTGTGGTAACTGTAACCGCTTTTTTCGTGCTATCTTTGATGTCGGAGTCCATGTTAATCACAAAAGGATTAATCTCGCCTTCGTCTTCTTGTTCGTCGGGATTTATTTCGCCAACGATGACATGAGGCAAAATTCCGAACCAGATTTTATTATTACGCGTCTGAGTTGTGCCGCGATCCACGATAAATTTTTCAAACTTACCTTTGATTCTTTCGTCAAGTAAATCGCTTACGGGACAATTCGCAACGAGCAAGCCTTGATTTTTAGGAAGTGTGCCGTCTTCGCCGCCTTTGGTCGTCGCATGATCAAAGAAAACTTTAACACCAAGCATTCTTGTAACGACTTGTTTCAGGACTTTTATAAATTCCGATTGTGCTTGCGAGTAAATTTCTTCAAAGCCTTTGCGCTCTAATTCGAGTTGCTGACATTTATCGGAAATGCCCGCCGGTGTCAGAGCGAAACTTTCTTCTTCATAATCCGGCAAATAGGTCGACAGAATCATATTTTTTGTAAAGCTTTGTACCGTCAAGCCTCTTTCGCTTTCTGCGTCTATTGCCGTTTCGACTCCCGCTTTTAATTTTCTCATTGATTCGCCTGCGGTAAGGCGGGGCGTCGAAGAGAAATTTTCACCAGACAAAGCTCCAGATGCCAATTCTTTTATAATCGGCTTACCTTCCTCATCGAACTCAAGAACGCCGCGTTTTATTTCCACATCTTCCGAACCCGCTGGCAGAGCCTTAAACTTTTTTGCTTCGCCCTCAAGATATTCGAGCTGACTATTTATGCTCGCAATTCTCAAGCCCAACTTTAACAACGAAGAGCCGTAAGCTTTTTGCGCAACTTCCCTTCCAAGACTCACCATTTGCTTAGCGTAGAAATTGGCATTTTCTTTTTTGTTTACGGCTTCGGTGTATTGGACATTTAACAGCACAGCTTTTTTGCGAATTCGTTGGACTTCTTTTTCTTCAGCCCTTGGAGTAAGAATTTCTTTTAACTTGCTGTCGTCAAAATCGCGATTGGATTGTCCGCTGTCTTTTTTAACGCCGTACATAGCGGACAGCATTCGATAATAAGAATGTTCGTTGAGTTTAATCGGCACACCCGACGCTTTGCCATCGTCGAAAGTGTAAGAAAAACTCCATTTGCCGTCGACTTGCTGAACGTTTTCATAAATTTTCGGCGAGAACTTTTCAACAAATTCTTTGAAGCTGTGAACTTCCAGACGAGAAATCATTTCGAGCATATCATCGGCATCTTTATATGTACCGTCCAGAAGTGTTGCGAGATTAAACGAATCTGATTGCCAGCCATTGAATTCTTCAAAAAGAATCGCTTTGTGGGTTTGCTTGACGCTGTCCAAAGTCCCTCTCATAAAATCGACGTGACGATTTTGTAAGTCAAAACTCGCCGCCACGTCTCTCACGTCCTTTCTATTTTTATATGGCTAGTATTTTAGTTGTCATAAAAAAAAAGTCAATCCCGTCCTCTTATATATTTTTTTCCTGTTATGAACGAAGCATGTAGAAATTTCTCATATTCGAGACCTAAGAGAAGATTGCGACCTAACGCAACAGAACATCGCCGATTATTTTCACTGCTCCCAATCTCTTTACGCTTACTATGAATCGGGAAAACGCAACTTGCCAGCCGACAACCTGATTGCGCTCGCCAAACTTTACAACGTCAGCACGGATTATATCTTGGAGTTGACCAATAATCCCAGTCCGAAATGAACACTTACTTACAATCGTCTGGAAGGTCGTAATCAGTATCGTTAAGCTGAGCCATCATGTCGTTAAGTTCGGCGTTGAATTGTTTCATCTCTTCAAACATGTTCCGAAGCTCGGTAATCTGTTCGCGAACTTCATTCTTGGAATTATTCAAGTCGCTCAAGTCAACCAGCAATGCCAGCTCAACATCGAGTGCCTTAGAGATTCTTATAAGCAAGGGCAAGGATAGAACTTTATGAGCCGAGCCGCTCTCTATGTGCGACAGATAGTTTTTGTTGATAGAAACTTTTTCGGCAAGGTCGGCTTGAGTCATGTTGCGCAACTTGCGGAAATAAGCAATCCTAAGCCCGATGTATTGAATTTCTTTTAAGCAATCATCAATCTTTTCCATAACTTCACCTCGAACACATTCTAGCATAGAATCAATAAAAGAATGTGTACCACGTAGGTTGATTTTTTACCAGAATAGATACACCCCAGCAAACGTCCCCCTACTCGACAGTAGGGGACTCAGACTGTAGACAAAAAGCACCTTTCAAGTAAAATGAGTTTGGGAGGTGTTTTTCAATGTACAGAAAGAAGAATCGATAAAAACAAGTTGAAGAAGTCAAAGTAATAAAGCCGATAAAGCAATACCAGCTTGAACTCGAAGAGGGAAATAAACGAACTGCGCCTTGCCGAAGATAAAAAAATTTTTCCCCAAGCCGAGCCTGAATAGGCGATGAGGAAAGAAAACACGACGGATTCTGACAGTGGACTATTCGTAAAAGGCGAGCATGAACGCTGTTTTGCCTACAGTGCGCAAACGGCTTGCGACAGACACGGCTTTGTTTTGGCTTTTGAAGTGGGCGCAGGAAAGTAAAAATAAAACCAAAATAGTCGTCCGCCATTTTTGGGCAAAGTATTTGGAAGAAGCGGAGCACCTACGCCACGTTCCTGTAATTGGCGATACTTATAAAAAGCGCAAGGAGAAAATCGAGCGAGTCTTTGCTGACGCCAAGAAGCGACACTGCACACGCTACACCAATTATCGAGGATTAGCTAAAGTCACAGTGCAAGTTGCTTTCTTATTTAAATTACAAATCATCTCGCTGATATTGCCGCAGTGGTTCAAAGTTAATATTGTGATGTTAATAGCTAGAGTGCGCAATTTGCTGAATTTGCCAAGCGCGTCAATATCACTTTCACCAATAACAACGATTGCACTACATGTTTGGATGCACGGAGTATCCATTCATATCCAATAAAATTTTTTAATGCCGGAGGGAAATTGCGTTGGCGTGAGCGTGCAAGCCTTCCGCCTCTGCCAATCGGATAATATCGTTCGCCGCGTCAAGTAAATCCCTTCGGCTGTAGGAGATAAGACTGGTTCGCTTGAGGAAAGTCTCGACATTGAGGACGGAATAAAATTTGGCGGTGCCGCCCGTGGGCAGGACATGATTCGATCCGGCAAGATAATCACCGAGCGGTTCAGGCGAATAGGCTCCCAAAAAGATTGCGCCCGCGTTTTTAATCTTCGGCAAGAGTTCAAAAGGTGCGCTAACCAAAAGTTCGAGGTGTTCGGGCGCGGAAAAGTTTGCAAAGTCAATCGCCTCGTCCAAATCTTCGGCGACGACGATTAATCCGTTGCGTTCGATTGAGGTAGCTGCGATTTCCTTGCGTGGAAGGTTCTTAAGTTGCTCGTCGACCTGCGCGGCGACTTTATCGGCGAGCGTTTGACTAGTCGTGATTAAGATTGAACAGGCAAGCGGGTCATGTTCGGCTTGAGAGAGCAAATCGGCGGCGGCGTAGATTGGGTTAGCATTTTCATCGGCGACAATCAAAATTTCACTCGGACCGGCGAGCATATCAATATCGCAGTGCCCGTAGACTTCCTTTTTGGCAAGCGTGACGAAGATATTTCCAGGACCGACGATTTTATTGACGCGGGGAATTTGCTCCGTGCCGAAAGCCATAGCCGCGATCGCCTGCGCCCCGCCGATTTTGAAAATCTTGTCGACGCCCGCGAGTTTCGCCGCCGCAAGGACAGTCTTATTGGCGTTTGGCGTGCACATGATCACTTCGCGGACGCCAACGACCTTGGCGGGAATAATGTTCATCAAGACGCTAGAAGGATAAGCCGCCGTGCCGCCGGGGACGTAGACGCCGACGCGTTCCAAGGGAATGACGGCTTGACCGAGCAAAGAATTTTCGCCGCGATAAGTTATCCAAGACTTTGGGAGCTGTTCAGCGTGGAAACGTCGAATATTTTCTGCCGCGACCCTAAGGGACGCTAACAGCTCTGAGTCAATATCAATCTCCGCCACGTCCACGGCAAAGCTATCGAGTTCTACGCCGTCAATTTTCCTCGTGTAATCGACAACTGCTTTATCGCCGAGCCTGCGAACGTCATTTACAATCCGCCGAACGATTTCAACTGCGCTGAGGTCTTCGCCGAAAATTTTCTGATTGGCGGCGCGGACTTTGGGCGATAGTTCGACTTCATCAAAAGCTTTCTTAGTTAGAAGGCGTTCGACCTCCTCGCGCCCGATTTTTTTTGCGTTTATGATTCTCATGAGCTTGCCTCCAAGATTTTTTGATAACTTTAACGCAAAATTTAGTCGTTGACAAGTTAGCGGGTTTGTGTGAAAATTTTTCGCGGGTGATGCTTTGAAGTCAATGAGTAAATTTTTAAGCCTGATACTTCGTCACAAGCCGCAAATCGTCGGGATTGAACTTGATGAGCACGGTTGGGCGGACGTTGCGGAATTGATTCGGCGCGTGAAAGGTCTAGACCTCGCGACACTTGAGCAGATAGTTGCGACGGACGAGAAGCGGCGATATTCCTTCAGCGCGGACAAGAAATTGATACGGGCGAATCAAGGACATTCAATCGCGGTCGATGTGGAGCTTGAAGAGCTTGAGCCGCCAGAAGTTTTATATCACGGGACGGCGGAGCGATTTGCAACGTCGATACGGGCGCAAGGACTGCTGAAGATGTCGCGGCTGTATGTTCACCTGTCAAGCAATGTGGAAACGGCGGAAAAGGTCGGGCGGCGGCATGGCAGACCAAAAATTTTTCTCGTGGCAAGTGGCAAGATGTTCGCGGACGGCTACAAATTCTTTCGTTCGGTGAATCGCGTATGGTTGACCGAGTATGTGCCGCCGCAGTATTTAAAGGAGATGTCTTAAATGGAGAGTTTTACTTTTGAGCCTAAGCGCGTGTGTTCAAAGCGGATTGATTTTGCTTTGGACGAGGAAGGCCGCCTGCATGACGTTAAGTTTATGGGCGGCTGCCCCGGCAATCTTCCAGCAATCGGCAAGCTCGTCGAGGGCAAGAACGCCAAAGAGATTGCTGAAATTTTGCGCGGGAATCCCTGCGGCGCACGCGGCACCAGTTGCGCTGACCAGTTGTCGATAGCCATTGACGAGGCGTTGAAGTCTCGCAGTGCATAAAATTTTGGAGGTTAAATCATGGATAAGCAAACGTTGATTGAAAAGGTAAAGGCTATGGCGGCGGCTCCGAGCTGTTGCGCGAAATTGAAGGCGGTTTCGGCTACGTATCTCGACGCGGTGGGCACGCCTCAGGAAAAATCTGCCGCACAAAGTCTCATCGCCGAGATTGAAGAAGACATCACGCCGATTGACGGCTTGGTAGCCTTTGCTCACTCGGAACGCGCTAAAGAAATCTTCGGGGCGGAAGGCGCAAAAAAAATTCGCCGCCCATGCCGACGAACTCAAAGCTAGCGGCGCGAAGTATTGCGACTGCCTTGCGTGTGCTCCCGCCGTCGAAATCTTCGACAACAAAGAAGTTCTTCTCGGCTAAAACAAGCACGCGGAGTCGTGATAACCAAAAACTTACAGACAAATTTTAGGAGGCAATTTGAATGGATAGCATCAAGATGATAGTACCGGTCACCGTGAAGGCAAAACTTACCGAGAAACTTAGGGCGCGGCTCGTCGACGAGGCGGTAAAGGTCGCCGAACAAATGACGCTCGAACTCAAGCAGATTGAAATCGACATGCAACGCGAGATTGACAAAAGCCCGCAGCACGAACCGCAGATTAGAAATTTCTTCGCCAAAGAGATTGCGCCGCGTCAAGGACGACTTGAGGAGGCTCGGCGGCGCAAGGAGACGTTCGAGAAACTGGCACTCGGCGCGGAAATCATTCAGGGCACGACGGAGCGGCAAGTTGAGCTGAAAGTCGGCGACAACCTGCGCGAGGCTATGAACGTGGAACTTTTGGTGGAAGATGACAAAATCATTGCAATCAGAGGATAAAATAATCGTCGGGAAGGTCGGCGCGGCACGTGGGCTTGACGGTACGCTTAGAATCATTCCGCTGACGGATTTTGAAGGACGCTTCGACGGCTTGGAAAAAATTTTCGTCGGCGACAAGCTCTTCGGCGTAGAGGAAGTCAAACATATTAGCGGGCAGATTTTTATCAAGTTCGCGGGCGTGGACAGTCGCGAATACGCACGAGCTTTGACGAATAAATTTCTGACGGTCGACAGGAAGGACGCCGCCCCGCTCGACGACGGAGAGTTTTACACGTTCGACATTATCGGCTGTGAAGTCTTCGGCGGCGATAAGAGGCTCGGCACCGTGACTAATGTCCTAAAGACTGGTAGCAATGATGTCTTCGAGGTCGACGGAAATATTTTGATTCCCGCGCTCAAGTCCGTAGTCCGTTCGATTGACATTGCTGCAAAAAGAATTCTGGTCGACGAACATGCTTATTGATGTCATTACGTTGTTCCCAGAAATGTTCGCGGGCGTCTTCGGCGAAAGCATAATCAAACGCGCCGTCGAGAAAAAAATTTTGGAGGTTCGATTCACTCAGCTCCGCGACTTCGCCTTTGATAAGCACAGGCAGGTTGACGATTCGCCGTTCGGGGGCGGGGCGGGCATGGTGCTTAAGCCAGAGCCGGTCTATCGTGCGGTGCGGGACGTGTTGAGCAAGTCCGACGACGTTAAGCGCAGGATAATCATCACCGACCCCGCCGGCGAAGTCTTCACTCAAGCTAAGGCAAAGGAGCTGTCGACGCTCGACCAAATCATTTTTATCTGCGGACACTACGAAGGCTTCGACGCTAGAATTTATGACCTTGCCGACGAGATGATTTCAATCGGCGATTACGTCTTGACGGGCGGCGAACTTCCTGCAATGGTTATCGTCGACGCGGTGGCACGAATGCTCCCCGATGTCTTGGGCTCGGCGGAGTCGGCGGCAACGGATTCTTTCTTCGACGGCATGTTAGGTTATCCGCAATACACGCGCCCGCGAGACTTTGAAGGCAAGCTTGTCCCCGATGTTTTACTGTCGGGCAATCACGCCGCAATAAAAAAGTGGCGCGAGGAGCAAGCATTTAACTTGACGCGCCTTAGGAGGCCTGAACTTATAAAATGCCAAGTCCAAAAACTATGCTGATTGCTGTCACCATTATGCTTTCGTTGATTGTCGGCGGTATCTTTGCTAGTCGGAGCTGGTATAAACAAAATCAGCTAAACGAAAACCCCGCAATCCTCGCCCGGCAAGCCGTCGAGGCTCACGACCTAGAAACCTTTAAATTGTACGTCGACTTGGACAAAGTGATTGACGCGGCGGCAGAAGAAATCTTGACCGAGCAAATCAACTCGACGCTTGCGCCCACAGCTTATTCAATGGACGAACTGCAAAGCCAATATGAGGAGCTTAAGCTAGACTTCGTGAAGTGTGCTACGGCGGCGGCGGAAGAATACATTTCAACGGGCAAGGTAACCTTTCCAAACGACCCAACCGAGGCGCAGAAGTTCTTTAAGAAGTCGGGCGCGGCGTCCTGCGAGATAAAAACCATTTCTAAGCCTATGAGGAGAGACGACTCACGGATTGTAACGATAATGATTCATAATCCGCAGATGAAGTTCAATTTCGAGGTTGAATTGGTTTTGGAGCCTGCTGGGGAAGTTGATTGGCGAATCACGAACGCACGCGGCTTTGAAAGTTATTACAGCGGTTATCGTCGTATGCTAAGGCGAAAACTCGATTCACTCAACGCGCCGATTGTCCGCCAGATGGATTCAATCTTCAAGGTAAAAAGTTTCAGCGTTAAGAGCGCGGGCGGCGACGAATACGGCTTTTCACAGACGCTAGACATCGAGATAAAGGCTAGCATTCAATCGGATAAGCCGCTTGCTCAAGTCCACGGCAACGTTATCCTCCACGGCAAGGAAGACCAAGAGAGCCTCACGCCCTTTGCTATCGACATAATCGGGCAGGGCTTGCAGACCTTCCACGTGACTAAGACCCTTAACCCGTTTATCAAAGCCGACGCTGACGCAATGAAGCACGGCTTTAGGAAAAACGACCTGCGCATTGAGGTTACGGAAATCATCTTCGCGGACGGCACGAACTTAAAAGAACTCGACAGCTTGCCCGACTAAAATCTTACAAGAGGTGAGTCCAATGAAATGGCTGCTCCCAAACGCTTGCACGGCGGCGAATTTATTCTTCGGAATGCTATCAATCATCGCGACCTTTGAAGGCGACTTCTTCTTAGCGTCGGTTTATATCTTGCTTGCGTTGATAGCCGACGGCTTGGACGGACGAGTTGCACGGGCTTTGAACGCGGCGTCGGAACTGGGCAAGGAAATGGATTCGCTTTGTGACCTCGGCTCGTTCGGAGTGGCTCCCGCGTTCTTGGCTTATGCCTTCTGCATGCACAACTACGGCTCGTTAGGCAAGGCGGCGGCGATAATCTTCGCGCTGTGCGGTATGTGGCGGCTCGCCCGCTTCAACGTCAATACAAACGTCGTGCACGGGTTCTTTATGGGGCTAGCGATTCCGGCGGGCGGTTGCCTCGTGGCGACGACAACTCTTTTGTTCTTGGCAATGGGCATTCACCCCGAACAGTTCGGACTAGTCTACCCGATAACAATTATAATCGTCGCTTATCTCATGGTAAGTCACGTGCACTATCCGAACTTCAAAGGCGACGGCGGCGAAAAAATTTTCCTCGTGTCGAAAATCTTTGCGGCGGTGATGTTCGCGGCGATAATCTGGCTGACGCAATCGGCAATCATCCAAGGAGTGCTCACGGCGATTTTTGCAACGTACGCGGTCTCCGGCATCGTTAATTCCCTGATAGCTCTGATGTCACGGCAATAATTCATGACAAAAAACCCCCGACTAATCATCGGGGATTTTTTTATGCCTTGACCTTGCCGACGAGGTCGCGGATATTTTTCAGCCCGTGCCCTCGAAGGTATCGTTCCAAGTCGTCGGCTATCTTCATCGTGATTGACGGCTCGGAGAAATTCGCAGTACCAATCGCCACCGCCGAGGCTCCCGCTAAGAAGAACTCTGCCGCGTCGCTTGCCGAACGAATGCCGCCCATGCCGATTATCGGAACCTTAACGGCGTCAGCGACTTGCCAAACCATACGCAACGCCACAGGTTTAATCGCGCCGCCTGACAGCCCGCCCGTCACGTTGCCGAGCGTCGGTCGCCACGTCTGGATATTTATCTCCATGCCCATAAGCGTATTTATCAGCGAAAGACAATCCGCGCCCGCCGCCTCACAAGCCCTGGCAATTTCCGTTATGTCCGTGACGTTCGGGCTTAGCTTGACGATAACGGGCTTGCTCGTCGACTTTTTAGCCGTGTTCGTGACATTAGCCGCTTGCCTTGCGTCCGTGCCGAAGATTATTCCGCCGTCTTTGACGTTCGGGCAGGATATGTTCAGCTCCAAAGCCGCGACGCCGTCCACGTCAAGAAGTTCAGCTAGCTTGCCATAATCCTCGACGCTTGAGCCGCTTACGTTCACGATAACGTTCATCTTGTCTTTGATTCGCGGCAGGATATTGGACAAGAATTTTTCGACGCCGGGATTTTCCAAGCCGATTGCGTTCAACATGCCCGAAGGCGTTTCAGTGATTCGCACGCCGTCATTGCCTCGGCGCGGCTTTGGAGTAATGCACTTGACCATAACGCCGCCGAGCCGTTTAAGGTCTACGAAGCTTTCAAACTCCTCGCCGAAACCGAACGTGCCCGACGCGGCGAATATCGGCGTTGATAACTTCATGCCGCAAAGTTCTGTTTGTAAAAGTTCGCTCATGTCGTTTACCCCTTATCCTTATCGCCAGAAAGAATCACGGCGGCGAGCGTCCCGATAACGCCGACTGCCACCAAACCGACGCCCTTAAGAACTTTCTTGAACGTCGACTCTTTGGCGGGTATCTCGTCCGTGTCGAAGGTTCGCGGCTTGAAATTCTTTCCGTAGCGGCGGTCAATCCACTGCACGAAGTCAAAGAGATTACTCAAGCATTGGACGCCCTCTTCAACCGTGAATTCTTTGGCGTTGTGAATTGCCTCGTTGCCCGCCTTCCTGCAGTAGTGGAGCTTGCCCGCCAGCCCCTTGCCAATCATCTGTTCAAAAGACGGATTAGCTATCAGGTCGAAGAGATTATCCTTTTTAGCGGGCGGCATCTTCTTGCGCTGAGCCGATAAGTTCTTGTCCTTATCGTAAACCCATTTGATAGCGGCATCGACGGCAGTTCGCACGAGCTTGACGCATGAATCATAGGAATTTTGAAGAGACTCCTCCGCGTCGATGCAATCCTTAGCGAACGAACGATAATCCGCGTTATCAGCCAGAAAGGAGAAGTTAGCCAACGTCATCACCTCCGAAAACTTTTGCGGCGTCGAAAATGGGACCGTCCTTGCAAACTTTTTTCCGCCCGTCCGTCGTGTCAATCGAACAGCTAAGGCAAGCCCCCAATCCGCACGCCATACGCTTTTCAAAGGAGACTTGGCAGGGCAGATTGTTATCCATGGCAAGCTTAGCGACGCCGCGCATCATGATTTCGGGACCGCACGTGTAGACCGCCGAATAATTTTCCGCCGATAAGACTTCGGGCAACAAGTCAATCGCGAAACCTTTCTTAGCGTAGGAGCCGTCGTCTGTCGTGATAAAAATTTTCTCGACGTGCGGGGCAAACTCATCTTGCCAGAAGAGAACTTCCGCCTTAGTTCTGCCGCCGATTAGAACGTCCGCCGAGAAATTTTCCGCCGCACACAGCAGAGGAGCCAGCCCCATGCCTCCGCCGACGAGTAAAACCTTGCCGCTAGGATTAGCAAAACCATTGCCGAGCGCACCGAGGGCGCTTAACCAGTCGCCGCCAACTTTTTTAGTCAAAGCCTCTGTGCCACGACCGACGACGCGATAAAAAATCTTCACACGCCCGCCAGCAGTCGAGGCAATGCCCAGCGGTCGCCTAAGCGTAAACTCGTCAGAGACTTTGACTTGAACGAATTGCCCTGCGCGAGAAGTCTTAGCGAGTTCGGGGGCGTCGAGCGTCAGGCGGAAGACATCAGCGGCGACCGGCTCATTGGAAAGGATTCTTACGTTAAAGTTCTTCAAGCGATTACCTCCAATCTATTTGCTGTAGATGATGAACGTTAGGATTGCATTCAAGATGAAGATTACGATAATCGACGTGACGACGGTTTTGGTTGTCGCCTTGCCGACGCCTTCCGCACCTTCGGGACAATTCAAGCCGTAGTAGCAGCCGAGCACCGCGATTGCATTGCCGAAGAATATTGCTTTAATCATTCCGCCCGTCAAGTCATAAATCGTCGCAAAAATCTTGATTGAGTTCATGAACATGTAGGAGCTTATGCCAGAATACTGTGTGGCGACGACCCAACCGCCAGCCACGCCGATAATATCACCAAAGACCGTGAGAATCGGGACGACTATCATACAAGCAATCATTCGCGGGACGATTAGATAATTGACGGGGCTGACTGCCATGACCTTTAGGGCGTCGATTTGTTCAGTAACTTTCATCGTGCTAATCTCCGCCGTTATCGCCGCGCCCACACGCCCTGCACAGACCACGCCGACTAAGACTGGTCCCAGCTCCCTGCCGATAGCGATTGCAATTACTCCGCCGACCGTCGATTGCGCCCCGAATCGGATAAACTCATGCGCCGTTTGCAACGTGAAGACCACGCCCGTAAATAGCAACGTTAGCGAAACAATCATCAGCGAATCAACGCCTAGGTGAGACATCTGCGCGATTATGTGTCCTATTCGCGGCTTGCGAGTCAGTTGTTTCATCGTCTCGGCGTAGAGCAAAATTATCGTGCCGAACTCTTCAAAGCGTCTTATCACGAAGCCGCCGATTATCTCAAGAAGTTTCATCAGTAATGCCGCTCCTCCTTTTTGCTGGTCATTATAGCATAAAATTTGACAGCGGCGAATCAATCATTTAAAATTCATTAAGAACAATGCGGAGGTGAACTGATGATTAAAAAAGTTTTGGCAATCTGCGCGACGATGGTCGCGATATATTTTTTGATAAGCGTGCCGACAGTGCAGAAGAAATTTTTATATCCGTTCCCGTACCGCTCGACGGTGGAAAGTTATTCGTCGCGTTGGAAGGTCGATAAGTTCTTAGCAATAGCCGTGATGAAGGTCGAAAGCAACTTCGCTGAGGCGGCGCACTCTCAAAGCGGAGCCGTGGGACTGATGCAAATCATGCCAGAGACGGCGGCTTGGATAGCCTATCAGCTCGGCGAGAAGCCAGACGAGGTTGCTGACGACATAAAAAACTTGCGCGACCCAGAGACGAACATTAGATACGGCACGTGGTATCTAGCCGAGCTTGAGGACGAGTTCAAAGGCAACGACGTTTTGGCATTGGCGGCGTACAATGCGGGGCGCGGCAACGTTCACGAGTGGATTGAGAAGAATCATTGGAACGAAAATTTTTCTGACGTAGATAAGATTCCCTACGCTGAGACCCGCGATTATGTTAAACGAGTTCTTTACTGCCGCGAGAAATATGCTAAGCTCTACAGCACGAACGATTTCATTGCAACGCCCATTGCTCTGCACGAATTGCGCTTTGCCCGACTGAAAAATCTATCATTGTAGACTAGAAAGCAAAAACACCTTCCGAACGTTGGGAGGTGTTTTTTACAAAGCAAAAGCCCGCCGATTTCTCGACGGGCTTGAAATTTCATCTTATGGCGGAGGGGGTGGGATTCGAACCCACGGTGGCTTGTGACCACACTTGATTTCGAGTCAAGCACCTTCAACCGCTCGGACACTCCTCCGCAACGTGCGCAATGTTATCACTCGCGATAGTATCTGTCAAGGTTTATTTGCCGAAGTACCGCTTAAGCAGACCCGCGAAAGCTTTGCCGTGGCGAGCCTCGTCGCGTGCCATCTCGTGAACGGTGTCGTGGATTGCGTCCAGGTTGAGAGCCTTAGCGCGTTTGGCAAGGTCAGTCTTACCGGCGGTGGCACCGTTCTCAGCCTCTACGCGCATTTGCAGATTCTTTTCGGTGCTGTCCGTGAGAACTTCGCCCAACAACTCCGCGAACTTAGCAGCGTGTTCGGCTTCTTCCAATGCAGCCCGCCGCCAATACTCGCCGATTTCCGGATAGCCTTCGCGATGAGCGACGCGAGCCATTGCCAGATACATGCCGACTTCGCAGCACTCGCCGTTGAAGTTAGCGCGGAGATCCTTGATGATGTCTTCGGGAGCACCCTTCGCCACGCCGACGACGTGTTCAGCCGCCCAAGTCAGTTCGCCGCCCTGTTTGGTGAACTTATCGGCGGGAGCCTTGCAAACCGGGCATTCAATCGGCGGCTCGTCACCTTCGTAGACGTACCCGCACACATTACATACATACTTAGCCATAATCTTAACCTCCTAAGAAATACTTTGAATCATACGCTTGCGCCGGATTATATCAAAGACGTTTTACCTTGGCAAGATTAGACTGCGGATTGAGTTTAGCACGGCAAGAATCATAACGCCCACGTCCGCGAAGATTGCCGCCCACATGTTAGCCAAGCCGACTGCACCGAGTATCAAGCACAGCACCTTGACGCCGATTGCGAAAACGATATTTTGTTTGACGATGCCAAGACACTTGCGGGCGATTCGGATTGCTTTGGAAATCTTCAACGGATCGTCGTCCATTAGCACAACGTCAGCCGCCTCAATCGCCGCGTCCGAGCCCAAAGCCCCCATTGCTATTCCCACGTCCGCACGGCTTAGAACAGGCGCATCGTTAATGCCGTCACCGACGAACGCGACCTTGCCTGAACTCGCCGACAAAATCTTTTCAAACTCTGTGACCTTATCAGCAGGCAACAGTTCGCTACGGTAATTCTTTATGCCGAGTTCGTCCGCGACCTTCGAGGCAATCTTATCGCTGTCGCCCGTCAGCATGATAACATTTTCCGCGCCCAATGCCTCGACGGTCTCTTTAGCGTGCGGCTTAATCTTATCGGCAATGACGACGTGCCCCGCGTACTCTCCGTCAACCGCCACATGAATAATCGTCCCGACCTTGTAGCAAGCCTTCCACGCCGCGCCGACCTCGTCCATAAACTTTTCGTTGCCGACGCTGACGACCTGCCCATTAATCGTAGCCCGAATGCCGCGCCCAGAAATTTCCTCGACAGCCTCGACCGTGCAATCGTCGCGTTCGTTCGGATAAGCCTTGCGCAGGGAATTGGCTATCGGGTGCGTTGAATATCTCTCGACGTGTGCGGCTAGGTGCAAAAGTTTTTCCGCGTCGAAGTGAAGATTCTTACTGTGAACCGCCTCGACCTCGAAACTACCCTGCGTCAATGTGCCTGTCTTGTCCATGACGACGGTTTTGACTTTCGAGAGCGTCTCCAGGAAATTTGAACCCTTAATCAGAATGCCCGCACGACTTGCGCCGCCGATACCCGCGAAGAAACTCAACGGAATGCTTATCACCAACGCGCACGGACAACTTATCACCAGGAATATCAGCGCACGATAAAGCCACGTCTCCCAGCCGCCGAAGATTATCGACGGGACGATTGCAAGCCCGACTGCACACAAGACGACTACCGGCGTATAAATCCTTGCGAACTTAGCGATAAAGTCTTCCGAACGCGACTTGCGGGAGCTTGCGTCCTCGACCAGTTCCAATATCTTTGACGCGGTGGACTCGCCGAATTCTTTTGACGTGCGAACCTTCAAGACGCCGCTTAGGTTTATGCAACCGCTGATAACTTCCGCGCCAACCGAAACTTCACGCGGCAAACTCTCGCCCGTCAAAGCGACCGTGTTAAGCGTTGAGCTACCCTCGACAATCACGCCGTCAATCGGAACCTTTTCGCCGGGCTGAACGATTATCACCGTTCCAACTTCTACGTCGTCCGGGTCGACCTGCTCTAAGCCGTCGTCAGTCTCAACGTTCGCGTAGTCGGGGCGAATGTCCATAAGCTCGGAAATGTTCTTGCGGCTACGACCGACGGCGTAACTTTGAAACCATTCGCCGATTTGATAGAATAACATTACGGCAATCGCCTCGTTGTAGTCGCCGTCCTCGTAAATCGCCAAAGCAAAGGCTCCAAGCGTGGCAATCGTCATCAATAAACTTTCGTCAAGCGGTCGTCGATTCTTCAGCCCGTGGAAGGCTTTAAGCACAATATCGTAGCCGACAACCAGATACGGCACCAGATACAGCACGAACCTTGCGCCGCCCGACACGTCGACGAAGTTTAGCCCGATTAGCAATGCCGCCGCGATTATGATTCGGATTAAGTTCCTGCGTTGCTTAGGGGTCATAGGAAAATTTCGCAGTCCTTCTCGACACGCTTGCAGTTGTCGCGGACGCGGCTCATGACTTCCTTAGGGTCTACGCCGTCTTCAAACTCGACTTTCATCTTTAGCGTCATGAAGTTCACGACGGCATCACGCACGCCCGCAGTCTTCTTAGTCTCGGCTTCCATTAGGTTCGCGCAGTTCGCGCAGTCTACGTCAATCTTGTACGTCTTCTTCAAGTCAATCACTCCTTTGAAATTTTTATAGCACGGAGGCTTTACAATGTCAAACATAAAACTCGTCCGCAAGCTGGCGCAAAAGAAATTCCGCAACGAGCTGAAACTATTCGTAGCGGAGGGCTTGAGGCTCTGTGAAGAGGTGCCGCCCGAATTGATTGAGTTCGGATTCTTCACGCGGGAATTTTTATCGGACGCAAGAGGGGCGGCTTTGGTTAATCGGTTAGGAACGTTAGAGGAAGTCTCGCCCGCGACAATGCAAAGGCTAAGCGACACGCAAACGCCGCAGGGAATTTTACTGGTCGTGCGGCAGAGGCTTTCGACGCTTGAGGAGACCGCGGAAAAAAAAATAATCGTCGCGCTGGACGGAGTGCAAGACCCCGGCAACGTTGGGACGATTCTAAGGACGGCGGCGGCGTTCGATTGCTCGGCGATTATGTTAGACGGCTCAGCGGAGGTTTTTAATCCAAAGGTCGTGCGTTCGTCGATGGGGGCAATCTTCCACCTGCCGATTGTGAAAATGAGCCACGAAGACTTTTTGAACCTACGCGGCGTTGAGATATTAGCGGCGGCAGTCGACAGCTCAGCGGAGGTTTATTATCGTCACGACTTCAACGGGCGAGTTGCAATCGTCTTCGGTTCGGAGGCTAATGGCGTGACAAAAAAAATCCTCGACGCCGCCCGCAAGATTTTCATACCGATGAACGGGCACGCCGAGAGCTTGAACGTTGCAACCTCCGCCGCAATCATTTTATCTGAAGCCGTCAGGCAGACTAGTCATTGAAATGTTTTAACCGTAACTAGTAATGCGTATATGTTGCGTACAGGCGCGGGGATAACGTCCGAATCATTGATGATTCAAGCGCGACCGCTGGGTCAAGCTTGCAAGCTTGCGCCGAGAGCTTAAACGTTGCAACCTCCGCCGCAATCATTTTATCTGAAGCCGTCAGGCAGACAAGAATTTTATCAGCATGAGCAGGAAGATAATCACATGCACCGCCGCCACCGCGATTATCGCCCGAATGCCCCAACGTAACCAAGCCATTGCGTCACCTCCCTGTTATATAAAAGTGAATTGAAACCCGAAAGGGTTTTGCTAAAATCCAAGCGGACAGGTTTCTTCTTTCAACCTCCTTGTGGCTCTGTCCACTTAATTTAGAGTGAAGACTCTGTTTTGCGGATTTCCAATAATGAGCC
>JAFWWC010000046.1 GCA_017518105.1 Selenomonadaceae bacterium
CATAATTAACGGCAACATTTACACCGACAAGAGCGGCAACACGATTACCCGCGACGAATTCTGGAAAAATTTCGACGCAGAGAACGGAACGAAGATTATCCGCTAATTCATAACGCAAAACATTAAAAAAGCCCTTCGGCGACAAGTCGGAGGGTTTTTTCGTTGATAGCGGCGAAATTTTTTGCTATCATAAGCGCGGAGGTGTTTGATATGAAAATATTTAGTTTGACGCTGTTAATGGTGATGATTTTCTGTTCAACGACGTTTGCGGAGCAAAATCCGCCGATAATCTCCGTGAGTGGCGAGGGAATAGTAGAGGCGACGCCCGACCGCGCAACAATATCAGTTGGAGTGGTTACGCGTGAAAAAAATCCGTCCGCCGTGCAAAATTCCAATGCCAAAGCCGCCGCGAACGTGATAAACGCGATTATGGTGTTGGGAATTGAGCGCAAGAACATTTCGACGGGCAATTACAACTTCAATCCGGTTTATCGGCACACGGACAACGGCAAAAGACTTCTCGAAGGCTACGAGGCGGCAAATTCAGTTACGATAATCGTTGACGACTTAAAATTAGTTGGAAAAGTCATTGACGCGGCGTTGAATCACGGAGCAAACCACGTTGACAGCTTAAATTTCGGTTTGAGCAATAAAACGGCGTATCAAGACGAGGCTTTAAGGCTTGCGGTGCTTGACGCCAGACATAAAGCGGAAATTGTCGCCGCAACGCTGGGAAAAAGTATTTTAAGCGTCCGTAGCGTGTCGATTAATTCAAATCACGTTTCCGCGCCGCAAAATTATAAAATGGTACGCGCAATGGCTGAAGATGCCACCGTCGGAGTCGAAACGCCGATTGAAAGCGGAATTCTTCAATGTTCGGCAAGCGTCCACGTCGAATTTGAAATCAGCAGATGAAAAAGCCGTATTTATTATCAATCGAATACATACGCGGGCTTGCAATGCTAGGAGTCGTGGCGATTCATACTGGTTCGCAATATTTATCGCTAAATCCGACGCCGAATATCCATTTAGTCGCGCTTTTTGAAGTCGTCACGCGATTTAGTGTGCCGATTTTCTTTTTTATATCGGCGTTCGGGCTATTTTACAAGATAAATTTATCCGAGCCGTTTTTTTATGGAAAATTTCTGCGTCGAAGGTTCAAAGCGGTATTAATTCCGTATTTAATCTGGTCGACGCTGTATTTAGTGCATGATAATTGGTTTTACGGCTATCAACTCTTCCCAGATTGGGATTATGGGCTAGAAATTTATTTTTTCGGGCTAGCGAAGTATCATTTATATTTTTTAGTGATTCTGATATGGTTTTACTTGCTAATGCCGCTTTGGATAGCCTTAATTAGGCGCATGACGCCGGCGAAGTTGATTTTATTGCTAATCGCGCAAATTTTATTTGATTATTGGTCGAGTTATTGCGCTGGCACGTCTGAAAACTTATTTTTCAAGTGGAGATTGAATTGGCTGGTGTTGCATTACGCATTTATATTTATTTTGGGCGGAGTTTTAGGAATTTACTCGGAAAAGTTCTTTGCGTGGTGTTCGGAGCGCAAAAAAATAATCAACGCGACGTTTTTAATCACGCTGATACTTTTTTTGGGCTATTATTACTTCCTAATCATCGTTCGGGGCTTTTCACCGGAGGCAGCAGTCAATACAGCTCATCAACTCTCGCCGCCGGGCATTTTTTACACTATTGGAGCGTCGATTTTCTTTTTTAAGCTATTTGAATATGGAAAATTACCTGCGCGGCTAAAAATTTTCCTAAGTTTGCTGGGGAAGAACTCATATTTTGTATATTTAGCGCATCCGTTCGCGATTCATTATCTATTGCTCGTATTTAGCAGGTTAAATTTAGTTATGACGGCAATTAACGCGCTAATTTTCTATTTTTTAATCGTCGCGGTGACTTTAGGCGTTAAGATTTTATTTCAGCGATTTTTTCAAGCAAACCAGCGATAAATTTTACTTGCGGCGCGACGGTATCGAGATGAAGTCGTTCGTTGGGGCTGTGAATGTGTTCGTTGGTGGTTCCGATTGCGATTATGTCGAGCGCGGGGTTTTTCTGAACAAAATGCCCCGTCTCCAATCCCACATGAACTATTTGGCGTTCGGGCTTGTAGCCGTTTTGCTCCGTGAAGACTTCCTCGGCGATTTTTAGCAATTTGCTATCGGGATTAAACGTCCACGCGGGCGACGGCGTAGCAAACTTGCTCTCGAAAACGCAAAGTTGCGCCGCCTGATTGAAGCCCTCGATAAATTCCTCAACAAGCTCATCGGCATTGCCACGCGGCAAAAGCTTAAGCTCAACAATGTTATCGTCCATGCGCACGACGCCCAGATTAGCCGACGCCATGACTTGTGCAGGGTTTTCGGGCGACATGAGATAAACTCCGCTGTGAATCAGCTCAATAAAGTTCGTTAGCAAATCATAATCCTTGGCATGTAAGACCTTATCGGGACGACGGATAACCTTCGTCTCGATTTTTAAGTTGGGTTCGGTCGCGCCGTAAACTTTCCTAACCCGCCGCTCCATCTCCGCGCAAATGCTTTGAACTTCAGCCGGCTTTAAGTCCGTGGCAAGGACGAGTTCCGAGCTGTCAGGAATGACGTTAAAGGCAGTGCCGCCGCTCCAACGCGACAAGCGAATCTTGCCGCCCTTAGTTATCGTCCGCATGATTTGAAGGGCAAGTTTAATCGCATTGACGCGCCCCGAAGAAATTTCCTCGCCCGAATGCCCGCCGCGCAGTCCGCTAATTTTTATCTCCATGTTCGTGCCAAGTTTGGTGTCGGGGCGGACGTAATGAAGCTCGCGCCAAAAAGTCGCCTGAACGCAACCCGCAGAGCCAACCACTAGCTCGCCGAACTTCTCCGAATCGCAATTAATCATAAAGCTCGCGTCGCTGACAAATTTCTTATCCAAACCAATCGCGCCGCCCATGCCCTGTTCCTCGTCGGTCGTGAAGATTATCCTAAGGCGACCGTGGTCGAAGGCGTCGAGGTTCTTAATTAGATAGAGAATCCCCGCAATGCCCATGCCGTCATCCGCGCCGAGGCTCGTGCCCTCCGCTGTCAAAAACTTTTCGTCGCGCACCAACCTTATCGGGTCAGCCGTCGGATTGAACGTGTAGCCCTCACGAGCCACGCAGACCATATCCATATGCGCCTGAAGAATCGTAAGCGGCGAATCCTCTTTGCCGGGGCTGGCGGGCACGTCGGCGATAACGTTCTTAGCTTTGTCCTGCACGACTTCAAAGCCGCACGCCGTCAATAAATCCTTCAAGAAGTCGCTGACTTGCTCCTCGTGTTTTGACGGGCGCGGAATCGTTGCCAGCTTTGCGAACTCTTCAAGCACGCCCTCTAAAATCTCTTCACACGTTTTATTCAATATCGTTTCGCTCATCAAATATGCGCGGCGGATACTCCCTGCTTTAGCTGCGGGGAGGAGCCGCATTTCCCTCCTTTAAATGGTATCGCCCGAAGGCGAGCGGGCATAATGTCTGATAAATAGGAACAGACCGCCGCCCGCTAGCGTTGCAATCCTTCGCCAAAGTTATCCTGCGGTTTTGTATGCTTACAGCACTGTTCTTACTCCTCGGAACTGTTTAACCATAAGCCGTAGAGCGGCAGATTAGGATTTACGTCCGCCGGTACCTATCTATTCGCAGGTAACGTAGTCAGTTAAGACTTAGGCTAGTCAGCAAGAGCTTGTTCTATTTTTTCAAACAAGCCCCCGCCTTTAGGCGTGGGGTTACTGACCCTTCTCCACTCCGTTTAAATTAAACTGTCGATTTGTTTCGTTGGTTAATTCGGGTTAATCGCCCAAAATCCTGCGTTGAGTTAAATTCGTTGCCGTGATAGAATTGGCGGACAAGAAAGGAGTTTCGATTTGATTGCACATGTTTTCGTTGACGCAGAGAATATTCCGCCTTACGTGACGTTCAAAGTAGTCGGGCACTTCGGCAGGGAACACACGATAACGAAGGTCGACATCATCGGCAAGGAAGAGACGCTAGCTCATAAGTACCGCAACCTAGACGAGACGATTTACCGCATACAAAATTGTTTCTACGGCAAGAACTCAGCGGACACGTGGCTTTGTTTGGAAATGGTGCGGGCGATTATCGACGAGCCGAACCTGGAGCTGATAATCATCATTTCGAGCGATAAAGACTTCCTGCCCGCGATAAAGTTCGCCGTGGACTTCGACAAGAAAATTATCTTCGTGTCAGACGGCGCAAGCCATAGAAGGTTAATCGAACAGCTACAAAGGCTCAACCTTCCACTGGCGGCAATCGAGCTTAAGGACTTCAACCTCAGCTTTGACCCGCAACTTGAGCGGCTGTCGAAATTCTTCCCTAAGCTTACGGAGGGCATGAAGAGATTTTTTATGAGCAACGCGCATAAGCTACGATTTATCCTCGTCAGGCGCGGGGAGGAGTTGTTTGAGATACCTTTCGTCGACGGCATGGGCTCATATTATTTCGGGCGGCTCTGTCGCGAGCTAAATATTTTGGAGGGCAGGCTAAAGAACTTCATCGAACAAAATTTTTTAAAGCTCAAGTGGGGTCGCGTCTACTTCATGACGGAAGAGGAGCTAGCCGAGCCGAGACCCGCCGAACGTTTGAAGGAATACTTCACAGAGCACGCCGCCGACGTTAGGAAGATTCTTATAAAGCACGGGGAAAAAGTTTCTGACCTTGACTTTGTGGACGGAATGCCCTTCGAGTTCTTTGCTTACATGCTTAAGGCGAATGACATTGCGGGCGACTCCCTAGCGGCTAGGAAGATTGCAAAGAAGAGTTTGCTAGCCGTGCGCGACGATAAAGTTTTCCTCCTTACCGAAGACGAATTGGAGCAGGCGTATTACAATGGGCTGGACGAGGTCGATAAATATTTCTACGACCATGCGGCGGAGGCTCAACAGATTTTTATCAAGCACAACGATAAGCTATGGGAAGTGCCCTTCGTCAATGGAATGCCGTTTGCGATTTTCGGGAAGTACCTTCGGCAAAAGAAAATCATCGGGAAAAGTGCTTCGCCCTTTAACACCGCCGCGAAGAGTTTGCTAGCCGTGCGCGACGATAAAGTTTTCTTAATGACAGAAGACGAACTAGATACTTTGCAAGACCCGCCTGATAGCGTCGGGGAATATCTCGACACGAACGCGGCGGGCGTCCGCAAGATTAGTATTCAGCACAACGGGCAACCCTTTGAAGTGCCCTTCGTGGACGGAATGCCCCTTGAGACTTTCCATAAGCTGTTGCTTGAACGGAAAATCATCGGCAAGAAAGCGTCGATTACCAAAGTCGCGTTGAAGAATTCGCTTGCCGTGCGAGATAAGAAAGTTTTTATTCGGGAGGAGATTGGGCAATGAAAATCATTGAGCCGAGCGTTGAGCTTGTAGAGGACTTCGACGCGGCGGCAGTTATGCAAAAGCTTGAGCGGGCGGGGCGCGTGTGCTACAAGTCCGAAGGCAACATCAAAGCTGACAGCGCGGAGAAATTCATTCGCGGGATAATCAAGCGCGGGCATGAGTCGGTTATTGAGCACGCGACGGTTTCTTTTAAGATTGTTTGCGACCGCGGCGTAACCCATGAACTCGTTCGCCACCGCTTAGCTAGCTACAGCCAGGAAAGTTCTAGGTTCTGCGATTACAGCGCGGGCAAGTTTGGCGGCGAGCTGACTTTTATTAAGCCGTGCTTCTGGACTGACGACGACGAAAACTTTCAACTGTGGAAGGCGACGATGGCTCAGCTTGAGAAAACTTATTTGGCAATGCGGGCGGCAGGCGCACGTCCTGAAGAGGCACGCTCAATCCTTCCCAACTCACTCAAGACAGAAATTTTCGTGACGATGAACCTACGCGAGCTTCGTCATTTCCTAAAGCTGAGGACGGCAAAGGCGGCTCATCCACAAATGCGGGAAGTCGCGCTGAAGATTTATCAAATCCTCGTCGATAAATTGCCGGCGGTCTTCGACGACCTACAGCCTTGAAAAATTGCCAGCGGCAAAATATAATTGCTTAAAATTTTTTGGAAGGAGCAGTTGCAATGAAGATAACGATTGGGAGCGACCACGGCGCAGTTGACCTTAAAGAGGTCGTCAAGAAAGTTTTGGCGGAATTCGACGGCGTGGAAGTCAAGGACGTTGGCACCTTCGGCACGAATGCTGTTGATTATCCCGACATTGCCGAGAAGGTCTGCGCGGACGTGGTGAGCGGCGCGGCTGATAGGGGTATCGTCCTTTGCGGCACTGGCATTGGTATATCGATTGCGGCGAACAAGATTCACGGGATACGCTGTGCGCTCTGTCATGACGAGTACTCGGCGCAGATGAGCCGCGAACATAACGATTCAAACGTCTTGGCGATGGGTGGACGCGTTATCGGCTTCGGCGTGGCAAGTAAGATTGTTCGTGCGTGGATGACTACGGATTTTGCTGGCGGGCGTCACGAACGGCGCGTCAATAAGATTATGGCTCTTGAGAACAAATAAGGGGCGTTGACAATGAAGATTGGCGTTATGTCAGACACTCACGGCTATCACGAACGAGTTAAGCTGGCTGTGGAGAAATTTTTCGCGGACGCGGATTTGATTCTGCACGCGGGCGACGTTTGCTATCACGGACCGAACAACCCCAACTACAAGGGCGACGACTACAACCCGAAGGCTTTAGCGAACTTTATCAACGCGTCAAAGATTCCGTTCGTCATCGCTCGCGGCAATGGTGATTCGGAGGTCGACCAGCTTGTACTTGAAACGCCGGTATTGATTCCTTATGCTCACGTCTTCGCGAATGGCAAGCGCATTGTCGTAAATCACGGGCACCTTTTGCCAACCGACGCCGATAAGGACAAGACAGCAACGACCTTCCGAGCGGATATTTTTATCACGGGACACATTCACAAGCCCGTTTTGGAACGTCGCGGGTCAACTGTCTTCCTTAACCCCGGCACGGTCTCGCCTTACCTAACCAATCAGCCCGACAAACGTACGAGCGTCGCACTCATCACCGAGGATAAGATTCAAATCTTCGACCTAGACACCGGCGAAGCGTTCATGAATTTGGAGCTTTAAGTTATGGCGTTAAGAATTCTAAGCGCGGACATCACGCGGCTTGAGGTTGATGCGATAGTCAATGCGGCGAATACTCAGCTTGCGGCGGGCGGCGGCGTCTGCGGAGCTATCTTTCGGGCGGCGGGCTATCGTGAGTTGCAGGCGGCGTGCGATAAACTTGCGCCGATTCAGACGGGCGAGGCAGTCATTACACCAGGCTTTAATCTCCCAGCAAAGTTTATTATTCATACGGCAGGACCGATTTGGCAAGGCGGACATTCTGGAGAAGAGGAGCTTTTAACTAACTGCTACACGAACAGCCTAAAGCTTGCCGCCGAGAACAACCTAAGGAGCATTGCCTTCCCGCTAATCTCAAGCGGCATTTACGGCTATCCACCCCGCGACGCGTTCAAAGTTGCAATTCGGGCGATAAAGAGCTTTCCAGGCGAGCTCGACGTTATCTTGACGGTTCTTGATAAATCATTGCTTGACAGTCTCAAGGCGATTGATTAAAATGCAGGGCGTTCGGGGCATAGCGCAGTTCGGTAGCGCACCTCGCTTGGGACGAGGGGGTCGCAGGTTCAAATCCTGTTGCTCCGACCAAATAAGAAATCTCAAAGCCTCCGTTCAACGCGGGGGCTTTTACGTTGCAATTATTCCTTGCCTCTGCTACAATGCGGCAAGATTATTACGTAAGGAGGAAAAGTTATGGACGACAAGGATTGGGAACAGTTTAAAGGAATGCTAAACCGCAAGACTGGCATTGACTTACAGCTTTACAAGGAACAGCAGATGCGCCGGCGTATCAACAACTTAATTCAGAAGACGCAGTTTAAGAGCTACACGAGCTTTTTTAGCGACGCGATTAAGGATAAGCAGAAGTTCGCCGACTTCATCGAGTATCTTACTATCAACGTCTCGGAGTTCTTCCGCAACCCCGACAAGTTCGACCAGGTCGAGAACGATGTTATTCCTTACCTTTTGAAGCGCAATGACTCGCTCAACATTTGGAGCGCGGGCTGTTCAATCGGCGCGGAGCCTTATACCCTGTCAATCATCATGAAGGAATTGACGCCCACTAAACGTCACAGGATTTTAGCCACGGACTTAGACATTGAGATTATCGGCAAGGCTAAAAAGGGCATTTACACCGCCGACGAGATTAAGTCCATGCGCGGCGACCGCAAAGTTAAGTACTTCACCAAGACGCCCGACGGCAAGTTCGCTATCAAGCCCGAAATCAAAATGCCCGTCGACTTCCGCCGCCACAACCTTTTAAAAGACCGTTTCGAGACGAACTTTGATTTGATTCTCTGCCGCAACGTCGTCATCTACTTCACGGACGAGGCTAAAGACCAGCTTTATCGGAACTTCTTCAAGGCACTAAAGCCCGGCGGGATTCTGTTCGTCGGCGGCACCGAGTCAATCCTAAATTCGCGGCAAATGGGCTATGTGACTTATAAGCCGTTCTTTTATCAGCGACCGATTGGATAAATCATGTTTGAAATAGAAAGCATTCGGCGCGAGGAATTGGAACTTCTTCAACTGGAGCGGCTAAGGAAGATTATCGATTGGGCTTACGACAAAAGTGCGTTTTATCAAAGAACCTTCCAAGCCCAAAATGTTAAGCCCGAAGACATTCAGAGCCTAGCGGACGTTTCTAAGCTACCGCTTATGACGCGTGATGAACTCGTCGGCAATGAGTTGGAGATTTTAACCTTGCCGCTGTCTAGTGTCGTGCGGATAAGTCGTGTCGGCGGGCTGATGAAGTTCTGCACGCGGGGCGACATTCGCAACAACGTCGAGCTGATGATACGGGCTTTAATGGCGGCGGACATTCTTCGCGGGTCGGTCGTGGGCATTGCGGGCGACTTATCGGATAGCAGACTGCTTGACGTGCTTTACGCCCTTGAGTCAATCGGCGCGACGGTCGTCCTTAATGAAAGTCACAGCGTCGAGACCGTCATTAATCTTGAAGACGACACGTTGACTTATAAAGACTTCAAGCTACCCGCGCCGCCCGAAGGCAACCTGTTCTATCAATGCGGCTGTGGCTGTCACATTCACGAGGACAACTTCCTAGCCGAGATTGTGAGCGGCGAACTTGTAATCACCACGTTGACTGCCCAGGCTCTTCCGCTGATTCGTTATCGGACAGGACGCACGGCAAAAAAAATTTGTGAGCCGTGTCCTTGCGGGCGAACGTTTACAAGAATTCTATTTATGCAGAACTAGCAATGCGCAAGCGTTGCGTACGAACGCGGCTTAAACGTCCGAACTTTCGCAACGTCCGCCGCGACCGCTGTTTGGCAACTTTTACAAAAGTTGAAAGCCCGGAGGCTTGTGACCTTCGGGCTTGTTGTTTTCTTATTGGTGGAGATGAGGAGAATCGAACTCCTGTCCAAAAATGTCGTTGCTTAACTTTCTCCGAGCGCAGTCGCCGAAAGGTTTCAGCTTTACCGACCTCGACGACAAACCCGATAAAGCCAAGCACTTTAGAATTTCCCGCGCCCTACAGTACTCTCAAGCGCGGTATTCCCGTTTCTGACGTCGGCTCTGACCTGACGGGAAGGGAATCGGTCAGGCGACGTGGCGATTAAGCCGCCAGTGCGTACTCTTCAGTATCCGCAGTTATTGTTTGTGTTTCCGCTTGTCAAATCGGTTGCGGAGCCGATGCTCGCTTATCAAACCTCGTCCATCCCTGTCGAAACCATTACATCCCCTTTGTTTTAAGATTGCCGCAGTGTACCACGCGAAATATTTTTTGTCAATCGTTTGCCTCCACGGCGGCTATCGCGTCCGCTGGCTCAACCAAACCGAACATGACCTTAACGAGCGCGTCGCCGTATCTCTCAATCATCATCAACCCGATTATAACCGCGAAGTCAATCTGCTCGTAAGTGGGCGGCGCAAACTCATTATCACCGCAATAAAGCGCAATCCTGTAAGAAATCTCGCCGTCGTTGAAATCGAAGTCGAAGCAACCGACCTTCAAGCCGTAATTTGCCCGAAGGATAAACTCTCCGACCTTGGTACGCTCCTCCTCACTCGCATTAAGCGGAATCATCAAATGCAGGATAAGTTTATCGTCGTAAGCGTGGAAAAATATCGTGGTGTGTCCAAATTTGGTGTCGACAGAGTAAATCGCGCTCGCAACGTCGCGTTCGTTGAAAGGCTCGTGCTTAACCCTGTCCCGCTTAAAAAAGTTTTCGACCGCCGCTTTAATCTCCTGCAGCGTATCACGACCTCTTGTATCTTCCATGAAGAACTCCTCCCTTTAAACTGATATAAAAGCATTGCCCGAAGCGACGAACCGCCAAAGGTATTCCGCCGCCTCGCCCGCATAATTTACGTTGATTCTTTTAGTCGCCGTGACTGGTAAGGCTTTGCCGTCCTCAATGAAAATTTCTTCGCCGCACAAGTCAGCCCCGTAAAAACTTTTCGTCACGCCCAAAGCCTTTGAAAGTTTGCCTGGTCCCGAACACAGCCCGCGCAGATTGTCTTGCCTTCGGCGACGTTTCATAAGCTCCACGCCGTCAACAGGTTCCAACGCCCTAATCAAAACCGCTTCGGGGATTCCCTCGACGTTAGCGACGACGTTTGTACAGATATGCATTCCATAAATCAGATAAACATAGACGAACCCGCCCGCGCCGTAAAAAATCTTCGTGCGCTCGGTCTTGCCTTTGTAAGCATGAGACGCGGCATCAATCGCGCCCATGTAAGCTTCGGTCTCGACGATTATTCCGCTCGTCAAGCCTTCGGGCAAGTTCGTTACGAGTTTCTTGCCGATAAGCTCGCGGGCAACCGTCAAACCGTCGCGCTGATAAAATTCGCGGGGAAGTCTCATCAAATATGCGGCGGCGGATACCCCCTTGTGGGGAGGAGCCGCATTTCCCTCCTTTAAGTGGTATCGCCCGAAGGCGAGCGGGCATAATGTCTGATAAATAGGAACAGACCGCCGCCCGCTAGCGTTGCAATTGTTTAACCACAAGCCGTAGAGCGGCAGATTAGGATAACGTAGTCAGTTAAGACTTAGGCTAGTCAGCAAGAGCTTGTTCTATTTTTTCAAACAAGCCCCCGCCTTTAGGCGTGGGGTTACTGACTTCTAATCGCCTTACTATAACTCCTTTTTATTTTATGATAGCACAAAAAAGCCCCCGTCGCAATTTTGACGGAGGATAAATTTCTTGCGAGACGGTCAATCGACCTTAACGCTCATCCACAAGCTATTGTAATACTCGTCCATTTGGTTGCCGAGGTATTGGTAAGTCTCTTGCCCTTTGTAAGTTTCGGGCGACGGGAACGCTATCGGAGAATTCTTAAGCTCTTCGTCCTGCACCAAATCCTTAACGCCCGTGTTCGGGGTGGAGTAGCCCAGATAATCAAAGTTCATAACGGCGATGTCGGGGCGGCACATGAAGTCAATAAATTTGTGCGCGTTGTTGACGTTCTGCGCGTCCTTAGTGACAACCCAGCCATCAATCCAAAGGTTCGTGCCCTCGCGTGGGATTGCAAACGCCATATTCGGATTCTCGCGCAGGATAATCAGAGCCTCGCCGGAGAACACAACGCCCATTGCCGCTTCGGAGTTAATCAGCTTGTCTTTGACCTCGTCGACGACGTAAGCTTGCACAAGCGGCTTTTGCTTTTTAAGCATTTCTTGCGCCTCAGCCAAAATGTTTTTATCGGTCTCGTTCATGCTTTGCCCCATGAGCTTAAGCGGAATCATCAGGGCATCGCGGGCGGAGTCCTGCATTAGGATTTGCCCTTTGTACTTCTCGTTCCAAAGAATACTCCAGCTGTCGACGGGGTCTGTAACTTTCGTCTTGTCGTAGATTATGCCGACCGTCCCCCAGCAATACGGCACGGAATATTTGTTGCCGGGGTCGAAGTAGCTAGCCTGCTTGAAGAACTCTTCGCCGATATACTTTTTGGCGTTAGATAGCTTAGCAAAGTCTAGCGGCTGAACTAAATCGTTGCTTATGAGCTTTTGAATCATGTAATCGGACGGGCACAACACGTCATAATGAACGGCACCTTCCGCCACGCGGGGATACATGCTTTCGTTGGTGTCGAACTCGTCAAGGATAACGTGTATGCCGGTCTCCTTCTCGAAAATCCTAAGCGTTTCCGGGTCAATGTAATCGCCCCAGCTGTAGACGTAAACGACTTCTTCCTTTTTGTCGCCGCCGCCACAACCAGCGATACCCAACGCAAGACAGCCCACCAACAGGAGCATTAGAAATTTTTTCATTAGAATACCTCCTCATATTTCTTCAGCTTGCGACGATTAATCGCGAACAGCATGACGAATATTAGCACGAAGAAAAATACCAGCGTCGAGAGCGCGTACATTTCGGGGTGAATGCCAATCTTTAACTCGGCGTAAATTTCCGTCGTCAGCGTGTCGACGCCCGCGCCCTTTGTGAAGTGCGTTATTATGAAGTCGTCGGCGGACATGGTGAACGCCAATAGGAAGCCCGCAAAGATACTCGGTCGCAGTTCGGGCAAGATGACGCTGATAAACGCCCTGAACGGCGACGCGCCCAAGTCCAAAGCCGCCTCGTAGAAACTTTTATCCAAAGCCATAAGCTGAGGCATGATGCACAAGATGACATACGGCACGTTGAAGACGATGTGCGCTAGCAAAATCGACACGTAGCCGAGCTTTAGCCCTAAGCCCATGAACAGCAGCATTAGCGATATTCCCGTTACGATGTCCGCGTTGAGTATCGGGATATTCGTCACGCTTAGGAAGGTCGCCCGCCACTTACGGCTAAGCTCCTTCATTGCCACGCACGTTATCAGCCCCAAGACAGTCGCGATAGCCGCAGACATAATCCCGATTGATAGTGTGTTCGATAGGGCGTCGGCTATGCGGGCGTCGTTGAAAAGTTTTTCGTACCAGTTGAGCGTAAAGCCCGTCCAATGTCCACGATAACGGCTTGCGTTGAAGGATTGAGCTATCAGAACTCCAATCGGCGCGTAGAGGAAAAGGAATATCGCCGCCAAGTAGACCTGCTTAAGATATTTCATGGCTCTTCCTCCTTTGGTTCAAAGGCGGCAGTCAACAGCATATTCAGCACGATAAACACCATAAGGATAACTGACAGGGCGCAGCCGACGTGCCAATCATATTGGAAGGTAAATTCCTGTTCGATGATGTTGCCGATTAAAAGGAGTTTGCCGCCGCCGAGCAACGCGCTGATAACAAACGTCGTGAGCGCGGGGATAAAAACCATCGTAATTCCGCTGATTGCGCCTGGAATGGTTAGCGGCAAGATTATCTTCGTGAACGTCTGCCAATAGTTTGCGCCCAAGTCGCGTGCCGCCTCAATGATTCGTCGGTCAATCTTCGTAAGCGAGATATAAAGCGGCAAGACCATGTAGGGCAGGTAGTTGTACACCATGCCCACGACGATTGCGCCAGGCGTGTTAATCATCTGCAAATCGGGCAGGCTTAGAAGTCGCATGAACTGATTGATTATGCCGTTGCCCTCAAGGATTGTCTGCCAAGCCATCGTGGACAGGAGCGAATTCATCCAAAGCGGCAGGATAAACAGCAGGGAAATTATCGTCGTGTTATCGCGCTGACGCTCCGTGAGGATTAAGCACAGAGGATACGCGAGCAGAAGACAAATCACCGTGCTTATCAGGGCGAGCGCGATTGACAGTTCCAACGCGTCAAGGTAGCCGTGCTGCAATATCAAGCCCATGTTCACGAGCGAAAAATTTCCGTCGTAGTCCGTCACGCCGTACCACACGATACAAACCAGCGGTATAAAGATAAAGAGCCCCGCCCAGATTAAGAACGGAGTTAGCAAAATATTTCTCACGCCACGATTAAACATCTTGAGCTACCTCCTCGTCTTCGGATTGCGGCTTGCTCATGATTTGAATATTTTCGGGCGCGACGTACAGGCTGACCTCCTCACCGACCGTGCGTCCCGTCGTCGACTGAATCAGCCATTCAAAGCCGTCCGCCTCAACGTTAATATCGTAAGACATGCCCCAGAATACCACGCGAGTCACCACGCCATTGAAGGCACCTTCGGCGGGCGCGGCAAGCTTAATGTCTTCGGGGCGAATCTGCACATCAACTGGACACTCCGCAGGGAACCCGCTATCGACGCAAGGATATTCCCTGCCGAAAATCCTAACGACCCTATCGCGAACCATGACGCCATCGATTATGTTGCTGTCTCCGATGAAGTCCGCAACGAACGCGTTCTCCGGCTCGTTATAAACGTTCTCCGGCGTGCCGACCTGTTGAATATAGCCCTGATTCATGACGACAACCCGGTCGCTCATCGATAGTGCTTCTTCCTGGTCGTGCGTCACGAAGATAAAAGTTATTCCAGTCTCCTTGTTAATGCGGACGAGTTCGCGGCGCATGTTACGTCTAAGTTTCAAGTCCAGTGCGCTAAGTGGTTCGTCGAGTAGCAAAACTTTAGGCTCGTTGACTACTGCGCGGGCGATTGCAATCCTCTGTTGTTGTCCGCCGCTTAGCTTAGTCACGTCGTTTTTTTCGTAGCCTTCGAGGTTGACTAGCCTAAGCGCGTATTTGACTTTATCTCGAATGTAATCGGCAGGCTTGCCCGCAATTTTCGGTCCGAAGGCGATATTCTCTTCTACGTTCATGTGGGAAAAGAGCGAATACCTTTGGAAAACTGTATTGACTGGTCGGCGATTGGGCGGGAGTTTCGTTATATCTTTGCCGTCAAAGATTACCCGCCCCGTGTCCGGACTTTCAAAGCCGCCGATTATCCTTAGCATTGTCGTTTTGCCGCAACCAGATGGACCAAGTAGCGTGATGAATTCGCTTTCGTAAATCGTCAAGTCAATCTCGTCTAGCACGAGCAAACTTCCAAACGATTTAGCGATGTTTTCCAAGTGTATTAGTTCCCGTTTCATTTCCCAGCAACCTTTCCAAAAAAATTTCCCGCATTATACAAAAAAACGACGCGCCTATCAAGGAACGCGCCGCAAAATATTTCTTATCGTCAGCCGAGGATTTCGGAGACCATTTTATTTGTATCGCGCATGGCAATCAAAATGTCGTTCATGGTCTTAGCAAAGTTTAGCATCTCTTCTTTGGAGTAGCGTCCCGCGTCGTAGTCCAAGAACAAGTTGTATGTTCCAAAATCTTCCGTCTCAACCTCTATATCAAGAGCGTTTTCTGCGGCGGAGATTTCATTGGGCGGCAAGTAAACCACTTCGGCGGGCGTATCCGCAAAAATTAAATCGCCGTGCATATACTTTTGAAAAATAAAGCTCACACAATCATCTTCCAAGCCCTCGCCGTACACGATGTCCAAGCTCTTGCGATACTTCATGCCCAGTTGCTTTTGCCCTTCCAATCTATGGAGGAATTCGCCGACGGGAATATCTTTATGGAAGTCCCACGCGCAAGGGTATTGTTCCAACATCAAGCCCATTAGGCGATGTTCGCGCATATTCGTCCGCCCGTTGTGTATCCAGCTCATGATTGATTCTTTCGTGCCAGTGAGCTTCGCCATTGTCAACATTGACGCGCCGAGGAAGAAAATATTCTCGTCAAGATGCGTCGCCCTGAAGAATTCTTCCGTGAAGTTCTTAAACTCGTAGTCCAGACTGCCTTTAGTCCACGGCGCGACGTTTTGAACTTTCACGGGCGGCAGGTGCTTGCGCTTATCGAAACGGCGTAGCATGTTCCGCCAATACTGATGACCTTCGGCAAGCTCTTCGGGCAAAAGTTTCGATTCTTCTTCCACGTAGTCCGCATAGCTCAAGGGCGTTCTTATTTTCCGCCCACGATATGCCGCGTCCACTGCACGAACGAACAGATACGAACTTGCCACGCCGTCCATTATCGCATGATAAAAATCCGCGTAAAGATATTTGGCGTTCGGCGTCTCCATTAAATAAATTCTGTACAGCGGCTGATTGATTAGGTAATACGGCTCGCGCAAACTCTTCATGCGCCTCTCGAAGTTTTTGTCGCTCATGCGTTCCAAGAAAACCTTTTCGACCGCGCCTTCAAATATCTGGCAAAGGTCGCTTGTTTCGGGGTGGAAGACGAATCTGCAACGGAAAATGTCGTGCGTCTCCAGAACGAGATTAATCGCGTCCGCAAGATGATTCATGTCTATTGACGCCGACAGCTTGAACAGTCCGCCTATATTCATCATCGTTGACTTTGCCTTGTTGAAGTGCGTATCGACCAACCAACGTTGCATGGGGCGCAACGGATAGTACTTCATAAAGTTTCTACCTCCTGTTATATAAAAGTGAATTGAAACCCGAAAGGGTTTTGCTAAAATCCAAGCGGACAGGTTTCTTCTTTCAACCTCCTTGTGGCTCTGTCCACTTAATTTAGAGTGAAGACTCTGTTTTGCGGATTTCCAATAATGAGCC
>JAFWWC010000047.1 GCA_017518105.1 Selenomonadaceae bacterium
AACATGCTACGAACTGCTAAGCAATCAATCACTGGCGACAAGATTAAAGTTCTTGCCTTCCATAAAGAACTGCTCGCGCTCATGAAGGAGTTGCAGATTGCGCCCGAATACGCAAGCCGATATATGAACGTCGGGTTCAGCGGCGGCGAAAAAAAACGCAATGAAATTCTCCAGCTCCTCACGCTGAAACCAAAGCTAGCACTCCTCGACGAGACGGACTCAGGGCTTGACGTGGACGCCGTGGAAATCGTTTCAAGGGGTGTGGCGAAATTCCATAACGCGGAAAATTCCTGCATCATCATCACGCACAACGCGCAGATTCTCAAGCACCTGCCCGTTAATCGTGCGCATATCTTTTTGAACGGGCGGATTGTCCAAAGCGGCGGCGCGGAACTCGTCAATGCGGTTGCTGAACACGGCTACGCACCATTTGAGGTCGAATCATGAAAAACTATATTCAAGACATAGAACGGGCACTTTATGACGTGCGCGACGAAGATAAATCCGTTTACAAATCGGACGCGGGCTTGACGGAAGAAATTATTCGCGACATATCCAAACGCAAGAACGACCCGCCGTGGATGCTTGAGTTCCGGCTGAAGTCGTTGGAGGTTTATAACAAGCTCGCCTTGCCGACGTGGGGGCCGGACATCAGCGCGTTAAACATGGACGAGATTGTAACTTACGTCAAGCCGAACGCTAAGCAGGTCGATGACTGGTCGCAGGTACCCGACGAAATTAAGCGGACATTCGACAGGCTCGGCATACCCGACGCGGAAAAGAAATCGCTGGCGGGAGTCGGGGCGCAATATGATTCGGAGGTCGTCTATCACAGCATACAAAAGCGGCTGACTGATTTGGGCGTCGTCTACACCGACATGGAAAAGGCGTTGATTGAGCACGAGGACATTGTCCGCGAATACTTTATGACGCTCGTCCCGCCTAAAGACCATAAGTTTGCGGCGTTGCATGGAGCGGTTTGGTCGGGCGGTAGTTTCGTCTACGTGCCGGCGGGCGTCGACGTTAAGATACCTCTGCAATCGTACTTCCGATTGAACGCGGCGGGGGCTGGGCAATTCGAGCACACATTGATAATCGTCGAACCAGGCGCAAAGCTCCACTTCATAGAAGGTTGCTCGGCTCCAAAATATAACGTCACGAACCTTCACGCGGGTTGCGTCGAACTCTTCGTTAAGGAAGGGGCACGCCTCCGCTACTCGACGATAGAGAACTGGTCGCGCAACATGATGAACCTTAACACCAAACGCGCCCTCGTCGAAAAAGGCGGCTTGATTGAATGGGTCAGCGGCTCGTTCGGCTCGCGGGTGTCTATGCTTTATCCCTGTAGCGTCCTGCACGGCGAAGGCGCAAGGGCTGAATTTACTGGCGTGACGTTCGCGGGCAAAGGGCAGAACCTCGACACTGGCGCGATTGTGATTCATGCGGCTCCGAAGACTTCAGCCAACATAAACACGCGGACAATCTCGAAATCGGGCGGCGCGGCTACTTATCGTTCAGCGGTCAAAGTCACTAAGAAGGCTTCGTTTGCTAAGTGCTCGGTCAACTGCGAATCACTCATGCTAGACGACGAATCGCGCTCGGATACCTTGCCCGTTATGGATATTGAAGGCGACGAGGCGGACATTGGTCACGAGGCTAAAATTGGTCGCATATCGGAGGAGGCGGTCTTCTACCTAATGGCACGCGGCATATCCGAGGAGGAGGCTCGTGCAATGATTGTTCGCGGGTTCGTCGAGCCGATTGCCAAAGAGTTGCCGCTTGAATACGCCGTAGAGATGAACAACCTGATTAATTTGGAGTTGGAAGGACAGCTATGAAAAAAGCGGCTCGTTCACTCGGAGCGGGTCGCTTTTTCTTGAAAAGTCTTTGGGCGCGTGATAGTATTCGGCGCGGTAGGTAGTCTGATGAATCGGCTTCTTTCCTCGAAGGAAAGAGGTGACGCGAATGGACATTCACGAGTGGCTTGAGCTTATCTGCCAAGTCGGAACCCTCATCTTCGCGGCACTGACGTACTTCAACGGAAAAAAATAAGCCGTCGCCACGGCTCTAAAAACTGTTAATCTCTATTAACGAGGGAAGGAGTCGACGGTCCAGCATCGGCTACCTACCACTGCTTTTAAGCTTGTTTAACCGCCCGGAAATTTATCACAGGCAATAAAAATTGTCAATCTAGATAGGAGAACGTTTCATGAAAAAGATTTTACCGCTGACACACGGACTGCGCGGAGCTATCGAGGTTCCTGGCGATAAGTCAATTTCCCACCGTGCAATCATCTTGTCGAGCCTAGGAAACAGCTCCGTTGAGGTCACGAACTTTTTAGCGGGCGCGGATTGCCTCTCTACCGTTGCTTGCATGAAATCCCTTGGCGCGAAGATTGAACGCTTTGACGGACGGATTTTAATCACGGGGCAAGGGCTGCACGAGCCAGAAGACATTTTGGACGCGGGCAACTCCGGCACGACGCTACGATTGCTAATGGGATTGCTCGCGCCGCAGAAGTTCCTAACGACCTTCACGGGCGACGATTCATTGAGGCAAAGACCTATGGCACGAGTGATTAAGCCGCTGTCCTTAATGGGCGCGTCAATCGTCGGGCGCAACCTCAACCGCAACTTGCCTATAACAATCCTGCCCGCGTCGAAGAAACTTCACGGCATAACCTACGCCATGCCAGTCGCCTCCGCACAAGTCAAATCGGCAATCCTGTTGGCGGGGCTTTACGCGGACTCACCAACGACAATCATCGAACCCGCTCCGAGCCGTGACCATACGGAAAAAATGTTGGCGGCATTCGGGGCAAGGCTTGAACGCGTTGGCAACGCAATAACAATCTTCCCAGCCGACAAGCTCGTAGCTCCCGATAAAATTTCCGTGCCGGGCGACATATCCTCTGCGGCGTATTGGATTGTTTTGGCGACGATTAAGAGCGGCTCCGACGTGACGATAAAAAATGTTGGCGTGAACGAGACGCGCACGGGGATTATCGACGTGCTAAGGGATATGGGCGCACGGATTGAACTTGTAAACGAACGGACTTCGGGCGGCGAGCTTGCGGCTGATTTAAAAGTTGTCGCGTCTAAGCTTCGGGGCGTCGAGTTCGGCGGAGAGATTATCCCGCGCCTGATTGACGAGATACCCGCGTTGGCAGTTGCCGCCGCCTTCGCCGAGGGCACGACGATTATCCGCGACGTCGGCGAACTGCGCGTCAAGGAAACGGACAGGCTCGCGGCGATTGTCGAGGAGTTCAATAAAATATCGCCCGCCACCTTCGAGGCAACGGACGACACTTTGATTATTCGCGGCGGCGGAGAAAAGTTCTCTGCCGAATGCAAGACACGTGCCGACCACCGTATGGCAATGTCGTTGTCAATCTTCGGCGCGGCGGCTAAGGGCGTGACCCTTGACGACGCCGACTGCGTGAACATTTCCTATCCGAATTTCTTTGACACGTTGGCGGGGGTCTAGTCTTTATCTATCTTCATGCCCGCCGCCTCAAGCAATTTGCCGTACTTGTCGAGGCGCGTTTCCAATTGGCTACGTTCTTGCTGATATTTCGCCTTGTCGGACGCGCTGAGTTCGTTGGTTACGTTATCGGACATAAGGACGGCGGTCGCCATTAACGAGCGGCACATTTCGATAAGTGCCTGCTTAACGTCGGGAGCGGTGTTCACCTGTTTTAAAAGTTCGAGCTCTGCTTTTTCTTCGGGCGTGCCGTCCTTGTTGATGTCTACGCCGTCCATAATCTCCAGGTAGTTGTCGATGAGGTATTTGTTCTGCGCGGCTTCGTCCATTTGCACGTATTGTCGAAGTTGCGGCTCCTTAGCCTGAATCGCGTTGTCAACGACTTTGTAGCTGCCGTAAATCGTGAACGCTCCGATAATTGCCAAAATCACCAAGATTACCAGTAAAACTTTTTTCCACATGTTATCAACCTCCGATGGTTCTTAATGAGTAATTGCCTGCGCCGTCCAAGTTCAATTCCATGTCATGCAACTTAAACAGCGTAGACCGATGACCCACGCTAACGACTGTCGCCTTTGGCAGCTGTTCGCGAAGGATTTCATACATCTCAAGCTCGCGTGGCTCGTCTAGTGCGCTGGTTGCCTCGTCAAGGAAGATATAATCGGGCGCAGTCAACAGGACACGTGCAAAGGCTAAGCGTTGCTGTTCGCCGAGGGAAAGTATTCGGCTCCAATCGTCCGCCTCGTCGAGCTTATCAACCAACGCGGGCAAGTCTACCAGTCGCAACGTTCGCTTGAGTTTGTCGTCGGGTGGTGAGTCTTTCTCGGCGGCAGGGTAAATTAATGCTCGTCGAAGCGTCCCCAACGGCAGATAAGGTTTCTGCGGCAAGAACATCACGCGGGCATTCGGCGGTAAAGAGATTTCGCCGGACGCGTAAGCCCATATTCCTGCCAGCGTCCTTAGCAAGGTCGACTTGCCGCAACCAGAGGAACCAGTCACGAGCAAGGCTTTGGCGTTCTGCAACTGCAAGGAAAGTTTATTGAGCAATTCGCGACCCGTCGGCAGTGCCACACTCAACGCGGAAATTTTTAATTCGGGAGCTGTCGCAGTCGTGACTTTGCTTTGAACAGTCTTAGCCTCGTTCATGTGTTCGGTAAAGCCGGCAAGACGATTTATGACGGCGGCGAGGCTTGCTAACGTGTCATACGAATCGACAAAGAAACTCAACGCGTCCTGCACACGCCCGAAAGCCGATGAGATTTGCATAAGCCCGCCGAGCTGAATTTCCTTAGCAAAGTATCTGGGATATGCCATGAGATACGGCACGATAACTGCCAGTTGCGCGTAGCCGTTCACGTAAAAGTTTAGGTGCTTAGTCTTCTTCATGAGCTGCCAATAATTTTTTATGACGTTGGAGAATTTCAGGTTGAAGCCTTCCATTTCCGCCTGTTCGCCGCGATAAAATGCAATGCTCTCCGAATTTTCGCGGACGCGCATCATACTGAAACGGAAGTCCGCCTCGTATTTTTGTTGGTCGAAGTTCAAAGCGATTAATTTGCGTCCGACCTTGTGCGCAAAAACAGTTCCTATGCCCGAATAAACGAGCGAGAACCAGAACATGTAGCCAGGAATCACTAGCCCGGCGATTGTGATTGAGCCAGACAAATTCCAAAGCACCACGCCGAACGCCGCAAGCGTCGTCAGTTGCTTTAGAAAGTTGATAAGCAAGGTGAGCGACAAGTTGACGAATTGCCCGATGTCCTCCGAGATACGCTGGTCGGGGTTGTCGGTGGCGTCTTGCAGTCGATAATACGTTTGACCGCCCATCCAATCGCGCAAATAATTGTTCGTCATCCACGTGCGCCATTTGATTTGAAGCATTTGCCGCAAGTACACCGCGTAAACTGCAATGATTATGTAAATGAACGCAATCGCCGTGAATTGCCCTAGCAACGGGAAAAATCTTTCCTGTTCGTAATTTTGTAGCGCGTCCCAAAAAATTTGATACCATTCATTGAGCTTGACGAGCAGATAAACCATCGCGAAGTTCATAGCGATGACGACCGCCAACAGCCCGCGTGCCTTCCACTTGTCCTCACTCGACCAATAACCTTTGAATAGCGACCAGAAGCCGCGAAGTAATTTTTTCGTTTCCAAAGTGCAAAACCTCCCGCGCGAAGTATAATCAGCCAGCCTAAACATTGCAAGCCGTGAAAAGAACGCCGCCTTGAAATCAGACGACTCAGGATTTATAATTCGCCCTGCTTGAAGCCTTCGCGGCAAGGGCGGGTCGCTTTGAAAGCGACGGAACAGCGGACGCGTCCAGCGTTGCGACATTCCATACGTTATCCCCGCGTTCGATGTTTAGCACTCAGCAAAACAGCCGCCTAAGCTCCGCCAAGCTAAGCGACTGTCTGCAGTAACCATCTAACTATTTTTTCTAAATACAATGGGAGCAAAACCGCCTTCAAGCAACCTCAGCCTCGCAACCTTCGCGGGGCATTTTGTTTTGCCGAATGAATTATAATCGGCGCACAACCTTTTTGCAAGCCATGAAATTTGACTTAGAAAATAGAATCAAGTATATTAAGCGGAAAAATCACGGAGGCTAATTCATGAAAAGCGCAATTATCACAGGCGTCACGGGGCAAGACGGCTCCTATCTTGCAGAGCTTTTGCTGTCGAAAGGCTACGAAGTTCATGGGCTGATTCGTAGACACTCCACGCCCTGCAACGACCGCATTGCCCACATCGACGACGCTAATTTTTTTCTGCATTACGGCGACTTGACGGACTCCTCTGGGCTAAGCAATCTGATTCGCACGATTCAGCCCGACGAGGTTTATAACTTGGCAGCTCAATCGCACGTGGGAATCTCCTTCGAGGTGCCCGAATACACAGCGGAGGCGACTGGCGTCGGCACGATTAAATTGTTGGAGGCGATTCGGCAGAACAAAATCGACACGAAGTTTTATCAAGCGTCCACGTCCGAACTTTTCGGCGGACTGCCCGGCACGGCTCCTCAATCCGAGACGACACCTTTCCACCCACGTAGCCCCTACGCCGCCGCAAAACTTTATTCCTACTGGATAACCGTCAACTATCGTGAGGCTTATGGAATGTTCGCTTGCAATGGGATTCTGTTCAATCACGAATCACCCCGGCGCGGCGTGGATTTCGTCACTCGCAAAATTACAATCGCCGTCGCTAAGATTATGGCGGGCAAGCAAGACAAGTTGTCTTTGGGCAACATGGACGCCAAACGCGATTGGGGCTTTGCTAAAGATTACGTCGAGGGGCAATGGCTTATCCTTCAGCAGGAAAAGCCCGATGATTTTGTTTTGGCGACGGGCGAAACTCACACCGTCCGCGAATTCGTGGAGGCGGCATTCGAGGAAGTCGGCGTTAATATCGTCTGGAAAGGTGCGGGCGTCGAGGAAAAGGGCTACTGCGCTAAAACCGGCAAGCTCCTTGTGGACGTGAACCCGAAATACTTCCGCCCCGCCGAAGTCGATTTGCTCTTGGGCGACCCGTCGAAGGCTCAACGCGTGCTTGGCTGGCAACGCAAGGTTTCCTTCCGCGAACTGGTTAAAATTATGGTTAAGGCAGATTTGAAAGCTTACGGGAGATAATGCATTTTGGAAAACCTAAGGATTTTAATTTGGTGCTCTGATAACGATGCCGAATCCTTGAATCAAACACTTAGTGTCCTTGATTCGCGTTACGGCATTGAACGCTTTGACATCGTTGGCGTAGTCGGAGAAGATGAGGTGACTTTTCAAGGCAAAAAGCTGAATAACATTCCTTTGGAGAGCGTGCCTAAGGTTCCTTTCGATTATGTCATTGTCAGCGAGAATATCCGCGAGTTACCAAATTCTCCACTTCCTGCCCGTACCATACAGAAGAGAAAAAAAGCCCTTGCCGAACAGATTGGAACTTCGAGCGAGATAATCATATTCGATTTTGAGATTTATAATAAGTGGTTTAGCTTCCCGAAGGTCTGCTTGGTCATTATGTTTAATCACAGATACGACCAAAATCTGCCGAAGCTCCGCAAGATTTACGGCAAGAGATTTTCTGAGATAAGGTTCCTGATGCCTTTCTATGACGGTACCGATTCTGATGTTATTCCCGTTTACGAGTCGTCGTATCAATTCCAAGGCTTTCTCATTCAGGCTTATGAGAAACTGAAAAACATTCCGTGTACGCATTATCTGTTCGTTGCTGATGATTTGATTCTCCACCCTGGCTTAAACGAGATAAATTTTATTCCTCAAACGAATATCCAAAAGAAAAAATTCCTAATTTCAGGATTTGGGTCTCTGAATCATCCAAACGCGTTTACATGGTATTGGACAGCAGGTTCTTCAAAGCCGTTTTATGACCGGTCTACTGAGTGGCGAGGTTCCCTTTACACCTATGAAGAGGCAATGGCTAAGTTCAAGGATTTTTTCGGTGTGGCGTATAAGGAAGTCTACGATAAAGATTTTTTCGGTGATCCAAATAAGCCGGGTAATACCGTAATTGGTAGATGGAACAACCCCGAAGAACATTCCAAGATTGTAGCTGAATTTATAAAGAGTAATGGAGGTTCGACAAAAATCCCTTATCCCATGGCAGGCGGATATTCCGATATTTTTTGCATAGATAAAGGAAGCTTGTTTGAGTTTTCAAGGTTGTGTGGGATATTTGCTGCGATGAATCTGTTCGTGGAAATTGCGATACCGACGGCAGTGGTTCTGACGTATAAAAAAGACGAAGTCCAATTCTTTCCAGCTGATTCCCGTAAGATGTTGTGGGGCAAAGACCGCACCGATTTTGAAAACAAGTACGACAAGGATTTTAATCGGCTTTACAATGAATGGGAAGAAAATATTTTGTTCGTTCACCCCGTCAAGTTGTCCCGCTGGAAGTATGAGGTGCCAACATGAAATATCTGATTTTGGGTTCGGGCGTTGCTGGTCTGACTTTCGCAAACCTTTTGAAGAAACGCGGCGAGGATTCTTTCTTGGTTCTTGAAAAAAACAATGAGGCGGGCGGCTTGTGTCGCTCGGCTTATTCGGTAGGTGGGGGGGGGTATCACTCCCATAGATATTGGCGGCGGGCATTTTTTAGACGTTCGTCGTCCGCAGGTCACGAAATTTCTTTTCGAGTTTATGCCGGAGAGCGAGTGGAATAAATACGTTCGGGATTCGCGAATAGAGCTGGACGATATAACCGTAAGTCATCCGCTTGAGGCAAACATATGGCAATTCCCGCTGGAAAAGCAAGTGGAGTATCTCGAATCGATTGCTAAGGCTGGTTGCAATAGCGGTGAGCCTATGCCGGAAAAGTTCATTGATTGGATTCGTTGGAAGCTTGGCGACAAAATCGCTGAAGAATACATGCTTCCTTACAACAAGAAAATGTTTGGCGAAAATCTCAACGACCTTGGCACCTATTGGTTGGAGAAATTGCCAAGTGTGAGCTTTAAGGAAACGCTCCTGTCTTGTCTGGCTAAGAAGGCATATGGCAAGCAACCGGGTCATGCGGAGTTCTACTATCCGAAAAAATTTGGTTACGGCGAAGTCTGGTTGCGAATGGCTCAAAACATTTCAAAGCACATCGAATACGGCAAAAACATTGTCGAGATAGATTTCAACACAAACACCGTTACAACTTCTGACGGCGGCAAATATACAGCCGAGAAAATTATCGTAACTATTCCGTGGCGTGAGTTTACTAATCTGCACGGGATACCCAAGGAAATAGCTGACGACGTGCAAAAGCTAAAGCATACCGCGGTTCAGATAAAATATTTCCCCGAAAATCTCGCGGCGCAGGCTCAATGGACGTACTTTGCTAATCCTGCTCTTTCCTATCATAGAATCATTTATCCGCACAATGTCAACGGCAAGTGGAATGGCTATTGGACTGAGACGCGAGCCGAGAGGGTTGAAGGCGTCTTGCACGACGGAAAAACGATTTTCATGAACGACTATGCCTATCCGCTGAACACTATCGAGAAGCCAAAGATTATGGAAAGGTTGCTAGCGTGGTGCCGCGAAAGGAATGTTTACGGATTGGGCAGATGGGGCGAGCATAGTCATTACAATTCGGATTTGACGGTTGAGCTTGCTATGGCACTTGCCGAAAAGCTTTGTAGGAGATGATGTCATGGATTTGTACGATAAACTCGACGTGCTAGTAAAGAAGGCGGAAGAACTCGACGCGCTCGGCGATAAGTTTGTCAAAGTCGATGACGAAAAAAATCCTGTTCAAGCCTATTGCATGGAAAAAGCCTTGCTTGAGATGGCGGACGAGCTAGAAGGCATTTCGGACACTTTCACCGACGAGGAGCGCGAGGAAATTTTTAACGCGCTTGACTATGATGAGTACGTTGAGATTCAAAAACTAATTGACGAAACGAGGTAACAGATTTGAAGTACATGACAGGTAAAGAAGTCGCGGAGGCGTTTTTGAAGTTCTTCGAGGGCAAAGGGCATTTAATTATGCCGAGCTTTTCCTTGATACCCGAAAACGACCCAACACTATTAATGATTGGCGCAGGCATGGCACCGCTTAAGCCGTTCTTTACGGGTAAGCTAAAGCCGCCCTGCCCGCGAGTGACGACGAATCAACGCTGTGTGCGCACGGGCGACATAGAAAACGTCGGGCGGACGGCAAGACATCATACGGCGTTCATGATGCTGGGCAATTTCTCGTTCGGCGACTACTTCAAGGCGGAGGCAATCCCTTGGGCGTGGGAATTCTTAACGGAGGTCTGCGGGTTGCCGCGTGAAAAGCTCTGGGTGTCGATTTATCCCAACGACGACGAGGCGGAGCAAATCTGGCTTAAGCAACCAGGCTTGAACCCCGCGCACATCGTCCGGCTTGAGGATAACTTCTGGGAGATTGGTCCTGGTCCGTGTGGTCCCGACAGCGAGATTTATATTGACTTGGGCGAGGAACGCGGTTGCGGCAAGGAAACATGTTCGCCGGGCTGTGACTGCGATAGGTTCCTTGAGATTTGGAACTTGGTTTTCACGCAATTTGATAAGACTGAGGACGGCGAGTATAAACCTCTGGAGCACAAGAACATTGATACGGGTTGCGGGCTTGAGAGATTGGCGAGCGTCCTTCAGCAGAAGAATTCCAACTTCGAGACGGATTTGCTTTTCCCGATAATCGAATACGTCGAGGGCATTAGTGGCTTGAAGTATGGCGACGACGCTAAGCGTGATATTTCCATGAAGGTTATCGCCGACCATGCGCGGTCTATGGCGTTCATGATTATGGATAAGATTCTGCCGTCAAACGAGGGACGCGGCTACGTCTTGCGGCGGATTCTGCGGCGGGCGATTCGGCACGGACGGATGCTCGGCATTAAGGGCGCATTCCTTGAGGGCGCAATCGGTGTCGTGTCTAAGATTTATGGCGATATGCCCGACTTCGAGGAGCTTGCCCGCAACGAGGCTTACATTAAAAAAGTCGTGCGGCTTGAGGAAGACAGATTCGCCGCGACGCTCGCGCAGGGCATGGAAGTTTTGACGCACGAGATTGATAACGTCAAGGCGGCGGGCAAGTCGGAACTCGGCGGCGACGTTTGCTTCAAACTCTATGACACGTTCGGATTCCCCTTTGAACTCACGGAAGAAATTTTAGCGGAGAATAACCTTGCCCCCGACAAGGCAGGTTTCGATTCGGCAATGGAAAGTCAACGTCAGCGGGCAAGAGCCGCCCGCGCCGCCAATGAACGCCTTGACGTTCCCGACCTGTTGAACGTCGACACCGAACACCTTACCCGCGATGAGACTTGCACGGCGTCGAAGGTCTTCGCCATGTGGAAGGACGGCAAACTTGTCGACGAACTCCACGACGGCGATTCGGCGGGAATCATCTTGGATTGCACGTCCTTTTATGCGGAAGGCGGCGGGCAAGTCGGCGACGTGGGCTACCTTATCAGCGAACTCGGCAAAGTCCAGGTCACCAACGCTAAGAAGCTCCCCGACGGCACGATTTATCATGAAGCTTACGTCGAGGAAGGGCAAATCAAAGTCGGCGACGCGGTAGAGATTAAAATCGACGCGGACAAGAAACTTTCTTCCGCCCGCAACCACACGGCGACGCACCTATTGCAAGCGGCGTTAAAAAAGGTCGTCGGCAACCAAGTCAATCAAGCTGGCTCGCTCGTCACGCCCGAACGTTTGCGCTTTGACTTCTCGAACTTTGAACCAGTGACGCCGCAACAATTAGCCGACGTTGAAGAACTCGTCAACGAGGAGATTTTAAAGGGCGTCGACGTGACGATTAGGCAAATGCCGATTGACGAGGCTAAGCGGCTCGGAGCAATGGCACTGTTCGGAGAGAAGTACGGCGATATTGTCCGCGTGGTAAATGTCGAGGATTTCAGCTGTGAACTTTGCGGCGGCTCGCATGTCAAAAACGTCGGGCAGATTGGCAGATTTAAAATCGTCAGCGAAGGCGGCATAGCGGCGGGCGTGCGGCGTATCGAGGCTGTGACGGGGCGTGCGGCGATTAAAGACGCTAATCATCAAGCAGAATTGTTAAGCCAAGTCTCCGCCCTGTTGAAGGTTCGCGCCGACGATTTGCCCACGCAGATTGAAAAGCTCCTCGCCGAAGATAAATCCATGCGTAAACAGCTCGACGAACTGCAGACGCTCAAGGAACGTGCCGAGGCTCAAAAGCTTTTGGTCGGCGTGGAGGAAATCGGCGCGTTGAAATACGTTAAGGGCGTGGTGCAAGCTAAGACGCCTGACGACTTGCGCAACGTGGCTGACTTCCTGATTGACAAGCTCGACGGCGGCGTAATCGTTTTGGCGGCGGTCAATGACGGAAAAGTTTCGTTGGTCGTCAAGGCGGACAAGAAAGCTGTGGCGGCTGGCGTGCACGCGGGCAAGATTGTCAAGGAGATTGCAAAGCTCGTGGGCGGCGGCGGCGGCGGGCGACCCGATATGGCTCAAGCCGGCGGCAAAAATCCCGACGGTCTCCCAGACACGTTCGACGCCGCGAAGAATATTCTGGCTAAGCTGTAATAAAAAGCTCCTCATCGCAAATTCATTTGAACGCGGTGAGGAGCTGAACTTTTTAAGCGGCTAATCGCGACCGCTATTTGACAACTTTTTAAAAGTTGCCCCGCGCAATTCGTTGCGTAGGGGTTTTTTGTTGCTTAACTCTTCGGCTGAATCGTTCCTTCTTGATACGCCTGCAAAAGTTTATGTAAGCCGATAATCTCTTGGCGAATGCCTTGCCCGTGGTCGGTGTCGCCGATTGTCATGCGCCGCGATAGAATTTCTACAGTCTCCGCCGTCGACTCAATGTCTTTGTTCTCGGCTAGCGCAAGTTTCACGTCCGCAATCTTCTGATGACGCAGGAGCCGTAGCCCGCGAGAATTCGATACGAGCGTATAACCTGAAATGCCGGTCTTCTCATGATAGGGCGTGCTAAATCCGCCATCGATGACTAAAGCCTTGCCGCCCGCCTTGATTGGGGTTTCGCCCTTGCGCACGCGAACTGGAACATGCCCGTTGATTATGTGCCCTTGCCGAGCGTCAAGCCCGAACTCCTCTAAAATCTTATCGCAGGTCGCCGCCTCGTCAATCAGATTGTAATACGGGTCGGCAGGCTCCTTCCATGTCGCCTTATCGTCAATGAACGCCCGCTCAAAAGTTTTGAACTCACGCCCCGCCGTCGGCGACAACAGCCCGCACCAAAGGAAATACATAAAGTCCAAATCGGCAACGGCTTTATCGAAGTAAGCACGCCGCGCCCGCCTGTCCACGTAGTCGAAGTAATTCTTGCCGCTGTAAGTCTTGCCCTCGAAAGTGACTTCCTTAAACGAGCCGTCCTCCTCAAGTGGAACGTTCGCATGGAAAAGCAAGTTTCCGTTGTGGCAGGTGTAAACGCCGCCCTTCTTGTACAGATAATCGACGTGCGCTTGAAGGTTCGCGCTCTCGATGAAGTTCGACTTCAAGCCCGAAATAATTTCTTGCTCCGCCTCCGTCAAGGCGCAAGGGTCATCGCGATTAACCGTCGAGAATGCGCCGTTTAGCTTGTAGCATTGCTCGCCGATTGTCAGCGTCATGTCATCGAAGTTAATCTTATCAAGCAGTAGCCGCGAATCCATTTTGAAATCGGGATTGCGGCTAATCAGTTGCCCTTCCAGCTTAAACATCATCATCAAGCACGCAAGCTCGGCGGCTTTAATCGGATTGTCATTGGGATAAATACTCGACGCAAAGATTGTAAGCGGTCGCAAACTTATTCCGTAGCCGCGCTCCAAAACGTCGGTGTTGTCGTAGTGCAAAGAGTTCCGCACAACCGCCGCGATACAAACTTCACTGCCCAAAGCCGCCCCCATCCATAAAGCGTCGTGATTGCCCCATTGAATGTCGACTTCGCCAGGATAATTCATCAGCAAATTCAAAATAGCGTCGGGTCTGTCGCCGCGGTCGAAGAAGTCGCCGACCAAATGCAAGCGGTGAATCGCCAGCCGCTTAATAAACGCCGTCAACGCATGAATGAAATCTTCGCCGCTGTGAATCTCGACGATTGAATTTAAAAGTTTCTCGTAATAAACCTTCTGGGCGGCGTCGGCTGTCGGGTGCGTGTTCAGCAATTCCAAAATGACAGTCTCGTAGCTGTTCGGAATCAAATCGCGCATCTTAAACGCCGGATATTTATAACTCATGAACTTAGAAAGCCTAACCAGTCGCGCCAGATTGATTCGATACCAAGCGGGCGTTGCTCGTCCTTGCGATTTAATCTGCGCGATTTTTTCTTTGGGGTAATAAATCAGCGTGCAGAATTCCGCAAGCTCGTCCTCGCTAAGCAAATCCCCGAAGACGTAATCAACCTTCTCCCGAATGACGCCGGAGCAGTTGTTGATTATGTGCAAGAACAAATCGTACTCGCCGTGAAGGTCGCTCATAAAATGTTCGGTGCCCTTCGGCATGTAAAGCCGCGACTGCAGATAAATCAGTTTCTCGTAGATGGATTCTTTCGTCGGATACTTTTCCGATAAAATCCGCATCAAGCTCGCCGCGAAGTCGTAATCTTGATTCATATGTCTCCCTCCTTACCAGTTCTTTGACTTTTGCCAGAAACTCGGACTGAACAGCGCAAGCACAACGAAAATTTCCAGCCGGCTCAGGAACATGAAACCGCACGCGCAGAACTTGCTTAGGCTCGGAAGCAGGGCATAAGTACTCGTCGCGCCGTCAATGCCGAAGCCCGGACCCACGCTCGCCATGGTCGAGACGCTTACGCTGATTGCGTCCACGAAGTCAATTCCGTCGAACATCATCACCGCCGCAAACAGCACGTCAAGCATCATGACCGCAAAGAAAAATTTCGCCGCACCGTAAACAATGTCTTCATCAATGGGGCGTCCGCTCAATGTAACGTGCGTCATCAAATTCGGGCGGAGTTTCTGACGGACAATCAACACCACGAACTTAAACAGCAAGATGATTCGTGCGACCTTCAAGCCGCCCGCCGTGGAACCTGCACAGCCTCCTAAAAACATCGTCATCATCAGGAAAGCTTTGCTAAGTGGCGGGTACGTGTCGAAGTCGTGCGCAACAAAACCCGTCGTCGAAGACAAGCTCGCCACGTGGAATATCGCCGCCCTTATCGCCCAATGTGCATCGGCTCCCTTTTCCCAAATCAAATCGCACGCCACGACGAGTGCCGCCACCGTGATTATCAGCAGGTACGTTCGGAACTCAGTATTGCGGAAGATAGTCCCGACGCCCCGACGACACGCCACAACATACATTGCAAAGCTACCACTCGACACCACCATAAAAAACGCCATGCAATATTCCAGATAAGCGTTGCCGTATTCGCTGACAGTCCCGTTAAAAATCCCGTAGCCGCCAGTGGCAATCGTCGTCATGGCATGATTAATCGCCGCGAAAATTTCCAGCCCGCACAAGTAATAGCCAATCGCGCAAAGAGTCGTAAGCAGAACATAGATTGAGAACAGAGCCTTAGCGTTGTCCCTTATGCGGGGCATTTGCCTATCCTTAGTCGGGCCCGTCGTCTCGGCTTTGAGGATAAACATTGCGCCGCGCCCGAATTGCGGAGCTATCGCCATGAAGATTACTACGATACCCAAGCCGCCGAACCAATTCGACATGCTCCGCCATAACAAGATTGACCGCGGCAAAATCTCTACGTCCCCAATGACAGTTGCGCCCGTCCCGCTGAAGCCGGAGAACGACTCAACCAAACTGTCAAGCAAGTTCAGATAGCCGCCCGCGAAATACGGCACGAGTCCCAAGATTGAAATCAGTAGCCAGCCCAAGCCCGTTATCGCAATGCCCTCGCGTATGCCGACGTTGTCTTTTTCTTGCAAGCCGCCGAATCGTTCAAGCTCGAAAGTCGCCGCCACGCATAAAAAAATAGACAGCAAGAACGCCGCCGCCCCTCTGAACTCGTCCTCGAACGCCGCAAAGATGAACGGCGGAATCATCGCCGCGCCGCACGCCAAAGTTAAGTAGCCGAGCAAGCCTGATACTATTCGCCGGTTCATATCATTTATTTCCTTTAATTCGGTTGCACGCCTTACAGCGCATTTGGCAGTTCTCCAGAGTCGTCTTGCCTCCTTTGCTCCACGGGGTGACGTGGTCGGCTTCCATTTCCTCAAGCTCAAAATGTTTCTCGCAATCGGGGCAAATTCCGCCTTGTCGTTCATAAGCCGTTTGCTTTATGCCGTCGCTGAATTTCCGCAAACTTAATTTGCTTTCGTCGCCGCTCAAGAGGTATTCATATATCCCGCTTTTCTTCGTGACTTCATCATCTTTAAGCAGGCGCGAAATCTTTTCCTCAAGCTCGTCAGCGTTCCAAGTCTTCGCGCCGTGTTTGTTGTAAAAAATTCCCCACGGCAAGCCCTTCATGTTAGCGCGATAAGTCGGGAAGGTCGCCTGCACCCACGCGAACACGTCCACGAAATATTGCCACAACCCAGCGGCGTCGGGCGTGCGATTTTGTTTCTGCGCGTCCATATAACTTTCCACTGCCTTCAAGCCGTCGCGGTCGGCTATCCACTTTAACGCCGCCTCCAAGAAATCTTGACGAATCGGCTTGCCGCTCATGTACTTGCCGTATTGAACTTGGGCAGGACAATAGGGCTTGCTGAAATATTTTTTAGCGTCGGTCAGCCACGTGCAAGCGTAAATGGCGTTTAATGCCTCCTGCTTCGTGAGTTTTTCGCCCGCCGTGTTTATCACCTCAAACCAATCAAGCTTCTCTTTGTCGGTGCCTTCGCAAATGTAAATCATCAGCCGATAGTTTAAAATTTGTTCGCGCTCCGTGTCCGTCAATGTCCTGAAACTTTTGTAGCCCAGTGAGAACGTCCCCGCCACGTATTGGCAAATCGAAATCGTGCGCTGTTGCCCGTCTAGCATTTCAAAAGTCCCGTCGTCACTGCGCACCCAATACATCACGTTCAGCGGAAAATTATTCGTCACCGTCAGAATCACCTTATCGCGTTGCTCGTTGCTGTAAACGAACTCGCGCTGATAGACTGGACGAATATTTAGCCGCCCGCCGTAGCCCCGACAGCCAATGTTCGGGTCGTCGATGAAGCCTTCCGCGACTTTGCGAACTGGTATCTCGTGCAGTTCAATCTTCATTGTCTCCGCCTCCTAATGAACAGCCGCTTATAAATGTCCTTGCCGTCAATCTTCGCGCCCCATGACGTGCCGTCCTTGTGCCCGCCGAAGTCGCCATAGCTGTAAGTGCAACCGACGATTTCAAATTGAGTGGGATTGTACTTGTCAAGGAAAGTAATCGGCACGCCCATAACCCCGAAATAATCCACGGGAATAAACGCCGTCTTCGGAACTTCGATTGCGTCGTAGTTGTCGTAGCGGGGGAAAAGCTCCGGCTCCTCGGCGTAGCGTTTGAATAGCAATATGTCTTCATGCCGCTTGCGTACGTCCAGATTAGTGAACCAATGCATATTTCCAAAGCTCCGCCACTTTTGCCCGCGTTCGTCAATCCAAAACCTCGTGGCGCGTTCCTCGTAATCGTCGGGAACTCTAAAGTGCGGGTCACGTTGAAAACCGTAGCCGAGCCAAAGCTTGTTGTCTTTAATCAGCGGGAAAATCTCCTTGTAAGTGATAGCGTTCATGTTGCCGATAATGAGGAACTTTTTATCGTAAGCTATGAGTTGGGCTACGTATTCGCGGAAAAGGCTAAAGGGCGGGTTCGTGACGACAATATCAGCCTCCTTTAGGGCGTCGACGCATTCGGGCGAGCGAAAGTCCCCGTTGCCTTCAAGATACGTTACGACGTTGCGATTGTTCTCAAGCAGGAGTTTAACGTCCGCCAAATCAGCCGCGCCGTCGCCGTTCAAATCCGTAACTTCCGTGACTTCAAGCTTGATAGCCTGGGTGCGTTTGTCGAAGTGCGGATTATAGTTTTGCGTCCCGAAGAAGTCCAACTCGGTTTGCACGATAGGTGAGCCGGCGTAGCACGTGGCGATTACCTTGCGCAACTTGAGCTGATTAAAGTAAATCATAAAGTACTTAAAGAAGTCGGATTCGTAAGGGTCGTCGCAGTTGCAAAGGACGGTTTTGCCCTCGAAGAACTTTTGATAATGCCAAAGTTCGTTTTCAATGTCGGCTATTTGGGTATAGAATTCGTCCTTCTTAGCCTTAGCCGCCGAGTTTAGGTTCTTATTGCCTGCCATAGTGTTTCCTCCTCACCAGTTAGTTTTCTTTGGTCTAAGTTTAATGCCGGCGGCGGCGATAAGCAAGGCGAAGACCTCCAGTCGCCCGACGATAAGAATCAACATGCAGAAGACCTTGCCCCAAGCAGACAGTTCGCGAAAGGTTTCAGCGTCGCACAAGCCCGGCAGGTTACCCACGGTCGACAGGCACGCAATCGCCATCGAGACCGCCTCCGAAAAAGTCGTGCTCTTGTCGAAACTCAAAATCGCCCCGCAGATAAACATCGTCACGAGCACGAGGAAGAAGTAAGCAAGAATTCTGCCGACGGTGTGTATAGGCACGGGCACATCGCCGACGCGAATAGCAATCATCATGCGCGGGTGAATCGTCTTCTTAATCTCCGCCGCCGTGACCTTGACTAGGACAATCAGCCGAATGAGTTTAAAGCCGCCCGTCACCGAACCAATACAACCGCCAATCGTCGCGATGAGGAAGATAAAGAACTTGTCGAAGTCGTGAACGTTCGCCGCGCTCTCGTCTAACGTAATGCCCGATGTGCTGATGAACGAGACGATATAGAACAGCGACTCGCGGAGAGCCTCGTTGGCGTCAAAGTAAAGCCCCTGCCAAAAGACGCGGAACAGTAGCAACAGCACTCCGAAGAAAATCATAGCGTAGAGGACGATAGCTTCTTCATTAGCCACGACGAGCCGGACGTTTTCGCGGAGGGTGCGTCTCAGCCTCAGGAAGTATTGCTTAAGGCGCGTGAAGTAATTCAGCCCGAATTCGATACGCGGCGGCAGGAGGTTGTAAATCACGCGGTAATAGATTAGGAAGTTGCCGCAGGCGAGGAGCATTGAGAATATCGCGGCGTACTCGACATAAAAGCTTGCGTGTTCAGGGAAGAAGTTTCCGCCGCCCGTCGAGATACAACGCATTGCCATAACTAGCGAGTACCACCCATCCAGACCCGCCGCCTTGAACGCCGCAAAGCTTATCGCCGTCAACGCCGAGTAAACTTTAATGACGCGGACGCTCATTAGGTTCATCTGCCCGATAATCGAACTGAAGCCCTGCCCGCCCTGCGAACTCAACGAGACGCCGAAGCACCCGCTGACCTCTGGCAAGACAGTCACGAGCATGATTAAGAACAGTAGCGAGCCGAGCCACATTAGCTCACTTTGCCAAAGTAGGAGGAGGAACGGCGCGTTGCTCGGAAGGATTGATAGCCCTGCGGACGTTAGGTCGCCGACGGTCTCTAAGAGTGCGTTGAGCGGCAAAAGAGCACCCGTCAGCAGAAACGGCAAGCAGCCGAACAGGGCGATTATCGGATACATGATTAGGATTGCCACAGCCGACGCCGTGATTGGTGCGCGTTGAAATCTGCCCGTGCCGAAGTGAGCAAAGAGCATTCCCGCCCCGACCGAGAGCAAGCCGATTGCCGCGAACAGGATTGGCGTTTCGGGAGCGTCGAACTCAATCAGCGTGTAAGCCAATGGCAGGAGTGTCGCCGCCGCGAGCATAAGCAGGGCTTGGCTTTGGATTCGCAATATCATTCGGAAATTCATGACTTGCCCGCCTTCAGAAGTGGAAGTGATTCATCATGTGTTCGGTTAAGGACTTCGCGTCGTCGTTCTTGTGCTCAAGGAGATATTCAAGGGTGTGGACGTTGAAAAAGGACGTTATCGGGACGTAGCGATTGTACTTGCGGAAGTCGCCCCATTTCATCAGCTTAGCGTGCAGCCGTTGAATATCTCGTCGCGTGGCTCCGTGCCGCTTTAGGATTCGGCTAAGCAAAACATCATCGCTAATCGCCGCAAATATCTCGTCAATGAGCTTGGGATTAAGTTTGTCGTTCTCATACTTCTCAATCAGCGCGACAGAAGCCTTTGACATCTTGAGCGTTCGACGTATCGCGAAGACGAAGTAAATCACCAAAGCCACGAGCAGTACATCTAAAAAAATATTCATGATTGATTCTCCGCTGTTCAAAATTTTTGTGGTGTGCTATTATCGCCCAAAAAAGCTTAAAGCTAAATTGTATGAGCGTGCCGTAATAATATCACAGGCAAGGAGCAAAGGAAATGAATCAAAGCGGAACTTTTTACGGGATAGGCGTAGGCCCTGGCGACCCAGAACTATTGACGGTCAAGGCGATTGAGGCGTTGAAGAAAATCGACGTGCTGATTGCCCCCAAGACCGAGAAAAAGTCAGACAGCGTGGCATTGAGTATCGCGCAACCCTACCTTAAGCCGAGCGTCGAGATAATCTATCAGACTTTCCCGATGGTCAAGGATTTCGCGGAGGAAACTGAAGTTTTTCAGGCGAATACGGAAGGAATCTTGCACGAACTCCGCGACGGGCGGAACGTGGGCTTTGCGACGCTTGGCGACCCAATGTTTTACAGCACGTACATTTATATCTTTCGACTGCTGGAGCCGTGTGGCGTCAAGATTGTGACTATCCCAGGGGTGCCGGCGTTCCTAGCGATTGCCGCCCACATTGGACGCCCCCTAGCTTACGGCAACGACATCTTGACGATAATCCCTGCGACCGCCGACTTTGAGGCGATTAACATCGCCCTCGACCACGCCGACTCAACCGTTCTTATGAAGGTCTACAAGAACTTCCCTGAAGTCGTCGACGCCCTAAAGGCTCGCGGCATGATTGAGGAGGCTGTCTTAGTTAGTCGTTGCGGACTCGACGACGAGAAAATTATTGCGGACGTTGCGGCGCACAAGCAGGAGCACTTGAATTATCTGTCGACGATACTAACAAGGAAATAACCTGCACGACTAAACGTTAAGCGGAAAGGAGTTTGCATTGAGAATAATCCAAACCACATAATATTTTTTATCCGAGATGCGAATCAAGCAATGGACAAAAAATCTATTCGTTTATGCGGCTATCTTGTTTCATGGCAACCTTTTTAACGTTGAGGCTTTGACCGTTACTACGCTTGCTTTTTTTGCATTCAGTTTCACGGCAAGCGGAATATATTTTTTCAACGACATAATTGACATTGAACGCGACAGATTAAATCCTAAGAAGTGTACTCGACCCATCGCCGCAGGAAAAATCAGCAAGCCTTTAGGCTACCTTAGCGCGGCATTGCTGATTATCGCGGGACTGACTATCGCTTACAGAATAAATTTTCCTAGCTTCATAATTATTTTTGCCTATGTCGTATTGAATCTGCTGTACAGCGTCCGATTAAAACATGTCGTTATCGTTGACGTGCTGATTATTTCCTACGGATTTGTTAGCCGTACAGTTCTTGGCGCGTTGGTAACTCAAATTCATATGACGATATGGTTTATCCTCTGCGTGATGTTCCTGTCATTGCTATTGGCTCTCGGCAAGAGACGATATGATATTTCCATGTCAACAAAATCTCTAAAAGCTAGCTTAGTTGATTTCGTTGACCAACTGATGACAATCGTCGCGGCGGGTATCATCATGTGCTATTCGCTTTTCACGTTGGATACCGAGACAACCGAAATGATTTTTACGCTTCCTTTGGTGCTTTATGGAGTCTTTTATTATCTGTACATTGTGCGCGTAAAACAAAATAGCGGTGCACCAGACGAAGTCCTTTACAAGGAAACTCCGATATTGATTACCGTCATTTTGTACGTTGCTTGCGTAATCTTTATTCGAGACCTTTGAGGTGAGAACAATGTCAAAGTTTATGAACAAGCTTCTTTTGATTTTTATGGTCTTCGTAATCTCGGCGGCAACCTTTGAAGGCTTTTTCGTCAAGTGGAGCTTTCGCGACTCAGATCTTTCAGCCGAAAGATTTTCCTTTGAAGTAATGTACGACGGGACGGCTCACAGACCTTTTGTTCATCGTCAGCTTTTGATCTCCATTTCCAAAGGTGCCGTCGAAGTTTTGCCCTATGAAACCAAAGAAATATTACGCGATAAAATCCATGACGATAATTTCCTCTCCTACAAATTTAGGCACGTCGACATAAAAGATAAATTTCTAATTGAGTACTACATTGTTTATTTCCTGTCGTTTGCGTGTCTTTTCGCAAGTGTCTTTGTATGGCGTCGGATTTGTATTGACTTAACGGAGAGTCCGCTCGCTGGAACTTTGGCTCCGCTAGCTTTCACGATAATTTTTCCGTACCTTGAAACCAACGGCGGATACTTCTACGACTTCAGCGAATTGCTTTTCTTTTCGTTAGCGACGCTGTTTGCCCTCCGAGGACATTACCTTGCGTTGATTTTTATGACTCCACTCGCAGAGCACAACAAGGAAAGTTTCTTCTTCTTTCTGTTGACGTTGTACCCGCTTTTACGCCGCACACAAACGCTAAGAAAAACCATAATAATAATCGGCGTGTCCATGTTGCTTGCACTCTTAACTTATCTGCCGGTAGTTTCAAGATTTGCTGACAATGGCGGCGGCACAGTTGAAATACACTTCTTAGGCAATGTTATCGTCTGCTTGGTGCTTGTGTATTTCTTTGGAGTTTATCTGTTGTGTAAAAAATTTTATGCCAAAAGCCCGTTGTTGTCATACGCTTTCTTTGCGGTCTTTGTTGTCATGATGTTTGTATTTCGCGGCTCAGATTTTCCTCTGAATTTCTTTGATGATTTCGGACACACTTACAGCGTAATCGGCGGCGAGCGGGTATTCTTGTTGCACATGGCATTTATCTTCTGGATTGTAAAATCCGCTTGGAAATTCCTTGACCAGTCGCTGAAAAATTACGCTCTCCTTGCACTGGCAATAAATATGCCGCTCATTGTGCTTTTCGGTTTAGTTTATGAACTTCGGAATTGGAGCCTGACATATCCTACTTTTATCATCTTGATTGCTTTTTACCTTAAGGACAAACTTAAAGAAGCGGAACTTTATCGGAGGAATAATAATGACTAAGAAATTTTTATCGGCAATGTTAATCGCGGGCTTGCTTATGACGGGTTGCAGCTCGGAAAAGACTTCTGCGCCCGTGGAAGTCAAGCAGGAAGTTTTCGCCACGATTGAAGACGACGCCGGCAGACGAGTTATCTTGCCGAGCAAACCTTCGCGGGTCGTGGTGACGAGTGCGAGTTTCCTTGAGCCGTTGCACGCAGTCGGCGGAGAAATCGTCGGGCGTCCCGACTCCAAAAACCAAATGCCGTCTTGGGCGAAGGACTTGCCGAGCGTGGGGGCAGTCTATCAAATCGACGTGGAACGCTTGCTTGCCTGTGCGCCCGACCTCGTCATTATCAACAAGGGCATGAACGAGAAACTTTTGCCAGTGCTGGAGGAAAATAAAATACCCGCGCTGGTCGTCGAACTCAAGACTTATGACGACTTCAAACGCGGGCTAAAGATTTTCTCTTTGGTAAGCGGCGACGTTGAGGCGGGCGACAAGATTATCAGCGACATGGACGCCGAGATTAAAGCTATCGTCAATAAGGTTCCGAAGGCTCCGTTGCGCGTGGCAATTCTTCACTCGACCGCGCAAGGCTTGACGGTTCAGCTTGACGGGAGCATTGCCGGTTCAATCGTCAAGATGTTTGGTTGGCAGAACGTTGCCTCTGGTATGACGCCGCTTGAAAAAAATCCCGACGCCGCCCCCTATAGCATGGAGACGCTTGCCGAACAAAATCCAGAAATAATCTTCGTGACAAGCATGGGCGACCTTGACGAGATTAAAGCGAACATGGCAAAAGCAATCGCCGAGAACGAGGCGTGGCAAGCAATCGGGGCGGTTAAGGACAAGCGGCTTTACTTCCTGCCGCAAGATTTATTCCTGCTAAGCCCAGGGCTACGCTATCCCGAAGCCGTGAGGACTATGGCTAAGCTGATTTATCCAAAGGAGATTGATTGATGTTTATAGATACCCATTGCCAGCAACGTGGACGTTGCATCCAGCGGTCGCGCCAGACGTTACGATAAAGTCGGAGGTTATCGCCGCGCATTAGCTAGTTATGAAAATTTTTTACTTTGGAGGAGCTTTAATGTTTATCGATACGCACTGCCACCTTGAGGACGACAAGTTCACCGAAGACCGCGCAGAAGTTCTGACACGCGCCCACGCCGCCCAAGTCGAACGGATTATAAATTTCGGAAGCACGCTTAAAAGTTCCGTTGCCGTCGTCGAATTGGCTAAGACCTTCGCGGAGCTGTATGCGGGCGTGGGCATTCATCCAGAAGAGATTGACGACTTCGACGATAAGACTTGCACGACGCTTGCCGAGCTCGTCACGGATAAAGTTATTGCCGTCGGGGAAATCGGTTTGGATTATCATTGGGAAAAGGATTCGGCGCGGCGACTGATTCAGCAGAGGATTTTTATTGAGCAACTCGACCTTGCCCGCCAGCTGAAGTTGCCCGTTTGCGTGCATGACAGGGACGCGCACGGCGACACGCTAAAAATTTTGCAGAGGGAAGCTCGCGGCTTGCGCGGGGTGTTGCATTGTTATTCGGGCAGTTTGGAGACGGCAAAAGAAGTTTGGAAGCTCGGCTGGCTAATCGGCGTAGACGGACCTTTGACTTTCAAGAACTCGGCTAAGTTGCCCGAAGTCGTCCGCGCCGCCCCGCGTGATATGCTGTTGATTGAGACCGACGCACCTTATCTGGCACCCGTTCCCTATCGCGGCAAACGCAATGAGCCGGCTTACGTCATCGAGGTCGCAAAAAAATTGGCGGAGTTTAGAGGCGAGACCCTAGAGGAGGTCGCCGCTTACACCACCGCCAATGCCAAAGCACTTTACGCTATATGAATATGTCCTATGATGATTTCGTCCTCCGCGTGACCAATAGCGGCTATTTCTCCGTCGAGCGTGTCGGATATGTCGAAGTCATCGTCCACGGAAACTTGCTTTACGGCGTCGAAGAGGTCTTGCATTTGCCCGAACGTCAGACTTGCAACGACAAATAAAGCCGCCGACCTTGAAGCCCGCATTGCTCGCCGCCTTAGCAATCATCTGCCGCTGACTTTTCGTGAAGATAATCGGCACCGTGACCATAGCGCACGCAACGTCGTCTTCGGAAAGATTTCCCGTTGCTCAAGCTTGCGTTTCAACCCGACGATTAAATTTTCTGACTCCATTGCTCCCTGTTCAGCGCAACTTGCCCGATTGCTTTTTGTATCGTGCCGTCCTTGTTTTTGCTTTAGCAAATGGCGTTGGGCGTGTGGAAGGAGCCATCGTCTTTGGTGTGCAGGCGGACGCCAGAAATTTTTTATTGACAAGCCGAACACATTTCAGATTGCACGCGCCGAAGTCTATGCCGAAAAGAACTTCCGCCATGCCTCACACCGCTTTATAAAGGCTCGCGACTCCTGCGTATTGCAGAAATTTTTGCTCGCCGAACTCGTCAAGATAATTTATCCGATATGGCAAGCGTTCGACCTCGCTGATTGTCCCCGATAAGCTTTGGTCGTCGGTCTTGACGATTTGCGGCGTGATGTTCTCGTAATCCTCGGCTTCGGCTTGCTTGCCCGACTTCATATTGACGCTATAAATCCCACAGCAACTAAGGTACTTGTTCACCTCGGCGAGCAGTCCCACGTAAAATTTCTCCGAGCCTTTAAGCCCACGCCTTATCGCCACGAGCAGGTTATCAAAGATTGTCCTATGGAAGAGCTTAAAATATTTCGTCGTGATGACTTCGCTCAATTCGGATTCGTCGGGTTCGCTCAGCCTCAACTTGTCCACGAACTTTTTCACGTCCCGCGAATGACTGTTGAGGAGCCTTTGGAATTTCTTGCTGGCGTCGGAGGGATTCGCCGCCAAATATTTTTCTATGCCGCTTACGTTCAACGCCTGCTTAATCTGCGCGGGAATTTTTGTGCGCTCGTTCGTTATGAAGACGCCTTTTGGTTCGGGCAAAAAGAAAAGTTCTTCGGGCGACTTATAAGGCGTCTGGACTGTAGGCGGGGTCTTGAGCGTGTCAATCGTCTGCTTGAGTGCGCTGACCTCTGCTTGAAGAGTCTGGACTTCGGGCGGGGTCTTCAAAGCGTCAATCGTCTGCTTGAGTGCGCTGACCTCTGTTTGAAGAGTCTGGACTTCGGGCTGTGCTTTCAAAGTGTCAATCGTCTGCTTGAGTGCGCTGACCTCTGCTTGAAGAGTTTGGACTTCGGGCTGTGCTTTCAAAGTGTCAATCGTCTGCTTGAGTGCGCTGACCTCTGCTTGAAGAGTTTGGACTTCGGGCTGTGCTTTCAAAGTGTCAATCGTCTGCTTGAGTGCGCTGACCTCTGC
>JAFWWC010000048.1 GCA_017518105.1 Selenomonadaceae bacterium
CGAAGTGGTCTGCGAGGACGGCGCGATTAAAATGCCGCAACCTTTGTATCCGAGCTATCGCAAGGGCGCGCAAGTCTCCACGACGATTGATACTGATTGCTTCGTTCGTTTCCATGACGCTTACGACGAAGAAGTACAAGACTGGGTAAACGAGGCGGCACGCGGAGTCGTCAGCGGACCGAATGCTTGGGACGGCTACCTTGCAACTTGCACGGCTGATGCTCTTGTTAAGTCTCAGCAGTCCGGCGAAATCGTTCCCATCGTCTTCAAGGAGCGTCCTGACTTCTACAAGTAATTCTTAACCCGACCCTAATCCAACAAATATAAAGCGACTCACGGCTTTGTGAGTCGTTCTTTTTTATTCGGGCAAGATGAGATTGATTGCGTTCTCCTTGAAGTAGTCGAGATATTTTTCGGGCGGATTCTTATCGGTGATGATGTTGTCAATGTCGGTCAAGTTGCTGTAAGTCATAAGCGATGCCACGTCGAATTTCGAGTTGTCGACGAGCAGATATTTCGCGCAAGACTTGCGGACGAGTTCGCGTTTAACTTCACACTCCAAAGGCGAAGCATTCGTTGCGCCGTGTTCAATGGTTATGCCCGTGCTCGCCAGAAAAATTTTCGAGAAGTTGTAATTTCTTATGCACTCCAAGACGTTCGGTCCGACAAGAGCTTTAATCGGAGCTTGAAGGTTGCCGCCCGTAGCTATGACGTTTAGATTGCTGTAGCGTGTCGCCAATTCGAGAACGTAGACGCTAGCCGTAACTATCGTCAAGAAATTTTTCTCGGCGAGGTGCGGGAGCAAATGCATCGTCGTCGTCCCCGAATCAATGTAGATTACTTCGCCGTCATTGACCAAGGCGGCTGCCACGGCTGCGATTTTCTTTTTCTCGTTGATGTTGCGTATTTCGCGGGCGGAAAACGGCTCCAGAGACATTATCTCCGCCTCCTTTAGCACTATCCCGCCATAAACTTTCCTGATTATGCCTTGCTCCTCTAGTTCGTTTATGTCCCGGCGGATTGTATTCTTCGACACGCCAAAATTCTCGCATAGTTCGTCTAGGGATATTCGTTTTCTCTCTATTAGCAACTCGTGGATTTGGTGGATTCTCTCTTCTTTCAACACAGAACCTCCTTTTAATAATTTGAAAACATTTTAAACTAAAACCCAATAGCTGACAAGATTTTTCTTGTTGCTGGTCGAGCCCGTGATATATAATGCGCGGCAGGAGGTGAGGATTATGATTAAGCATTGGCGGAAACTCTTGGCGGCGTCTTTAATCGTTGGGAATTTGTTTTGCTTGCCGATAGCCGAGGCGGAGTTTAAAACCTATACGGCAATGGGCGTGGACTATGGCAACGAGCTTGAGTCGCAGGATATGGTTAAGCTTCGCGCCCGCGACAAGGCGATTAAAAATGCCGTCAAGCAAGCGGGCGTTTATCTCAAGACTTATTCGCGCTCGGTAAACAACGAGCTGACTGACGACGAGATAACCGCGATAACCAGCAACACTTATGAAATCGTCGGCGAAGTCAGATACAACCAGGTCGCTAAGCAAGTGACTGACCAAATTATTCTTGTCATGTGGGAGGCGACGGTTGATGTTAAAGTCGACGACGGAGAGATTACTAAATGGGTTAAGCGCGACTCCGATGAACGCTCCAAGCTGATAACGCAGACCCGCGAAACGAACGAAGCCGCCGTCGAGAACGAACGCAAGGTTGAAGACTTGCGCAAGCGTGCCAGCACAGTCACTGACGAGGCGGGGCGAGAGAAACTCAAAGCCGAGTTCGAGCAAGCCGATAATGAGTTCTTATACAATCAGAAAATCGAGGAAGGCAACCGCGCCTCTTATAAGGGCGAATCCAATGAGGCAGAAAAGTTTTATTCCGAGGCGATTGAACTTAATCCCAATGCCCCGACTGCGTATGTCATGCGCGGCAACCTTTATTCCACGAATCTTATCTCGCTAAAGTATAAGCTGGATGACATTAAGCTTAAATCCCATGGCAATAGCGCGGCGACTTATTACAAGCTTGCATTGGGCGATTTTGATAAAGCTCTGGCTCTTACCCCCAATGACGCGGAAATTTATACTCATCGCGGCTTTGCTCATCAAAACTTCGAGAAATACCCGCAAGCCCTTGCCGATTACAGTAAGGCTCTGCAGATTGATTCGGCGTGTTTGCAGGCTTACATGTACCGCAGCATGTATTATCGCTTCGTTAAGAAGGACAATCGGCTGGCTTTGACGGATTTAAACAGAGCCATTGAGTTGAATCCTAACAAGGCGGGCGGCTATTCCATGCGCAGTTTGATTTACAAGGAAGAAGAGAAATACGACCTTGCACTTGATGACCTGGATAAAGCGATTGCACTGGAGCCAAATAACATGCACTTCTATTACTTCCGCGCCGACGTTTACAAGGAAGTAAAAATGTACAACAGGGCGATTGAGGATTACACCAAATACATTGAGATTGCCGAGCGCGAAGACCCGACGAATGTTTTGCTTAAATGGATGTACTACCATCGCGGCGAATGTTATCAAGCCCTCGGAGATACGGCTAAGGCTCAAGCCGACATGCACAAATACAAGGAATTTAAATAGTTGCGGACGGCGGCGGGTGGCAGAAATTTGTTCTTGTCACTAGCCGCTTTTTTGGTGTAAAATGCGGGAAAAATTTTTAAGGAAGTGATTACATGGACGACGAGACAAGGACGGTCAGTGACGAAACGCGAATGTTTAGCTTTGGCGTCGAAGAGAACCGTGCGCAAAAAGTCATAAAGAACGCATATAAAGCTATGACGGAGAAGGGCTATAACCCTGTGCATCAGCTGGTTGGCTATCTTTTGAGTGGCGACCCAGCGTACGTTACGAGTTATCTTGAGGCGCGTAGCATGATTCGCAAGGTCGAACGGGACGAGCTGTTAGAAGAATTGGTGCGAGCCTATCTTGAACGATTGGAGGGCAAGCAGTGAGGGCACTTGCTCTGGACGTTGGCGACAAGACCATTGGAGTTGCCGCGAGTGATTTACTCGGCATAACCGCTCAAGGCGTCGAGACAATCCGCCGCACATCGATAAAGGACGACTTGAAACGGCTCGGCGAACTTGTCACGCAATACGAGGCGACGACTTTTATCATCGGCTTGCCAAAGAACATGGACGGCACCGAGGGCACGCGTTGCGAGCTAGTAAAAAAGTTTGCGGCGAAACTAAGCGCGGCGTTCCCTGAGGTCAAGCAAATTTTTTGGGACGAACGTTTGAGTACAGTTGCGGCGACACGAAATTTAATCGCGGCTGATGTCAGTCGCAGGAAACGCAAGCAGGTTATTGACAAGATGGCAGCGGTTTATATCTTGCAAGGCTGGCTTGACAGTCATACGCGGGAATAACGCCCGAATCATTGAGGACTAAGGCGCGACCGCTGGATGCAACGTTCACGTTGCTCTTGCAAGGCTGGCTTGATTCTAATTAGGAATGGGGAATGGGAAATGGATAAGCGCGAAGATATTCTGGACGATGATTTAGTGATTGAGATGACTGACGATAAGGGAAATGTCTTCTACTACGTCGAGGAAATGATTATCCCCGTTGACGGCGAAAACTTTGCTTTGTTGGTTGGGATTAATGACGAGCACGGCGAAGGTTGTAACTGTGGTTGCGGCTGCGATTGCGAGGACGAGGACGTTGTCATTGCTAAAATCGTCGTGAATGCGGACGGCGAGGAAGAATATATCGAGCCGACTGACGAGGAGTTCGAGCGGGTTCGAGCGGCTTACGAAAGAATTTTGGACGAGGAAGCATGAACAGCACCCCAGACGATAAAAAAAGCTTAAGCGAAGCCGATACCAAGAAAATTGAAATTCCTTCACGGCGCGCAGGCAAAAAGACTTTGCGAGAGAAACTTAACATTTCCCTCAGCGAATTGCGCGAGGAAATCTCAATGCGGTTCGTGGCGACTGTGGCGGGTGCGGTGTTCGCTTGCATCGTGGTTATCGGTGCGGTGCTAATCTTTGCAGATCCTTCCGTTGCACGGTTCCACACACAAGCCCCGACCTCGACCGAGACTGTTGACGAGAACGTTATCGAAGAGGAGCGGCGCATCAACGTCAAGATTCGCGAAGGGCTATCGACTGCCGAGATTGCCGAACGTTTAGCGGAAAAAGACATAATCGACAGCAGCTTGCGGTTCAGGCTCTTTGCTAGGCTTTACGGCTACGATGACAAGTTCCGCCCTGGTGCCTACACCTTTACGGCTAACATGAGCGATGATGAAGTTTTCGAGAAACTTTTGACGGGCGAGAAAACTGTTATCCGATTCACGGTGCCGGAAGGCTTTGGCGTCAAGGAGATTGCCGAGCGTCTTTACAATCTCGACCTAGTGGACAAGGAAGAATTCCTTAAGGCGGCGGAGGACTTCGCGCCCTACGACTACATGCGCAAGCGTCAAAATGTTCTCTTCGCGGCGGAGGGTTTCCTCTTCCCCGACACGTACAACGTTGAGAGCGACATTGAGATTGACGAGATACTAAAGCTCATGGCGGGAAACTTCGACGACCGATTAACGCCGACAATGCGTGTCACTGCCGAGAAAATGGGCTTATCGGTTTACGACTTGATAACGCTAGCTTCACTCGTCGAACGTGAAGTTCGTTTCCCCGAAGACCGCCCGATTGTCGCACAGGTTCTTTTAAAGCGGCTCAAGCTCAACATGCCACTGCAGACCGACGCGACATTGCAATACCTAATGGACGCGCCCAAGGAGGATGTCTCAATCGAGGACACGCAGATTGATTCGCCGTACAACACCTATCAGCATACGGGACTACCGCCCGGACCGATTGCCAATCCCGGCATGGCGTCGATAACGGCAGTCCTTCACCCCGCCGACACCGATTATCTTTACTTCGTCGCAGACCGCATGGGGCACAATCATTACGCTTACACTTACGAGGAGCATTTAAATCTTGTCAATCAATATCGTTAAGCCAGAACTGCTAGCACCCGCTGGAAACTTTGAGAAATTGCAGACGGCGTTAGTCTACGGGGCGGACGCTGTGTACTTCGGCGGGAAAAACTTCAGCTTGCGGGCGTTCGGCGACAACTTCACACGCGAAGAGATTATCCAAGCCGTCAAGTTCACTCACGGACGCGGCAAAAAGATTTATGCGGCGGTAAATGTCTTCGCACGCAACGCGGATTTTGAGACGCTAGCCGACTATTTGAACTTCTTGGACGGTGCTGGCGTCGACGCGGTGTTAGTCTCCGATTTGGGCGTTCTGTCTTTGGTTAAGGATACGGGCTTAAAGATTCACATAAGCACGCAAGCCAACGTCACGAACTGGAAGGCGGCGAAGGTCTTCCACGACATGGGCGCAAGTCGAATTGTCCTTGCCCGTGAGCTGACATGCACGGAGGTCGAGACGATTAAACGGAACTGCGCGGCGGAGTTGGAAATTTTTATTCATGGGGCAATGTGCATATCGTATTCGGGACGGTGTTGGCTGTCGAAGTATCTGACGGGGCGCGATGCCAATCAAGGCGCGTGTACTCATTCGTGCCGCTGGAAATATAATCTGGTGGAGGAGACGCGGGCGGGCGAATACTTCCCAGTCGGCGAGGACGAGCGCGGCTCCTACGTCATGAACTCTAAGGATTTGTGCTTGCTTCCCTGCCTTGATAAAGTCATTGCAAGCGGCGTGGCTTCGTTGAAGATTGAAGGACGCATGAAGAGCGTTAATTACGTGGCGGGCGTCGTCAAAGTTTATCGGGCGGCGATTGATTCTTACTTCGACGGAGATTTTAAAGTTCGTGGCGAGTGGCTTGCCGAGCTGGATAAAGTTGCTCATAGACCGTACACGACGGGATTTTTCCTAAGCGACGACAAGCCAACGGAAATTCATGCCACGTCAAAGCCGAGCCGAGCCTCAGATTTCTTAGGGATAGTCCGAGCCTTCGACGCCGCGACGATGACGGCAACGATTGAACAACGCGGCAAGTTCAGCGTCGGGGAGCGCGTGGAATTCCTTCAACCAAAGGGCAAGACGTTCGCGCAGACGATAATTTCAATGCTAGACGAGGACGGGCAAGAGATATTATCCGCACCGCACGCGCAACAGCTTGTAAGAGTTCCAGTCGTCGAGCCTGTGGAGATTTGGTCACTGATGAGGAGTTGAAAGTTATGAGTTTCTGGAGAAATATTTTTGGCGGCGCGGACGAAGACGCCGAACCCGTGGAGACTGTCAACCTAGAAAATGGCGTGCGCGTGGCGGGTCGTGCTGAAGGTCGCGTGCAAGGCGTCGGCTTTAGATTCTTTGTTCAAAGCAATGCTAAGGCTATGGGCATAACAGGCTGGGTCAAGAACATGAGCGACGGTTCCGTTACTATGGAACTTCAAGGCGAGGCTCCGACGGTCGAACGGCTCATTGCAAAGATTAAACGCGGCAACGACTGGATTAAGGTCACGAACTACACAGCCAATGATTTGCCCGTCGTCAAAGGGGAAAATACATTTGCCATTCGATACTAAGTGCCAGTGGGAAGGGGAGAAAGGATTTGCAATCAAACGCTGAGGGCGTCAACGTCAAACGGATTCTGGTTCTGAACGGACCGAACTTGAACTTGCTGGGAACCCGCGAGCCAGAGATATACGGATGGACGACGCTGAACGATATAAATGAACTGCTACGACAGCGGGCAAAGGAAGCGGGCGTCGACGCGATAGATTTTCTGCAGTCGAATTACGAAGGCGAACTGGTCGAGGCAATCCAGAAGGCTCGCGGACGATACGATTTCATTTTGCTAAACGCGGGGGCTTTGACGCATTACAGCATTGCCCTGCGCGACGCGATAGCCGCCGTGCCAGTGCCCGTGATTGAACTGCACCTGTCGAACATTCACCGCCGCGAAGAGTTCCGCCATACCTCCGTTCTTGCGCCGGTCGTCATGGGGCAAATTTGCGGCTTCGGTGTCGACAGCTACATTGCCGCCCTTGATATTGCCATTAGGAAGATTCAAAAGGACACCAAATGAACGAACGACTGATTAAACTGCAAGAGAAGATTGAAGCTAAGGAACTCGACGCCGCCTTGATAACGAAGGTTCCGAACGTGACATACTTTAGCGGCTTTCGAGGCGACAGCTCGGCACTTTTAATCGGCAAGAACTTCCGCAAGCTCATAACCGACGGACGCTACACCGAACAGGCAATCACTCAAGCAAAAAGTTTTACGCTGGTCGAGCAGACCGAAGGGCTTTATAAAAAAATCGTCGAGGAAATAAAAATTTCCGGCTGTAAGCGAATCGGCTTCGAGGGGCTGACGATGACGGTTGCCGAGCACAGCTACCTAAAGAAGGAGCTTAAAGGCGTCGAGTTCAAATCGGTTGCGTTGGATAGCTTACGACAAGTCAAGGATGCGGCGGAGATTGCCAACATTCGCAGGGCTTGTGAGATTGCCGACGACGCCTTTAAGAAAGTTTTGGAGGTCATCAAGCCCGGCGTCCGTGAAGTCGAGGTCGCGGCGGAGTTGGAATACTTCATGCGGCGTCTTGGCTCCGAGGCGGCGGCGTTCTCTACGATTGTTGCTTCTGGTTGGCGCGGAAGTCTTCCACACGGCACGGCGTCCGATAAGACAATCAGCGCGGGCGAACTCGTCACGATGGATTTCGGCGCGAAGTTCAACGGCTATTGCTCGGACATCACGCGGACGGTCTGTGTAGGCAGGGCGTCGGCTGACCAACGCAAGATTTATAATCTCGTGCTGGACGCGCAACTTTACGGCTTAGAAGTCATCACGGCTAGCAAGGGCGGTGTGGAAATTGATTCGGCGGTTCGTGACAGATTAACGGCGGCGGGCTACGGAAGATTTTTCGTTCACGGCTTAGGGCATGGCGTCGGATTGGAAATTCACGAGGAGCCGCGCCTTAGCAAGCTCAGCAAGTGCGAAAGTCTCCTGCCCAATATGATTGTTACGGACGAGCCGGGCATTTACATTGAGAACTTCGGCGGCGTGCGGATTGAAGATACCGTTTTAGTCACAGCGGGTGCGGCTCAACCCTTAACGCGTTCGCCAAAACATCTGATAGAGCTTTAAACTAAAAAGCCTCCTCCACTGCGGAAGAGGCGATTTTTTTGCCGTCAAGGATTCTTCCAAAAATCATCGTCGAACAGAATTTTCCCCGCGTCCACTTGATGACGTAAAAGCTCCTCCGCCTTGCTAAGTTGCGGGTCGCTTGCCTCGTCAAGGTTGAGGTCGTAGAGCGGGTGCGGAGTCGGCGGCGATTTAATTTCCACGTCAGGCGAAATGCCAAGCCCGTCAATGCATTTGCCGTTTGGCGTGTAGTAGCGGGCAATCGTTAGCTTCAAGCCGTCATTGTGCGCCATAGGGATAAGCGTCTGCACCGAGCCTTTGCCGTAAGACGTTTCCCCGACGACGATAGCCGCCTTTGTGTCCTGCAATGCGCCGCTTAGAAGTTCGGCGGCACTCGCGCTGTTGCCGTCAAGCAGAACGACAATCGGGAACTTCGCCGCAGGCAAGTCAGAGGTGTAAACTTCCTTCGAGCCGTCGCGCTTAATCACTGAAGTAACAGTTCCTGCTGGCACAATCTCTTGAGCAACCTCGACGCAACTGGTAATGACTCCGCCGGGATTTTGCCGCATGTCGAGGATAAGACCTTTCATGCCGTCGCGTTGAAGATTAGCAAGCGTCTTTTTGAACTCGTCGCCGGTATTCTCGCTGAAATTGGAAATCTTCATGTAGGCAAGGCGGTCATCAATCATCTTGCCTGCCACGGTTTTGACTTGAATATTTTCCCGCGTCAAGTTGTAAGTCATGTCCTCCGAGCCTTCGCGGTGAATCAGGAGTTCGACGGGCGTACCAATCTCGCCGCGAATTTTCAAAGCCACTTCGCCGGGAGAAATCTCCGTAACGGGCAAGCCGTCCACCGCCAAAATCTCATCGCCCGCTTGAAGTCCTGCTCTTTGCCCCGGTCCGTCGGGAATGACGTTGACGACTTGCACGCCGCCATTTTTAAAACCCATGTAAACTCCGATACCCCCGAATGAGCCGCTGGTCTCCGCACGCAACTGGCTGTAGAGTTGCGGCGCAAGATACACCGAATGCGGGTCGCCCAAAGAATTCACCATACCATTGATTGCCCCGTCGATTAGGTTCCGCCTGTCAACGTCCTGAACGAAATTGCTTTCAATGAATCTCATCGCCACGAAGAATCTTCCGAGGTCAAACGCATTGCTACCTGAATTAATTCCTAACAACAAACACACTAGCCCCAAAGTCAACGCCGCGCTTATAAGTGCCGTCAAAATGATTCCGCCAAAAATTTTCTTCTTCAAGGCGTGACCTCCTCTCGCAAAAGTTTTCGCAACTATACCAGTTCAATCTGAAAAAATTATTAAAGAATGTTTGCCGCTCGCCGTGGATTGTGTTAAGATTAGCCGCAGAAAAAATTCTGGAGGTTCGGAAATGAAATCGATTTGCGTGATACCTGCAAGGTACTCTTCGACGAGACTGCCGGGCAAGCCACTTAAAGATATTTGCGGCAAGCCGATGATTTGTCGGGTGTGGGAGCGGGCAAGCCGTGCAAGGTCTGTGGCTGAAGTAATCGTGGCGACCGACGACGAGAGAATTTTAAGAGCTGTCGAAGACAATAACGGGCGGGCGATGATGACTCGCGCTGACCACAAGACAGGAACAGACCGCCTTGCCGAAGTCGCGGAGAAATTTCCCAATATGGAAGTCGTCGTAAACGTGCAGGGCGATGAGCCGTTGATTGAACCGAGCTTGATTGATGAACTCGTCGCGGCGTTCGTTGCGGATAAAGATTTGCAGATGGCGACCGTTGCCACAGAACTAACCGACGCCGCCGAGATGAACAATCCCAATAACGTCAAAGTCGTCCTCGGCAAGAACAATGACGCGCTGTACTTCTCGCGGTCGCTGATTCCCTATCCTCGCAACGCCGGCAAGTCGCCCGTCTTTAAGCACATCGGCATTTACGCTTACCGGCGGCAATTCCTGATTGATTATGCAAAGATGACGCCGACGCCCCTTGAGCAAGCCGAATCACTCGAACAGCTCCGCGCCCTGGAAAACGGATTTAGGATTCGCGTGATAAAAAGTTCGTGCCAGTTTATCGGCGTCGACACGGAAGAGGACTTGCAACTAGTCAACGAAATTTATCGGGAGGCAACGTCATGAATAAAGTTAAGGTTGGAGACATTGAGATTGGCGGCGGCAAATTGGTATTGCTCGCGGGACCGTGCGTGCTTGAGGGCTTTGAACGCAGTTTAAAAATCGGGCGACGTGCCAAAGAGATTGCCGAACGATTGAACATGCCGTATATCTTCAAGGCGTCGTTCGATAAGGCAAACCGTTCGTCGATTAAAAGTTATCGCGGACCGGGTCTCGAAGAAGGCTTGAAAATTTTGGCGGCGATTAAGCGTGAACTAAACGTCCCGATTGTTACGGATATTCACGAGACTTATCAAGCCGCACCCGTCGCTGAGGTCGCTGACATCTTACAAATCCCCGCGTTCCTGTGCAGGCAGACGGATTTACTTATTGCCGCCGCCAAAACTGGAAAGGTCGTCAACGTCAAGAAGGCTCAATTCCTCTCGGCAAGCGATATGATTAACGTCGTCGATAAGCTCCGCAGTCAAACGGAAAAGATTTTGCTAACTGAGCGCGGCACGTCCTTTGGCTATAATAATCTGGTCGTGGACATGCGCGGCTTGCCGATAATGCGCGGCTTTGGTTGTCCAGTGATATTCGACGGGACGCACAGCGTACAGTTGCCGGGCGGGGCGGGTTCGGCGTCGGGCGGTCAACGCGAGTTCGTTGCTCCATTAGTTCGGGCGGCGTGCGCAGTTGGCGTGGACGGTCTGTTTTTGGAAGTGCACGACAACCCCGCCGAAGGTCTTTCGGACGGCGCAAATATGATTGCCCTTGACGACTTAGAAAAAATCTTAGCGGACGCATTAGCTATTCACGAGGTGTTTAGATGATTAAAGACAAGGCGATAGAAACTTTACGGATTGAGGCGGCGGCGATTGAAGCTCTGATTGCCCGCGTCGATGACGAATTCATAGCGGCAGTCAAAAGGATTATGAGTTGTCGCGGACGCGTAGCGGTAACTGGCATGGGTAAATCTGGTCACGTCGGCAGGAAGATTGCCGCGACTCTTTCCTCGACTGGTACGCCGTCGTTCTTCATGCACCCCGCTGAAGCTTATCACGGCGATTTGGGAATGCTCACCGAACGCGACATCCTCATTGCCATATCGAATAGCGGCGAGTCCTCGGAGATTGTCAATATCTTGCCTGTGGTGCGGCGGATTGGCGCGGAGATTATCGCCATGTGCGGCAAGCGAACTTCGACGCTTGGCAAGAACTGCGACTACTTTATAAATATCGGCGTCGAACGCGAGGCTTGTCCCCTAGGCTTAGCTCCCACTGCCTCGACGACTGCAACTCTTGCTATGGGCGACGCGTTGGCGATGGCTTTAATGGACGAGAAAAATTTTACGTCGAATGACTTTGCACTATTCCACCCCGGCGGCGCACTCGGCAGGAAACTTCTGCTCACGGTCGGCGACGTCATGCACAGCGGCAAGGACAATCCGATTGTCACGGTCGGAGCCACGGCTAAGGACGCACTCTTTGAGATGACGGCTAAGGGTTTGGGCGCGGTCTCTGTCGTCGACGAGCAAAATAAATTCGTCGGGCTGGTCACGGACGGGATAATCCGCCGTGCACTGGAAAAGAACCGTAGCTTCATTGATGAGCCAGTCGAACATATCATGTTTGAACAGCCGCTAATCATCAGCGCGAACAAGTTAGCGGCGGCGGCACTGTCCGTCATGGAAAAGCATAAGCCGCGCCCCGTGACAGTCTTGCCCGTCATCGACGATAAAAATTATCCCGTCGGCATGATTCACATAACAGACTTACTAAGGCAAGGAGTAGTTTGACATGAAGATTACGGGTGACGCCTTCGACAGGGCACGGCGCGTTCAGCTGATGATATTCGACGTGGACGGCGTGTTGACGGACGGCGGCATTTATCACGGGGCGAACGGCGAACTGTTTAAGTCGTTTCATTGCCGCGACGGGTTCGGGATAACGCTGGCTCACTCATGCGGCTTGAAGTCGGCGATAATCACGGGCAGGACTTCGGCTATGACTACCTATCGCGCCGCCGAGCTGAAAATTTCCGCCGTCATGCAGGGGCAGATGAACAAGCGCGACGCTTACAAGAAAATCAAGGCGCAGTTCGGCTTGACGGACGAGGAGATTTGCTACGTTGCCGACGACGTGATTGACCTGCCGGTATTCGTGCAAGTGGGCTTTCGGGCGGCGGTCGGCGATGCGTCTCCTGAGGTCATTGAGCGGGCGCACTACGTGGCAAATGCTTTTGGCGGATGCGGTGCCGTTCGGGAGATTATAGAATTTATTTTGAAGGCAAAAGGATTTTGGGCGGGCATTATCGAACGCTACACTGCGCCAGAATTCGACGACAAGGAATTGACCGCGCTTAATCAATAGGAGGAGGCTGTTATGATAGAAATTGCCAATCTACGCAAATACAAGCAAGGGAACGCAATCCGTCTCGAAGCAGATATAAATTCTCCTTACCCCGTCAAGACGATTTACTTCGAGGTTGCGGAAGAATACGGCTTTTTGCTTTCGGCGGACACCTACGACGCTTTTGCTCTCGTCGGGCTCTATCTGGCAATGAATCATCATACCGATTTGCGCATTCATGGTAGCATCTCCAAAAAGCTTTACAAAAACTTGACGTGGTACGTTCAAAAAATTTTCTGCGACTTCTCGGACAAGCTCACTCCCGCGAAAATTTTTGTTGAAGGTTATTCTTTGGCAAGACCCACAGGCAATATTATCGGCACGGGGATTTCTTGCGGCGTGGATTCTTTCTCGACGATTTACGACCGCTTTGCGAAAGAAGACGACCCCGATTATAAGATCAATGCCTTGTTCATTTTCAACTGCGGCTCGCACGGAGACTTTGACAACGCTTATACGCAAATGGTTTTCAGAAGCCGCGTTGAACGTGCCCTAATAGTTGCCGATGAATTGGACTTGCCGCTTGTCGTTGTCGATAGCAATCTCCATCAGTTCCGCGACGAGGAAAATAAAAATACGATTCTTTATCTCTCGATTTATTCTTGCGTGCTGAGTATGCAAAGCGCGATTCTGCGTTATTACATTTCAAGCAGCGTAGAATATACCGAAATAGATTTTAGCGATCACGATTTGGCGGGTTTTTCGGATTCTTATCTTGTTCCGCTTATCCAGACCGAACGCACAGAATTGATAATCGACGGTTGCCAATATCGCCGCGTGGATAAGGTAAAAAATATTTCCGATTGGAGCATCGCGCAAAAATATCTGAACGTGTGCTTGACTCAAAAGGGCGCGGATTCGACTAACTGCGGTCAATGCCCCAAATGCCTTAGGACTTTGCTAACTTTGGAGATTTTGGGCAAGCTTGAAAATTTTTCTAAGGTCTTTGACATCGCGGCTTACAAAAAGGAAGCCATGAATTACAAAGTTCATTCCCTGTTGCACGTCGACGAAAATATTTTTTGCAAGGAGAACGTCGACTTGGCTAAGGAGATGAATTTCCCGATGCCGCTCCGCAAAGATTGCTACGTCCTAGATAATAACTTTTTGGTTGTCGAATAATTTTGGAGGAAGATATGCTTTATAAAACGCTGATGATGATGAGCAGAATAATCCGGCTCCTGCCCTATGACGTGCTGTTAGCTTTGGGGTGGGCGTTCGGGCATTTGTATTATCTACTCGTCAAAAAGCAGCGGGAACGGGCGGTCGCTCAGATGATGCCGGCTCTTAACATTTCGGAGGCGGAAGCTCGCAAACTCGTTCGGGCGTCGTTCATAAACCTGGCGCGCAACATGCTGGATATTCTCTACATGCCCAACCTTAACGAAAAAAATTTATCGGAGTACATTGAGATTGACCACTTGGAACGAATGCGAATGGCACTTATGGAGGGGCAAGGCGTAGTTGTCCTCACGGGGCATATCGGAACGTGGGAATGGCTAAGCGCGGCATTCACGCTAAACGGACTGCCAGTCACAGCAATAGCAAAGCTCCAACCCAACGCGGAATATTCGCGGGTGCTTGACGACTTGCGGGCGACGATTCACGTTGAGATATTCAATCGCGGGACTAATGAACTTCGAGCGGCGGGGCGTGCACTAAAGGAAGGAAAGATACTTGGCTTCCTCGCCGACCAAGACGCCGGACCCGGCGGAGCCTTTATAAAGTTTCTAGGCAAGACCGCTTCGACGCCAATGGGACCGGCTGTCTTCTCCCGACGCTTTAACGCACCAGTCTTGCCGGCGTTCATCATTCGCAAGGAGGACGGGCGGCACCTAGTCAAAATCGGTGAAGTCATGCATTTCGAGGACACTGGAGACACCGACGCCGACCTTTTGCGCTTTACGGAAAAGATGACAAAGATTTTGGAGCAAGTCATACGCGAACACCCGACGCAGTGGCTTTGGTTTCAAAAGCGGTGGAACACGCCGCCCGAAATGCAAAAGACCAATAAGCACCATACAGTTAAAGTCAGGAAGAAATCATCGGAGGAAAGTCAATGAGCACACGAAATAAAATCTTAGCGGCACTGGTTGTAATTTTTTTTGTGTGCGTAGTGGTATGGGCAATCCGAACGACGCCCACCGAGCCGCCGCCGATAGAAAAAGTTGAGCCGCCAACCGTCATTGAGTACGAGGGCAATACAATCGTCGAAGAGCAAGACGGCAAAATAATTTGGGAGCTGACCTGCGACAAGATGCGTATCGACACCATAACGCAAAACATTGAGCTTGACGGCGTGAAGGGCAAATTCTATCAGTACAAAGACGAGGGCGAGACGATTTGGGAGCTGACAGCGAAGACGGGCGTTTACTACCAGATTTCAAAAAATATCATGGTTGAAGGCGAAGTCGACATAACCAACAGCGAAGACTCACAGCTTTTGACGGACAAGCTTGAATGGTTCGCGGAACAAGGCTTGCTGAGTGCGGCGGGTGATGTCAAAGTCAAGAACAAGGACGGCGCGAAACTCCGTAGCGATAAAGTCGACTGGTTCACGGGCGAGGATAAGATTATCGCGACGGGCGGCGTTAGGATTTCCAAAGAAGATATGCGCGGCTTCGGCGACCTAGCTTATGCCGATAACGAGTTTAAACATTTCGGACTATTGGGGCACGCCAGAGTTTTAAAGGGCGTCAAAGACGAGGAGGAGGCTTTCTAATGATAAAAAAAATTTGCGCGGCGTGCGTGGCGGCAATGCTCGTTAGCTCCGTGGCAATGGCGGAGGATAAGAAAGACAACTTGCCCAGCGAGGTCAATGCCGACGCTATCGAATACGACATGAACACGGGCGTTGTTGCGGCGGAAGGTAATGTTCTTCTTAAGCACGGCACCGCTAAGGCGACGGGACTTCATGCACTCTTCAACGTCAACACCAAGGAGGCGCACCTTATCGGCAATGTCATAGTCGTGCGCGAAGACATGCGCATAACCTGCAACGCCCTGATGAGCAACGGGCAAGGACACATGATGGCGGATGGCAACGTTATCGCTACGCAGAACCTTGCACCCAACGAGAAATACCCGAACGGCGACAAGCGAACTTTCACGGGCGAGCATATCGATTACTTCCCCGACGAGCGTAAACATGTTGTCATACCGGACGGCGGCTTTGCCAAAAGTGAGGTCGAAGGAACTTTCACGGCTGATAAAATGGAAGGCTGGGTAGATGACGAACGCTACATAGGCACGGGCAATGCGCACCTTATCAGCACGCAACGCAACCTTGAGGCGGGCGGCGACCAAGTCGACTACGACGGCAAGCAGGAGGGTAAAGCAGTCGTCACGGGCAATGCGTGGGCGATTCAAGACAACAACACCATTCGCGGCAATCGTCTGACGGTTTATCTTGCTGACGACGGAACCTTGAAGGCTGAACCCAAAGTCCAAATGCCCGAAGAGTTCAGCAAGGCTTTCGAGCAGCCCGCGCCAATCGAGGAAGAAAAATCCGCCGAAGAAACCGTTACGATTAATCCAGACGAGGCGACGGCTAATGAATCTTGAGGCACGCGACTTAGTTAAATCGTTCAAAGGGCGCACGGTCGTCAACAAAGTTTCGCTCAAAGTGGAAACGGGCGAGATAGTCGGCTTACTCGGACCCAACGGCGCGGGCAAGACTACTTCCTTTTATATGATGGTCGGGCTTGAACGTCCTGATTCGGGTAGCGTGTTTATCTCCGACGTGGACATCTCAAAGTTACCAATGTATAGGCGGGCGGAGCTGGGGATAAGTTACCTAACGCAAGAGGCGTCAATCTTCCGCAAGCTCACAGTCGCCGAAAACATCATGGCAATTCTTGAGACACTCAACTTAACCAAAGCCGAACGACGCAAGAAGCTTAACGAATTGCTCCGCGAATTCAGCATACGGCACGTTGAGAAACGCAAGGGCACGGAGCTTTCAGGCGGCGAACGGCGGCGCGTGGAGATTGCTCGTTGTCTTGCCTTGGAGCCGAAGTTCATTCTGCTTGACGAACCTTTTGCCGGCGTCGACCCTTTGGCGGTGGCTGACATTCAAGAGATTATCAAATATCTCAGGAAACGCGGCATGGGAATTCTAATCACCGACCACAACGTCCGCGAGACACTGCACATCGTCGACCGCGCTTATATCTTGAACGAGGGAAAGATTTTGTTGGAAGGCTCCGCCAATGAGATTGCCAACAGCGACATTGCCAAAAAGTTTTATCTCGGCACGAACTTCACCTTGTAAAGGAGCGATAAAAATGGCATTGATAACGGTGAACATAAATGACGAGGCGTTAGAGGTTCTCGAAAATTACGCCGAAAAAAAAGACATCAGCGTATCAGAATTTATTCGGCGTGCGGTACTCGAAAAGCTCGAAGACATAGAAGACATTCAAGCGGCGGACGCGGCATACGCAGAATACTTGAAAAACCCCGTGACAATTCCTTTCAAGGAGGCGGCTGCAGAGTGGACGTAAAAAAATATTCGGTTGTGTTGTCTAAGACCGCTGAGAAAAAACTTGATAAGCTTGATGTGCCCGTTCGCAAAAGAATTAGGCAATGGATTGAGACAAACCTAGAAGGTTGCGAAAATCCGCGTCGTCGTGGCAAGCCGCTAGAAGGAGAGCTAAGCGGCTTTTGGCGTTATCGTGTTGGCGATTATCGAATCATTGCCGAGATTCAGGACGACAAGATTATAATTTTCGTCATCAACGTGGATAAGCGTAATGATATTTATAAGTAAAATGAAACGCTTAATCGGAGGTCATTGAATGCGCCTTAGGATACTTGATAGATATATTTTTCAAGAAGTCGTCTTCGCGTTCTTGTTTGCAATATGCGCGTTCACGGCGGTTTTCATAGGTTCGGGCACGCTGTTTAGGATTGCACGGTATATCACCGACTACGGCGCGAGCTTTTCTTCCGTGGTGAAGATTTTTATCTACGGCTTGCCCAATATCATCATGTGGACGTTCCCAATGTCGATGCTCTTGGCGACGCTCCTCACCTTCGGGCGACTTAGTAGCTCAAGCGAGATTACCGCCATGAAGTCTTGCGGGATAAGTTTCAGTCGCATTGCCGCCCCCGCAATCTTCCTAGGCATGATAGTCACGGTCTGCGCGATTCTCTTCAATGAACATGTCGTGCCTTGGGCGAACACCGCTTATAACAACGTCGTCTACTACGAGATTCAAGGCAACACAGAGCTTAAGTCGCAGGATCACATTATCGTTAAGGAGCTCAACGGCGACCGAATGGAGCGGCTGATTTATGCCCGCGAGTATAAGGCGCAAAATGAAATCCTAGAAGGCGTGACGATGCAGCTGTTCAACGAGGAAGGCAAGGTTACGCACGTCGAGAACGCGACTTATGCCGAGTGGCGCAACGAGCAATGGGTTATGCATGACGGAATGATTTACGACTTCTCCGACGATGAACGAACCCGCACGATGAAGTTTGACCAACAAATACTGCCAGTCAAAGCTAGCCCACGTCAAATCGTCCGCGAGCAGAAGAAGACCGAAGAATTGACGATGAGCGAGCTTAAAGCACAAATCGCAATCATGAAGTCGCAGTACGTCAATACGAACAAATTGGAGACCGAACTTTATCAGCGCGTGACGGTTCCCATGGCAAGCTTAATCTTCGCGCTAATCGGCGTGCCCTTAGGACTGCAACCGACGCGCACGCCGTCATCAATGGGCTTTGCGCTAAGCGTCTTGATAATCTTCCTGTACTACGCAGTCATGACGCTAGCCAACGCAATCGCCCGCGGCGGAGCAATCCCGCCAATGTACGCCGTGTGGATTCCAAACGTCATCGGGCTATTCGCGGGCTTCGTCTTAATCTATCGGGCGTCGAGGTGATTGGCAATGAAAAGATTTTCTATCGAGGCTGATGAGGCACGAGTTAAGAAGCTTTACAAGTTCGAGGACAAGAGACGCGCCGAAGGCTTTAAACTAATCGCGGGCGTTGACGAGGCGGGGCGCGGCTCCTTAGTCGGGGCACTCGTCGTGGCGGCGGTGATTCTTCCCGACGACTTGTATCTTGCTCGACTTGACGACTCCAAAAAACTTTCAGCCAAAGTTCGCGAGCAACTCTACGACGAAATCACTGACGCGGCGATAAGTTGGAATGCCGTTCGCGTCGAGGTCGAGGAGATTGACACGCTGAATATTTATCAGGCGACATTGCAGGGCATGAAACGCGCCGTCGAAGGTTTGGACGTTCAGCCCGACTTCGTTTTAACTGACGCAATGCACGTTGAGTTTGACGGGATTAAGTCGCTGTCGATAGTGCATGGCGATTCGTTGAGTGCGTCGATTGCCGCCGCGTCGATTATCGCTAAGGTGACACGCGACCGCCTGGCTGACAAGTGGGCTTTGCAATATCCCGGCTACGGCTTTGAACACAATCGCGGCTACGGAACTGCCGAACACCTTGCCGCTATTGATAGGCTAGGAGCCAGCCCGATTCATCGTCAATCGTTCAATCCCGTTAAAAGTCTTTTGCAATAAACTGGAGGAAAAAATTAATGAGCAATTTGGAAGTTGGTATCGTCGGTTTGCCGAACGTGGGCAAGTCGACGCTTTTTAATGCGATAACGAAGGCGGGCGCGGAGGCGGCGAATTATCCCTTCTGCACGATTGAGCCTAACGTCGGAGTAGTCGCCGTGCCTGACAGCCGCCTTGAGGTCTTGACTAAGCTTTACAACTCGAAGAAGACGACGCCGGCTAGTGTTCGGTTCGTGGACATTGCCGGGCTTGTTAAGGGCGCGTCGAAGGGCGAGGGGCTTGGAAATAAATTTCTGGAGCATATCCGCCAAGTTGATGCGATTGCTCATGTTGTGCGCTGCTTCGTCGACGAGAACATAACGCACGTAGCCGACACGATTGACCCGCTCCGCGACATTGATACGATTCAAACGGAACTTTGCCTTGCTGATTTGGACGTTGTGGACAAACGCCTTGCCAAAGTCGCTAAGCTCATGAAATCGGGTAGCAAGGAGGCTAAGCTTGAGGCTGAAGTTTTGGAACGCGTCAAGAACTCTTTGGACGAGGCAAAACCTGCACGGAGTTTGAACTTAACGGAAGATGAACTTGCCTTGATTCGTGACGTGAACCTTTTGACGCTCAAGCCGACGCTTTACATTGCCAACGTTGCGGAAGACGACCTCACAGCGGACAATGCTTACGTAAAGGAAGTTCGGGAGCTTGCCGCTAAGGAGGGGGCGCAAGTCGTCGTTATCTGTGCTAAAGTCGAGTCGGAGATTGCAGAGCTTGACGCCGACGAGGCAAAAGAATTCTTAGCGGATTTGGGGCTTGAGGCTTCGGGGCTTGATAGGTTGATTCATGCGGCGTTCGACCTTCTCGGCTTGATGACGTTCTTGACGGCGGGTGTTGATGAGTGCCGGGCGTGGACGATTGTTAAAGGTACTCCGGCAGTTAAGGCGGCGGGCAAGATTCACAGCGACATTGAACGCGGCTTTATTCGAGCGGAGATTGTCAATTACGACGACTTGATTAAGCTAGGCTCAGTCACTGCTGCCCGAGATAAAGGGTTGGTTCGACTTGAGGGCAAAGATTACATCATGCAGGACGGAGACGTTACGTACTTCCGATTCAACGTGTGAAGAGCTTGACACCTTCCATTTTCGGAAGGTGCTTTTTTGTCTGTAAACCGCATTGAAGGCATAATAAAGGAGCCTGCCGCCTTTAGCAAACTCCCGAAAAAATTTTCTCTGGTTGAAGTCTTAAAGGATTGAACGATAAATTTCTGCGATTTCTTCTTTGGTGACGTCGCGGGGATTGCCGGGCGTGCAAGCGTCCGCCAGAGCCGATGCCGCTAAGAAGTCAATGTCCTCAGCCTTAACGCCCAGTTCGGATAGTTTGGTTGGTATGCCGACGTCCGTGCTGAGTTTGGAAACAGCCTCGATAGCGGCGGCGCGGTACTCTTCCTGCGTCATGCCGTCGACGCCTTCAACGCCCATAGCGCGAGCGATTTCCCTGTAGCGTTCGCCGGTAGCGGGCGCATTGAACTTGAGGACGGGAGCCAGCAGGATTGCGCAAGCGGTGCCATGCGGAATGTCATAGACTGCGCTGAGCGGGTGCGCCATAGAGTGGTCGATACCCAAGCCGACATTTGAAAAGCCCATGCCCGCGATATATTGACCGAGTGCCATAGCCTCACGCCCTGCAGGGTCGCCTTTGACGGAGCGGCGCAGGTTCTTGCTGATAATCTCGATTGCTTTAAGGTGCACCATGTCAGTCAGTTCCCAGGCGGCTTTAGTGATGTAGCCTTCGATAGCGTGAACGAGTGCATCCATACCCGTTGCGGCGCAAAGCTTCGGCGGCATTGAGGCGCACATTTCCGAATCGACGACGGCGACAACTGGAATATCCTTCGGGTCGACGCAGACGAACTTGCGGTTCTTCTCAACGTCGGTGATGACGTAGTTAATCGTGACCTCGGCTGCCGTGCCGCTGGTCGTGGAGACGGCGATTATCGGCAAGCACTTGTTCTTGGTCGGGGCGACGCCTTCGAGGCTGCGAACGTCGGCGAATTCGGGATTGGTCATGATGATTGCAATCGCCTTGCTCGTGTCGATAGCCGAGCCGCCGCCGACCGCAACGATAATGTCCGCGCCGCACTTCTTGCAGAACGCAACGCCCGTTTGCACGTTCTCAATCGTCGGATTCGCCTTGATGTTGTCGTAAATCTCGAAGTCGATTCCTTCCGCCGCTAAGAGCTCCGTTACCTTCGTTGCGACTTTGAATTTGAGCAAGTCTTTATCCGTGACGAGCATAACTTTTTTGCAAGCGCGACTTCTAATCTCCGCGGGGATTTCTTTTATCGCGCCCGGTCCGAAGTAAGACGTTTCGTTAAGAATGATTCTATTGACCATGAATCAGCCCTCCTAGTTAATTTAGGCCCGCATTATAGCACGATTTCATTTGTGTTGAAAATAATTTGTGCTAAAATCTTTTGCATGACGATTGAGGAGGCGCGAACATGAACTTTGATGACGTGGAACATTTATGCCGCTCGTAGACGTGGAAGAGATATTGCAAAATAGTGGCTCTTAAGCGACGTGACGGAGATAAAAATCTTCCTGGCGGACAACTCGACGAAATCCGCGCTTGTCAACGAACTGTTCGCGGAGTATACTGACGCGCAGACGGGCAAGGCTCGTGAGCTGTTGGGCTTTGGCAAGGAACAGAAAATGCCGCGATTCGTCCTGTACTCGCCGATAAACTTCAGTAGAAAAACGGCTTGGCGGTTAATAGGAAAGACATCGAACGCGGGCAAGACGAGAGTCACGCTCGAAGGCAAGAACAAAAAGCAGGTTCCCTTCCAGTTTTATATCGGGCGGGCGAATATGGAAAAATTTACAATCGTCATCGACAAGGCGACCAATCTCGGCAAGATATATTGCTAAGCATTTGACACTTAAGGAAAGGAGATTTTATGGCAGATTTCTTAACGGAACGCACGATATTTACCTGCGAGGCGGCTCCTGCGGTCGGATTTACAATCTCAATGTCGGGCAACGTCAAGAACAGAGGCTTCAAAGTCCTGACGACTGCGGCGAAGCTTTCTGGCAAGGGCATTTGTCCTATATTAACGGCAATGGCTCAAGGCGTCTCGCAACCGTGCAAGTTTCAGCAGACGCCGTGGATAAACTTCAGCAAGATAAGTAAAGCGGAAGGCAACGAATTGCTCAAGGACGATTCGTTTTGTAGTTGCTCCTTCGGCTCGGTCGTGAAAGTCCGGGCGGCAAATGCTTCAAACTTTAAAGGACAGTGATTATTAATGGCAAGCACATAGGATAGAATTCCGCAGACGCATCGGGCGATTTTGTTCGAGGAGTTCACGCACCCTGCCGATAACACGGCGACTTGTCAGGCGGCGAGGATTTCGTCGAGGTCGAGATTGTCGATTAAGGAAGGAGCTTAACAAATGATTTCTTACGAGTTGAAAGTTGAGAGCGGCGACGAGGTAATTGAGATAACCGAGGAAGGCACGATTTACTTTGCTGAAGTTTTTCTCGACACGATAAATAACGACACGCAAAAGAAATCTAATGCAATACTGGCGCGTGTGACTATTCAAGGAAATATTGACGCGAGCATTAACGACAACTTGATTAAATTTTCGGAGTGGGCACGCGACCTAAACGCCAAGACCACCTATCGCAAAGTTACCTTGACCGTCAAAAAGGACGCCACGACGATTTTGCGGATGTATGAAATCCCGGACATGTTCGTTTGCGACTATCGCGAAGTTTACGGCAATCCCTCCGACGACAAAACCGCGTTCTTTGAACTCAACCTCACGCAGAAGGAAACTAAGCTTAAAGACTTCAAGACGTGTTGATTTTGGGAATGACTTATGAGAGTGCGCAGTTTGAGCGAGGAAAATTTCTTCGAGGCTATCAAAGTGACTAAGGCGGCGAATCAGCACAGCAACTGCAACTTTAGACAGCGCATTGCCGAGGAAAAATTTTCCATCTATCGGAAGGTAATCAGCAAGACAATCAGCGTTGCTAACGAGACCAAAGCCACGCGCATATTTCAAAGCTCCGATAAGAGGTTCCAAGAGATTTTGTATCCCGAACGTTTGAGCCTCAAGAATTGCCTCGTTGAGTTGTATGCTAAGCTTAGGGTTAAGGCGTCAGAACGTGTCGTTGAACGAATTCGCTTTTCATGGACGAGAAAAATTTCGCGGATAAATTCATTGAAGTTATCAGGGACGTTTTGGAAGCGGAGAAGTTTTTTCCGTTGAATGCGGCGACAGTATTTTCTTAGCAAATCAGACGAGACTTGAAGATAGTGAACCACGAACACTCCACAGCGAGCCGTTTTTTTTATGCATGACCGCGGGCTTTGTTCAGGGTTTCAAGACCAAGCTAAACGAAAACGCCGCTCTTGATTCGTGGGATGACTTCGCCAACGAGGAATTCAACTTCAGGCTGGCGGGCAAGGTTCGTGACGTAACGTCGAATATGTTAAGCGTTCATCGGGACGCAAAGACCGCCTCCAGTCTCAACGAAAATTACCTAGCGGCGATTGGCTTGACTAAAAAAACTTTTCAGCGTCGGCGATGCCTTCAACGAGTGGGCGGATTTGGGCATGAAGGATTCTTACGAGGTGACTTACACAAACGACCGAGCCTTGACCGCCACGATTGCCGCAATAGAAGGTCAGCCGCATATAATTTCCTATCACGACTAGTCCGGCGAGCCTGAACAATTAATCTTCGGCGACTCGTGTCGGGTTTACAAGTTTAAGGAGGATTGAACATGTTTTATTTGGATTCAGACAAGAAAGAGATCCACGGGTGGATAAAGAGAAGCGACGATGATTTGCTCATCAAGGTGCGCGAGGAAATTCAACGGCAGTTAGGAAACTTAGTCACGGCTCAGCAGCTCTCCCAATACGATGCGGAATTCAAATCGCAGATTGATGTTTATCTTAAGGGTGAGCTTTCGACGCTCCAACGGGATATTACCGCGATTAAAATGGCAAGCGTCTCCGCGTCCGAAGTCTCCGCGCTCAAAGCAGACGTTAGCACCATTCGACAGGAACTTAACGCGTTGAAGTCGTTGTCATCCGAAATCTCCACGCTTAAAACTGACGTTAGCGAATTGCTGAAAAAACTTTCCACGCTCAAGACCCCGCTCGAAGTCCAAACTCTTCAAGCAGAGGTCAGCGCACTCAAGCAGACGATTGACGCGCTGAAGGCACAGCCCGAAGTCCAGACGCTTCAAGCAGAGGTCAGCGCACTCAAGCAGACGATTGACGCTTTGAAAGCACAGCCTGAAGTCCAGACGCTTCAAGCGGAGGTCAGCGCACTCAAGCAGACGATTGACGCTTTGAAAGCACAGCCCGAAGTCCAGACGCTTCAAACGGAGGTCAGTGCATTAAAGCAGACGATTGACGCGCTGAAGGCTCCGCCTGAAGTCCAGACGCTTCAAGCAGAGGTCAGCGCACTCAAGCAGACGATTGACACGATCAAGACCCCGCCCGAAGTGCAGAATCTGCA
>JAFWWC010000049.1 GCA_017518105.1 Selenomonadaceae bacterium
CCAGCGGTCGTCCTGAGCCAGGATCAAACTCTCCATTAAATCTAGAGTTCTTTCTGACTCTCTAAAATTGCGTTTCCGCACATTTAGCATTTGCACTGTTCAGTTTTCAAGGAGCCCCGTGAATCAAGCTTGCTTAATATACACCCCATTCCTCCCTTTGTCAATACTTCCCACAAAAAATTTTTTTGAATCTTTTCTCCCACTAAAGCGAATACTTGTATGGCAGGCTGAATAAAATTTTCTAAAAATTTTTTCTCGGCAAGCAGGAACATGAAAAGGGGCGGCGAATAGCAGGTTTGTAAAAGTTGCCCGCGAGGGTGACGGCCGTAAAAAACATTCGTATAAAGATAGGAGAGGGTTATTAATGACTGAAGCAACAACCACAATTCAAAACGCAACTGGTATTCATGCGCGTCCTGCATCGACTTTTGTTCAAACCGCGTCCAAATTCAAGTCTAAGGTTCAAATCAAGGCTAAGGGCAAGACCGTCGACGCAAAGAGCATTCTTATGATCATGAGCATGGGCTTGAGCAAAGGCACCGAAATTACTCTTGTTGCTGATGGTCCGGACGAAGCAGACGCCGTGGCTCAGCTCAAAGCACTCGTTGATAGCAAATTCGGCGAAGCGTAATTTATTCTGTTGCAAACTCAAAGGGGAGGTTGGCTAAAGATTTTTTCCGCCTCCCTTTTTATGTAACGTTTTGGAGGAAAGATTATGGCAGAGAAAATTAAAGGCAAAGGCGTAATTTCTGGCATCGCGGTAGGCAACATTCTGCTCGCGGGTCAAAACCTCGACAGCTTCCTTGTAGCGTATAAGCCGCGTTCCAAAGGCACCGAAAAGAAAAAAGCGGCTGAAGCACTCGTCGCCGTGGCAGAAAATCTCAAAAAGAGCATCGAAGAATTCACCGCTCAAGGTCTCAAAGAGCAGGCAGGCATTCTCGAAGCACATCGCCTTTTGGTCGAAGACCCCTCAATCAGTAGTGCGGTTGACGAACAGATTGACATCAGCGGTTCCGCCCCCAAAGCTGTCCTCGACGCTTACGAAGCCAATGCGCAAATCTTTGAGCAAATGGATGACGAATACTTCCGCGGGCGTGCAGTCGATATGCGCGACGTCGGCAAACGCATTGCAAAATATCTGCTCGGCATCAAAGAACCCGAAATCGCAGGTAAAGTTATCGTCGCTGGCAAGGATATTGAACCTTCCGTTATCGCAGGACTGCCCACGGATAAAATCGCGGGTGTTATCCTCGGCGTCGGCTCCACCACGGCTCATGCTGTTATCATTGCTAAGACTCGTGCTATCCCGACGGTCGTCGGCGTGGGCGACGGCATTATTCACATTGCGGACGGCGACCCCGTTATCCTCGACGGCGAGACCGGTGAAATCTTGATTCGTCCCAGCGATGAAGAGCGCGAAGCCTACAACGAAAAAATTAAAGAGCAAGAAAAACTCCGCGCACATTACGCTGAACTCAAGGACAAACCCGCTATCACAATCGACGGTAAAGAAGTTGAACTCGTCGCAAATATCGGTTCGCCTGCCGACGCTGATGCGGCTGTTAAGAACTTCGGCGCAACGGGCGTTGGCTTGTTCCGCTCCGAATTCGTCTTCATGGGCAAGACTGACGTCCCGAAGGAAGAAGACCAATTCAAAGAATATAAAGCGGCTGTCGAATACTGCGCGAGCGTCACTCACGGCGAAGGTCTGTGCGTTATCCGCACAATGGACATCGGCGGCGACAAACCCCTGCCCTATATCCAGGTCGGTCACGAAGAAAATCCATTCCTCGGCTATCGTGCAATCCGTATCAGCCTCCGCCGCAAAGATTTGTTCCTGCCCCAACTCAAAGCTATCCTGCGTGCGGGCGTCTATGGCAAAGCGGCGATTATGTTCCCGATGGTTATCAACGTTGATGAGTTCCTCGCGGCAAAACAATTCGTTGAAGAGGCTAAACGCGAACTCGCTGCCGAAGGTCAAAAGTATTCCGACAATGTCCAGGTCGGTATCATGGTCGAAACTCCTGCGGCGGCTGTCATGGCTCCGGTTCTTGCAAAATACGTTGACTTCTTCTCAATCGGCACCAATGACCTCGTTCAATACACGCTGGCTGTAGACAGAGGCAACGCACAAATTTCTTATCTGTATAATCACTTCAACCCAGCAGTGCTTCGCCTCATCAAGCGCACGATCGAATCCGCCAACAAGGAAGGCAAATGGGCGGGGATGTGCGGCGAGATGGCGTCTGACCCGAACGCGGCAATTATTTTGATGGCTATGGGCATTAAAGAATTGTCGATGAGCGCGCCCTCCATTCCGAAAGTCAAAGAACGCATTCGCAATATCACCTTCACCAAGGCGAAAGAGATACTTGATAAAGTTATGGAGTTGGAAGACGGCGATAAGATTAGGGATTATCTTGCAACTATCGGATAATTTTTAAAGCCCTTGTCCGTCTTGCGCGGTTCGGAATAAGGAAAGCCCTCGTTGACGTCGACGGGGGCTTTTCGTTTGCAATGGCGGCGGGCGTGTTGTATCATAAGCCAAACCATTAAAAGAGGTGGAGAAAATGTTTTTAGAAGAACGGCAAGCAAAGATATTGGAAATGTTAGAACGCAACGGAAAAGTCTTAGTAAAAGAACTGGCAGAGATTTTCTCCGTGACGGAAGATTCAATACGCAAAGACCTAAGCACGCTGGAGCTTGACGGGAAATTGAAACGCACCTACGGCGGGGCAGTGTCGATAAAAGAAAAACTCCAAATGACCGAGGCGAACAGGCGACGAATCTCCGACGTGGAGGCAAAACGCAAAATCGCCGCCGCCGCCGTCAAGCTCATGCAACCGCAAGATTTAATCTTCCTGGACATATCCACGATAAGCATCGCCATTGCGCAAATTCTTGAGAAGACTGAGACGCCTTACAAAATCCTGACGAATATGGTTGATGTCCTCGTAATGCTGGCACGCAACCCGAAGATAAATTTGTTCTTCGCGGGCGGGCAGATTAATCAGAGCCGCGACGGGTTCTCGGACGTGCTTAATATGAAGTTCCTTTCAAGCTTCCGCCCAGACATTTCGTTTATCGGCTCGTTCGGCGTGGACATCAAAAAAAATTCGCTGACCTCGCGGGACACCGCTGCTGGCGTCCACAAGGCGCGAATGATTGACCTTAGCAAGTCCTCTTATGTTATAGCCGAGTCGCGCAAGATTGGCATTGAAAGCACCTACAGCTTTGCCACGCTCGATAAGGTCGACGGCATAATCACCGAGGCGAAACTTTCCGACGCACTCACTACGGCGGCTGATAAATTGGGCGTGAAGATTATCACGGCTGATTAAGTGGCGGCGTCCAACATGCTTAAGAGATAACGTGCGGGCACTCCGATTAACGGCTTTTGCGGCGCGAACGGGTCTATCAAACCTTCCTTTGCCCGTTGAAGAGCTTCGACTTGCGCGGACTCGTCGCTAACCTTCTGCAAAAGCTGTTCATGTTCAAAGAGTTCTTGCTCAGCCTTGAGTCGCGCCTTCAACCGTTTAAGCCGCCGCTCCCAATAAGTTTCCTCCTCGACGTGCGGCGAATCGTGCTTGTGAATCGCTGACGATTGCCCGCGATAATCTTCCTTAGTCGCCCCGAATTGAATCACTTCGTAGCGACCATAGGTGCCAGGATAACAACACAGATAATCGGGGGAGGCAAGCTCCTCGCGCACACGGTCGAGAACCCACGCTTCGTAAGCCGAATCACTTTGCATAGCCGCGTAGCCCGCGTCGCTGATTACAATCGTCACGTCGTCGCGGTAGCGGGTGAGGTTGCGTGGAATGTTCTGCAACTGACCTTCGATGTAAGCCTTGTACTCGTCAAGCGTCATCTCCTGCGGAGAAGTCTTCTTGAGACCGTCCCGCGCCTCCGATAAAATCTCGTCGTAAGTCTTCGGCTTGTGAAAGTTCTCAACGCGCCGCTCCAAATCTTCCATAAGCGACACGGCACTACCGATATAAACGTTGTCCAAGTGAATCGCATTGCCAGACATAAAAATCGCCCTCCTTTAGAAAATCTATCGGAGGGCAAGTTTTTTTCTTAAGCAGTCGAGGAAGGGCAGACCTTTGCTAGCGGGCAAGCCGAGCACTTGGGATTGCGAGCTTTGCAGACTTCGCGCCCATGCCAAATCAGCCAGTGATGAGCGTCCGACCATTTATCACGCGGAATAATCTTCTGCAAGCCGAGTTCGACCTCAAGCGGCGTCTTACCTTCGGCGAGCTTCAATCGATTTGCCAAGCGGAAGACGTGAGTATCAACGGCAATGGCGGGCGTCTTAAAGGCGACACTCGTCACGACGTTAGCAGTCTTGCGCCCGACGCCCGGCAACTTTATCAGCTCGTCGAACTCGGAAGGAACTTCGCCGCCGTAATCGTCAAGCAAAGCCTGCGCCGTCCCGATGATGTGCTTAGACTTTGAACGCGACAGCCCGCACGGTCGGATAATCTCCTCTAGCCGCGACTGTCCAAGCTGTAAAATCTTTTCGGGCGTGTTGGCTATCGGGAATAAAACCTGCGTGACTTGATTGACGCGCTTATCGGTGCACTGCGCGGACAGAATCACCGCCACCAACAGTTCAAACGCCGAATCGAATTTCAGCTGAGGCATTGCCCCGCGATAAGTTTCTTCCAAAATCCTAAGTCGTTCGTCCATGTCAATCACCCGTGCAAACCATTTCAAGATAAGGCAACCGCTTAAAACCGAAGCGTTCGTATAGATTTACCGCCGCCGAGTTGTCCTCTTCAGTCTCAAGCCGCAGAGTTTTATTGGGGTAAAACTCTTTGACGTGACGAATGAACTTTGAACCGACGCCACGCCCGCGATATTCCGCCTCAATGTAAATGTCTTCAATCCAAATGCATTCGCCGCCAAATTCCGTCGCGTAACCTTGCGCCGTGATTCCGTAGCCGATAACCTGCCCGCCCTCGACGAAAACAAAGCCTTCAACCAAAGACGAGCCACCCAGACAATTTGCCACGTTCGCCGCGAAGATTTCTTCCGAACCATTAGTAGCGACTGCAGGCGAGGTGTAGAACTTGCGCATCATGTCCTGTACAACTTCAGCGTCGCCGCGTTCCATTTTCCTAATCGTAATCATTTTAATTGGTCAGGCTCCTAACTGGTGCGGGAATGCGTCCGCCGCGTGCAATGAATGCCTCCGAGCTGAATTGATTCTTCACGGGCACGATAGGACAATAGCCGAGCAAGCCGCCGTATTCGACAACATCACCGACTTTGGCATTGGGCACGGGGATAAGCCTAACAGCAGTTGTCTTGTTGTTGACGACGCCAATCGCCGCCTCGTCCGCGATAATCCCGCTGAGGGTCGCCGCGCTAACGTCGCCCGCTACCGCAATCATATCCAGGCCGACGCTACAAACGCAAGTCATCGCCTCCAATTTCTCAATCGACAAGCTACCAGACTTCACAGCCGCAATCATGCCTTCATCTTCGCTGACGGGAATAAATGCTCCGCTCAAGCCTCCGACGTGCGAACTAGCCATAAGTCCGCCTTTCTTAACAGCGTCATTGAGTAAAGCTAAAGCCGCCGTCGTGCCTGGTGCGCCGCAAGCCTCAAGTCCCATTTCCTCTAGGATACGTGCGACTGAATCACCAACTGCGGGCGTGGGTGCTAATGACAAGTCGATTATCCCGAACGGCACGCCCAATCGTCGCGACGCCTCTTGAGCTACGAGTTGTCCGACGCGAGTAATCTTAAACGCCGTCCGCTTAATCGTCTCGGCTATCTCGGTGAAGTTCGCGCCTTTTAAATCCTCCAACGCGTGCTTGACGACGCCCGGCCCGCTGACGCCTACGTTGATGACTTTATCGGGTTCGCTGACGCCGTGGAAGGCTCCCGCCATAAACGGATTATCTTCGGGCGCATTGGCGAAGATTACGAGCTTAGCACAGCCAATCGCTTGCCGGTCTCGTGTAAGCTCCGCCGTCCGTTTGATGACCTCGCCCATTTCGCGGACGCAATCCATATTAATGCCCGCCTTCGTCGACGCCAGATTAACGGAGCTACAAACCAAATCCGTTGCGGCAAGGGCTTGCGGTATCGACTCAATCAGAATCCTATCGCCGGGCGTGTAGCCTTTTTGAACCAACGCGCTGAACCCGCCAATAAAATTAACGCCGACTTCCTTAGCGGTACGGTCGAGGGTCTCGGCTATTGGCACGTAGCTTTCAGCCTTGCAACTCTCGGCGGCAATGGCAATCGGCGTAACGGATATTCGCTTGTTGATAATCGGCACGCCGTATTCAGCTTCAATCTCCTCGCCCGTCTTAACAAGGAACTCTGCCGAGCGCGTTATCTTGTCGTAGACGTTGCGGCAGAAATCGCGCAGGTTCGGATGGGCGCAGTCCCTTAGCGAAATGCCAAGCGTTATCGTCCGAACGTCCAACTTGTTTTCGGTTATCATTCGGTTCGTTTCGAGTATGTCTTCAATCGTTATCAATGCCGCGCCTCCTCAAATCTTGTGCATTACGTCGAAGATGTCTTGATGCTGAGTTTTTATCTCCACGCCGATAGCCTCGCCCTGTTCGCGGAGCTTTGCTTGCAGGTCGACCAGACGCAGTTTGTTATCCGCCGCCTCAGCAAACAGAATCATGTTGAAGAAGCCGTTCAAGATGTTTTGATTAATGCTCAAGATGTTTACGTTGTTATCGGCAAGAATTTTCGTCACGCTGGCGATTATCCCTATGCGGTCTCTGCCGACGACTGTCACAATTAATTTCATGTTTATCACCTCGGCGCAGAATATAGCACAGATTATTTTTTCTTTGCAAGCTGATAACTCCGCTCAAGCCGTGTGAAGATTTCATCATCAGTCAAGCAGTCGTCAAGGCGCACCGTCAGCCACAAGCGTTTATTCATGTGCCACCCGCGAAAATATTTCTCGTCGTCAAAAATTTTATCAAGCTCCTCCGGCTCAATGCGCACGTTTAGAATCTCAAGCTCCTCGTCGCCGCCGAGCTTTAAATATTTCTTCGGGACGTTAGCAATCAGCGCGTACCATTTGCGATTGTCTTTGCGGCGGAAGATAGCGAAGTTCGGATATTTTTCCCAGAGGAACTCCGGCTTATCGTCGAAGGTCTCGCGGATATGTTCAACCAGTCGCAACGTCTGCGGGGCTTTGAAGTTCTCCACGTCGAAGCATTGCTCCCGAACGTCAGCTAAGACGCGCTCGCACTCCGCCTTGACGCTCCCGACGAAACTGCCGCTTGCCCCCTCGACAAGGTGCAATGTGTAAGGCTCGCCGTCCGCGTCAAAAATTTTTGTCATAACAGAGCCGCGCCCGTCGATTATAACCGTCAGCGTCAGTTCGTCTAAAATTTTTTGGCGGCGAATAAAATTCCCTCCGTCGACTTCAAAGCCGCAACTCAAAAGCTTTTCCCGATTAAACAAGGTCATCCCTCCAAAATTAAAATAAGCGTCCTCTGCGGACGCCTAGCTGGTCGGTTTCAATGTGGCAGGCGGTTTCATGTGCCGGTCAAGCGTTGCCAACCCGCGATAGACAGTGCCGATGTCGATTGCCTCACCGCGGCTGGCAACGTAACGTTCAAGCTTGCGTTTGACTCGTTGCAGGGCGTTATCGATTGATTTGACGTGCCGGTCTAAGCTTGCGGCTATCTCCTGATAAGATTTGCCGTCGAGGTAAGCCATAAGCACTTCCCATTCAAGTTGGCTGAGAATCTCGGACATTTTCTTTTCGATAGTTAAAAACTCTTCGCGGCTGATGATGAGCTCTTCGGGGTCGGCGACCTTCACGCCGCTTATCACGTCCAGCAACGTGCGGTCGGAGTCTTCATCGTAAATCGGCTTGTTCAACGATATGTAAGAGTTCAGCGGGATATGCTTTTGACGGGTGGCAGTCTTTATCGCCGTGATGATTTGCCGCGTAACGCACAGCTCGGCGAAGGCATGAAAGCTCGACAACTTATCGCTCTTGAAGTCGCGCACTGCCTTAAAGAAACCAATCATGCCTTCTTGGATTATATCTTCTCTGTCCGCGCCGATTAGGAAGTAGGAACGCGCCTTCGCCCGAACAAAACTCCTGTAGCGGTGAATCAGATAATCCATTGCCGAAGGATTGTTCTTTTCCTTTATCTCAACGATAAGTTCTTCGTCTGTGAGCGATTCATACTTGGCATATTCGTTGGCAATCTCGCTCTCGAAAGAATTTTCAACGTTCGATTTCATTTCATTTCCTCCATTTTTTACGCGCTGATTATACTTCACGCCTTAACCTTAGTCAAATTTTTCCGGCGACGCAGTAGGGATTAGCTCATCAAGGTAGAATAAAAAATTTTTTAATCAAAAGGGCGGTGAGACTTTGGGCAAGATAATTCTGGTGACGGGCGGGGCGCGCAGTGGCAAAAGTTCCTTTGCGGAGAGGCTCGCGCTTAAACTCGGCGGCGGGCGGGCGGCTTACATTGCTACGGCTCAAATCTTCGATGACGAGATGGCTTATCGGATTAAAATTCATCAAAAGCGGCGCGGCACGAACTGGACGACTTATGAGGCTCCGTTCAATGCGGAAGAAATGATTTCCATGGCGGCGGAAGACTTCGGCGCGATTCTCTTCGACTGCGTGACGATTTACGTTAGCAACTTCCTTTGTGCCGCTGACCTAGACGACGAAGCCGAACTTTATAAAAATCTGCGCGAGCTGATTCAAAGACTAATCGACGCCGCGTTGAGTTCGGACGCCGTGATAATTTTTGTAAGCAACGAGGTTGGCGGAGGAATTGTCCCCGAAAATAAATTGGCAAGGCGTTTCAGAGACTTAGCCGGGCTTGCCAATCAAATGCTCGCCGCGAACGCCGATAAAGTCTTCTTGGCTGTGGCGGGCGTTGCAGTCGACCTGAAGAAGTTGGAGGAGACATTGTGACCATTGAGCTTGCCCCGACGGCTGACAGGAAAATTTTTATCGAGAATCTGCAAGCCGCCTTCCGCAGAGCTGACGGAACGAATAAATTCCGCGACGAAGACTTGCCCAGCCTCTTTGACAAGACATGCGCCACGCTCCTAGACATCATCGCGGATAAAAAAATCGTCGGCGGCGCAGTCCTTACGATAAACGCCGAGACTAAGCACAATAAGTTGTCGCTGTTCTTCGTGGAGGCGGGCAAGAGGAATTCGGGCATCGGCTTTGCGGCGTGGCAAGCGATTGAGAGGCTTTATCCCGATACAAAGGTTTGGTACGCGTCGACGCCGTGGCTCGATAAACGCAATGTCCACTTCTACCTGAACAAGTGCGGGTTCGTTGCATTCTCGATTTACGGCGAACAGGACGCTTATCTTGCAATGGAAAAGGTTATGAGGTGATTACATGACGATTGAACTTGTCCCGACGACGGACAGAGAAAATTTTATCGCGAACATTCAAGCGGCATTCAAAGCGGCGGTTGTCGATGAGTTCGGCGACGACGGCAAAGAGATTATCCCTCGCGAAGACGTGGAGAAATCTTTTGCGGCGGAGGACGCGGAGATTTTTGACATTGTAAGCGGCGGCAAGATTGTCGGCGGCGTGGTCGTCGTGATTCGTCCCGATAATCATAACGAGCTGTCGCTTTTGTATGTCAACGTCGATTGCCACAGTAAAGGAATTGGCTCGGCGGCGTGGCGGGCGATTGAACAGCTTTACCCCGCGACAAAAGTTTGGGAGACCGTGACGCCTTACTTTGAGAAACGCAACCTGCATTTTTATATCAACAAGTGCGGCTTTCACGCAGTGGAGTTCTTTAACCCTAAGCACAAAGACCCGAATGCTCCTGGCGAAGACTTCCCCAGCGGTGAATATTTCTTCCGGTTTGAAAAGGTGATGCGGCAATGACTAAGTACTTAATGATTCAAGGGACAAGCTCGCACGTGGGCAAAAGCATATTGACTGCCGCGCTGTGTAGAATCTTCTTCAGGGAAGGGCGGCGCGTAGCACCCTTCAAGGCGCAGAACATGGCTTTAAACTCGTTCGTGACGGCGGACGGGCTGGAAATGGGTCGCGCACAAGTCGCACAGGCGGAGGCGGCTAACCTTTTGCCGCGTGTCGAAATGAATCCCGTATTGCTAAAGCCCACAGGCAATCAAACTTCCCAAGTCATAATCAACGGGCGGGCGGTCGGCGTCATGAGTGCGGCGGCTTATCATCAAGGCTACTCGCTCAAAGCTTTCGAGGCAGTCAAGGCGGCGTTGCAAAAACTCTCCGCCGAATTCGACACGATTATCATTGAGGGGGCTGGCTCGCCCGCCGAAGTCAATCTCAAGGCAAACGATATTGTAAACATGCGCGTCGCTAAGTATCTCAATGCGCCCGTGATACTCGTCGCTGACATTGACCGCGGCGGGGCGTTGGCGTCTCTGGTCGGCACACTTGAACTCCTTGACGATGACGAACGCGATTTAGTCAAAGGTCTGGTGATTAACAAGTTCCGTGGCGATGTCAATCTCCTGTTGCCCGCCGTCGACTTCCTAGAAAAGAAAACTTCTAAGCCCGTGCTCGGTATCGTTCCGTTTATCGACAGGCTCGGCATTGACGACGAAGACTCCGTATCACTCGACGATAAGACTTCTTCGGGCGGCGACGTGACGATTGCAGTTGTTAGGCTCGGCAAGCTCTCGAACTTCACGGACTTTGACAGCTTGGCGGGCGAGGCTGATGTCAATCTCTTCTACGCCACGAACCCCGACGAACTCGACGCGGCGGACGTTATCATTTTGCCCGGCAGTAAGAACACGTCCGAAGATTTGCTTGCCCTGCGTGCCAATCACTTTGCCGATAAGATTTTGCGGCTTGCTAAGGGCGGCGCGGCTGTCGTCGGGATATGCGGCGGCTTCCAAATGCTCGGCAGAAAAATCTTTGACCCGCTGTGCACCGAATCGAATCACACTGAACTTGACGGGCTGAACCTCCTGCCGATTGAAACGACCTTCACCGCCGATAAGTTCACGCGGCAAGTTAAGCTTGATGTCGATTTTGAATTCCTCGGCAGTCGAATCAGAAGCCGCGACCTTGACGGCTACGAAATTCACGCGGGCGATAGCAATTTGCACGGAGAAAAAATTATCGCGGCGGGCAATGTCTTCGGGACTTACGTCCACGGCATTTTTGACAACGACGACTTCCGCAGGCAAATCCTAAACGCCGTCCGCCGCAAGAAAGGGTTGGAGCCGCTCGCCTCTACACGAAACGTCCGCGCCGAAAAGCAAAAGAGTTTCGACCGCCTCGCCCGTGTCGTTCGCGACTCTCTGAACATGAAGTTATTGGGGGAAATTTTATGGGCAACAAAAATCTAAACGCGGCGGCGAAGGCGAAGAAGGATAAATTCTACACGCAGCTTGAAGACATAGAAAACGAGTTAAGGCATTATCGGGAGTTCTTCGCGGGCAAGGTCGTCCTACAACGTCACGACCCTAAAAGGCGATTTGAACTATTGCGCGGGCGATTTCCGCTCGGCTGAACTCGTTAGCCTCCTGCGGCAGGCTGATGTCGTCGTGACTAACCCGCCCTTTAGCGTTTTCCGCGAGTTCGTCGCTCAGCTAATCGACTACGATAAAAAATTTCTGATTCTGGGCAACAAGAACGCAATCACTTACAAGGAGATTTTTCCGCTGATTAAAGAGAACAAGCTATGGGTCGGGTTCACGCCAATGAGCCGCGAGATTTATTTCGACGTGCCGCAAGATTACATTGATGAAGGTTTGGACGCGGGCAAAGACCGTTCGATTGTGATTCACGACGGACGGCACATGGCACGCAGTCAGTCGATTTGGTATACGAATATCGAGACGCCGAGAAGTTATTGGGAATTGGACTTGTGGAAAGAGTATTCGCCCGAAGAGTATCCGCGCTACGACAACTACGACGCAATAGAGGTATCGAAAACCGCCGAAATTCCCGTTGATTACTTCGGCGTCATGGGCGTGCCGATTACTTTCCTCGATAAGTATTGCCCTGACCAATTTGAATTGCTTGGTTGCACTTACAGCTACGGCGATTGCGGCTGTCACGTGGCGGGAACAGATTGGAATGCATATCTAAACGGCAAGAGAATGTTTAAGCGGCTGTTCATTAGGAGGCGGCGCGATGACTTTAAAGAATAAACTTAAGCTAGATGACCCGATAGAATTGGCGCGGGAGGAAGAGTGGCTAAGCAAGCGGCGAGCGATTGAACTTTGGCAGGGCGACGAGTTGCGGCGAATGACGGCGGGCACGTTCGATAAGCTGGCGCACATACACCGGGGGCTATTCGAGGACGTTTACGAGTTCGCAGGCAAGCTACGCAACGAGAACATAAGCAAGGGGCATTTCCGGTTTGCGTCGGCGTTGTATCTTCGGGAGGCGGTCTTGAGCGTGGAGCAAATGCCGCAGCGGACGTTTGAAGAGATAATCGCCAAATACGTCGAGATGAACGTTGCGCACCCGTTCAGAGAGGGCAACGGGCGGAGTATGCGGCTTTGGCTTGACGATATGTTGCGGCAGGAACTCGGACGCGTGATGGATTGGAGCCGCGTTGACAAGAACGCTTACTTGCAGGCAATGGAACGCAGCCCGATAAACGACGCGGAGATAAAGCAAGTACTTGCCGCCGCGTTGACGGAAAGAATCGACGACCGCGAAATATTTATGAAGGGTTTGGACGCGAGTTATTTTTACGAGAATTATTTTGCCTATCGCAGTGAAGATTTGATTGGGCGGCGGCAATAAAAAAATCCTCCACTCAATCGGGCGGAGGATTTTCCTTAGACTTCAACGATAATGGGCAAAATCATAGGGCGGCGTCGTGTCCTCTCGAAAAGGAACTGGGCTAAGGCGTCGCGGATGGCAAGCTTAATGGTCATCCAGTCAAGGATTTGGTCTTCCTTACAGCGGCGCAAGACGTGAAAAACGCGGCTACGAGCGTCGTCCATGAGATGTTCGGATTCGCGGACGTAGACGAAGCCACGCGATACAATGTCTGGACCAGAAATGATTTTGCCAGCGGCGCGGTTGATAGTCACGACGACGATTAAGATACCGTCTTGAGAAAGTTGGCGGCGGTCGCGCAGGACGATATTGCCCACGTCGCCGACGCCCAGCCCGTCAACCATAATCACACCTGCATTGACATGACCGGCAATCTTTCCACTGTCGCGGGTGATTTCAATGACAGCTCCGTTTTCGCCGACCAGAATATTTTCGCGGTTCATGCCCATTTCCTCAGCAAGTTTGGCGTGCGCGAACAGGTGATGCAGTTCGCCGTGCACAGGCATAAAAAATTTTGGCTTAACCAAGTTATGAATCAATCGGAGTTCGTCGCGGGCGGCGTGCCCTGAAACGTGAATGCCTTCTTCGCGGCGGTGAACGACGTTTGCTCCGAGCCGCAGAAGGTTATCGACAGTCTTAGCCACGAGCTTTTCATTGCCGGGAATCGGTGTGGCGGAGATAATAACGGTGTCGCCGGGGATAACGTCAACTTGCCTGTGGTCGCTCATTGCCATGCGCGTAAGTGCGCTCATCGGTTCGCCTTGGCTGCCCGTGGTTATTATTACAATTTTATTCGCGGGATAATTTCTGATGTCCTCAATGTCGATGATAGTTCCTTCGGGGGCGTGAAGGTAGCCAAGCTCAATGGAAGTTTGAACGACGTTTACCATACTGCGACCGAGGATTGCCACGCGGCGACGATAGCGGATTGCCATATCGATTGCCTGCTGAATTCTATGGACGTTCGATGAGAAAGTCGCTACGATGATTCTGCCTGGCGCGTTCATGAACTCGCGATTAAATGCCGCGCCAACTGTCCGTTCGCTAGGCGTGTGACCTTCCTTTTCCGCGTTCGTCGAGTCAGCCATTAAGAGAAGCACGCCGCGTTGACCCAAATCAGCGAATCGGCGGAAGTCAGTCATCTTGCCATCAATCGGCGTGTAGTCCAGCTTGAAGTCTCCGGTATGGACAATCATGCCGACGGGCGTTTTAATCGACAGGGCAACCGAGTCGGGGATTGAGTGATTGACGCGGATAAAGCCTATGCTAAAGCAACCAATCATGACGATTTCGCCGCTGGAAACCGCCCGCATATTTTTGCAATCAACGCCGTCTTCCTTGAGCCGACCAGATAAAATGCCGAGCGTGAGCTTTGTGCCGTAGACAGGAACAGTAAGCTTTTTTAAGATGTAAGGCAACGCGCCGATATGGTCTTCGTGTCCGTGAGTCAGGATTATCGCCTTGAGACAATTTTTATTTTCGATGACGTAAGAAATATCCGGGATAACGAGGTCAATGCCGAGCATATCATTTTCGGGGAACATAAGCCCCGCATCAATCATAATCATTTCGTCGCCGTAGCGGATTATCGTCATGTTCTTGCCGATTTCGCCAAGCCCACCCAGCGGAATTATCTTTAGTTTGTTGTCGCCTCGTTGGTCACTTCTCAAATAGAATCTCCTCCTTGTTTTAAAAATATTTCCGAACTCTCAACGCTTGCGGGCATTGTATCAAATCGTCAAGGGCAATGCAATTTTAATTTTGTTTATGATATAATTAGCGGCGAAACATATAATCGACTTGCTAGAAGGAGATGTTATGAGCAACTTCATTGAACTGGGAAAAAAGATTTACGACCTGAACAATCCGCGGGAGGCTCATCGGTTCGCGGTGTTCGTGGCAAGGTGTCTACTGCACCCCAAGCGCATGAGCCGCCTTGAAAAGTTCTTCGGGCAATCGGAGCTGATGACTAAGGTCGCGGACGGCTATCCGTTCGTCTATGAGCAAGCGACGCGGGCATTTTTTTATTATCGGTCGACGTTCGAGGAGCGGGCGCGGCTTATCGAAGAGCACATGCAATTTTTATCGGCGCGAATGAATGATGACTTCATGCTAAAGCTTTACGGCGATAAAAAGATTGAGCTTTGGAGGATGCCGCTTGATGAGACGCTCGGCGATATGAATCTTGTCTTGTGCGCGGAGTCGGGGCAACGTAAAGAGGGGCTTGCGGCTGTGATGTTCAATCTGCCCGGTGAAGTGCCCGTTTATCAAATCCTGTTTTGGATAGCCCGCAAAGACGACGCTTGGGCAATGTGGATTGGAGCCATGCAAGGACCGAACGTCGACGACGCCAAAGAACTCGTCAAGCGCATAACCAAACGTTGCCACGCTTACCGCACGAAGAATTTAATCCTTTACGCCGCGCAGAGTGTCGCAAGGTCGCTGGGCGTGGAAAAAATCTTCGCCGTGACGAACGAGGGCTACTACGCTAACAATCACGTTCGTAGCGATAGGAAGCTCAAGACTTCGTTTAGCGACTTTTGGGCGGAGGCGGGCGGCGTCCCGACTGACGACGCGAGATTTTACGAATTGCCTTTGACTGAGACGCGCAAGACTGTCGAGGAGATTCCTTCTCATAAGCGGGCGCAATATCGGCGGCGGTTTGCTCTGCTTGACGAGTTGGACGCGGCGATTAACAACACATTGCGGAGGTTTAGACGTGAGACTTGCGATATTTGAAAACATAATGACGCCCGGCGGTCACGAGGTCGAGTTCGATAGGATTCTCGTTGAGGAGTTTAAAGCTCTGGGGCATGAGGTTGAATTTTATGTCCCGCAGAACTTCCGCTTTCAATTCGACTATCAAACGCCGGTCAACAGACTCCGCGGCGACGCCGTGACTTATACGAACTCCCGCGGGCTGAAAAAACTTTTGGCGGCGTTTCGGCGTGAATTCAATCGGCAGCGGTGGTATCGTCAGCTATTCGAGGCGCAGAAGAAATTCGACGCGCTGATTGTCCCCACGTCGACTTATCGATACTTGCGGGCATTGAATCACAGCGACCTAAAGAAAATCTCTGTGCCGCTGATTTTTATCCTGCACGGCATCAACCCGACGGAGGCTCCGAAGTTTTTGGCGGCGGCGGATAAGCTTGACTTCAACAGGAATATTAAGCTAGTTGTGCTGACGTTCGGTGATTCAATCTTCGGCGAGCGGCGCGAAAACGTCTACACGATATATCCGCCGACATACACCGCCCGCGACCTAAATACTAATAACCTAATAACCTCTTTCCCTAATTCCCTAAAGATAGGTTTCTTCGGGCAGTATAGGCGGGAAAAGAATTTGCGCGGGCTGTTGGAAGTTTACCTTAAGGGTAAGTACACGCGGCGAGTTGAACTCATGGTGCAAGGCTCGACAATGCATAAGGAGGACTCGGACGACTTCGAGGAGATTATCAAGCAGTATGGCGGCGTCGAAGGGCTAAGCTTTTTGCACAAGGGCTTAATCGGGGCGGAGTGGCAACGGGCTATCCTGAACGTCGACGCGCTGTTGATGCCGTATTCCGCGCCGCGCTACCGTTATCATTGGGGCGGAATGCTCTTCACGGCGATTGGCTTTGGCAAACCCGTCGTGGCAAGCGATGACATGAATCCAGAAGTGTTTGACCTCTACCGCGTCGGCGAGACTTTCAAAAGTGGCAACCTAGACGACTTAGCCCGCGTGCTTGAAGATTTTATTAACGGCTTCGATAAAAACTTTCCGGCGTATGAAAAAGGTTTGCGGGCGGCTGGCGAAGATTTTTCCCCCGTGAACTTTGCTCGGCGGCTCGAAAGGATTATGGAGGGTTCTTATGGCTAAGGTATCAGTGCTGATTCTGGCGAAGAACGAGGAACGATTTATCGGCGCGTGTATTAAGAGCGTTAAAGGATTCGCGGACGAAATTATCGTTATCGACGACCTAAGCACAGACGCCACCGCGCAAATTGCCTCCGAACTGGGCGCAAGGGTGATTCAACACGCTTTGAACGGCGACTGGGGCGGACAACAGACTTTTGCGATTCAGCAGGCGACGTGCGATTGGGTCTTCTTCATAGACGCCGACGAACGAGCCACGCCCGCTTTGACTGCTGAGATAAAAAAAGTCCTCGCCGCTGACGATAAGGGCATTGCGTGGAGGACGGCGCGTTTAAGTTACTTTTGGGGACAACCGCTAAGGCACGGCGGCTGGTTCCCCGATTACGTCACAAGATTGTTCCCGACGCAGGGCAGTTACGTAACCGGCTTTGTTCATCCGCAAATTCATCACACTTGCACGGAAAAGGACTTCGCCGAGACCGCGTATCTTGTGCACTATCCTTATCGCGATTGGAATCACTACTTCAACAAGCTGAACTTTTACACGACGCTTGCCGCTAAGAAGGCTCACGAGCAAGGCAAATCGGCGGGGCTACTCGATATGATTGCGCATCCTTTGTGGGCAAGCTTCCGAATGTACATCTTGCGCGGCGGCTTCCTAGACGGCATGATTGGTTTCGTACTTGCCGGCTTTCATTACTTCTACACGATGGCTAAGTACGTCAAGCTTTACTACTACGGCAAGGAAAATGTTCACGTAACGGAGGCGACGGACGATGTTTAGAAATATTTTAGTCAATGCGCTGGTCAATCTCGGCGACGTGGTGTTGACGACTTCCGCGCTTGCACTCATCAAGAAGAACTTCCCGCAAACGCGAATCACTATGCTAGTTAAGCCCGTGGTCAAGGACGCTGTGATTGATAATCCAGTCGTCGATGATGTGATTGTCCTCGATTACAAAGCTAAGGAAAATTCTATTGCTAAGATGCGCGAGCTTATCAAAGAGGTTCGCCGCCGCAGATTTGATTTGGCAATCTCCTTCGACCGCAAGCTTAGACCCGCGCTGATAACTTTCTTTGCGAGAATTCCAAGGCGCGTCGTCCCGTCCAAAGTCTTCGACGACAATAAAAGTAGCGTGACGATGTTTTATACTGACGTTGTGGAGATTGAGCACGACCTGAACCAGACGTTGCAAGCCGAGACCTATCAAGAGATTGTCCGCAAGTTCTTTAAGCTTGAAGGGCACGGCGAGCCAGTCTTCCCGAAAAAAATTTCTCCCGTCGCCGATGAATTACTTAGCCGCCTGCCGCCCGCCAAATTTAAAATCGCGTTGTGCGTCAAGGGGACGTTCCCGCTAAAGACGTGGAGTAAGGAATATTTCGCCGAAGTCGTCCGCGAGCTAAGGAAAGACTGCGACGCGGCATTTTTTATCGTCGGCGCACCCAATGATAGAGACTACGCCGAAGAAGTCATCAAAGAGATTGGCGGCGGCGTAGAAAACTTTTGCGGCGAGACTTCCTTAACCGACCTTGCCGAAGTTTTTAGACGTGCGGATTTGTTTATCACGGTGGACACGGGAGCCACGCACATTGCCGCCACGACTGGAGTTAAGATGGTCACGATGTACGGTTGCACAAGCCCAGACCGTTGGCACCCGATTAATCCCAATGCCGTCGCCTTAACGAGCCGCGAGCCTTGTTGCCCATGCACTTGCAAGGCGGAGGAGTGTCCGACTTACCCTAAGCCCGCTTGCCTTGCTAATGTCACGCCTACCCAAGTTCTAGACGCCGCGAGAAAATTTTTATCGGACGCGTAATGAAATCTTTCAACTAACGTATAAAGCAGAAAAGGAGACTGATAACAATGGCAGACGAAAAAAAAATTGCAGACGAAAAACTTTCTGAAGACGAACTCGATAACATAACAGGCGGAACGATTGCTGAGACGGCGGCGGACGGCTTTGACTTGTACAGGCGCGGCATTGTCGAGGATGTTTACGTTGGCAGCGAGCGCACGCGCCGTGCGATAAACGTCATGGGCTACAAGTACGAGGACAAGGGCGGACTTTTCAAGCCGAATAAGTATTATGACCACAAGGGCAACCCCGTAGACCGCGGGCAGTTCTGGGAGGACTTCGACAATCAATATCAGCGTGAAGTCGTGCCCGTGGCTGATGTCATTCGCGAGAAGATGGCTCCCCTCGTGGAACAACCCCTTACGCAGAAAAAATTATGCCCAGTCTAAGCTTCACTGCCTCGACAGTGCGTCGGGGCTTTTTTATTTGACGGCGTGAAAATTTTTGCTAGAATTGCGCTGAAAGGAGTAGACATGAACATTTGCTTGCTGATAAAAGATTTTGCGGTCGGGAAGAAATTTCTGCCAGACGGACGCCCTACGAAGAGCGGCGCAGAGATTCACGGCGAGAATCACGCCCTGCAACTCATCAAGCTCGGACACCGCGTCACGCTCATGACAAAGAAAAGATTTTTCTTCACGGCGGCAAGGGAAGATTTGAACGGTATTGACCTCGTGAGACTGCACCCGCCGCTACGTTGGTTAGAAATTTTTTTGCGGCTGTTGACGACGCACAGGGACATTGACGCCTTTTACATAATCGGCACGCCAAAATTTTCCGTGTGGGCGATTTTGTTCGCGAGGCTCTTCAACAAACCGGTGACGTTGGCTTTGACGGGCAAGGCGGAAATTTTCTCGGCGGATGGTTGGCGCAATAAAATCTTGGCGACGTGCACGCATTACGTTGCGACGACTAAAGAGATTCGCGACGGCTTCATTGAACGCGGCGGCATTGCTCCAGAAAAAATTTCTATCCTGCCGCACGGCATCGATACGAACAAATATCCGCAGTCGAACAAGTCACGGCGGCGCGAGCTGAAAATTTCTCACGGCATCAATCCCGATTGCAAAGTTCTGCTGTTCTGTGCACGGGTCGTTAAGGATAAGGGCGTTGACACCTTGCAGGACGTGTGGCGGCTGTTGCATAAGAAATTCCCAGGCGCATTGCTTTACGTGGTGGGCGGCGGGCTGAATCATTTGCTTGACGAGCTACGGACGCTTTCTACCGAGCTGGACGATTCAATTAAGGTTATCGGGGAAGTCGACGAGCCGCAGGAGTTCTATCAAATGGCGGACGTTTATATTTTCCCGTCGCGACATGAGGGCTTGCCGACTTCCCTGCTTGAGGCGATGGCTAGCGGACTTCCGGCGGTCACGAGCGACATTGGCGGTTGCGAGGACGTGATTGCAAACGACGTGAACGGCTACAGGGTTTATTCGGAGGACGCGGCGGCTTTCGCGGAAAAAATTTCTCTTCTCTTTGAAGACGACGAGCGCAGGAAAATTTTCGGCGAGCGGGCGGCTAAACTTATTCGCGAGACGTGCGACTTTAAGATTGTCATTCCAAAGCTTGCAGAAATTATCGCGGCGAGGTGACGTTATGGACGATAAAAAATTTTTTGAAGCGGAAGCTTGTGGGCTGTTTGAACTCGTCGGCGAGCAGGTGGACGCGGAGGAGATTCCCACGGCGGGCAATTCGTTCTTTGACAAAAGTTTTTTCGGGACGCGGGTTTTGATTCTGGCTCCGCACCCCGACGACGAGATTAACATTGCCGGCAACATGATTTTGACTTTGGCGGCGGCTAAGGCTGAAGTATTCGTGGCGTACTCGACTAACGGCGACTTCGAGCAACCGGCGGAGGTTCGTGCTAAGGAGGCAGTCGACGCGTTGAAGATTTTGGGCGTGCCTCACGAACGGATTATCTTTCTCGGCTACGGCGACGGGCATAAGCTTTCCGATAAGCCGACGCAATCGCCTGCAGGTCACGTCGAAACTTACGCGGCTCAAGATTTCGTTGACTACGCCAAGAAAATTTTCGGACGCCACAGCCCCTACACTCGGCAGAATTTCAAACGCGACTTGAAAATCCTTCTGCTTGAGCTTAGGGCGAACATAATTTTCTGCGTCGACTTTGACAGCCACCCCGACCATCGCACGCTATCGATTTTGTTTGAAGAGACCCTCGGCGAAATTTTATCCGAACGCACCGACTATCGCCCCGAAGTTTACAAGAAGTTTGCTTACGCGACCGCCTTTACTGCCGCCGCCGACTTCTACGCGCCAAATCTCCTATCGACACGCAAGCCTAAGCTCGGCGAGACTGATACTTACGACTTTGACTTAATCGACCGCGCTAATTACGTTTGGGCTAATCGCGTGCGTTTTCCTGTCTTGAATAGTCAGCCGCTCTTGAAGGGCAATCCAATCGCCGAGGCGGTCTTCGCGCACAAATCCCAGCGCAACGAGTGGAACGCCTTACGAATCATCAACAGCGATGAAGTTTTCTTCGAGCGGCGCACGGACAGTCAAACATTCTGCGCGAAGGTCACAGCGACTTCAGGCGACGCCGCTAAGGTTCGGGACTTCAAAATTTTTGCCGAAGATAACCTTTGGCAACCCGTCGATAAGCAGCGGAAGATTTTCTTCACGTGGCAAGAGCCGATTCAAGTTCAGCGCATTGTGATTTACGGCAACCCACTCGACGACGCGCCCGCGAAGATTTCTCTGCGCCTGGAATTAGCCGCCGCGCAAGTCGTCATTGATAAAGAACTTCCCAGCCGCGGACGACCTCTAGTCATTGATACTGAAAAACTTTTCGTGACGCGGGCGGAAATTTCAATCGTAGACGCGGGAAAGGATTTCGGGCTTGCGGAGGTGGAGTTTTTCGCCAATACCGAGCCGCTTAGAAAGTTACCGCCGTTCGTCAAGCTCACAATCGATGACAACTTCTTTTATCAATACGCCGTGCCCTATGAAGTCGACAAGCTATCAATCGGGCTTTATCGTTTCCACGTAGACGCGCCCGTTAAAGTCACAGCGACGGCGGGCGACGAAAATATTTTATCCGAAGTCATAACCGACGATGAATTGATTCTAAACCTCGGCGAGGCGGCGGAAATTATCTTGACGGCAGAGGCTATCGGCTCGGACATCTACGACAGGGCAATAATTCGACGCGTTGGAGACTTCGCGCAGATTCAGCTTAAGGTTTGGCAGTGGCTCGACAAGCTAAGAGTTCATAAGATTAGGAAGGTCGACAGATGAACGACGTTTTGAAAATCAACGAGGAATTATTTATCGGCTCCGGCGGGCACCAAGCAACTTACGTTCACCCGATTGACCCGCACAAGTGCATAAAGATTCCGCACACCAAAGACGACGGCGACGTTAAAAAGGAAATGCGTTATCGGAGAATGTGCGCGGCTAAGTTGAGTAGGTCGCGGCTCATCACGGAGTTTTTTGGGACGGTCGAAACTAATTTGGGGCTGGGCTATGTCTTTGAACGCGTCCTAGACTACAATGGCAAGACAAGCCTCGACATGAAAAAATTTCTGCCGACGACTAAACCCGACGCGCAGACGCTCCAGAGGATTTGGACTATCCTGCTAAACTTTAAATCGGACTTCCTGCGCGAGAACATTGCAATCGTTGACACGGACATAGAAAATTTCATGGTGCAGGAACACGCGCCTGGAGCCTATCGCGTGCGAATCGTCGACAACATAGGGACGCCCGTCCTAATCCCGCTGGTGTATTGGTTCAAGTTCGCGGCGGCGTGGAAGGCTAAGCGTTATTGGAATCGAATCGTTGAATGGCTAGCGGAAAATTATCCCGAAGTCATTCCGCCGGAGCTTGTCGCTCAACTCAAGGAGGGTTGAATCATGCTAAAGAAAATCTCATTCGGCTCGGCAATGTATTGCGTCGTAGTGCTGTTGGCTTTGGCGGTGCCGCTGTCGACTGCCGCCGCAAGTATCGCCGTAGGATTGGGCACGCTGTTTATAATCGTCTGGTCTGTGCGCAATAGAGCCTTGCCGCCGTTCGATTCAAAGATTTTGGAAGTGGTAGCGGTCTACTTCGTCTTGCAAGCCTTTATCGCGGCAATGTCTTGGGAGCCTGTAACGAGCTTCCGAGAGGTCATCGGCGAGCTTCATCGGTTCTTTCCTTTGATATTTGCGCTGACCTTCATAAAGAAACGCGAGCAACTCTGCGGGGTATTAATCGCGTCCATGGCGGCGTTCCTAATCAATGACGCCGTTGGAATTTATCAATACTTCGTGGCGGGCGAGCCGCGAGCTTACGGCTTGAATCACACGCCGACTTTCTTTGGCTCGTTCATGCTAATGCAAATCCCGCTGTTAATCTTCATTGCGCAACTTGAAATCCTATCGCCGCTGTGGAGGAGGCTGGCAATCTTCGTAGCGGGCTTGAGCTTAATTTGCCTCGTGCTGTCAATGACGCGGGGCTCATGGCTTGCCTTCGTGCTCGTCGTGCTAATCTTCGTCGCGTTGGAAAAAAGATGGCGGATCCTTACTGCAAAAATCTTCGCGGGGCTTGCGGTTGTCTTCCTAATCGTCGCGCTGTTCTCTCCGAAGATTCAAGACCGGCTGACGACCTTAACCAACGTGAAGTTCCAGAGCAATACCGAACGTGTCTTGATGTGGAAGGCGGCGGGCGAAATCTTCTACGACTATCCGATTTACGGCGTGGGGCAAAAGATGTTCTTTAAGGCGTACAACGGCTACTACATTACCCACGAATCAAGGGAACGTTCAGGCAGAGGCATGAGAGGTCATACGCACCCGCACAGCAACATTTTGCATCGGGCTAGCGAAGGCGGCTTAATCGGGCTTGCGGCGTTCGTCGGGCTGTATGTTTACTTCTTCTGGAAGTTCTTTACTCAGTTCCGGCGCGAGAAGCAATTTGCATTCGGGGCGGGCATGACGGCGTTATTAATCTTGGCGGGGCTTCAGCTTGAGGGCTTGACCGATACCAACATGAATCAAGTCCCAATTATGCGCGAATTCTGGTTATTGGCAGGCACGCTGATTGCCGCAGAAAATATTCTTAAGAGGTGAACGCTTTGACGATAGATGAAAAAATTTTTGAGGCTCCAGAGGGCGAAGACTGGGTAGACGACGTTATAACCAACAAAAGACGGGCGGCGTTGGAAAGGTTCGCAAAGGTGCTCGGCGTGAAGTTCAATCATATCGAGACGCTCCACGTCGCCTTAACCCATAAATCCTACGCGAACGAATTCGAGCCGCGAATCAAATACAACGAGCGATTGGAATTTTTAGGCGACGCGGTCTTAGGCTTGGCGGCGGCAACGTATCTGTTCGAGCACTTCAAGCACCTGAAGGAAGGCGAGCTGACTAAGACTCGTTCGGGA
>JAFWWC010000050.1 GCA_017518105.1 Selenomonadaceae bacterium
GAAGGATCGACTACTCTTGCCTTAGTGCCGTCGTAGGTGCCGACGATCGTCTTAGTAGCGTCAAGATCGCTGGAGCCGTTGACATAAATCGTGCCAGTCTTGCCTTCGACTACGAGTTGTGCGTCTTCGTCGAGTCCGCCAACATTGCCTGCGCCGTCTATGGAGACGTTGCTTGCGTCGCCGGTGAAGGTGTACTTAACGTCATTGACAGTGACTTCAGCTTCGTCGCCGTCGGTCGGGAGAACAACGATTGCGTCGTTGTCAGCAACGGTGACGGTGTCGCCGCTAGCAATACCAGTTACGGAGCCAATGCCTTCAGTAGCACCAGTGACAACGATAAGTTCGCTGCTACCGCTGTAGCTGAATTCTGCGTCGTTGACCGTGAGAGAACCACTGCCGCTGAGCGAGACGTTCTTACCTGCGTCGAGTCCGCTAATAGCATCGATGCCGTCAGCATCTTTGCTGCCAGTGACCGTCAGTTCAGCGTCGTTCGTATTGATATCAAGACCATTGACCGTAACGTCGCCAGAGAAGTCGCCCTTAGCCGTGCCGAGGTTGAGGTCGGTGATAGCCGTGACTTTGCTGTTGTCGTCGAGAGTGAGTTTGACTGTGCCGTCAGCGTCGCCCGCGATTTCGTAGCCGTAATAGGTGCCGTCGCCGATTGCGTAGACAGTGTCATCAACTACGATTGTTCCGTCTGCGTTGTAGGTAAGTGCTCCGTCAACGTCAGCAATCTGTACGGTGCTACCGTTAATCGTGATGCCGTCTGCGAAAAGATCCGCTGCGTCTTCGCTGAATTCGATTGCGCCGCCATTGGAGGTTACGCCCGCGATCGTAAGAGCCGCTGTGAGAGTCGTGGTACTATTGGTTGCCTTCAAGATAACGGAGCCGCCCGCGTTCTCGAACTCGACCGTTACGCCGTCAGTCGTGGTAACTGATGCGTCTTCCTCAAGATTGCTGATCGTGAATTCGTCTTTAGCCGTCATCGTGACAGTATAGCCGCCAGAGACCAAAGGCTCTACAACGTCATAAGGAACTTTCTTGCTCTGGTAGAACATCTCGAAGCCGTCAGCAGTGTCTTCAGTCAACGTGATAGTGTCGCCAGCAGACGTGAAGTAATAAGCGATGCTGTAGCCATTAGTGGTGGTGGAATCCTTGGTAAGTGCGAGTTCGCCGCCGCTGAAGGTGATGTCATTGAGGAGGTTGTTTTCGAGGTCGTCAATGTCATAAACCGCGAACGTCGAGCTGTCATCAAGTACGATGGTGTCACTTGCAGTGCCGAGGACAAAGCCAGTTACTGCTCCGTCGGTAAGTGCGAAGTAGGATTCGCTATCCGCAACAGCCGTGTACTTGTAGGTGGTGCCGAGAATCTTGATTTCGCCGCCGTCTGCATCAGTGACAGGAAGAATTTGATCTGCACCGCCAGCCGCAACAACGTTGAGGGTCTTGCCGTCCTTAACAGTAAGATCGCTGAGGTCAAGCTTGATTCCAGCGTTTTCGAGAACCGTGAAGGTATAGTCGCCGTCGGCAACGTACTTAAGCTCGAATGCGTCGGAGCTAATCGAATTGCCGTCGCTGTCGTGCATTGCGAAGGTGTATTCATAGCTGCCGTCAACAGTTACAGTTGCGTCTTCGGTGTTAGCAATGTCAATCGTGCCGACCTTCTTGCCGTCCGGAATAACGTTGTTGACATCCTCAGAATCGAAGCCGTCGAATGTAATGGTTACGCCGTCAATCGAAGTATCAGTATCGTAGAGAACATCGCCGCTACCAGACAGCCACGAGCCAATCTTTATTACTGCATTAGCTAAGATCTGGAGCAAGCTGGGTTTACCATTTTCGAGGCTGACGTTCATTTGAGCGTTATCGCCGTCAACCGACAGACCTACGCCGGAAGTACCGCCGACCTGGAATGCGGAACCGTTCCTTGCTACAATTAAGGTAGGATTGATGGTGTAGCTGTTGGTGGAGCTATCATACTCGAACATAATGTCGATATTGGAAGGCGCATCCAAGGCAAGTCTAGTCCTCTTGGTGCCCGAACCGAGAGTTGCACTTGTGCCGCTACCAGAAGAAGTAGCTTTGATTCTGACACCCGCGACGCCAGTTATCCGCGTGTATTTAGTGCCATCGGTAGTCTCAGCAGGTGTTGTTGCATAAAGAATGGTAACAGTTGCTTCGGTAGTATCGATAGAACCGAGGACTTCTGTTGCGGTCTCTGCAACTTCCTCATCACGGACAATGGCGCCATCTTGAATATCTTCTTCGCTTTCAGTAGTGGTGATGTCGTCTTCATCGATAGGATCGATAGTGTCGTCGGAGTCTGGGTCTACTGGGGTAACCGGCTCTTTATCGTCGTCATCGTCATCATCGTCGTCGCCGGACTCGTCGTCAGCATTGAATTCGCCCCACGGATCGAAAGGCTCACCGTCAGCGAAAAGCTGAATATCGAATACCAAATCTTCCATTAAATCATTCATAAGAAAATTTCTCCCTTCAATTTGCCGCGCCTTTGCACGGCTCGTTGATTAACCTTAGCTTGCTTTGCAAGCCCTGATACTTTGAACCCCTTTGGATATCCCAAAAAGCAAAACAGCGTTGGATTCGAGAAACCTACACGATTCTTCGAGTCCAAACGCCACAGTCCTGATCAACGCTTTGCGTTCCCCAACGTTTCAGCGAAGATCCCCCCTTACTTGATTAGCCCGCGTCCACCAAACGCCTGACTATCGGGGCGAAGGATACAGCAGGAAATTATTTTTGTCAAGGGCACGAAATTAAAAGTTTCTTAAAAGGAATTGCCCGCTACTTTTTCTTTTTCTTCTTCTTAGCCTTCTTTGGTGAGCGGGTCGCGTTGGCTAACTTAGCTTTCATCTTCTCTTCCTGCTCTTTTTGTTTGTCGCTAGTCTTCTTGTCGCGTTGCATTTTGGCATACTCCGCACCGAGCGAGGCTATCTTGTGCTTGACGGTCATAATCGGGTGGCTGAGGAGCATTTTCTTTTGTCCGCCCTTCATAATCTCCAAGAAGTCATTCGTAAAACGTTCACCGAAGCAAGGCGTCTCGCATTGTTCGCAGATAGGCTTGCCGATACCGTAGGGGCAGCGACCGATTTTTATAAAGACGGTCGACAGGACGGCAGTACACTTGGCGCAAAGTTTGTTGTCGGTGGTGCCGTGGTTAGCGTTGCAGTATTTGCCAAAGGTCTTGCGGATATTTTCTTTCTCGTTCGGGATATTATTCTTAAGCTCAGGCTCCTTGCGCTTAGGCAGGAGGCTTTTTACTTTGTCGAGGATTCCCATAATCCAAACTCCTTTCACGTTAGGTTGATTCATTTTAATTGCCGCTAAACTTTTATGTCAAGTCACTAGCGGATTGACGAGCCGCGCCGAACTTCCCGCACCTAATCAAAATCCATAGCGTGATTGATAAGGTCGTCGCAGTCATCATGATTAGTCCGAGTCCGTCAACAAAATTACTCCAAGGCAACGTTCCTAGCATCATGCCGAGGCTACCAAACAGCGTTGGCACGAAATTTATCACAGCCGCCGCCGTCCCGACGTTTTCCCTTGCCTCAAGCAAAAGAATTTCCATTGAGAACGGACGAACGACCGCGCCTATCGCCGTGAACGGCAGGAAGCTCAGCAGGAATATTATCGCGCTCGTTTGCCCGACGCTTGAAACTAAAAGCCCGCTCGTAATCGCCACGCAAAAGCAGAGTTTCAATAAGCTCACGTTCGATAGGATATTCTTCAGCTTGAGATAAAGAATTGGACCCGCGATTGACGCCGCCGAGTTCACCGCGAAGAAATAACTGTACTCCTGTGCGGTCAGGTTGAAGAACTCAACGTAGATAAAAGACGACGCACTAAGATACGCCATGTAAGGCTTTGACAAGAACGCGAACATTATCAGCACCGCCATAAAATATTTCTTCCGCCCGACCTCAAGCAGTAGCGTCATTGAATTCAAAAGCCCGCCGCGATAACGCTTGTGTTCGGGCAGGGTCTCGCAGAACAAGAACGCCACGATTAAATTTATTCCGCCCAAAGCCGTAAGCAGATAAAACGAGCCGCGCCAGTCCGTAAACGTCAATAAGATTCCTCCGACGAGCGGGGCGACCATCGGCGCGATTACTCCTAGGGCTTGCGTTATCGCTAAAATCTTGCGCATGACCTTTCCGCGGAAACAATCCTTAATCAGAGCCGTAGCAACCGTTATTACCGCGCCGGAGCCGACTGCTTGAAAGAACCTCCCGACCAATAAAAAGTAAATGCTCGACGCCTCCGCACAGGCGAACGACGCCACAGTATAAATCGACGCGCCCAATATTAAAATCCGTCGCCGCCCGTATTTGTCGCTTAGCGGTCCAAACAAAATCATTGAGACCGCAAACACAAAGAAAAAAATCGTCAGCGTCAAGCCGACAAGAAACTCGCTCGCCGAAAAGTAATTGCCCATCATTGGCAAGGCGGGCAAAAACAAATCCGTCGACAGCGGGATAAACATGTTTATAAACGCGATGTAAGCTATCATCTCAGAAATTGTTAAGTACTTTTGCCGCCTCATTAAATCGCCTCATAAAAAATTTTCCTCCATTATAGCAAAAAAATCCCAACCGTCATTCGGAAGGGAGAAATTTTTTATTCGTAGTGTCCTCTACAAGCTATTATGTAAAGATTATTTTGCTCGTCAATGTCATAAAGCAAACGATTTGTCTCGTCTATGCGCCTTGACCAACCATCACGATAGCGAAGTTTTTCAGGCTTACCGATACCAGTCTCTACGCCGTTGCGTTCAATGTCTTTTATGAGCGCGTTTATTCGTTTTAATGTTTTTTTGTCTTCAGACTGCCATGAAACATAATCATCCCAAGCTTTATCGTCCCAACGCTTATTCATCGTTGTCAACCTTGATTAAATCATGTTCGACCCAATGACCTGCTTTGATTCTTTCTGTTCGGCGGTCAATTTCAGCCCAATATCTTGCGTTGCGCAGGGCTTTTAAAATATTTATACCGTTTCCTTCTTCGAGTTGTTTATCCAACTCTGCTTTGAACAAACTAAGCTCTCGCGGCGCAAAATTTATTGGCTTGCTAACATCAATCTCTTCTTGCGTCAGACTTTGTGTCTCCATTATCTTCTTACCTCCAAAAGCTTCTTCGCAACGGACATCATTAATTTGATTCGGTTCTCCTGGTTCGTTAAGGAAGCTCCCGCATCACAGTCAATCGCCACGACGTTTACGTTGTCATAGCTCTCGCGCAGGTTATGAAGACAGCCTTTTAAGATTATGTGGTTGGGCAGGCAAGCAAAAGGCGATAACCCGACGATATTTTTAACGCCGTTCTCAATCAGTTCGACCATCTCGCCGCAGATAAGCCAGCCTTCGCCGTTAAGATTGCCTGTGCTCATGATACGACTTGCAAGCCGCGCCGTTTTCTTAATCGAGTGCGGGGCGCGGAAGTGTTTGGAATCCTTTAACGCGTTCTTCATCGGGCGGCGGAAAAATTCAATAAACTGGATAAACACTTCGGCGAAAATCTTATCCTTGCGACTGCCGCCGAGGAGTTCCCGCTTAACAATCGCATCGTAAGCAACGTACAGGAAGAAATCTACGAACGACGGCATGACGACTTCCGCGCCTTCCTCGGCAAGCAACCGTTCAATGAAATTATTGGCGACGGGGTGATACTTAACCAGAATCTCGCCGACGATACCGACTTTGGGCTTGCCGCCGTCTTTAATCGGTATGGCGTCGAACTGGCGGACAATCTCCTTTATGTTCCTGCGATAGCTAAGATAGTTGCCGCTCACGAGGTCAGCTTTGGCAAGCGTCATCCACTCATCGAACAATCTATCAGTCTCGCCTCGTCGAATTTCATAGGGGCGCATACGGTTTAAAACGTTCATGAGCAAATCGCCGTAGACGGAAGCTTTAATCGCGTCCATGAGGCAATCGCGGCTTAAGTTAAAGGCGTCAGTCTCGTCAGGCAATCCCCAGCACGCGAAGACTGGTACTTGCCCGAAGCCCGCGAACTTCAACGCCCGCCGCATAACGCTGATATAATTCGTGGCACGACACCCGCCGCAAGTCTGGAATAAAATTATCGACGTGTTATCGGGGTCGCATTCGCCCGACTTCAACGCCGCAAGCATTTGACCCGTAACGACAATCGCCGGATAGCACATCTCGTTATTGACGTAGCGCAAGCCCAAATCGATTGCCGCCTTGTCAGGCAGGTCGGGTATCAGCACGCGGTAGCCGTACTTCTGCAGGACGGTCTGAACCAGTTCAAAATGAATCGGAGCCATCTGCGGCGCAAGGATTGTATGCTTAGCTTTGCAATCGGGCGTAAAGTGCGGGCGGTCTGGAAATTTCTTCGGCGAATAGGTAACGGGCGTCCGACGTTTCAAAGCCGCCAGCAGGGAACGTAACCTTATCCGAGCCGCGCCGAGGTTCGACACTTCGTCAAGCTTAATCATCGTGTAAATCCGCCCGTGAGCCTCAAGAATTTCTTTAACCTGTTCAATCGTCAGGGCGTCGAGTCCACAACCAAACGAGCTTAGCTGAATCAAAGTAATGTTGGGGTATTCGGCGGCGAATTGGGCGGCGTGATAAAGTCTGGCGTGATAGCTCCACTGATTGACGACGGAAATTTTTGGCGCGTCAACGGGAACATGATAAACGCAGTCTTCGGAGAGAATCGGCAAGTTGTAGGATTGAATCATCTCGGCGATACCGTGATTGATTTCCGGGTCGACGTGATAGGGTCTGCCGACGAGTAGGATTGCATGTTCGCCAGTCTGGTCGATACGTTTCAAGACTTCATCGCCGAAAGCTTTAATGTCTTGGCGGAAGTGCTCCATTTCGGCGGCGGCGTTATCGACGGCGCGGGAGATTTCATCAGTAGTCACGCCTTCCGATTTAAATTCTTCGGCGAGACGCTTCTTAAGCTTTTTCATATCGTGGACAGGCAAGAACGGTTGAATAAACTTGATGCCGCGTTCCTTAAGCACGTCCATGTTGTTGCGGATATTTTCGGGGTAGCTGGCGACGATAGGGCAGTTGTAAAAGTTATCTGACCTCGTGTCGAAGTTGTACGGCTCGCAAGGGTAGAAAATCTTCTTCAAGCCGCGTTCGATTAAATCCATAACGTGACCATGCGCAAGCTTAGCGGGGTAGCACAGCGAATCACTCGGAATAGTTTCAAGCCCTTTGTAGAAAATTTGAGCGGAGGACTTAGCGGAGACTTCGACGCGATAGCCCAGCTCCGTCAACAGCGTGAACCAAAAAGGATAATCTTCGTAGATGTTAAGCACCCTTGGGATACCGATTGAACCGCGCTTAGGATTTTCGAGCGGCTGATAGTTAAAAAGCCTCTTGTACTTGTAAGCGTAGGCGTTTGGAACTTCGGCATTAGTATTGGGCTTGCCGCCTACGCCGCGTTCACAGCGATTGCCCGTGAAGTATTTGCCACCGTCGGGGAACTTCTGCATAGTGATTAGGCAGTTATTTCCGCAACGCCCGCAACGATATGATTTAGTCACGACAGAAAAGTTTTCGAGTTCGTCAGCTGATAAAAGTTTCGACGTGCCCGCGCAATTCTCACTGGCAAGGATAGCCGCGCCGTATGCTCCCATAAGTCCGGCGATGTCGGGGCGGATAACTTCCTTGTGCAAAAGCTCTTCAATCGAACGCAGGACAGCATCGTTATAAAAAGTCCCGCCCTGCACGACGATATTTGCGCCGAGGTCTTCGACGTTCTTAAGTTGCATGACTTTGAACAGCGCGTTCTTGATGACGCTAAGGGCAATGCCCGCCGAGATGTCGTTGACGGTCGCGCCTTCCTTCTGTGCCTGCTTAACCTTTGAATTCATGAAGACAGTACAGCGCGTGCCCAGGTCAACGGGAGCCTCCGAAGTCAAAGCCATGCCCGCGAAGTCGCCGACCGTCATGTTAAGCCCTTGCGCGAAGTTTTGGATAAACGAACCGCAACCCGCCGAGCAAGCCTCGTTAAGCGTGATGTTACCAATCGTGCCGTTCTTGACGAAGAAGCATTTCATATCCTGCCCGCCGATGTCCAAAACGAACGACACGTTAGGGCAAAACTCCTGCGCGGCAGTCAAATGGGCAAAGGTCTCGACTTCGGAGCCGTCAGCGTGCAGAGCCGCCTTAACAATCGCCTCGCCATAACCGGTCGTGAACACGCCTGCAATCTTAGCGGTTGGTGGCAACTTGCTGTAGAGGTCGCGAATCTGATTGACGACGACTTTAAGGGGTGCGCCCTCGTTGGAGCCGTAGTTGGTGTAGAGAATCTGCTTATCAGTGCCAATCGCGCAAATCTTCGTCGTCGTGGAGCCGGCGTCTATTCCGATAAAAATTTTTCCGTTATAAGTGCTTAAATCGCCGCGCCTGACCTTTGCTTTGTCGTGCCGAGCCTTAAAGGCGTCATAGTCGGCGGCGTCCTTGAACAAAATAAAATCCGCCTTGCGAGTTTCAGCGCGTGCGGCGTCTTCGGACTTCTTAATTGACTCCTCAAGCTGATTGATAGAAATCTCCTTAGCCTCGTCGCTTAGAGCCGCGCCCGTCGCTACAAAAAAATTTCCGTCGGGAGTGTTGACGACTTCATTTTTGGAAAGTCCGAGCGTCTCGACGAAACGTTTCTTGAGTTCGGGCAGAAAATGTAGCGGCCCTCCTAGGAAGGCGACATTGCCTTTAATCGGACGACCTTGCGCTAGGTTGCCGATAGTCTGATTGACGACCGCTTGAAAAATCGATAACGCAATGTCAGCCTTCTTCGCGCCGTCATTCATGAGGGCTTGAATATCGGTCTTGGCGAAGACGCCGCACCTTGAAGCAATCGTGTAGAGCTGTTTACCCTTCTCCGCCAAAGCATTCAAGCCGAGCGCGTCAGTCGAGAGCAAGCTTGCCATGTGGTCGATAAATGAACCCGTGCCGCCCGCGCATACTCCATTCATGCGGACTTCGGGCGCGTTGCCGAGATAAATAATCTTTGCGTCCTCGCCGCCGAGCTCAACGACCGTATCAGTCTGCGGAATAAATTTTTCTACCGCCGTTTGACAGGCAATGACCTCTTGCACAAAGGGCAACGAAATCTTTTTGGCAATGCCCATGCCCGCCGAGCCAGCCAACGCGATTTTAAAAGTTTTCTCGCCGATGATGTTCTTCAGCGACGTTAGAGAGTTCGCAAGCGCGGAGCTGATTTCCGAAAAGTGCCGCGCATAATTTTTGAAGATAAGCCGTTCCTCGTCCATGACGACCAGCTTTATCGTCGTGGAGCCGATGTCTATTCCGACCTTCATAAAAAAATCACCTCACCGCCTGCAATTCTATAATTCAAGCGGTAAGGTGTCAATCAAAATAATCAATAAGAATCAATCAACCCAACTCGATCTTAGCTTTGTAAAGAACATGTCAACAGAATTATCCTTATTATTGTCGGGGTCGTCGTCCAAGTTAGTATAGTAGTTGTCAAGGTACGTATAAACATTTCTCTTTAGGCTCGGCAACTCGAAAGAGTCATAATAGGAAGTCGTGTGGTTTTCGTCGGAAGTGTCAATATTAAAGGCGGTGTGCATAAGGTAAACTTTTTCTTCGTCTTCATCAAAGAGTTCATACTTTTTCTGTAAGTCTTCGTATGTATTGAGCGGTGTTTCTGAGCTATTCGGGGCACGCATATCTGATTCAGTCAAAGGCTTCGTTTGGACATTACCGGATTCGTCAATAAAGAGGTTGTCATCCGTTTTGAAGAAATATTCCTTGCCTTTGCTGTCGAGATATTTTCCGTCCGCCGTCCGTGTATAATCATCAGCCGTCTTCAGACGCACGAACTCTCTGGCAATAACGAAGCCTTGCATTTTGTGCCCATTGCCATTGATGACAACGGGGCTATTCGGCGCGAAGAGAATAACGCGAGTATCGGCATTAAGATTCAAGATAAGCGGCTGGGAGTCTCGCACTATTGAATTTGGGTTGATTTTTTCGGGACCGTCATAGAAGATTACCAGTGGACGATATTTGTACCGCTCCTCCAGAATCGGTTTTTCCTTCTCGTCGTCCAAGTAAAGCAAGTTGCCTGCGTCGTCGCGCTTTTGAACCAAAATTTTTTCCATGTTCGATTGGTTTATGTTAAGGAAAATTTGACGAACCGAGTTAAATTCATTGTGATTGGGTTTAAACTCCAAATCCCAAATAGGTTCACTTTCAATGCGCACATACAGGGCATCTTGAGGGTTGTCCTCTATCTTTTTATATTTGAAGTCATAATAGGTTTGGTTGTTGTAGGTTTTTTTGTACTTGTCGTAGCTAACGTCTTTAGAATTGTCTTCTATGCGTACTTCATAAGGCTTTCCAAAATTAAATGTTGCGTGGACTCTGTAATTAAAAGCGTCATCGTTTCTACCGTAACCTTTGTTTCTTGTCGCCTCTAAACCGTCTGGGGCAGTGTAGCCTATATCCCAGTCTTTTGTAAAATGAACACCCTTGACATCTTGACGGAAATCGAGATTCAATGAATCTGTTTCGTTCCAACCAAAATTATATCTGTTGTTTGAACTGCCTTGATTGGTGCTTCCCGAATATACTTCGGCTGATTCTGTTCGATAATAATTTCCCTTTTTGTAATGAACGCCTTCTTTATCTTGGTATTCGGTGGCATTACCACTGTATTTCTTTTGACCCTTAGTAAACCTTTCGTACCATTCTTCGGGGGCATTAGTTTGAAATTCCCAGTTCCTCATAACAGAAACGTCTTCGACTTTGTACATTTTGGATAAAATATCTGTGCCATCAACGGGAACTTCTGCGCCTGCGCCTGGTGGGCGTGGTGGTATTTTATAATCGAGCCTAGCAACAGCAACAACGCCCGCATACATATCATCAAGGAAACCAAGGAAGAAGTGATGAATATCCTCGCTGAGATGAACGACGTAATAGTAGTTGTTATTAATGTCCTTGTACAAAGAAGGCTTCAAGATGATTGTCGGGTCACCTCTGGTGTAGTTGTCCTTCATCGTGTAAACGTCGCCATTATGGACGGCAACAGCGTCGGACGAAAGATTTTTCAGCGCATACTTCGCTGCCGCCACGTCGCCCGCTGTGGTATCGGCATCCGTGTCCGGCAAATCGGCAGGGAATTTGTCCACGATATTTTTGTACTTGTAATTCTTAAAGTTAGTCGTATCAGCCGCCAATGCCTTAGCTCCCGCTATAACCGACGCATCAGCCGCATTTTGGAGCCTAGACACATTCAGATAGTACCAACCCAAGTCGAGACCTACACCGCCAGCAAATAATAAAATTGGAATCATCAGCGCATAAAACACAACAACTTGTCCGCGTCTCTTTTTATGTAGCCTCATGATTGAACACTCCCTTTCAAGATTCCCTAGAAACATCATCAACAACCGGCGAGTTTTTTCATTGCGCATTGTTTATGCTTGTAGTATATTAGCACACAAACACGAAATTGGGAAGGGAGAAACCTTTAGTGAGGACACACAGCTTAATCAAACTGCTGATATGTCTTGTGGCAATCGTGGCAGTGTTTGTAATCTTTATCCGTCCGCTAGCGCATTCAATCAGGCAAGGACTCGACCTGCAGGGCGGCACGCATGTCGTCTTGCAGGCGGAGGACACCGAGATTGCTAAAGTCGACGAAGACGCTATGCAACGGGTCGTATCAATCATGGAAAAGAGAATTAACGAGCTTGGCTTAACCGAACCGATTATCCAACGCGAAGGCGAGCGGCGAGTTATCATCGAGTTGCCGGGCATTAAAGACCCCGACAAGGCGATTGAGACCATTGGCAAGACCGCAATGCTTGAGTTCAAGGACGCGGACGGCAATACACTTCTGACGGGCACCGACCTAAAGGACGCGCAAGCCGCCATGAATCAGCAGAACGGGCAATGCGTCGTCAATCTGGAGTTCAGCGACGAGGGCGCGCAGAAATTTGCGGACGCCACCCTTGAGAACGTCGGCAGGCAAATCGCTATACTCCTCGACGGCGAGATTTTAACTAATCCCGTCGTTCGTGAACCAATCCTAGGCGGCAAGGCTGAAATCTCTGGTCAACGCGACTTGCAAGAGGCTCAACATCTTGCGGTGCTCTTGAGGAGCGGCGCACTGCCCGTCAAAGTCAACATCATCGAGACGCGCACGGTTGGTCCTTCGCTCGGTCAAGATTCCAAAGACAAATCAGAGTTCGCGTTTGTAATCGGTATCGCGGCGGTTTTAGTCTTTATGCTCCTGTTCTATCGTCTGCCGGGTTTCATAGCCGATATTAGCTTAATGGCTTATACGCTCATGCTCCTCGGCACGCTGAAAGGTCTGGACGCGACGTTGACACTGCCGGGCGTGGCGGGAATCATTTTATCAATCGGTATGGCTGTTGATGCTAACGTCCTCATCTTCGAGCACTTCAAGGAGGAATTCCGCTTGGGCAAGTCGATACGGCTGGCAATGGACGCGGGCTTTAAGCGAGCCTTTACGACAATTTTTGACTCGAACATTACAACGATAATCGCGGCGGGCGTCCTGTTCTTGTTCGGCACGGGCACCATTCGCGGCTTCGCAATAACGTTAGGGCTAGGCGTTTTGCTTAGCATGTTGACGGCGGTTTCATTAACGCAATTTCTGCTTAAGCTTTTGGTCAATTCAAACGTCGTAAAAAGCCCCTCGGCTTATGGAGCTGACGGTTTCGTACTGTTCGATTCTTCTAAGGAGGTGAAGTCGTAATGCCTAGCTTTGACATTGCTGGACGCGGGAAGATGTGGTTTATCATTTCCTTGCTTGTGATTGTTCCCGGCTTAATTTCTATGGCGACACGCGGCTTTAACTTCGGGATTGACTTCACGGGTGGCACTATTATTGATTTGAAATTCTCTGAACCAGTCGGGATTGCGCAAGTCCGCGAGAGCTTGAAACCATTTGGCTTGGACGGTGCGACGATTCAGCTTAGCGGCGAGACTTCGGACGTTGCCACCTCTACTGACGTTATGATTCGCACGATTGACTTAGAAGAGGTTCAGCGCAAAGAGGTCATGGCGGCGATTCGCGAGAAGGTCGGCGGCTATGAAGTCCTGCGCGAAGAAAAAGTTGGGGCGGTCATCGGCGGCGAACTGATTTTAAATGCCGTGCTTGCCCTCGTGATTTCGTGGGTGCTGATTATCCTTTACGTCGCGTATCGTTTCGAGTGGCGATTTGGTATCGCGGCGGTGGCGGCTCTCGTCCACGATATATTGATTGTGCTGGCGTTCTTCTCGTTCACGCAAAGGCAAGTTGATTCGTCGTTCGTGGCGGCACTGCTAACGGTCGTCGGCTACTCAATCAACGATACAATTGTTATCTTTGACCGCGTGCGCGAGAACTTGAAGCTACACTTCCGGCGCGGCGGCGACCCTGTGGCTATTGTCAATCGTTCCGTTTATCAGACGCTGACTCGTTCGCTGTACACGGTCTTTACTTGCCTGTTCACGACGTTTGCGCTGTTCTTCTTCGGCGGCGAGACGACTAAGGACTTTGCGTTTGCGCTAATCGTCGGCTTCATGAGCGGTTGCTACTCGTCAATCTTCATCGCGGGTCCGCTTTGGTTGGAGCTTAGGAAGTTCGGTGGCAAGAAATGAATCTCTACGTTCAAGACCGCCGCGCCTGGCAGGAGCTTCTATCCCGCAAAAGATTTTCTGAAAGAGTGCCCGCCGTCCGAGTCGTCAAGCGTGGAATTGTCCTGCCAGCCCGAAAGCTTGATGACGGTTGGGCGGGCGGCGTCTGCGACAAGAACTTTAAGTTCGTGGCGGGCTATTCGCGGCGGGAGGATTTAAGCGGCGGCGGCTTTGCCTGCGTGTGTTCGTCATACGCCGTCGACAAGAAGAACATCACGCGCCTTGATGAAGACGTAATCTTTGGCGGGTCGCTTATCGGGCACTTCGGGCATTTTATGCTTGAGTGTTGGACGCGCCTCTGGTATGTCATTGAGCACCCCGAAAACCAATCACGGATACTTTTTATCACGACGACGCACGGCGGCTATCATGCGTGGTTCGATGACTTCTTCAGGCTCATGGGCATTGCCGAGGAAAGAATCCTTTACGTCAAAGAGCCTGTGCAGTGTCGTTCGGTGATTGTGCCGGAGCAAGCGCATTACGTGCCAGAGCATTTACGCTACGGCTTGGGCAGTTTCACAGAAAAGTTTTTGCTCCCGTATCAGGCGATAAAGTCTCACGTCAAGCCCGGCAAGGTCAAGCGGTTGTATTTGACGCAAACGAAATTCAACAAGTCCAAAGGTCTCAAGGGCTCGCACTGCTTCAACGAGGAATATTTTGAGGAGTTCTTCGCGGCTCGTGGCTTTGAAGTCGTTTCGCCGGAGCTGTTGCCGATTGAAGAGCAAATCTCGCTAATCATGGGCGCGGACGAGATTGCCGCGACGATGGGCACGCTGACGCATTGGGCGACCTTCTGCAAGCCGACCGCCAATTTCATAATGCTCACGCGGACACATGCCGCCTTGCCCTTCCAAACGTTCATCAATGAGGCGTTCGACTTCAACTGCTACCTCGTCGACGTGTCGAAAAATTTTCTGTACGCGGAGCAAACCCTCGGCCTTTGTATGATAGGCTCGACGCGTCATTGGAAAAAATTCGTGGCGGATTACTTCGGCGAGCACATCGAAGAGGACGACGACGCTTTATACTTCGACGTGGCGTTGAATAAGTATCTGAACTTCTGGTGCCGCAGGTATCCTTTCGCTGATAGATTGGAGTTGTGGCTTTATTCGCTGAAGAGCCTTTGCAATCGCGTCGTGACTTTGGAGCAATCGTTGACTAAGGGGCGTCCGCTACTGCGTTATCAGACGTACACGGGGCAAAATTCTTCTGGCGCGTGGAAGTCAGAGAATCAGCCCAGCGACGACCTTGACGGGCAACTTGGCATTCAGGGCATAAGGCTTGACTTCACGGAGCCTTTTCACGACGTTTATTACTCGGTGCATTGCGGCGGTTGGTCTAGGGAAGTATCGACCACACAGATTGCAGGCACGCCCGGCAAGTCAATCACGGGCTTAAAGATTCGGCTTGACGAGGACGGAGCAAAGGATTTTGACATAAGCTATCGCGTGCACACCTTAGACGGCGCATGGTCACCTTGGGCTAAGAACGGCAAGGAACTTCTTACTTCAGACTTAAAGATAAACGCCGTCCAGATAAAGTTGGAAGCTAAGCAAAAATAATTTTCGGGAGGTCGTAAGCATGAACATCACGCGCAGAAACTTTTTAAAGCTAGCGGCGACGACGGGGCTTTTGTTTTCGGTTAAGGATACTGCCGCCGCGACGAATGAAAAAATCTTGGTCGTGTACTTTTCGCGCACGGGTGAGGAATACGGCTTGGGCAACATCACCAAAGGCAATACTTCTATCATCGCCGAAATCATTGCCCAGAGGCTCGGCGCGGACATGTTCGAGATTAAACCCGTGACGCCTTACCCCGACAGCTACGAGGAGTGCAAGAAGATTGCCAGCCGCGAAAAGGCGACTAAGGCTCGTCCGGCGTTCGTGGGCGGCGTCGACGTTTCGGGCTACGATATAATCTTTGTGGGCTATCCGATATGGTACGGGGACGCGCCGCAGGTCGTTTACACTTTCCTTGAGGCTAATGACTTCACTGGCAAAAAGATTATTCCCTTCTGCACGTCGGGCGGCAGTGGATTATCGAGTACTGACCAAAATATCGCGTTGACTTGTCTAACCGCAAAGATTCTTCAAGGCTTCGAGATTCGCGGCAAGATTGCTCAACAGAACCCGTCAAAGGCGGCGGAACTCGTCGACGACAATCTTAAGCGGCTTAAGCTCTTGGCAGGCTATTAAAAAAAATTTTTTGTGCTATACTCTCCGCAACGACATTTGAGGGGAGTAATTTTTTTGAGCAACGACAAACCGAAGCGTTCCTTCCGAATCATCTTCAAGCTTATAAAATTTGTTATCGCCATGGTGCTGACGTTCTTTATCTCGTTCGCCGTGACTTTGTACCTAAAGAGCGATGACCCCGCCGACCAATTAGACTTCATTGCCGACGAAATTTTTTCCAAGGATAAACCGATAAAGCGCGGCAATGCTCCCGAAATAAAAACGCTCTTTGACGAGAGGAACAATCAGCCCTTCGACCCAAGCAAGTACAACCGCGATAAAAAAGTTTCCGCCGAAACGACGAACCCTAAGGTGGAGGAGCTAGGCGTTCTCGATAGCGTCGACCGCATGACCTCAATTAAGCCTGCCGTCGATGAGAAGATACGAGACCTGCCGCACTACGTAACGATTGACAAGTTGCCGTCTACCCTTTGCCAAGCCGTCGTAGCCGTCGAGGACAATCGCTTTTACAAGCACAAGGGATTCGACTTCATCGGCATTGCCCGCGCAATTTTCGTCAACGTCGAGGCGGGCGAGATTCAAGAGGGCGCGTCGACGATTACTCAACAGACTGTCAAAAATCTTTTCCTGACCAGCGACCAGACCTTCACGCGCAAGGCTGAAGAACTCGTCCTAGCCATGAATATGGAAAAGGACTTCGACAAGGACAAGATACTTGAGATTTATTTGAACGTGATTTACTTCGGCTCGAACTTCTACGGGATATACGACGCGGCGCAAGGTTACTTCGCTAAGGAGCCGGACGAGCTGTCGATTGCCGAATGCGCCATGCTAGCCGGTCTTCCGAACGCGCCCAGCGTTTATTCGCCCTATGTCGACTTCCACCTTGCTAAGCAGAGGCAACTTATCGTTATCGACGCAATGGAGAAGACTGGAGTTATCAGCACCCGCGAGGCACAGAGCGCACGCATTGAGGAAATCATCTTAGCCCGATAAAAAAAGACCGCCGCGAGGCAGTCCGAGGAAGTTTATTTCTTAACGAGCTTAGAGCCGCTGATTTTATAGGTGCTGTTGTCAATGTGGAAGGTCTTCGCCGTGAAGTCCTTGAGAGTTACGGAGCCGTCGTCAAAGGTGAGTGTGACGGCTCCATTTTTATACGACGAGGTGAAGTCCAGCCCGTCAAGCGTCAAGGTGTCGTTGTTCGCGAAGCCGAAGATGATATCGTTGCCGCTAGCGTAGATGAATTTATCGGCTCCGGCGTCGCCCCAGAGGGAATCATTGCCCGCGCCGCCCCAAATCGTATCATTGCCGTCGCCGCCGCTTATGGAGTCGTTGCCAGCGTTGCCCCAAAGTTTATCGTTGCCCGCCCCGCCGCTTATGGAATCATTGCCAGAGCCGCCGCCGATAGTATCCTTGCCTGCGTCGCCGTAGAGTTTATCGCTACCCGCGTTGCCGACGATTGAATCATTTCCCGAACCGCCGTAAATCGTATCCTTTGACGTGCCGCCGCTTATCTTGTTGGCTAATGAGTTGCCGGTGATTTTAACAGCCTTGGTGCGCTCGGAGCCGTCGATAATTTTAACGTCTGAGCTGACAGTCACGGGCGATTTGCTCAGGTCGTTTACGATTAAGGTCGTGCCGCCCACGATTGTGGAATACTCCTTGCCCGACGTGTCTAGCAGAGTAATCCGTTCGCCCTTCGCGCCTTGAACACTTATCTTGCCCGTGCCGACAGTGAAGATAACATTGGAACCGCTAAGCGTTGTCTTGGAAATATTCGCCACGTCGAGATAAATTTTATCGCCCGTCGCGTAGTCGGTGATAATGTCGTTGCCTGCCGTGTAAGCGAAGACATCATCTCCCGCGCCGCCCGTTAGGAAGTCATTGCCCGTGCCGCCGCTCAAAGAGTCTGCTCCTGCGCCGCCGTTTAGCGTGTCATTACCTGTGCCGCCGTAGATTATATCGTTGCCGTCGTCGCCCCAGAGAATATCTTTGCCGCCGTTACCGTAAAGCGTATCATTGCCCGCCGCGCCGAAGATTGAATCCTTGCCCGTGCCGCCGACGAGTGAATTAGCATTGGCGTCGCCGAAGATTAGCTTGCCCGTGTCGAGCGTCAAGGAATGACTGACGGAAGAATAATTCGACGCGGCTTGTTTAGCGAACCACCGCAGGAAGATATAGCCACCCGCATAAGCATTCGCGACGCCCGAACCCGTCGACAAGCTCAAGGAATTTTTTAGCTTCGTGGGACTGTTCGCTAGGCTCTTGATAACGTCCGTCCTCAAGTCGTCGATGCCGTGCGTGAGTTCGGCTAAACCCTCCAAGATGAATTGCGGCAGGGTTCTGCAACTGTCCACCTTAGACATCATCACCACGTGCGTTAATTCGTGGGCAAGCGTCCTGTCCAAGTAACCTTTGGCAATAGAGCTTTGACCGTTCACGTCGCCGCTTGCGAAGTTCTTATACTGCGCCGTGTTTATCGTCAAAAGCCGCGTGTAGTGCCCGTTAATGTATTGCGGGTAGCTCGTGGCGGCAAGGTATTTGCTACTCTTATCCTTCTTGAATTGAATCGTAAGGTCTTTAACTGTGGCGTCGGAGTCTGCGAAGCTGTAGCCGTAGGAATTCTTGATAAGCGTCAAGCCCGCCTCCGCCCACCAAGTCTTTATAGCTCGCCACATGTATTTTTCGTCGTCGGTCTTCGGCGTGCTGTAAAGGCGTATGGTCAAGCCGTCCTTAGTCGTGAACGAGTTGGCATTAAAGCTCGTGTTAAGCTTGCCGCTTTCCGGGACGATACTTGCCGCCGTCTTAGCTTTGGAGCCGCCCGCGTCCGAACCTGTGATTGCTCCGGTGTCCGAGTTGCTTAGGTTTATGCCGCACCTGTCCGAGAGGAATTTTGTTGCGCCGTAAGTGTTAAGCTCCTTTAGCATTTTATTTATCGCCGTGGTTATGTCGGTGAGGTAGCCGCCCGACGCGTAAGCGATTGCTTGGCTCAATGCGTCCTTGCCTGAAGTGATTGCGTTCAAGTCCAACGAGTGCATGAACCTTTTGATGACGTTCTGTTGAGTTGTCGCCATGATTATCTCTCCTTTCTAAAGTTTTTTCGGTTGCGGCGTCGTCTAGCTTAAATTAAAAGGTAACCGACACGCCGTCGCCCATACGATTAATCCAATCAAAAAAGTTTTTGGCGGGGAAGATGCCGCGTTCAATCCTAACAGCTTGGATATTCTTCTCAATATCTTTCCAAGCAATGTCACCAATCGAGAAATCTGTTTCGTTCGCCGCGTTGGGATTCTTCTTGATAATCAACGTCCCGCGTTCGAGACTCCAGATAACATTCTTCCGGTTATTGACATTCCACTCGCCACAATAAGAGAACGTAAACGCGAAGTCGCCGATAGTCTCCAGGCTTGCGGGTATGGTTACATGCTCCAAAGCTACACAGTTGCTAAAGGCGTGCGCGGCAATCTCGGTGACGCCATCCTCGACGATAACCCTTTGAACGTCCCTAAGATAATCATTCCACGGCGGAACCTCCTCAGAATAATCTTTTATCTTGTTCACGCCGCCAACCGTGAGATTAATGCCTTCGACCTTCCAACGTAACTGATTGACTGGTTGAGGTGCGGGCGGAGCTGTTGGTTTTCTGATTGTGAGGTTATAACAATCAGAGAAAGCAGAATATCCAATAGAAGTGACACTATCGGGAATTGTTATGCTCGTTAAGCTTTTACAACCTCTGAAAGCGAAGGCGTCAATAAAAGTAACGCCATCGGGGATTGTTATGCTCGTTAAGCTTTCACAGAAATCGAAAGTACTTTCGCTAATAAAAGTGACGCTATCGGGGATTGTTACGCTCGTCAAACTTTTACACAACCAAAAAGCACATTTACCAATAAAAGTGACGCTATCGGGGATTGTTATGCTCGTTAAACTTTTACACTCATAGAAAGCAAACTCTCCAATAGAAGTGACACCGTCCGATATGATAACTTTCTTAATTGAATAGTTCACCCACGGATTTTTTGTATCAGCAGGGAAGTAGAAATAATCTTTCATGTTGCCTGAACCTCTGATTGTGAGCGTACCTTTGTCGTCGAGTGTCCACGTTAAGTTTTCTCCGCACTTGCCGCTTGCCATGTCGATTACCTCCTTTAAAAAATAACAGCCGCGATTGTCCTCGTGACTGTCAAAGGTGTCTACTGCTGGAAATGTTTATAAGATGAACTGAGAAAGGTCTTTGTTCTTGGCGATGTCTTTAAGCCGCTCGTCGACGTAAGCCGCGTCGATGATAACTTCGGTCTTGCCGTCCTTGACCATGTCGGGAGCCTCGAAGGAGATTTGCTCTAACAACTTCTCAAGCAAGGTATGCAGTCTGCGTGCGCCGATGTCCTCGGATTGCTCGTTGACGTGTTCGGCAAGCTCGGCTATGTGTTCGATTGCCTCCGCCTTGAAGTCAAGCGCAAGTCCTTCCGTCTGTAGCAGGGCTTTGTACTGCTTAAGCAATGCGTTCTGCGGCTCCGTCAAGATTTTCTCGAAGTCCGCCTTAAGCAGTGATTTAAGCTCGACGCGAATCGGGAAACGCCCTTGCAATTCGGGGATAAGGTCGGAAGGCTTAGCCGTATGGAACGCACCCGCCGCTATGAACAAGATGTAATCGGTCTTCACAGGACCATACTTAGTCATGACGGTTGAACCTTCGACGATTGGCAGGATGTCACGCTGCACACCCTCGCGGCTCACGTCCGGTCCAGAGCTTGAACCTTTGACAGCAACTTTATCAATCTCATCAAGGAAGACGATTCCGCTACGTTCGGCAAGCTCAACGGCAGTTTCGGCGACTTCTTCCATGTCAATGAGTTTCTCCGCCTCTTCCTGTTCTAAAATCTTGCGGGCATTGGCGACGGTGACTTTACGTTTACGCATACGCTTAGGCATGAGACTTGATACCATGTCTTGAAGATTATCGCCCATGCCCTCAAGGCTCGACCCGCTGAACATGCCGACCATAGGCTTTGCGTGGTCAGCGACTTCAAGTTCAATGACTTGCTCCTCAAGCTTGCCAGCCAGAAGACGTTTGCGGACGAATTCGCGACCAGGCTTTTTAGTTTCGTCGACTTCGGCGGGCGGCGTCTCGGTATCAGCATTGCCGAAGAGTTTTCCCAGCGGATTCTGCGAACGCTTTGGCTCCGGTACTAACACGTCAAGCAGTCGTTCAATCGCGTTGACGGCGGCTTTCTCTTTGACTTCCTCTGTACGTTGCTTGCGAACCATGCGCACTGCCGTTTGAACTAAATCGCGGATAATTGATTCGACATCGCGCCCGACGTAGCCGACTTCCGTAAACTTTGTCGCCTCAACTTTGATAAACGGGGCACGCACGAGCCTTGCGAGCCGCCGAGCGATTTCCGTTTTGCCGACGCCCGTCGAACCTATCATCAGAATATTTTTCGGGATAACGTCGTCGCGCATTTCATCGGGCAACTTGTGACTGCGCCAACGATTTCTAAGCGCGATTGCCACGGATTTTTTTGCCTCGTCCTGCCCGACAATGTATTTATCAAGCTCCGCCACTATCTCGCGGGGCGTCTGGTCATTCAAGCCGAGTTCCTGTGTAATTTTCTTCTTAGCCAATTCAAGTTTCCTCCTAGTCAAGTTCCTCAACGATTATGTTTTTGTTCGTGAATACGCAAATATCCGCCGCGATAGACAGAGCCTCTTTAGCAATCTCCGCCGCAGTCAATTCCGTGTGAGCCGTTAAAGCTCGTCCCGCCGCCAATGCGTAGAAGCCGCCCGAACCGATTGCCGCAATGTCGCCGTCAGGCTCGATGACTTCGCCATTGCCAGATAGGAGCAAGATTTTATCCTTGTCCGCCACCAGTAGCAGAGCCTCCAGCCGCCGCAAGATTTTATCCGTGCGCCAATCCTTAGCCAAGGCAACCGCTGCCCGTTGTAAGTGCCCGTGCGTTTGCTCAAGTTTCTCCTCGAACTTTTCAAACAGTGTGAACGCGTCCGCCACAGACCCTGCGAACCCTGCAACTATTTTGTCGTGATAGAGCCGCCGAACTTTTCTTGCCGTCGACTTCATGACAGTTGAGTTGCCAAAGGTTACTTGCCCATCTCCGGCGATTGCAACCTTGCCGCCGCGTTTCACTGCTACTATCGTTGTCGAATGAAATTCCATTAGTCACACCTTCTTTTTTGCGCATTATACAGTTTGCCCTATTTGTTGTAAAGGTTTGCTGGGGCGGGCGATTCATTTGCACAAAGCCGCGAGGTCGGCTATAATCAGTGAAAAATTTTTGCGGCGAGGTGAGATTATGGCAGTGATTAGGAGGCGTCGGAGTTTCGGGCGAGTCTTCCGAGGTTTAATCTTCCTTGTCGTAAGTGCGGCGGTATTGGGTTTCTTTGTCTACGTGCCGTTCTTCACGCTAAAAGAGATACGACTTGAGGGCGCGAAGTATCTAACCGAAGAAGACATCCTGCGCATAGGAAATATCTACATGGGCGAGCCGCTCTTCAAGTTGGAGACTGACGTTGTGCAAAGCCGCCTGTCTAAGGATTTACGAATTGAAGAAGTTAGCGTCCGAAGAAAACTTCCGCGCACCTTGGAGATAAAAATTAAGGAAAGGAGACCTCTTGCGACAATCACCTGCGACTATGGCTATCTCGACCTCGACCACAACGGAATGATTCTTGACAGCTACAAGACGATAAAGACGATGCAAATCCCGATGATAACAGGAGCCGCCGTCCGCGATTTGTATATCGGCGACACCGTGGACGATGAGATTGTCAAAAAAATTCTCGACTTCCTGCAACGGCTTAACGAGGACACGTTGAATCAGCTAAGCGAGGTTGCGATAGTTGAGGCGGATTATATCGTCATGTACACGGCGACGGAGCGGGCGGTTCAAATTCGCATTGGCAAGTTGGAACGCCTCGACGAGAAGGCACGCCTAACGGAAGATTTCCTGCGCGACCTTGCGACCAATCCGCATCCCGTCGAGTACGTCGACTTCAATTATACGGCACCGTTCATCAAGCTAGCGGATTGATTAGGAGTTGAATTTCATTGGCGAAGAAGAAAGTTAAATACGTCTGTCAAGAGTGCGGCGCGGAGTCGGCTAGGTGGTTGGGCAAATGTCCTGCGTGCGGTAATTGGAATACGCTCGTTGAGGAAGAAGTTGCTCCCGCTGATACTAAGAGTTCCCACGCGTTGACGACGACCTTTGAGACGCCGCGCAGGATTGCCGAAGTCGATATGGAAGAGTTGCCGCGATTCATGACGGGTTCGGGTGAGCTTGATAGGGTATTGGGCGGCGGATTGATTCCAGGTTCGATAATCCTGATTGCGGGCGACCCCGGCGTTGGCAAGTCGAGTTTGACTTTGGCGGTTTGTGCTAACGTTGCACGCGGCGGACGAAAAGTTTTATACGTGACGGGCGAGGAAAGTTCACGGCAAATCCGAATGCGAGCCGAACGATTGAATGCCTTAGCCGACGAATTGTACATCTGCGCGGAAAACAACTTCGAGCGGATAACTCATCACGTCGAACACCTTCAGCCGGAATTGCTAATCGTCGATTCGATTCAAACGATTTACCGTTCAGAGATAGAGAGCGCACCCGGTAGCGTGTCGCAAGTGCGGGAGTGCTCAGCGGGTTTGATGCGGCTGTCGAAGTCTTTAGGCGTGACGACGTTTATAATCGGGCACGTGACTAAGGACGGGAACTTAGCCGGACCGCGAGTGCTTGAACACATCGTCGACACGGTTTTATTTTTTGAGGGCGAGCGCAACGCTGACTTCAGAGTATTGCGGGCGATAAAGAATCGGTTCGGGGCGACGAGCGAGATTGGACTGTTTGAAATGCGCGACACTGGTCTTGAAGACGTGCCCGACGCGTCGAAACTCTTCTTGCCAGAACGAGCCGACGACATTGGAAGCGTAATCGTCCCGACCGTCGAAGGCACGCGCCCTTTGCTCGTCGAAGTGCAAGCGTTGGTTGCCCCAACTCCCTTTATGCCGCCGCGCAGGACTTCAGACGCTGTCGACATAAAGCGGATTCAACTGCTGCTTGCCGTGTTAGAAAAGCGGTTGCGGCTGAGTATCGGCGCGTGTGATGTCTACGTTAAGACGGCGGGCGGGATAAAGATTGACGAGCCGGCGACCGATTTGCCGATTGCGATTGCGTTGGCGTCGAGTTTCGCGAACAGGAAACTTTTGTCGCAATGCGTTATCTTCGGGGAGGTCGGCTTAAGCGGCGAGGTTCGGGCAGTCAGTAAGGCTCGGCAGCGCGTCGAGGAGTCAATCCGCATGGGCTTTACGAACATTATCCTGCCGAAGAAAAACTTTGCCGAGGTGTCGAAGTCATCAGCGGATAAGGTCAAACTCTTGCCCGTGGACAATCTGCGCGACGCCCTAAAAATTTCTATGCCAAGAGGAGAATGACTTTGCTTAACTTGAAAAGAACTGTGCTAGCCGAGGTCGCCGAGCACTTCGGACACGTGGAAGAGGTTGCCGAACTTAATACGCTGAAAGTTTTGGAGGCAATGCGGCGGCTCAAAGTTTCGGACGCGCACTTTAAAACGTCGACGGGCTACGCTTATGGCGACATCGGGCGCGAGAAGTTGGACGAACTCTTTGCTGAGGTCTTCAAGGCTGAACGGGCACTCGTGCGAACGCAATTTGTTTCAGGGACTCATGCACTAGCGACGGCATTATTTGGAATCCTCCGCCCCGGTTATGAATTGGTCTCCTTGACAGGCGCACCCTACGACACCTTGCAGACGGTCATTGGTCATGCACACGCCGCTAAAGGTTCGCTAAAGGAATTCGGCATCAGTTATCGTGAATTGCCGCTGGTCAATGGTAAGGTCGATATCAGCGCGATTAAGCACTTTATAAGCCCGAAGACTAAGCTGGCAATGATTCAACGGTCGCGGGGCTACTCTATGCGCAAGCCCCTGACGATTGACGACATTGAGCAAATCTGCGCGGCGGTCAAGGCGACTAATCCCGATTGCGTGGCGTTCGTCGATAATTGCTACGGTGAATTCATCGAGACGCGGGAGCCTGTCGAAGTCGGCGCGGATTTGGTTGCGGGCAGTCTGATTAAGAACATCGGCGGCGGGCTTGCTCCCACGGGCGGCTATATCGTCGGCAAGAGTGATTTGGTTGAGCTGACGTCGTATCGATTGACGGCACCGGGCATGGGCGACGAACTCGGCGCAAGTTTAGGGACGCCGCGTCTTTTATATCAAGGACTGTTCATGGCTCCGCACATCACCGCGCAGGCTCTCAAGGGCGCAATCTTCGCGGCGGGCGTCTTCTCTAAGCTCGGCTACAAGGTCAGCCCCTTGCCCAATGACGTTCGCGGCGACATTATCCAGGCGATTGAACTCGGCACGGCGGACAAGCTTATAAAATTCTGCCGTGCGATACAGAGTTATTCGCCCGTCGACTCGTTCGCGACGCCAGAGCCGTGGGATATGCCCGGCTACGAAGACCAAGTTATCATGGCGGCTGGGACGTTCGTTCAGGGCGCGTCGATTGAACTATCAGCGGACGCCCCGTTGCGTGAACCGTTCGCGGTGTACTTGCAGGGCGGCTTGACGTTTGAACATGCAATGATTGCGATATTGGGCGCGGCTGAGGAGTTGGGGTCGCTTTGACGGAATTTCACTTCGCAGGACTCGGAACGCTGATTAACGTTGCGGGGATTATCGGCGGCGGGCTGATTGGTCTTTTCGGCGGGAAGTTGTTGACGGCGAACATTCAGCGAACGTTGCTAGACGCGTGCGCATTGGCGGTTATCTTCCTCGGCATCGACGGCGCGTTGAAGGACTTGGACACCATGCTTTTAATCGCAAGCCTAATCGGCGGCGGGCTAATCGGAGCAATCATCGACATTGACGGCAAGTTTGAGCGGCTAGGCATTTGGCTACGCAATCGTTCGGGCAATGATGGCGACACGAAATTTGTTGATGCGTTCGTCACGGCGTCGCTTACGGTTTGCGTTGGGGCTATGGCGGTTATCGGCGCGATTAACGACCGCTTGCTACACGACGCCACGATTTTGATTGCAAAGTCCGCCCTCGACGCGATAATTATTCTGGTGATGACGGCGAGCCTCGGCAAGGGTTGTATCTTCTCGTTCGTGAGCGTCGGGCTTTTTCAAGGAGCGATAACCCTTGGCGCGGGACTAATCGAACCGTTCATGACGGCGGCGGCTCTAGCGAATCTCTCAAGCGTCGGCAATGTTTTAATCTTCGGCGTCGGCGTCAACTTGCTTTTCCCCAATAAAAAAATCGGCGTCGCGAACATGTTGCCTGCGCTGATTATCGCTTGCTTTTGGAGGTAGCTTATGACAAAAATAATTTTCGTGTGCTTCGGGAATATCTGCCGCAGTCCAATGGCTGAATTCGTCATGAAGCATTTGATTGCGGGCGCGGGGCTTGAAAAAGATTTCCTAATTGAGTCGGCGGGCTGTCATCCGTCAATCGGTACGCCCATGTCAGAAGGCACTGCACACGAGCTAAGGAAAAATCATATCCCGTTCGCGCGGCGCACGTCCAAACTTTTGCTTGCCAGTGACTACGCCCGCTTTGATTATCTGATAGGGCTTGACCGTTCCAACGTCTCGGACATGAAAGAGATTTGCGGCGGTGACCCCGATAAGAAAATTTTTCTGCTCATGGACTTTGCGGGCGAGCATCGCGACGTTGATGACCCGTGGTACACCGACGACTACGCCGCAAGCTATCAGGACATTTTGCTTAGTTGTTCGGCGTTGCTTGAGGCGATAAGGGCATAAGAAAACCCCCAATAGTCAACCGACCGTCGGGGGGAATTTTTATTTTGAAATGGATTCGAGTATGCCATTTACGAATCGCGCTGAATCATCTGTACCGTATCTTTTGGCAAGCTCCACCGCTTCATTTATTACGACGCCTTTTGGGATTGCTGGTTCAACAAATTTCATCTCGTACACGGCGAGCCGCAAAATATTTCTGTCAGCCGCCATGATTCGAGGTAACGTCCAATCTTTTAAGTGCGCCGTTATTATTGCGTCAATATCTTCTAGGTGCGCCCGCGTTCCCTTAACCGAACCTTCAACATAAGCAAAATCTCGTTTACTCGTCAGCCTCGGCTCATCGTCAAACATCGTCTCTATCGCAAGGTTCTCGCTCTCTTCGCGCCTGTCTTCCTCGAAATTAAAATCCAACTGGAATAACGCCTTGAATGCTACTTCTCGTGCAAGTTTGCGGCTCATAGATTCTTCCCCTAAAAATTTTTACCAACGCTGAATGTTCTCTGGCAAGATTTCGTCGAGCTTATGGAGAATTTTTTCAACCAAGTCATCTTTGCTGTCGAAACGCGACCCCACGAACAGCCCAATCACTCCGCACAAGAAGATAAAAAGCGTGTTGAAGAAGCCGAGAATCAAAATTGCTACGCCCGTGATAAGCCCCGTTATAAATCCGATTTTCCTCGTGCGATGAGATTCAAACAGGTCGATAACAAAATTTTTCATTGCCTCGATCATTTAAATCACCGCCTTACCTCACACGCCGCTTAGGAGTGACAACTGGGACTATCTGTTTAACTTTGACATCAACGGGCACGTAGAATCCTTCGCCTAAGGATTGTTTCAATGCGTCGTTGATTATCTTGTCCGCCGCCTGGCTTGCTCTCGGTGCAGAATAACCTTCTGCCAAGGTTGCTGTCAATCGGATTCTCATCGGCGTCACTTTGCTATCAACTTCTTCGACGACAAGCTCCGCCTCGTGCAGTTCTTTGACTTCCGACAATGCCCGCCTGGCAAGTTTTTCGACTGTCTCGAATTCCACGCGAACAAGCCCGAAATCCGTTTTCTTCAACAAAAAATCTCCGCTGCTCGTCCGCGCCGTCGAAAGTGTCACGACCCTTTTAGGTCGAGTCATAATTTTCCTAATGCCTTTTACCAAATCTTTTAACATATCGACACCTCAAACGACACGCTTATCACGTTCAACAACTGCGTGAGTAATTTCATTAACCTTGACTTCAATGGGCACGTTCGACAATTCCAGAACGGTCTTCAATGCGTTGCTAACCGAATTAGTTACCGCCTCGCTGACACCAGGAGCCGAAAAGTTTTGTGCAAGTGTTATCGTCAAGTGAACCTTTATCGGCATGTCGCCTGTTTGCCTGTAAACGGAAGCTTCAGCCTCTCTGACGCCATTAATCGTAATTGCCGCCCGCTCAACAACGCTGACAATCGCTGGGACTGTGACTTTGACTTCGCCGGGCTTGCCTTCCTCCAGATGAATATCACCCGACGCTAACGACAGCCCCTTTGCACTGCGAGTGAATACTCCCGTTAGAAGAATCAGACTTGCGAACGCCATGCCAGCCAATGCCATCAAAGTTTCTTCCCGTGCGATGATAAATTTCAATTCGTTTTGCCAAATATCCGCTGGTATTAGTTGCAAGCACACGCCCGCACACACGACCAACGCTACCAGCACTGCCAGGACGTAAAAAAGTAATATAAGGCGTCTTATTATCCCCACAGTACTTCTTCACCTCCCGACCATGTTAAACTTTGTGTTTTCAATGAACTCTGGTAGCGTCTTCTTCTTTGGCTTCTTCTTCGGGGAAGCTGACGCCCTGCACGTGAACGTTGACTTCCACAACACGAAGCCCCGTCATAGTCTCGATTGCACGTTTGATATTCTCTTGAGCCGCCAATGCAACGTCGGGAATTCTCGCGCCGTATTTGACGATGATAAACAGGTCAACCGCCGCCTCAACGTCGCCGACTTCGACTTTAACGCCCTTGGAGAAGTTCTTACGTCCGAGCATTTCAGCAATACCGCCGACAACGCCGCCGCTCATGCCTGCGATGCCGTCAATCTCAGTAGCCGCAAGACCAGCAATAATGCTAACGACCTCGTCCGCAATCTTTATCGCGCCAAGTCCCGAATCGCTTTTCACTAAATCTTTTTCCTCTGCCATTATAAAAGACCTCCTATTTTCTTTTGTGGCACCTACCACTTTTTATCAGCTATTCGCCGCCTTATTAAATTCCCCTGCTTAAAATCCTTCAACAAAAAAATTTTAAAAAGTGCTTGCAAAGTTTTTAAAGGTATGATATATTTCGCGCCGTTGGTTGTGATTCGCTAGCTCAGTCGGTAGAGCATCTGACTTTTAATCAGAGGGTCCCGGATTCGAGTTCCGGGCGGATCACCAAGGTGGCGCCATCGTCAAGAGGTTAAGACACCGCCCTTTCACGGCGGGTTCGTGGGTTCGAATCCCGCTGGCGTCACCAAAGCGGCCCGGTAGTTTAGTTGGTTAGAATGCCGCCCTGTCACGGCGGAGGTCGTCGGTTCAAGTC
>JAFWWC010000009.1 GCA_017518105.1 Selenomonadaceae bacterium
AGCTCGAAGAAAATTTTCTGCTTGTCGACCGTCGAACACTCATCGAACGCCGCTAACGTCTCCGCAAAGTCGACCGCGTGAACCTTAGCCATATCAATCGACGGGTCAACCTCGACGCTGTAGCCCGCAAAAAGCAGTTGCTCGCGCTCGTCAAGCCGCCCGTCTGCATAAACCATCGTGTACGCCAAGTTCAAAAACTTTTCCTGTTGCTCCTTGCTAAGTCCTGCAATAAACAAGTGAACTCCTCCTTACCTGAGACGCTTTTTAATCTCGTGCTGAATGATTTTCTTGCCGACCTCGCGCACGGGTTTTGAAGTCATAAGCTCAGCAGTTTTCTTCGCGCCGAGATTTTTAAACGCCGCTTTCAAGACTGCGCCGACGATTGAACTAACGATAGACATTCCAATCAACCTCCTGTAAGACGCGGGTGATTTGTAGTGCCCAGCTCCTCGAAACTTATTTCCGGCACGACGCCGAGCGGTTCGATATACGAGCGGAAAAGTTTTTGGATATTCTCGTTGCTCTGAAGCAAGACGCCCTTAGCTATGTATTCCTGCTTTACGCGCTCAACGTCCAGTGCGACTTCGCGGTTGAGCTTTTCGACTTCGATGCCCTTAGCGAAAATCCCGCCGTCCTTGTCGACGAACTCGAACGAATCATTGTGCGGGTAAATGTCAAGGATTTGGCTGTTCGGAAAAGTTATCTGCAGATGATTGCCGTTGTGAAAGCTACGTGCGATTTGAACTTTATCGAGGTCACAGCCACAGACGAGCGTCCCCGAATAGCGGAGATTAAAGTTTATTGACGTGCCAGGGATTTCATGCCCGAAAACTTTCCTTGCGTCCTTGAACGGGAATTTCGAGATAAAGTCCATGCGAACGGTCGACAAGTGCTTGACGGGCTGAACCTTCGAGAGTATCAGCGAGCGGACGTTTTGCAGGCGATTGAGTTCGTCTTCTTCCCGTGCAGATTTCCGCCGCCGCATTATCAAAAAGACGATGACGCCCGCCAGTATCGCTACGAACACCATGATTGATAGCATTGCGCCTGACGTTGCAAAGAACGCAGCCATTTTCATTTAACTCCCTCCTCAAAAAAATTTATCGTTTCCAAGCACTGCAAATATTTCGGGCATGTTTCCTCGGCTAAGAGCACGCAAGCCGGAACTTGCAACGCCTCCGCGATTTTTATTATCGCCGTACAGGTTATGCCCTTGTGCAAGCGGGCGCATTCGATTTGGCTGATATACGCCGCGCTCACGTTCGACCTTTCCGCGAGTTTCGCCTGTGATAATTGCTTCAGCACGCGGAATTTGTAGATGTTCCTGCCAATTATTCTATACAGGCGTTCTTCTGGCTGCTCCAGTGTTTTGCGACGATTCCTTGCATAATCAGTGTTGTAACCGTAAGGAGATTTCGTCTTGAGCTTACTGATAAAAAATTTTTCTCAGTGATTGAGTTCTTCGCGCGTCGCACAGCTTTTGATTACTCCATAACGGAAATTCTCAATACCGTTATGGCGAATACTTCTACCAATCGCGCTTTTGGCGTGCGCATGCTGATTGAAGCGAATTTCGAGCGGCTGAGTCGTCTGCCCGACGTACTTCTTGCCGTTCTTCATGTTTTGAATAAGATAGACCACTCCGAACACTTCCATAAATGCTTCCACCTTTCATTTGACAGCAAGGCGCAAGCGTTGTAGAATCTGCGATGGAAAAGGCTCTGCGCCATGCTTAAAGATTAACTGGCAAGTCAATCTTAGCACGCAGGGCTTTTTCCTGTCAAATAACACAAGAAACAAAATAACAATTCAGCAGATTTTAGCAGAGCGCGTTGGGGCTTTGGTGTCCTGCGGGGACAATGGCAAAAAAATAGCGGCTTGAGCCGCCGTTAAACTTTCTATCTGTTCAATCTCTGAGCTTGCAAGTAATCTTCGCGATGACACCGCCCACAACTTTGAACTCAATCTTCTTCGTGCCGTCGGTGCTGTAGTATTCGTACTCGTCGCCGTCGTGGTCGCGGTCGACCTTATCCGCACTGCCGAAGGTAGAATTAAGAGCCGTCGCCGCAAGCCCCACGCGCACGCCGTCGGGGGTCATGATTGATTCACTGCGCGTCGAAACTTGTTCAACCCTGCCGCGCTCCACTTCAACTTGGAAAGTCTGATAAGTCCAGTCGTCGCCGTCGCGGTAATTCGGCTGTCCGAAAGCGTTAAGCAAATCCTGTTCGCTCATGCCCGGATAAATGCTACCGAGCGCAATCTTGCTTCCGTCGACCGCCGCCAGACATAGGGACGCGCTTAACAGCATCACGCCGCACACGAGAGCCGCAATAGTTTTCCTCACAACACACACCGCCTTACTTATTGAACCTTTTAACGAAAACATCTTCCGTTTCGGGGTAGCCGAAGTAGAAACCTTGAATGATGTCCGCGTCGCACACGTCGCGCAGGAAAATGAAGGTCGCCTCGTCCTCCACGCCTTCGATAACAACTTCCATGTGGTTGGCGTGGCACATTTGGATAACGTACTTTATGATATTGCGGTCGTATTCGCTGTTCAAAACGTCCATGACGAACATACGGTCAATCTTGACTTGGTTGCAGTGGAAATTCTTCATAAAGGCGAGGTTAGCGTAGCCCATGCCGAAATCGTCCATTGAAATTTTTATGCCTAGCTCGTGGAAGGCGTTAAACTGCTTGTTGACGAAGTCCCAATCGTAAACCTTATTGCTTTCCGTTAATTCAAAGACCAGCGTACTCGGATTGATTTGGTAGCGGTCGATGCAGTCCTTAACGAAGTCATAGAACATTTGCTCCTCCAGCTGATAAAGGGATATGTTCACGCTGACTTCAAAGCTCGGCATGAACTCCTGCCAACGCTTAGCAGTCTTTACGGCGTTTTCGATAATCCAGTGCCCGACGGGGATAATCATGCGCGAACGTTCCAAGAGCGGGATAAACTGCATGGGCGCAACTACGGAACCGTCCTTATCGTACCAGCGCAAGAGAGCTTCCGCGCCGAAGAGCTTGCCCGTCTTAGCGTCGATTTGCGGCTGATAGCAAAGGAAGAAGTCTTCACACCCGCGAGCGATTGAGTTCTGCATAAGGTTCTGCATGCCAATATCATAACGCCACCGCTCGTAGTAAGCCGCGTCGAAGAAGGCGACTTGGTCTTTGCCCTTCTGCCTAGCGAACTCCAGCGCGACTTCAGCATAGCGCGTCAGGTTAATCACGTCGCTTGCGTCATCGGGATAGAACGCCGCGCCCGCCGACGCCGTGCAGAAGATTGTATCCTCAATGTTGCGAATCTCGCGCATGCACAGCTGAATACTGGAGTAGATAATCTCAATCTCTTCGGGATAAACGTCCGAGACGTAAAAGGCGAACATGTCATTATCGAGTTTGTAAAGGCGGATGTCCGGCGGCAAAATGTTCATGATGTCCTGCGCGAGTTGCTTTAAAGCGTTGTCGCCGAACTCATAGCCGTAAGTCTCGGTGATTAGTTGGAAGTTATCCAGCCCCACGAAGATAACCGCGCCGCGAGCATCGGGCGAGCTGTTAAGCTCCTTCATCAAGTCGACGTAGAAGGCGTTTCGATTCAAAAGCCCCGTGACGTAGTCGGCTTTCAACTTAACGTCCATGCGAGCAATCACGCCCGCGATAAGTTCTGGTTGCCCGAACTCGTCCGCGCCCGCCGTCATACGCAACGACACCCAGCCATATTCGCCGTCGCGATTGAGGAGCCGGAACTCGCAGAAGATTTCTACGCCCGCCGTTGCCCCTTCGAGCTTAGCAAGTGCATCTTCCAAAAGCTCGCGGTCGTCGTGCCAAACAAAAGGCGTCAGGAGCCCAGCAAGGTCATCAACAAGAATGTCGGGGAAATTGAAGTCGCGCACAAAGTTTTTCGACAGCATAACTTGCTTTGTGCTCATGTCTACGACGAAAAGATATTCGTCCGCAGAGTGCTGCAGGGCTTCAAAATAAGTTTTGATTCGGCTCAATGGAGAGTCTTCGCCGAGTTCGAGAAATAAATTTGTGCTCATAATCATTCTTCCTTTTGAATTTTTCGCGCTTATTTTTGGTTAATGCGAATTCGACACGAAAAACTATTTTCCCTGCCGCCTATTGAACAATCTTTACGAAGTCGGCGATTTTTGCTAGCAGGTTGTCAATCGACTTCAACAGCGCGAGACGATTTCTCCGGACGGCTAAGTCCTCGTCCATGACCATTACCGAATCGAAGAACGAATCAATCGGCGTGGAAAGTTTCTTGAGTACGTCCAGTGCGCCGAGGTAGTCTTTCTTAGCGATAAGCTCGTCCGTTGCAACCTTTATCGCCGCGAAGGCTCCATGCAAAACTTTTTCCGCGTCCAGTTTGAATTGCTCTGGAATCATCTCCGCCGAGTCGGCTTTCTTAGCTAGGTTGCTCACGCGCACGAACGATTGAACCGTTTTTGTTGCGTCGGGGGTTTTTAGGAACTGTTCGAGAGCCGCCGCCTTCAACATCACGGCAAGCACGTCGTCCACATCATCAATCACCGCGTCGATTACGTCATAGCGCGTCGAGTTGCTAAGCACGTTCCGTATCCTAAGCCGCATGAAGTCCGCCACGTCACTTTGAATCTTATCGCGCTTAGTCTCGTCGGTTATGTTGAGCAAGTCCATTGCCAAGTCGACGACTTCACGGATTGATAGCGACCAACGCGCCCCGCTCAAAAGATTGACGATACCCAATGCTTGACGGCGCAGGGCGAACGGGTCTTGAGAACCAGTTGGGATTAATCCACGGCTGAAGGTCGCCACGATGTTATCAATCTTATCTGCTAAGCTTAGAATCTTGCCCGCCGTCGTCTTAGGTTGCCCGTCGCCCGCGAACCGTGGCATGTAGTGTTCGTCAATCGCCGCGCAAACTTCCGCCGCCTCGCCGTCGAGCTTTGCATACTCGCGACCCATGACGCCTTGAAGCTCCGTAAACTCCGTGACCATGCCCGTAACTAAGTCCGCCTTAGACAATTCAGCCGCACGGATTGCATTAGCCGCATCGACGCCGACCAGTGACGAAATTTTTTCCACGAGCTTAACGAGCCGTTCGGTCTTCTCGTAAACGGAGCCTAGCCCCTCTTGAAAGACAACAGTTTTGAGCTTGTCGCGATGAGCCGCCAAAGATTTCTTCCTGTCCTCGTTGAAGAAAAACTGCGCGTCCTCAAGTCGTGCCTTAAGAACTCGTTCGTTGCCGTGCTGTACGATGTCCAGATAATCCTTGCCGCCGTTGCGTATCGTGATAAATAGCGGCATTAAAGCTCCGTCTGCCGCCTTGACGGGGAAGTAGCGTTGATGGTCGCGCATGGGAGTTATCACGGCTTCTGCAGGGAGCGCAAGATATTTCGTCTCGAATTCGCCCGCCAACGCCGTCGGGTATTCCACCAGATAAAGAACCTCTTCTAACAGGTCGTCAGTTATCTCAGCTACTCCGCCCTTCGACGCGGCGACTTCGTTTATCTGCTGAACAATCATATCGCGCCGCTTGTCCTGGTCGACGATAACGAAATTATCCGCGCAGGCGTCAACGTAATCATCAGCCGTGGCAATGTCGAAATCTCCCGCGCTTAAGAATCTGTGCCCGCGTGAAGTCCTGCCGCTTTTAACGTTTGCGACTTCAAAGGGGATGACCTCCGCGCCGAACAGGGCGACAATCCACCTAAGCGGACGAATGAACTTGAAGTCCAAATCGCCCCAACGCATATTGTTTGGGAAGTTCAAATCGCAGATGATTTTGGGCAGGAGCGTCTGGAGAATCTCCGCCGAAGGTTTGCCTTGCTCGTGAATCACCGCGTAGACATAGCCGTCGCGGGTGATTAAGTCTTCGGGGCGCACTTTGTTTTTCTTTGCGAAGCCAATCGCCGCCTTAGTAGGGTTGCCGTCCGCGTCGAAGGCGATTTTTGATGACATTCCGCGCTTTTCCTCTTCAATGTCTGCTTGCGTCGCCGCCACGTCATCAATAAGCAATGCCAACCTGCGCGGCGTGCCAAGTGTCTTAACTCCTCCGAAGTCGATACGCGCCTCCGTCAAAGATTTTTCCGCCAATGTCTTGAGTTGCGATAAGATATTGGGCATGGCGTGCGCGGGGATTTCTTCCGTGCCAATCTCAAGCAATAAAGTCCGTTTGTCCATTACGCGTTCACCTCCGCCGAAGATTTTTTAAGTAGCGGATAGCCCAGTTGCTCTCGTTGCTTAAGGTAGACTTCCGCGCACATGCGAGCCAACTTCCTGACCCGCCCGATAAAAGCCGTCCGCTCACTTACGCTGATTGCCCCGCGTGCGTCCAGAAGATTAAACGTATGCGAACACTTCAAAACATAATCGTAGGCGGGATGCACGTAGCCGAGCTTGATAATCCGAACAGCCTCAGCCTCGTACTTGTCGAACAGTTCAAAGAGTAAATCCTCGTCGCTTAGGTCAAAGGCGTAACTGGTCTGCTCAAACTCGTTCTGGTGGAAAATATCGCCGTAGGTGACACCGTCCGCCCACTCCACGTCGTAAACATTCTCGACGCCCTGAATATACATCGCCAGCCGCTCAAGTCCGTAAGTTATCTCGACTGCCACCGGCTTAACGTCTTGACTGCCGACCTGCTGAAAGTACGTGAACTGCGTTATCTCCATGCCGTCGAGCCAGACTTCCCAACCGAGACCCCACGCGCCCAAAGTCGGCGATTCCCAGTTGTCCTCTACGAACCTTATATCATGCTTTGCCGCCTCAATGCCGATTGCCGCGAGACTGTCAAGGTAAAGCTCCTGAATATTATCGGGCGAAGGCTTCATTATAAGTTGCAGTTGATGATGTTGATAAAGGCGGTTGGGATTGTCGCCGTAACGACCGTCCGCCGGTCTGCGCGAAGGCTCCGTGTAAGCCACGTTCCACGGCTCTGGACCGAGCACCCGCAAGAACGTAAACGGATTCATCGTGCCCGCGCCCTTCTCTACGTCGTAAGGCTCCGCCAATATGCAGCCCTTGTCCGCCCAAAACTTTTGCAATGCGAAAACTAATTCCTGATACTTCAAGCGTGTTACCTCCTTAATAAATTTCAACGCTGTTATAGCAAATGCCCGTTGCCTTGTCAAACGTAACGGGCACGTTGCATCCAGTGTGGAAACGTCCGAAAAGTTTTTAAGTAGCCTCTTGAGCAGTAAGCAGGGCGGCAACCTTCAAATCCGAACGGCGATTTAAATCAATGAATTCACCCTTAGTCGTTTGCACGACGGGAAGAGACGTAATCCGCGAGTCGTCTAGGTAAACAATCTTAGCGCGTTGCCCGTCACTCAAGCCTACCCAAGAACCGTTAATCGCCTGCAAAAGTTTCTTCATGAAGACAACGACAAAATGCGTATCGAGTTTGCCCGCCAAAGCGTCGCCGTACAAAACTTTGATGATGTCGAAGGGCGAATTCCTCTTTGCGTAGGAACGATGAGTAGCCATAGCGTCGTAAATGTCTAGTATCGCGATAATCTTTCCGAAGTCGCTAATCTTGTTGCCCTTGAGCTTGCTAGGGTAGCCAGAGCCGTCGCAGCGTTCGTGATGATGCAAGACGCCTAGCAAAACATTTTTTAAGCTCCTAATCGGCGACTCCATTAGCAACGCATAACCGAAGACGACATGTTTACGAACCTCGGCAAGTTCTTCGTCGTCCAGCTTGTCCGTCTTGTTGAGAATGCCCTTTGAAATCTTCATCTTGCCAATTTCGCTTAGAAGACCCGCGATAACCAGTTCGCCGACCTGCGTCGCCCGATAGTCGAGCCAATGCGCCATAATCCCCGCCAAAATTCCGACGTTCAGCGCGTGGTGGATTATGTAATCGCCGTCGCGTTTCATGTTGTGGATTTGAGTTATCGCCTTAATGCCGTCGTCGCAAAGTTCGGAGATGTTATCCGCACGAACGATTTCCACTAGCCCCGCCCGGTCAAGTTTGCCAGTATTGGCGAAGCCGTAATAAAGATTCTGCGTAAGAGCGAAGCATTTCTTATAGCAGGTAATGTAATCATCGTCGAGCAAGTGTTCTTGACTTGCCTTGGTGGGTTTGTAGTCTTCGGGTGTCACGTCGATATAGACGGAGAAAATATTTTTGCCGCGTAGGCTATCTAGCATTTCTGACGTAAGCTTGACGTTGGCTTTTATAAGCGTCTTGCCGTCGAAGTCTTTCACGGCTCGTCCGACTGTCATGCCCACTCGCAGTTCTGTCACGTCGTAGGATCTGAGCATTCCTTTTCCTCCTTGCTTGAAGTTAAGGTTGCTATTTGCCGCGCCTGGAAAAATTCCTGCGTTGTTTACAAATTTCATTGATGGTTTATAATCGTGCCGAGGTGATTCCATTGACTGATAAAAAAATTCCGCGCAGTAACGTTTCGGCTTATGTTAAGAAGTATCTTCAACTTTGTATCGGGGCAGTGATTGCGGCTTGTGGGCTTGAACTCTTCCTGATTCCAAACGAAGTCATTGACGGCGGCGTTGTCGGTTTGTCGATTATGGCGCAGTATCTAACGGGCTTGCCGCTAGGAACATTCCTTATCCTGTTCAATATCCCGTTCCTGTGGCTGGCTTATAAGCAGATTGGCAAAGATTTCGTCATCGCGACGATTGTGGCGATAATTTTCCTTAGCATATGGTCTGAGGTCGTCGGCGAATATCCCAAGGTGACGAATGACCCGTTCTTAGCGGCGATATTTGGCGGGATAATTGACGGCTTAGGCGTCGGCTTGATTATGCGGGCGGGCGGCTCCCTAGACGGCACGGAAATTGTAGCAATCATCGTAGACAAGAAAACAATCTGGTCTGTTGGCGAAGTCGTCATGTTTATCAATCTTTTTATCCTGAGCGGCGCGGGCTTGCTCTTCGGTTGGGATAAGGCAATGTATTCGCTGTTCGCCTACTTCGTTATCTCCAAGATGATTGACGTTGTGATTAAGGGGCTAGACGAGATGTACGCGGTGATGATTGTCTCGAATATGCCCTATGAATTGACTGATGAGCTCAACGCCAAACTCGGACGCGGCGTCACGCTCCTGCACGGCGAAGGCGGCTACACTCACCAGAGCAAAGAAATTCTCTACTGCGTCGTCACACGCCTTGAAGTCGACAAGCTAAAGAAGATTGTTCTTGAGAAGGACGAGCACGCCTTTGTTACAATTTATCCCGTCAATGACATTGTCGGCGGTCGCTTCAAGAAGTCTGGACACTAAATTAAAATCCCCCGTCAAACTTTCGACGAGGGATATTTTTATGCCGTCATGTTAAGCCGCTTTGATGAGGTCGAGAACCTGCCCATGAGTTAAGCTTTTGCCGTCTTTGCTGTAGTAGTTCTCACTCTCGCGGAAGCCCGTTCCACCCCAACCAATGCTTATGTTCGCTTTGATTCCGAAACTGTCCTTTAGAACGCGTTCGGCAATCCGTGAGCCTACATTATTCCATGCTGCGGTTCCGATTTGACCGGCTACGGGGATTGCGCCGCCGATTTTGCGGATGCCGTTTGAAATATCTCCAACGACGCCCATTTTCTTTTCCATCGCGCTGTAGATTTCGTTGAATTCGTCCACCGTGCCGCCGCTGATGTTGTCGAGTTGCTCCATGTTGAGGATTTCCTCGTTGATGATGTTGATGTTTTTCATTGTTATCAATCTCCTTTTTGTTTTTGTTTGGGATTTTGTTTTCTGTCCCTTGTACGTTCGCCGAGCTGATTTATTACAAAAAAAATCCCCGACTTTTTCATCGGGGATAAAACGTTGATTATTTATCGAGTTTAACGGCTGGCGTCTCCTTAACGTTGAAGGTGAAGTCGCCGTCAAAGTCAATCTCGACCGTGTCGCCGTCCTTGACTTCGCCCGCGATAATCTTCTTGCTTAACTCCGTCTCGACCGTGCGTGTCAAAAGCCTCTTAAGCGGGCGTGCGCCGTAGTTCGCGTCAAAGCCCTTATCAGCCAGCGTATCGACCGCGCCTTGCGTCCACGTGAGATTTATATTTGCCTGCTTAGCGAGCCGTTCGCCCAAAGTCTTAAGCAGAATCTCCGCGATAGCTTTGACTTGTTCCTTAGCCAACGACTTGAAAACGATAATATCATCAATGCGGTTGAGGAATTCGGGACGGAAGTAATCCTTAAGCAAATTCTTGATAATGCTCTCCGCCTCCGCGAACGCCTTGTTAGTGATGAATCCGATTTTCGCCCGCTGAAGGATTTCCTGCGAACCAAGATTGCTCGTCATGATGATAACCGTGTTCTTGAAGTTCACGACGCGTCCTTTGCCGTCAGTCAATCTGCCGTCGTCTAGGATTTGCAGTAAAACGTTGAACACGTCGCGATGAGCCTTCTCAATCTCGTCAAGCAGAATCACGCTGTAGGGTTTGCGGCGAATCTGTTCTGTTAATTGCCCGCCCTCGTCGTAGCCGACGTAACCAGGAGGAGCACCGATTAACCTAGCAACCGTATGCTTTTCCATGTATTCGGACATGTCGACGCGGACAATACTGCGCTCGTCGTCGAAGAGTGCTTCCGCCAATGCCTTAGCCAGTTCCGTCTTGCCGACGCCCGTCGGACCTAAGAAGATGAACGAACCGATTGGGCGATTAGGGTCTTTGATACCTGCACGGGCGCGGAGGATAGCCTCGCTTACGGCTTTAACGGCTTCATCTTGCCCGACAACGCGTTCATGCAAAGTATCTTCCAAGTGCAAGAGCTTTTCGCGTTCGCCCGTCAACATTTTGGCAAGCGGTATTCCCGTCCACCGGCTGACGACGCGGGCAATATCTTCCTCGCCGACTTCCTCCTTTAACATGCGATTATCCTTGTCCTGCGCGGCAATGTCTTCTTCCGCCTGCTTTAGCGTGGTCATTAGTTCGGGCAACTTGCCGTATTTAAGCTCGGACGCCTTCTGCAAGTTGTACGCCCGTTGAGCCTCCTCAATCTCGCCGTTCACGCTGTCGATTTCCTTCTTGATTGCACGAACGCGCAGGATAGCTTCCTTTTCCGCCTCCCATTTGTCACGAAGAACTTTTTCCTTGTCCTTGAGCTGAGCAATCTCCTCGGCAATCGCCTTAAGCTTTTCTTTAGACGCCGCGTCCGATTCTTTGTTAAGGGCTTGCTCTTCAATCTCCAGTTGCATAATCTTGCGGCGGGTCTCGTCGATTGGCGCGGGCAGTGATTCAATTTCCGTGCGAAGTTTAGCCGCCGCCTCGTCGACAAGGTCAATCGCCTTATCGGGCAAGAATCGGTCGCTGATATAACGGTCTGAAAGCGTCGCCGCACTGACTAAAGCCGCGTCCCGAATCCTAACGCCGTGATGAACTTCGTAGCGTTCCTTTATGCCGCGCAGGATTGTAATCGTGTCCTCAACGCTCGGTTCGCCGACCATGACGGGTTGAAAGCGGCGTTCAAGGGCGGTATCCTTCTCCAGATACTTGCGGTACTCGTTAAGGGTCGTCGCGCCTATGCAACGGAGTTCGCCACGCGCCAGCATCGGTTTAAGGATATTGCCCGCGTCCATTGCGCCTTCGGACTTGCCAGCCCCAACGACCGTATGCACCTCGTCGATAAACAGAAGTATTTGCCCGTCCGATTTGGTAATTTCGTTGAGGACGGACTTTAACCGCTCCTCGAATTCGCCGCGGAACTTCGCGCCCGCAATCAACGCCGCCATGTCCAAAGCGTAAAGCGTTTTGTTCTTGAGGGATTCGGGCACGTCACCCGCGACGATACGTCTTGCAAGCCCTTCAACGATAGCCGTCTTGCCGACGCCCGGTTCACCGATGAGCACGGGATTGTTTTTCGTCCGCCGGCTTAGGATTTCAATCGTCCGCCTAATTTCTTCGTCGCGCCCGATGACAGGGTCGAGCTTGCCAGCCAAAGCCGCTTGCGTCAAATCCCGTCCGAACTTCGCTAGGCTCTGGTAAGTTTCTTCGGGATTGTCGCTCGTGACGTTCTGCTTACGATTCTTTTTTATTGCCGCGTCGATTCGGTTCTTGTTCAGGTTAAATTCGCGGGCAATGTCTTGCACTTCCTTTTTGCCATCGCTGACGAGGGCAAGCAGTAAATGTTCCGTGCTGATGAATTCGTCCTTCATAGCCGCCGCGTAGTCTTTTGCCTTGCCCATGACACGCGCCAAATCCACGCCCATTGACAGCCGCTCTTGACCTTTGACTTGCGGAATCTTATTCAACTCCGCCTCCAGTCTGACCTTTAGCATTGGCAAATCCGTTTGACATTCCCTAAAGATTGTCGCCAATAATCCTTCCGGTTCCTTAGCCAACGCCAACATTAAATGCACCGAGCTGAACTCCTGATGATATTTCATTGCCGCGAGCTGTTGAGCCGCTTGAATTGCCTCTTGCGCTTTGTTCGTATATTTCTCTGCTACCATGATTATCACTCCTTAGCGTTTCTTTCTAACGTCGCCAATGATAATTGTAAATAATCAAAAAGTCAATACGTCAAGGTAAATTTTTTGTCGAAGGAATTATTACGGGCTTGACGAAAAACTTTTCCAAAAGGAGGCGAGACTCATGAATAAAGATGAATTGCTTGGCTTGCTGGACGATGCTGACGTTCGGAAAAAGATTTTGGCAATCGTGAATCAGCAGGCAGACGACGTGCAAGAACCAATTCCAGAGACAATCAAAGTTGAATCACAGCGGGCGGATAGACTTTTAGCCGAGGTCGACCCGTGGAAGCAAAAGTTTGACGACGAACGCCAGCGGGCAAAAATTCTTCAGGCTGAACTCAAAGCCGAAGGCAAGCGGGCAGATAAACTTCAACGCGAGGTCGACACTTGGAAGGAAAAGTTTAACGCCGAACGCAGGCGGGCAGATAAGCTCAAAATCGACGGCGACGCCTGGATTAAGCAGTACGAACACCAGCAACGGCGCGCAAATGAACTTCAAGGCAAGCTCGAAACGTGGATTAAAAAATTTAACGACGAACAGGAGCGGTCGGAAAAACTTCAAAAGGATTTCGACGACGCGGAAGGCAAGCTTTCTAGGCTGGAGGACTTCAATCGCGGCTTTGAACTCTATCAGAAGTATCAAGGCGTCGGCAGTCATGCTCAACAGCTCTTGTCGGCGGGCGTCTTCACGCGCAATGACTTTACGTCGTTCATCTGCGGCGGGGCGCAAGTCAATTCCCTTGAGACGATTTGGGATGTGTGGCGTGAATGCGTCATGGGCGGCAAGAATCAGGACGCTAAGATTTTGTGCGAAGTCTTCATGTATTGCTTGGGGCTGGTCAACGCCTCTAAGGTGCAGGCGAGCTATTCAATCTTGCCCGTGAAGGTCGGCGACCCTTTCGATTCGGATATTCACGTTGAAGCCCCCGGCAGTCGTGCGCAAGGCAAAATCTCCGAAGTCTATCTGCCCGGCTACCGCAACAACTACAATCAACGTATCATCAAGAAAAGTATCGTTAAAGTTGGTTAGGAGGCAAGTGCCATGGAAAAATCTTTACCTAAGAACCACCCGACGCTCTGCGAATCCGTTTTGGTCAATCGTTTGCAGTTCGACCACATCTTCACCGACGCCGCCGCCGCTAAGGGCGATGAGATTGCCAAAAGTCTCGCCACGCTCAAAGACGACATCGCGCCCGCCGCCGATAAAACGTTCGTCATGATGAAGAACAAGCAAGTTTGGTTCGACAGGAACAACGCCGCGCTTTTCCCGAAGTTTGAATCAGGAGTTCTGCAAGTATTCGACACGAGAAATCAACCAGCACGAAATTATTCGTTGGAATTTGAAGGTTTTAATTTTGTTCCAATGACAGAAAAAGAATGTAAGAAAAGCTTTGTTAAAGATACTGGAAATCCTTACTTAGTTTTACTTGATGGCTGGTGGTCATTTAAGTTTTTCAAAAACGTTTATACTGAACAAAGTGGTAATTGGAATGGATTTATCATAACTGAAGAAACAAGAAGTAATAATCAAAGCCATGTAGTTTATACAAGAGGTGATGACGGTTTTTGGAGTGGTGGAGAACACGTTACCCTCGTCCCTATTCACAGACTACGCAGGAAAAATGCGGCGGCAATGAAATATCATGACGCTTTCTTTACGTGGATTGAACTCGGACTCGTCCCCGAAGGTCTCAAGCCTAAACAAGAGCGGCTTTTCCAAAGCTTCATCGACGACTACGCCAAAATCGAGGAGTATGTTTCCTTCGACGAGGACAAGAACATAATCTTTGACGGCGACCGCTTTAAACGGGACGTGCTCGGCGGCAAGTTCACGGCGAAAGTTTTTGATTACGATTTCGACATACGCGGGACGCTCGAAGGTGTCATGGACGGTTCGCGGCAGTATACAGGCTCGGTTGCGTCGCTCAAGCAAGAACTTTTGAATTGCGACTTCAAACGCGCAAACATTGAGCCCTATGACGAACGACTGCTAATTGATGTTAATCGCGGGCATTGGGAATTGTTCGAGGATTCGGCAAGCGATTCTATCGAAGTGCAACTGCCGCAAGGAGAAATGCTAGTTGCTCGCCCGCCTCAACTCGACGTGCGACTTAATGGCATTTGCGCAATCGACTTCGGCACCAAGAATACAATCGTAGTTTGCCGCGACGGTGAATCACGTATGCTGAGGATTGGCAAGGGCGACTATTCCAAAGCCCCGACTGTCGACGACTTCCAAAATCCGACCGTGATTGAACTGCGCGACCTGCAAAACTTCTTGGCGGCGTATCGTCAGCGGACAGGGCGACCCTTCACGGAATGGAATCAAGTTACAGTCTCTCACAAGGCGGCGGAGGCAATCTTCAAAGAAAACGTCGGCTCCTCGGTTTATAATTCGGTCTTCAGCGAGTTAAAGCAGTGGGCTAAGGACGAGCAAAGCTATCCTGTGCTAAAGGACTTGCAAGGGGCGATTCAGGAGATTAAACCCTACCTTGAGACCAAAGAGATTGACGCGGGCGACTTCGACCCCATTGAGCTTTACGCGTATTACCTCGGACTTTATATCAACAACATGCACCGGCAGATTTATTTGGATTATATCTTGTCGTATCCGGTCAATTACAGGAAGGACGTTCGCGAGCACATTCGCCAGAGCTTTGAACGCGGGCTAAGGAAATCACTGCCGCCCGCCCTGCTTGCCGACGAAGAGATTATGAAACGGTTCCGCGTGTATTTGGGAGCCAGCGAGCCAGCCGCCTATGCAATCAGTGCTTTGGAGGGTTTCAAGCTTGAGCCTAAGACCACCGACGATAAGATTGCTTATGGGGTGTTTGACTTTGGCGGCGGCACGACGGATTTTGACTTTGGGATTGAGTACGTCCCGAAGAATCACCGCCGCAACTTTATTATTGAGCAATTCGGTTTCAATGGCGATGCTCTGCTTGGCGGCGAAAATATTTTAGAGTTGCTAGCCTATGAAGTCTACAAAGACAACTTGCAGGAGATGCGCAGTAAAAAGATTCCGTTCGCGTTGCCGGCGGGCTGTGAAGTCTTCGCGGGAGCCGAGACGCTTGTAAGTCGCACGAGGGATTCAGCGGCGCACATGAACAATCGGATACTCGCCGAGGCATTGCGCCCGATTTGGGAGAACACCGACCGCACTAAGCTGACCGAAGACGCCCTGCCCTTGAAACTGTTTGCTAAGGAGTCGGTGCCCGTGACGCTGAAGATTGACGTTGACAAGTTAGACGAGCTGATTGAGCGGCGGATACGTGAAGGCGTCGTGAACTTCTTCCAGTCGCTAAAGGTTGCGTTCGCGGGCAAGGATATTTCCCCGATTCATATTTTCCTAGCGGGCAACTCGTGCCGTTCGCCGGTTGTCAGGAAGACTTTCGACGAGTTCATCAGCCGCGAGGACGGAGAATTTATCCTGCACATGCCGCTTGGTATGGACTTTGAAGCCGAACTGCTTGCCCTTGCCGATAAACTTTCCGCCGCTGAAAATATCATTCCCGCCGCGAAAGAAATTGCAACGTTGGCTAGGGAGATTGGAGCCGGGGAAATAGCCGAGCTTGCGGAGGATAGCATTTCCAAAGCCGAACGAAACGAACGGAGCGACGACTTGGCGAACGCAATCAAAGCTTTCTTTGCCGATAAGAACAGTCAATCGAACTTCATGGAACTCGACAGGCAACGAACTGGCAAAACGGGCGTGGCGTTCGGGCTGATTCGCTGTCGACGCGGCGGCAAGGACATTCAGATTATCAATCGCAACGTCGACGCCAACGACGAGATGATTTTCCCGTACTTCCTCGGCGACGCTGGCAACGACGGCAATACATTCACGGTTAAAATCAATCGGGAGGTCGGCTACGGTGTTTGGACTTATTTTACGTTCGCTGACGAGCCGGAGTTTGAACTTTACTACACTACGGAGCCGCGAGCCTTGAAGGGCGACCTAGCCGCCGATAAGGTTAAGATGATTCACTGCTTGCTTGATGACACCAGCGACGATGATAATTTTGGCGTTTACGTCCGAAAAGTCACGCCGAATCAGATTGAATACGCAGTCGGGCGAGCGGACGACTTCAAAGACGATTTCAGCGGAAAAATTTATCGGCAGGCGTTGTAAGGTTCAATCGGCAGGAAAAAGGCGGCATGGGCAGAATAACTTTCCAAACAATATCACTTTGCGAGGAGATTATTAATGAATTCAATCATTGGTCAGGAAGTAAGAAGTTGGATAATTTCAATCGTGTCGGCAATCGTGGTCGCGCTGTTGATTAGAACTTTTATCGTGGAGCTGTATGTAGTGGACGGGCCGAGTATGCAACCGACCCTACAGGATGGCGAGCGGTTGGTCGTCAACAAGTTCATTTACCATTGGCGAGACCCGCTAAAAGGCGAAGTCGTCATCTTCCGCTACCCGCGAGACCACAGCCGCGACTTTATTAAGCGCGTGATTGCCGTCGGCGGAGACACGATTGAAATTAAGGACGGGCATGTTTTGGTTAATGATGCGATTGTCAACGAGGATTACATTGCCGAGAAGACGCGCACCGAGTATCCTAAACAGACCGTGCCCGAAGGAACTTTGTTTGTGTGCGGAGACAATCGGCGGAACTCTTTGGATTCGCGGTTCCCTGACGTGGGCTTCGTTCCTTTGGAGCTTGTCAAAGGCAAGGCGACGTTAATCTTTTGGCCGATAGCGAACGCCGCCGCACTTCCATGAGCAGTAACTTTTACGCGGCAGTCACTGTAGTTTTATGGGGAGCAATGCCCGCGCTCGCCAAAGACTTGCTGAACGCCCTGCCGCCCTTCGAGACGCTGGCAATTAGTTCGTTGTTCGCGTTTTTATTTTTGTTCGCGGTTAATTGGCGGGCACGTTCCCTGAAGAGGTTATCGGCAGAGGAAACTTTCACGGCGGCTTGGCTAGGCTTTCTCGGTTTGTTCCTGTATTCGGCGTTCTTCTATTACGGCTTAGCCCGAATGACTTCGCAGGAGGCTTGCATACTCAATTACCTGTGGCCGCTGATGATAGTTCTGTTCTCTTGCCCGATACTCGGCGAACCTTTGACGCGGCGAAAACTTCTAGCGGTCGGGATGTCGTTCGTCGGGATTGTGCTTGTGATGTTCGGCGGCATTGACGAGAGCTTATCACAGGAGAAATTCTTCGGGGCGTTAAGCTGTATCGTGGCGGCGGCGTGCTATGGTTTATTCTCCGTGCTAAACAAGCGGCGGCGACTCGAACAAAAGCTAGCGATGATGATAATCTGGGGGACAACGGCGGCTTGCGCATTCATTGCCGGATATTTCTTCGAGCTGTGGTTAGTGCCGGGCGTCGGACAAGTTATCGGGCTGTTATGGCTCGGCGTGGTGATAAACGCGGTGGCTTACTTGACGTGGGCACTAGCACTGGAGACGACGACTAACACTGCGCGGACGGCGAACCTAGCGTATCTCGTGCCGATACTGGCAATCTTCATCTCGACGTTTGCTTTTGGTGAGGAGCTATCGCCCGCCGTGATACCCGCATTAGTTTTAATCATCGGAGGAATCTTAATCAACAAGTAAGGGAGGTTGTGAATTTGTTAGGGAAAAGTATCATCTCAATGGAAAATTTTTCGGCGGAGGAGATTAGGCTCGTCTTGGATACGGCGTACAAGATGAAGCAAATCATTCGACGCGGCGGCGACAAGAAGTTATCTAACCTTCGCGGCAAATCGATTGTCAATCTGTTCTATGAGCCGTCGACGAGGACGCGGACATCATTTGAGCTGGCGGGCAAATATCTTGGCGCGGACGTGGTTAGCATTAACAGCGGCACAAGTTCAATCGTCAAGGGCGAGAGCCTCCGCGACACGTTACGGACGATAGAGGCAATGGGCGTTGATGCAATCGTCATGCGGCACAAGTCGGAGGGCGCGGCGGACTTCGCGACTCGTGCAGTTAAGCCCGTGATAATCAATGCCGGCGACGGAGCACACGCGCACCCCTCGCAAGCACTGCTGGACTTATTCACGATTGAACAGCGCAAAGGACGCCTCGCCAGTCTCAAGGTCGCTATCGTCGGAGATATTCTTCACAGCCGCGTTGCCCGCTCCGACGTCTACGCAATGACTAAGGTCGGGATTGAAGTTCACCTTGCTGGACCGAAGACGCTACTGCCGAGGTTCTTTGACTTCGACGGCGTGACAGTTCATGAGAGCCTTGACGAGGCGATAACGGGAGCCGACGTGATTAACGTCCTGCGAATTCAACTGGAACGACAGCAAGCGGGGCTTTTCCCGTCAACCAGAGAATATGCGCGGGTCTTCGGCATAAACGACGCACGCTTGAGCCTAGCAAAAGACGATGTGTTAATCCTGCACCCTGGTCCGCAGAACAAAGGCTTAGAGATTTCGTCAGAAGTCACTTACTGCGAACAGTCAGCGATTCAAGAGCAAGTTCAAAACGGCGTGGCGATTCGTATGGCGTTGCTTGACTTGACATTGAACGGAGGCGAGGCATTATGAATCAAACGTGGCAATTCCAAAATAAGTTTCAATCGCTCGTCATTCGCGGCGGACGCGTGATTGACCCTGCTAACGACTTCGACGGCGTGGCGGACGTGCTGATTGTCGACGGCAAGATTGCGGCGGTCGCACCTGATATAAAATCTTCCGTGCAGATTGAATTCGACGCGACGGGTAAACTCGTCGTGCCCGGTTTGATTGATATGCATGTACACCTACGCGAGCCGGGGCAAGAGGCTAAAGAAGACTTCCTTAGCGGAGCAAAAGCGGCGATTGCGGGCGGCTATACGACGGTTGCGACAATGCCGAATACTTCCCCAGTCGTCGATAATGCGGCTTTGGTTCGTTCGATGGTTAAGCGTGCCGAAGAGATCGGACTGGTCAACATAAAGATAATCGGAGCCGTCACTAAAGGTCAGCAGGGGCAGGAGCTTGCCGAGATGCGCGATATGATTGCGGCGGGTGCGGTTGCCTTCAGCGACGACGGACACTTCGACGACAACGCGAAGATTTTCCTAAACGCCTTGGATTATCTTCACGACACCGGCAAGCTTATCATTTGTCACGAGGAGGAAACGTCCCTTGTTAAAGGCGGCGTCATGAACGAGGGCAAGAGGTCTGCCTTGTTGGGCTTAAAGGGTCGCCCGACGGTCGCCGAGGATATTGCCGTTGCCCGCGACGTGTTGTTAGCGGAGTACACTGGCGGGCGCGTCCACATTGCCCATATCAGTTCGGCGCGGGCGGTTGAAATTGTTCGCGACGCTAAGAAACGCGGCGTTAAGGTTACGGCGGAAGTCACGCCCCAACACTTGACGATGACTGAAGACTTGGTTAATCCTGCCGACGCCTCGACGAAAATTAATCCGCCGCTTAGAACTCAAGCCGACTGCGACGCTTGCTTAGCTGGTTTAATAGACGGAACGATTGACGCGATAGTCACTGACCATTCACCGCACGCCCCAGAGGAAAAAGACCGCGAGTATATCTACGCGCCGAGCGGCTTCCCAGGGCTTGAAACGAGCGTCGGAGTCTTGTTCACGGAACTTTATCACACGGGCAAGATTGACCTTCGGACGCTGATTTCAAAGATGACAGCCGAGCCTGCAAAAATTTTCGGACTGGACGCCGGCACGTTATCAATCGACGCACCAGCCGATGTGACAATCATCGACCCCGAATTTATCTGGACAGTCGACGCGAAGAACTTTTACACTAAGGGAAGTCATTCGCCGTTCATCGGTCGCGAACTTAGAGGGCAAGCCGTCGCGACCATTGTTCGCGGCAATTTAAATAGGAGGTTCTGATATGCAATCAATCGTTAAGGACATGGCATTAGCTCCGAGCGGGCACGCCAAAATTGAATGGGTAAAAAACTTTATGCCAGTGATGTCGGCAATCGATAAGGAGTTCTCCGAGTCCAAACCGTTCGCGGGCAAGCGGATTTCGATAACCTTGCACCTTGAGGCGAAGACGGCTTACATGGCGGAAGTCTTCATGCACGCGGGCGCGGACGTGGTAATAACTGGCTCCAATCCGCTTTCCACTCAAGACGACGTGGCGGCGGCTCTGGCTGAAGACGGCGTAACTGTCTTTGCTACTCACGGCTGCACGCCCGAAGAATACGACGAGTACTTGAACAAGGCGGCGGACTTCGCGCCCGACATTTACATTGACGACGGCGGCGACTTCACGGAACTTATTCATACCAAACGCCGCGACGCTTTAGAAAAGATTATCGGCGGCTCCGAAGAGACTACCACGGGTGTATTGAGGCTTCGGGCTTTGGAACGTCAAGGCAAGCTCGCCTTCCCGATGATTGCCGCCAACGACGCTTACTGCAAATTCCTGTTCGATAATCGCTACGGCACGGGGCAATCGACTTGGGATGGAATCATGCGCACGACCAACTTGGTTATCGCGGGCAAGACGGTTGTTATCGCGGGCTACGGCTGGTGCGGCAAAGGCGGCGCGATGCGTGCTAAAGGTTTGGGCGCGAACGTCATCATAACGGAAGTTGACCCGATTAAAGCGATTGAGGCTGTCTTTGACGGGTTCCGCGTCATGCCAATGGTTGAGGCGGCTCCGCTCGGCGATATTTTCCTGACTTTGACGGGCGACAAGGACGTTATCACCGGAGAACACTATCCGCTGATGAAAAACGGAGCAATGCTCGCTAATGCTGGACACTTCGACGTTGAAATTAATATTCCACAACTCGAAGCACAATCCGTGAGCCGCAAAGTCGTCCGCAACAACGTTGAGGAATTCTTACAGCACGACGGGCGCAAGATTTATCTTTTGGCAGAAGGTCGGCTAGTCAATCTGGCTTCGGGCGACGGTCACCCCGCCGAAATCATGGATTTAAGCTTTGCCGTTCAATTCTTCAGCGCGGCGCACATTCTCCATAATCACACAAAGCTTGAGAAAAAAGTTTACCTCATGCCCGAAGAAATCAATACAAAGATTGCCGAAATCAAATTGGAATCAATCGGCGTGAAAATCGACACCCTAACCGACGAGCAAAGAGCTTATCTCGGCTTATGAATATTTCAATTGACGGGCGGCTTTTCGAGTGGGACGACGCCAAAAATAAAATTAACAAGATTAAACACGGCATCAACTTCAAGACGGCGGCGAAAGTTTTTAACGACCCGAATTGTTATAAAGAATATGATGGCGAACATTCGCAAGACGAAGAACGCTGGAAAGCTATTGGCATTGTTGATGATATTTTGCTGGTTATATATACTGAACGTGCGGAAAGTATTCGATTAATCTCGGTGCGTTAGCCGGCGACGAAGATAGGAGGAAATATTATGGCGACCGTATTTTATTTTTTACCGAATCCCCCGCCGCCTTTGACAGAGGAAGAAAAAGCTGAAATTGCCGCCCTAAAAGACCGCCCGATTACTTACGACGAGGATTGCCCGCCCACAACCAAAGAGCATCTTGAAGAAATGCGTTATTTGAGACGTAAATACCGGACGCGTTGCATTACCAAAGAAATTTTAATGGCGGAATTCCCCAAACGCTTTCAAAAGCATAAATCAGAGGCGGCAGGATAAAAATTCTTTTGCGGACGTCTTCGGACGCCTGCTTTTTTTATTTTTGGCAACGAAAAACCCTCCGACCGTGCGCCGAAGGGCTTTTTTAATGTTTTGCGTTATGAATTAGCGGATAATCTTCGTTCCGTTCTCTGCGTCGAAATTTTTCCAGAATTCGTCGCGGGTAATCGTGTTGCCGCTCTTGTCGGTGTAAATGTTGCCGTTAATTATG
>JAFWWC010000010.1 GCA_017518105.1 Selenomonadaceae bacterium
AACATCGTCGAAAGGTTTTTTCAACGCATTAAAAATTACCGTCACGTTGCCACGCGCTTCGACAAATTGGCTCTTTGCTTCGAGAATTTCGTTTTACTTGCTTCTTCTGTTATTCACCTTTAATTTACCAACAACCCCTAGCTCCACTGCCTTTTTATAGAAGGTGACCGCTTCGGGCAAATTGTCTTCTTCGTGAAGGATTCGTGCCAGATTGATTGCCGCAGGTCGATAATTTTTCTCTGCCGCCTGAGCCAGAAGTTTCTTCGCCTCGTCTAGCTTGTCTTCCTTAATGCAAAATTCCGCCAGCTTAATCATAGCGTTCGGGTCGCCAGCCGCCGCCCATTTCTCAATTAACTCTCTCATTAGTGTCGTCCTCCTTATGTCGTAGCTGTTGGGGACGCCGCGTGACGCCCCCCCCCCCCCCGCTACCTTGTGCGTCTTAGGGATTATCTCCCGATTTTCAAAGTCTATTAAAGACCTTGGATTGTATTTTTGAGCTTAGAGCCGCTCAGCTTGAGTTTCTATAACCGCTACCCTATAAGCATTCCCCCTTTGCCGGGCTGATTTGACAGCGCGGGCTTTTCGTGTATCATGCGTGATGATTTTCAGTTTTCAAGGAACAGCGAGGAGGTTAAGGAATCATGAATTTTAACCAAACGTAGTGTAGCACATTTCAGCGGCAGGATTTGTAAGTTTTTGGTGGTATATATCAGATTTGAAGGTAGTAACAGCTCTTTGGTAAACGAATAGGAGGACATTATGGCGGACAATTTCATTAAACACATTCTTATGGTTGAATCTTTAAGGCAAAGCTCCCACGAAGCCCCGAAGACCGCAAAGCAAATTCAAAGCGACGTGGAGCGCGAGTGGAAAAAAATTTTCCCGAACGAACCCGCCGATAAACCAATGAGCTTGCTGACGATACACCGGCAAGTTAAAGCCATAAGGGCAAGCGGTCTCTATCAGATAATGACTCACGAAGACAATAAGCTTGGCTACTACAACGCCGAGCATGTCCTATCGACGGCTGATGTAGCGGTCTTGGGCGCGGCGGTCTATCAAATGGCAAGCCTGACTATCGAGGAGAAGAACAGAATCCTAAGCCGATTGAAATCCGCGACTGACACGGACGGCGGCTCGATTGTCTATAGCTTTGAACGGCAGATACGACTTGAAGATAAACCAAATGTAAGACAGAAACCTAGCCTGCCGAAGATTAAAAGCATTTGCCGAGCCATCGTGGAAGGTAAAACGATAAACTTTTACCTCAGGCAAGACAGCGCGATTAACGACGGGCAGAACGTCAGCGCGTCGCCGGAATTCATTATTCGCAAAGATGATGAACTTTATCTAGTGGCAAGGGTCGACGGTTCGCAGAAAGATTTTAAAATAGCATTGATGAGCAACATTGAAATTCAAGAAGAAGGATTTCAATCGGAAAAGAATTTTTCCCTTAGGCGACACCTTAGCGGCTCCGTTGAGGGTGCTCCGCCGATTGATTTAAAACTCAGCTTTCCAGAGAGTTTTATAGAAAATGTCGTCGAGAGGTTCGGATTTAATCGAATCAAAAGCCTTGCGCCGAATGGACGCGTTGAGGGCGGAGAAAATCAATTCCGCGTGACGGTTCGTATCGGCGAGAGCGAAGGACTTTACCGCTGGCTCCGCCAAAACTGCAACAAAGTTAAAGTCACCTGTCCCGACGGCGTCAGAGATAACTTGAAAGCTCAACTTTCAAAGGCACTGGGCAGATTGTAAGCTAGTATCAGATTGAACATAAAGAAAAGCTCCTTCCAGATTGGAGGGAGCTTTTTTGCTTGCTAAGGTAGAAAATTATTCCTCGGTGTAGAACTGAATCACATTGCCGAAGCGAAGACGCGGCGGACGCACACCTTTGACAGCGATTTGACCGGGCATGGTTGCCTCGCCGTTTACGACTATGGTGCAGTGACCTTCCTCGCGCAGGTTCTGATTGACCGCGTTGCCGACGAAAGCAACATCAAATTCGCTCTTGCCGACCTTGAGCTTATCGCCGACCGCAATATCAGCCGCAAGCTCGCCGACCGTGTGCTCAACGACCATATCAGTTAGCGTCGGGCGAATCTTCTCGTTCATCAGGATAAACGCGCTGTTGCTCGTAAGATAAGCTGGTGCGTCCTTACCAATGCTAGTCATCTTTACTTCGTACTTAACCATTTCTATCGACCTCCCGCGGGAATAATACCACGGCGCATTCAAACATTCAAGTTGCGATAAATTTTTTTATGTCTTATAATCGGCGCGAGGTGATGAAGCTTTGAACTTTAGGAAAAAGGTCGCCTGGCTGATGATTATAGCGGCGATTCAAATGCCGTGCCTGAGTTTCGCGGCGGAAGAGGATAAAGAACTTTCGTTGATAGCGGCGGAACAGGAACGCTCCGCAGATGACGAACGGCTTGACGAAATAAATCCCGCGTTGACTGAAACAATCACGACCGAACGCACGCAGGAGACCGATAAAGATAAACGAGAGCGCAAAAAGAAACTTAAGCAGGCGCGCAAGGAAAAAGAAAAGGCTAACGAACAGAAGCTAAAGGACAGCGCGAATAAAAAGACGGATAAACGCAAGGACAGTTCGCCGATTGAGATTGCGCCGACTGAACCGACGCCGCGACCAGTCGTCGAGACCAAACCGGAGCCGCAACCCGTCGTCGAGACCAAACCAGAGCCGCAATCCGTCGCCGAGACTAAACCAGAGCCGCAATCCGTCGTCGAGACTAAACCAGAGCCGCAACCCGTCGCCGAGACTAAATCGATACCGCAACCGATAACGACGCCGCCCGCCGCGCCTCCAAAGTCGCCATTAACGCCGCCTTCGTCGCCAGCAGAGACAGTCCCCTTTGCCAATCAGAAAATGCTTTACGCGAACTTTGCTGAAGTCGCCCGCGCCGTACACTTTATCCCGCTGTATATGCCGCGCAAATCGGGCTACGAGATAACTTCTCTTTATGCAGGGCAAGGAATCGTAGAAGTCCGCTATGGTAGACGCTGGGAGCCGACGGTTTCTTTGACGGTTAGGACTTATAAGCGCAAAGACGGCGAGGAGCCTCAAGATATAAGCGGCGTGACGGGCGTCAAATGGCGTGTGGATACTACGACTGGCACGACGATTTACGTAGCTAAGATTTCGGAGACTGAACAAGTCGCGGCATGGGCTGTGGGGCACTACACTTTCTCGGCGCGGGCGGAGAACTTATCATACGCGGGATTCTATTCGCTCGTTGCCGATGAGCTTGTGGAACTCTCGACGCATTACTATCTTGACATATGAATCTACTTTCTTTCAGCGAAGAAAGAAAGTAGCAAAGAAATTCGCCTCGCAGGGGCGTGTCCCCGCTATGAAACATCCATGTTTCAAACGCGGGGCGGCCGTCGTCCATGACGACCGGTCACAAGCTTCGATTTGTTTATCTTTAATCCTTGAGACCAGCTATGAAAAGTCAAGAGAATGAAGCTGGAACATAAGGTTTATTATCACAAAGGACGGCGAAAATTTTGGCAAGCATTTTATAGCAGACATGCCCAACGGCAGTCAAATGGTCTTTTCCTTCCGAACGTTTCTTCTGATAAAAGAGACTGACAGCCTCAAGCTGTCGGCGAATTTCAAAGTTCACTTAGGGCTTGAATATTTTCGGGCGCAACTTTCACAGTAACGCCCGAAACGAATGACTTCAGCGACGATAAGCGCGTCTTGGGTGTCGTTCTTGGTCTGACGGATAAACGCGCAAGGCGTCGGACTGTAGCGGATTAATTACGTGAACCGTTTGCCCGGCTTGACGCAGGTGAGCGTAGAGCAGCAACCAGTAATGCCCTGTTGCTTCCATGCCGAATTCGGCGGGCGCGTCGAGTTTTCTTACCGCGTCCATGAGCTTGAGAAAACCGGCGTGAGAATTGGCAAAACGAATTCGCTTGACGATGACTTTACCAGCCTTGTCGATGATAGTAGCTTCGTGAAAACGTTTGGCAATGTCAATACCGACTATGTACATAAATAACACCCTTTCGGACGCTCTGATTGTTGCGGCTCAAAACCGGTTTAGCGATGAGAAGACAGAACTTCAGCCGGCTCATTATTGGAAATCCGCAAAACAGAGTCTTCACTCTAAATTAAGTGGACAGAGCCACAAGGAGGTTGAAAGAAGAAACCTGTCCGCTTGGATTTTAGCAAAACCCTTTCGGG
>JAFWWC010000011.1 GCA_017518105.1 Selenomonadaceae bacterium
CCCGAAAGGGTTTTGCTAAAATCCAAGCGGACAGGTTTCTTCTTTCAACCTCCTTGTGGCTCTGTCCACTTAATTTAGAGTGAAGACTCTGTTTTGCGGATTTCCAATAATGAGCCGGCTGAAGTTCTGTCTTCTCATCGCCAAACAGGTTTTGAGCCGCAAAAGTCAGAGTGTCCGAAAGGGTGTTTTTAATGTACATAGTCGGTATTGATATTACCAAACGTTTTCATGAAGCTGCTATCATTGATTCAAGCGGCAAAGTTATCGTCAAGCGAATTCGTTTTGCCAACTCTCACTCAGGTTTTCTAAAACTCATGGACGCAGTTAGGAAACTCGACGCGTCTGCCGAATTCGGCATGGAAGCAACAGGGCATTACTGGTTGCCGCTCTACGCTCACCTGCGTCAAGCCGGGCAAACGGTTCACGTAATTAATCCGCTACAGTCCGACGCCTTGAGCGTTTATCCGCCAGACCAAGAACGACACTCAAGACGCGCTAATCGTCGCTGAAGTCATTCGTTTCGGGCGTTATTATGAAAGTTGCGCCCGAAAATATTCAAGCCCTAAGTGAACTTTGAAATTCGCCGACAGCTTGAGGCTGTCAGTCTCTTTTATCAGAAGAAACGTTCTGAAGGAAAAGGGCATTTAACTGCTATCGGGCATGTCTGCCACAAGATGCTTGCCAAAATTTTCGCCGTCCTTCGTGATAATAAACCTTATGTTCCGGCTTCATTCTCTTTACTTTTCATAGCCGGTCTCGACTTTGCATTATGCCACCACGACGAGCTTTTTTCAAATAGATTTTGTCGGCTAGAAAAGGAGCGGGCGGCTCTGGTCTGGAAAGATTTACTGGCAATCGCCGCCGAAACCGAAGGTAGCTCCGTCTTAATGGTGCCGCTGTGCAAATCCTGCGAAAAAAATTTGCGGCTATCGACTAAGCCGCTGGAAGAAGAGAAAAAATTTCTCGTCGTGTGAGGTGAATCATTTTGGGCGTACTTTATCTTTTGTCGGAAGGCTCCTGCGCACGTAATATCTTTGAACTCATGGAGCAACGCATCCCAATCTTTTACATTGACGGGCGCGGGAAAATTATCGGGCATTTCGTCCACGAGAAACAATCGGCAACGCGGCTCCTCCGTCAGCTTGAAATCTTCCGCGACATGGGCAAGCAACTGGACTTGTCCAAAGAAATCATCGCCGAGAAAATTTCCAATCAACGCGCCCTGCTCAAACGCTACGAGAAATCAGTTGACGCCGAGAAGTTGGAGCGGACGACTAAGAAGCTAAAGCAGACCGCCGACAAGTTGTCCGCCGTCAAGACGCTGGAGGAGATTCGCGGCGTCGAGGGCATTGCGTCAAAGTATTACTTCGCGACGTTCACCGAGCTACTAGACCAAAGCCGTTGGAAGAGGAAAGAGCGTTCACAGCACCCCGCCAAAGCCCCTGTGAATTCTCTGCTGAATTATGGCTATGCCTTCCTTGGACGCGAGGTTCGGATTGCCGTCGCCCTTGCCGGCATGGACGCCCGCATTGGATTTTTTCACGCCAACGACGGCAGGAAGGATTCGTTAATCTTCGACCTAATGGAGTTCTTCCGTCAGCCAATCATCGACAAGTTCGTTTTGAACTTGCTAAACAAGCGAATGATTCAGCCCGAAGACTTATCGCGAGTACGGCGACAAAAATTCGCGTGATGTGATTGTCGAGCGCGTCAAGAAATTTTCCGAGTGCCTAAACCGCTAGCGAAATTTTATTTGCAATACGGCGGGGGCTGTGGTATAAGTTTGGCGGCAAATGTTCTTTGATAAGGAAAGTGATTGGACGGAGACTTGCGCAGAGCCATTACTGCTTGCGGTATTGAAACGATAACCGGAACAGCGAACGTCAACCAATCAATCTTCAATCGCGCAGAGCCAGTACTGCTTGCGGTATTGAAACAATTGAAACCTCCGGGAAACAATCTGCTCCAGCCAGTGCAAAATTGCGCAGAGCCATTACTGCTTGCGGTTTGTGGCAAATAAAAAATCCCGCCGAACTCTCGACGGGGTTTTTGCTTTATGTCAGCGGGTTAATTTTCTAGCAGTCAAGAAGAAGGCGACCGCCAAAGGTATCAGGGCACCAATCCACGCCATAGGAGCCGCCACGCACGCGCCCAAGTAACCGAGCCAATCGACTAGGAACAAGGCGGCGGCTATCCGCATAAATAATTCGATGACGCCCGCAATCGTCGGAACCAAACTTTGCCCCAAGCCCTGCAACGTGAACCGGAAGATAAATAGCAGTGCCAACGACCAGTAAAAAATGCTCGTGACGATTAGGAACAGTCGCCCGTACTCGATGACCTGCACAGCCTCGACGCCCACGAACAGTTCGATAATCTCCGCGCCGAGGTAGATATTGAACAGGGCAACCATCACGCTGAACGAGCACGACATCAGGATACATTTCTTGACGCCGCTGACGATACGCCCGAATTGTTTTGCGCCGAAATTTTGAGCTGTGTAAGCCGCCATAGCGATGCCGAAGGACATCATAGGCATAATCGCAATTCCGTCGACGCGATGAGCCGCCGCGAACGCCGCAACTGCTACGCTCCCCAGTCCGTTCAAAGCCACTTGCAAGACGACCGCGCCGATAGCGATGATTGACGATTGAAAGCCCATTGGCAGACCGATTCGCACATGTTCCAATAAAAATTCTTTGTCGAAGGAGAAATCTTCGCGGCGAACGTGCAGATAGGGAACGCGTCTTTTAATGTAGATAATGCAGAGGATATTACCGAGCGTGAGGGCGACAATCGTCGCGCCCGCCGAGCCGGGGATACCTAAGCCGAGACCGATGATTGCAACTGGTTCGAGCAAGATATTTATGCAAAGGGTCGTCGCTTGAATGACGGTTGGCATTTTGCTATCGCCGAGGGCGCGGATTAGATTCGTGAGCATTTGCAGGAAGACGAACATCACGACGCCGCCATAAACGATTGAGATAAACGAATACGCGCCGTCGAGGATTTCGGGCGGGGTGTCCATTGCGATTAATAATTCACGGCAGCCCGCTACGCCGATAATCGTAAGGACAAGCGACGCCGCAAACGATAGCGCGATACAGATTGCCGCAGACCTTCTCACGCCGTCGAAGTCCTTTGCGCCGAAACTTTGCCCCGTGCAGATTGAAAAGCCGCTTGTCATGCCGCTGATAAAGCCGAGCATTAAGAACATCAAAGGACCCGTGCACCCGACTGCCGCCAATGCCTCAACGCCTAAGAATCTTCCGACAATCAGAGTATCAACGAAGCCGAACAGTTGCTGGAAGACATTGCCCGCCAGAAGTGGTAGCGTGAAGTAAAAAATTAATCGCGCAGGCTCTCCGACCGTTAAATCTTTGACTGCGCTATTGTCTTGAGCTTGCATAAAAACTTCCCCTAAATAAAGTCTTCGCCGATAATATGACGGAGAAAATTCAATGTCAAGGAGCCAATTTCTGAAACGCTATTTAAGTAAAAATGTTCCGAAACTGTAGGACTACGAATTAGCTACCTTGGAACCTTCGAGGAACATTCGACCTTTTTATTTTCAAAGAACTTTCCTATGAGACCTTTAGATTTCAAATCTCCTAGACAGGTTCTTTCCAAATTTTTTGTAACATATCTTTGACAACCCAAAAAGATTCAAAAAAATTTTTAGGTTGGGGTATTGACAAAGGGAGGAATGGGGTGTATATTAAGCAAGCTTGATTCACGAGGCTCCTTGAAAACTGAACAGTGCAAATGCTAAATGTGCGGAAACGCAATTTTAGAGAGTCAGAAAGAACTCTAGATTTAATGGAGAGTTTGATCATGGCTCAGGACGATAGCAATCACTTGGCGAG